>JAZKBB010000024.1:0-17408 GCA_040388865.1 Pseudomonadota bacterium | reverse complement strand
GGCGATGCTCGCCGCGACCAGCGCCTGGGCGAAACAAAAGATGCCGGCCGGTGCCGACTGGACCACGTGGTTTCGCGGCTGGTTCGGGAGGGACTTCGGGATGGTCGGTTATTACGCGGACGACAATGCGAAGCTCCTCGCGTCGAAGGCGCCGGTGGACATTGTCTTCATCGGCGATTCGATCACGGAGGGCTGGATGGACAAGCGCCCAGGCTTCTTCACGGGCGGGCGAATCGACCGTGGAATCGGCGGCCAGACCACCCCGCAGATGGTGCTCCGGATGATCAGCGACGTGGTCGCGCTCCGGCCGCGTGCCGTGCACATCATGGGCGGCACCAACGACATTGCCGGCAACACCGGCCCGATGACCGCGGAGATGAGCGAGAACAACTTTCGTGCCATGACCGACATCGCGCAGCGGCATCGGATTCAGGTGCTCATTGCATCGGTGCCGCCAGCGGCGAAATACCCGTGGGCGCCGGCGATAGACACCCGCGGCGCGATTGCCGAGCTGAACCGGCGGCTGAAGCGCCTCGCGCACGAAACCGGCGCCGTCTGGGTCAATTATCACCCCGTGCTGGACGACGGCAGTGGCGGCATGAAGCCGGGCCTTGCCGACGACGGCGTGCACCCGACGCAAGCGGGCTACGATGCGATGGCGACTGTGATCAATCCCATCCTGGCGAAGGTGCTTCGGCGGGCATGAAACTCGATCGCCTTTATGTCGAAAAGCCGTGGGGGCGCACCCAGCTGCCGGCGATCTTCGACGCGCCGGCCGGGAAGCGCATCGGCGAAGTCTGGTACACCGGGGATGGCGAACAGCCCCTGCTCGTGAAGTATCTGTTCACCAGCGAGCGGCTGTCTATCCAGGTCCATCCCGACGACGAGCAGGCGCGCGCGCGGGGGCGTTGCACAAGGTAAGAGCGAGTGCTGGTACATCCTCGAGGCGGAGCCCGGCGCGACGCTCGGACTGGGACTGAAGAGCGCCGTTTCGGCCGCCCAGCTCCGCTCGGCAGCGCTCGATGGCTCGATCGAGCAGCTGGATTGGCGGCCGGTTCGCGCCGGAGACTTCTTCATGGTCCCACCCGGCACGATCCACGCGATCGGCGGTGGCATTTCGCTGTTGGAGTTCCAGCAAAACTCCGACGTCACCTATCGGCTCTACGACTACGGCCGCCCCCGCGAGCTCCATCTCGACGAGGCCGTCTCCGTCGCGCGCGCTGCGCCTTATCCGGATTCGCTCGCACAGCATCTCTCGCCCGAAGACCAGCGGATACTCGTCGACGGCCCGCGCTTCATTCTCGTCCATACCCGAGCCGACGCGCTCCAGGACCGGCAGCGTTGGGTGATCCCGCTCGAAGGCACCGTCACCAGCAATAGTGAGCGCGCCGGGTGTGGCGACTGCTTGCTGGTCGCCGCTGGGGAACCCGTTGAAGGCACCGGACGGATGCTGATCGGCGCTAGCGCCTAGCGTTCATCGCGAGCGCGATTGCCCCAAGCGGACCCGCATCGCGGCCGAGCTCCGGTGCGCGAACATAAGGCCGACCCGTCGGTAGAATCATGTAGCCGTTGAGGCTTTGGACCAGCATTTCCTCGACTCGGCTGAGCAGGTGCGGCTGCTTCTCGATGACTCCGCCACCGATTGCGATTGCCCGCGGGGCAGCCGCACAAACGATGCCGTGGCACAATTGTGCGATCGCCCAGGCGACCGATTCCCACACCGGATCGTCGGCAAGAAGGCCGCTCACTCGCTCGGCTCCAACGCGCGCCACTAGCGATGGGCCGGCGGCTAGCCCTTCGACACAATCGCCGTGGTACGGGCAGGACCCTGGGAACTCGTCGCCGACGAGCCGCGACACTCGAATGTGACCCAATTCGCAATGGGCGAAACCGCGCATCGGCTGACCGTTCGCAATGAGCCCAACGCCGACACCTGTGCCGACGGTCACATAGGCGAAATCGTCGAAGCCCTGGCCGACTCCCCAGCGCATTTCGGCAAAGGCGGCACCGTTGACGTCGGTGTCGAAGTCCGTCGGCACCATGGAGCCTCGCCGCAGCTCGCCAAGCACATCGGCTCCTGCCCAACCCGGTTTCGGAGTGCTGGTGATATGACCGTAGGTCGGCGAGCGGGGGTCGAGATCGACAGGACCAAAACTGGCGACCCCAAGGGCGTCGAATCGCCACTTCGCCAATATCGCCGCGAGAACGCCCAGCGTCTCTTCCGGGTTGGTGGTAGCGATCGTCTGGCGCTCGAGGATTTCGTCGGGGCCGCGAGCGAGAAGCGCGACGCACTTGGTCCCGCCGAGTTCGACACCGGCATAGGTCAAGCGGCTGTCGTCGCCGGCTCAGCGGCGCAGCAGCTCCGAATATAATCGGCATGCGAAGGCAAGCTCGCCACCCGCTCGCGGATGGCCGCGCGGATGCGCGACAGCGTTAGCTCCAGATCATCCTCCGAGAGGGTATCGGCGATCGGGTGATGCCCAGTGGGCACGAGCCCCTGTCCGTAAAGCACGGCGAGCCAGCTTACTTCACTGAAAAGATCCCCGGTCCGCGGCTTAACCTCGCCCCGTTCAACGAATAGCTCGATCTTCTCGGCGAGCGAGTCCGGGATGCTCATATGCTTGCAGTAGCGCCAGAACTCCGTGTCCTCGCGTTCCGTCACCTTGTAGTGGGCGATGATGAAGTCCCGAATGCTTTCGTATTGAAAGCGCATCTCCTCGTTGAAGCGGTCTATCAGGATGGAATCGGGCTCCCGCGCCGGAAAGAAGTCCAGGAACTTCGTGATCCCCGCCTGGACAAGGTGAATGCTGGTCGATTCCAGCGGTTCGAGGAACCCGCTCGATAGGCCGAGCGCAAGACAGTTCTTGACCCACGACGCCTTGCGCCGCCCTGCCTTAAAGCGGAGGATCTTGGGGTCAGCAAGGGCAGCGCCTTCGATCGAGTCGAGGAGTCCGGCCGCAGCCTCGTCGTCTGAGATGTAGCTGCTGCAATAGACATAGCCGTTGCCGGTGCGGTGCTGCAGCGGAATGCGCCACTGCCACCCGGCTTCGCGCGCCCGCGCGACCGTGAACGGTGCCGGCTGCGCCATGCGCTCGGCGGGAACGGCCGCCGCGCGGTCGCAGGGGAGCCACTCGCCCCAGTCCTCGAAGCCCGCCTTGTAAACCTGCTCGATCAGCAGCCCGCGAAATCCGGAACAATCGATGAAGAAATCTCCCCGAACGAGCGAACCGTCGTTCAGTTGGACCGCTTCGATGAGGCCCGTCTCGCCGTTCTGGCGAACGTCGACGATCTTGCCTTCCCTGCGCACCACCCCGCGGCGCTCCGAATAGCGCCGCAGGTAAGCAGCGTAGGTCGAGGCATCGAACTGGAATGCGTAGTTGACGTTCGGCTGCACCCGACCGGGTGAGGGCGGCGTGCGTCCGAACTTGCCGACCCGCGCCGCCAGCGCTTCCGTGCTGAATTGCAGCTGATCAGGGTCGCCGCCCGACTGCGCCCAGCGCAGCCAATAATGATTGAACGAGACGCCGGTACCGAGGTCGGCGCCGAGCAGCCCAAAGTTGTGGAAATAGCGTTGTCCGACGCGCCGCCAGTCGACGAATTCGATGCCGAGCTTGAACGTCGCGTTCGTCTCCCGAACGAACTCGTTTTCGTCGATTCCCAGCTGCTTGTTGAAGAGCTGGATCGGGGGAATGGTGGACTCGCCAACACCGACGGTCCCGATCTCCTCCGACTCGACGAGCGTGATCCTGTGACGCGCGGTTCCGGCGCATTTTGCAAGCGCGGCGGCGGCCATCCACCCCGCAGTTCCCCCGCCGACGATTACGATGTCGCGAATGGGCTCCATAGCTACGCGCTCACCGGCGCCGCAGCGCCCTGATCGATGTTAAGGAACTGCTCGGCTGAAGGCATAAGCCGCGCCTCCTCAGCGACGGCGCGCAGCCGCTCCTGCACCTTCGCCATGTGCGCCTGATCGCTCAATGAATCCACGCGCGGGTCATAGCCCTCGGGCATCTCGCCGCATCCGAGGAGCAATGCCGCCCATAGCTGCTCATGAAAAGATTCGTCGTCGTTCATCGCCATGAGCGCGCGCGCGCCAAATATATCCACTTTTCGCCGGAGCGATGACGGTAACTGCCGTTCCCTCACGCGATCCCACATCGGCTCGTCGAAGCGACGATTGAGCGCATAATGCGCAGCCTGGAAATCGCGCAGGTTGGAACCGAACGAGCGGATCGCCTCATTGTAGGCAGCCGCTTCCGGAAACTCGGCGGCTGTCGCTGGGAACAGCGTAATGAGGTGCGAGATGCAGCCGTGCGTCAACTGCAGCTGGACAGCATCCAGGGGCTCCAGAGCGATCGCCGCTTCCCCGATCGCGACGCAATTGCCGATCCATGGTGAGCGTTGGATGCCGGGGCGGAGCTCGCTGACCACCGCGTCGCCTGTGATTGGCATGCCGGCGACCACGCCAACCAGTTCCACCACCTCCGGAGCGGTAATGGATGTTGAATCGTAGGCGGCGATGACCGCAGTCCGGTCCTTCAGCGGAAGCAACCCGACCCAACCCGCCTGGAAGGCCGAGATTTGGCTGAAGGCAGGCAGCCGCCCAAGACGAGGTCCGCTCAGTGCAAGCAGTCGATCGCACGGCAACCAGTCGCCCCAGCTTTCGAACTTCGCGTCGTCGAGGCGGCTGATCAACAGCGCCTCGCGCCCCGATGCGTCAATGTAGAGGTCCGCTGAAACGCGACTGCCGTCGGCTAGGTCGAGCCCCGTTATTGACTCTCCCGATACGTCGATGTTGCTGACGCCGACGCTCACAGGCTCGACGCCGAGGCGAACGGCAAGCTGCTTCACCAGCTGTGAATAAGACGTTGCATCGAGGTGATAACCGTAGCTGGCCGACAGCGGTGCCGGACCCGGTCCTGGAACCGGCACATTATTGAGCCGCGCGCAGGCGCTCCCAAGCGAGAAGTGGTCGAAGCCGACGCGGAGGCCCTCCATCGCGCCCTTGGTCCAATATTGAACGAACGGGAGGTCGCCCCCAGGTGGCGGTTCGTCGTCATAGGCGAGAAGAAAGGGCGTCGCACCCTTCGCCCAGTTGGAAAACCGCTGGCCGACCATTGGCACGCCATTGCCAACATCTAGCACGAGGCGCTCTTCCAGCCCGAGGATCCGGTGCAACAACGCAAGCGAAGGCAGCGCGGCGTAAGCATCGACCTGCGCCAGCTGCGAATCGAGCTCGACTGCCCGAACCTTCACACCGGTTGGACCGAGCGCTCGTTGCACAGCTGCGGAAGCGAGCCACAGGGGCGCGTCGCGGCCAACCACGACAACCGATTGTACCCGATCGGTCACAGCCGCATTTCTGCCTCATGCAGCAGTTGGTCGGTCGCTGCTTCCGAATTGGCGTAGCGGCCAAGCAGCGATCCATGCTTTGGCATTTCGTCGACGCGGTCTCGAATGCTGGTGTGCAATTCATCCAGATTGTCGAGCAAGCGGTCGAGCGGCATCGAATCCGCTAGAGGACTATAATGCGCGGGCGTCAGCCCCTGCCCGAGATACACCGCCAACCAGCTCGGCGGCGTGAACAGTCCGTCCTTATACTGCTGCACCACGCCCGATTGACCGAACAGTCTTATTTTACGCTCGAGGCTCTCCGGAACCGCCATGTCACGGCAGTAGCGCCACAGCTCGGAGTCGTCGCGGCTGTTGAGATGGTAATGGAGAATCAGAAAGTCGCGAATGCGCTCATATTCGATATCCATGCGCAGGTTGAATTCGTCGACCAGACGCTGATCATGCCGCCGCGTCGGAAGCAGCGGCACGAGATGCATGATCGCAATCTGGATGAGATAGATGCTGGTGGATTCCAGTGGCTCGAGGAAGCCGCTCGATAATCCCAACGCGACGCAATTGCGTTGCCATGATTTTGTCCGCCGCCCGGCCTGGAACTTGAGCAGCCGGGGTTCGGCGAGAGTCGGCTCATCGAGGCTACGAAGCAACTCTTCCAGCGCCTTGTCTTCGTCGATGAACCGGCTCGAGAACACATAGCCGTTGCCGGTCCGATGCTGGAGCGGAATACGCCAGCGCCAGCCGGCGTCCATCGCCGTCACGCGCGTATATGGTGTGAGTTCACCACAGCGCTCCGTCGGCACCGGAAGTGCCCGGTCGCACGGGAGCCACTGCGACCAGTCCTCCCACTCGACCCCCAGCTTGCCGGCTAGCAGGAGCGAGCGGAAGCCCGAACAATCGATGAAGAAGTCGCCCGCGATCCGCTCGCCAGATTCCATGATCAGGGCGCGAACGTCGCCGCTGTCGCTGTCCTGTTCGACATCGCGGACTTTGCCCTCGGTCCGCATGACGCCACGCGGCTCCGCCAGCCGGCGGAGAAATTTCGAATAGAGGCTCGCGTCGAAATGATAGGCATAAGAGTAGGTCGAGTTGATCGTCGGCTTGCCTGTAGCGGGGAAATCGAAGCGATTTGCGCGCGCGGCCATGCAGGCGAAGGAAAATTCCTCTAGGTCCCATTCGCGGCCCGCTGCACGAGACCGGAGCCACTGCTGGTGAAAGCCGAGACCCGCGTCGGCCGGCCCATGGACTCCGAACGGATGGATATAGCGCGATCCCTTGGAGCCCCAGTCGACGAAGTCGATGCCGAGTTTGAAGGTGGCTTTGGTCGCACGCATCATCTCGGCTTCGTCGACACCGAGCAAATCGTTGAAGTTCTTGATGTGCGGGAGCGTGGCCTCTCCGACGCCGACGATTCCGATCTCGTCGGATTCAACCAGTCGGATTCGGCAGCGGCTCGGCGGTATCAGCGAAACCAGTCCGGCGGCCGCCATCCACCCGGCCGTGCCGCCGCCGAGGATCACGATTTCCAGGGGTTTATCCACTAACCTTCCGCGTGCCTCGCTGTCGCGAGAGCTACTTTAGCTGGCGTCGCAGGTCACGCGGTTTTCCGCGTGAGGGTGTCGCTTGATTGGAGCGACACCCTTCCTGCTTCAGCCGCCGCTCCGATCAGCCGCGTTCGGGCTTCGCCGCAGGTGGCGGAGGCGGAGGCGGAGGCGGAACCGGACATGTCGCGGTCGCAAGCACCACCGACCCATCGGCGCAGGTCTGCGTCGCTGGTGCCGCGGGCGGTGGCGGCGGCGGTAAAGCTGGCGGCGGAGGCGGCGGCGCCACATGATCCGAAGCCATCTTCCAGCTAACGCCGACAATCAGTCGGCGGTCGTTTTGGAACCATCCATTAGGAGTAAGGATGGCCTTGCCCTCGGGACTATGCACATCCGTCACCTGCTGCAGCAGCACAGTCTTGGTGTTCAGCAGATTGCCGCCTTCAAGACTGAGTTCGATCGAGTGAGTGGGCCGATAACGGATCGAAGCATCGAGGTACCCTGCGCCTTTCTGCCAGACGGGAAGATAGACGCAGCAGTCGACCGCGGTGACCAAATACTTCGAACGCCAGTTGTACGCGACACGCGCCGAAATACGGCCCTTCTCGTACATTCCGACGATATTGTAAGTGTATTTGGAAAGACCCTCGAGCGCGCCGGGCTCCAGCGAAGTGCCGGCGTTACCCGCATTGGTAATCGCGCCGGAATTGCCAACCGGCGTCAGGTTAGCATTCGAAATGCCGTTGTTGTGCACATAGGTGAAGTTCGCCTGGACGCCGAAGCCGCTCCAAAGGCCCGGCAGGAAGTCGAAGAACCGCTGGTAATCCGCTTCGAAGCCGTAGAGCTTCGCGCCCTTACCGTTGGCGGGACCCGTGACAAGGACGTTACGCGTTACCCCCGCGTTCGTGATGGTCTCATTGAACGTGCCGTACTGAATGTAATTGGTGAAGTTCTTGTAGAATCCATCGACGCTGAACTGCCCGACGTTCGCGAAGTAGTTCTCGAGCGAGATGTCGTAATTCCACGCTTCCGTCGGCTTGAGGTAAGGGTTGTACGCATTCGCTGAGTAGCTTGGATTAACCCCGATCGGCTGACCGCCTGGTCCGAGTATCCACCGCGGGTCGGTGAGGTCGGAGCCGGTAGGCAGGCCCATACTGACCGCAAGATAATTCTTGAGGAGCCCGATGTCGGGGCGCGAAATCGCCTTGGACGCCGCGAACCTGATGAGCCACTTCGGTGACAATTGGACCCGCAGGTTGAAGCTCGGAAGAAGCTTGTTGAAATTGTTTGTCGCCGACTGTGCGGTGCCCCCGCCGCTCGCGAACGCAAGATCCTGTGCACTGAGATAGCAAAACGCAGGAAACGGAACGGGCGGTGGCGTTCCCGGCGGAGCGTTCGGCGGAAGAGTCGCCGGCGTTCCGGTGCCAATGAGACCGCCTGGAACGAGCGGAGTTGACGGGCATAAGGCAGGATTGCCCTGGACCGTCGCATTCCGGAGGAACCCTGCACTGACGTCTTCGGTGCGTACGAACCGCAGTCCGATATTGCCGCTGATCTGAAGCCCCCCGATCGTTGCATTCGGGCCGCCGAACTTCAGCATTGCATAGGCGGACTTCGTTCGTTCCTGGACGTTGTCCACTTCGTCGGGCGTGAAGCAACTGTTGGGAAGCTCAACCGGCGTGACGCCCGGAATTTGGCCGTTGCGCGCGCAGATCGGAATGAACTGCCCGACGCCGGTCAGTTGTTGGCTGAACTGGTCGGCGCCGTGATTCGACAGGAAATCGAATGGCACAAACGGGAAACTGCCAAGGTTGCCGCCGAAGAAGGACGAACCGAATGGCTGCACCGTGAGCGCGCCCGCGGGGTAGCCCTTAAAGACCTCACCGGTGCTGTTGCACTTGTTGTCAGCAGCGATCGGGCTGACGGTACTGTCGAGGTTCCAGTACGGATGCGCGTTCCCGCAATCCGTCCAGGTGTTGGCTATGTTCTGCCAGTTATAGGTGCTCCACTGGACCAGCTGCTTGCGGTCGGCGTAGCGGGCGCCGAATTTCAAGCTGCTCAGCCAGTCGGTGTGGAAGTCGTAATCGCCGTCGGCGCGCAGGGCATATTCATGACCCTTGCTGTCCTCGAAGTGGTCCATGACGGACCGGTAATACCAGTTGTCGGGGTTCGAGAGACCGCCAGCTGATTGGTTCATGTTTGTCGGCGGCGCGAGCGTGATGCGCGGAAGCTCGCCCGGAGGGGCATTGAGCCCAACGTTGGCGAATGAGTGCGCCTCAATCGAGATGTCATAATTGTCGATCTTCGAACCAACGTACTGGCCGTCAAAATCGAAGTGCAGGTCGTTGGTCGGATCCCACTTGAGGTGGAGCGACGCATCCTGAGTCATCTCGCGGCTTTGATTCACACGACTTGTGTCACCCACATCGACCGGATTGGGCGCTTGTCCGTTTACTATCGTGCAGCCCTCAGCAGCAATGGCGGATGGCGTGTAGCAGGTATCGAACATCGACTGGCCTTGGTCATTTACGCCAAAGCCGGCGTTACCACCCCACTCGGGCGGATTGCCCCACCAGTTGGTACCCTGTTGTTTGTTGACGACGCCACTTTGGAAGTTCCCGTTCGAGTCGAACGTGAAAGCCGGTGACCCCGGAGCGGGGATAGGGATTTGCCCGCTAAGATTGCCCGCCGGATCATTGATCCTCGTGCGGACATTCTTTCCGTACAGATCGGGACCGAGGCCGAACGAGCCGAAATCCCTTTCCTGCCATTTGTTCTTGTAAAGCGATCGAAGGTACTGAGCGGTCACCAGAAGCTTGCCGCTGTTGCTCTTCCACTGCCCCGCCGTTGCGAACCCGTAGCGGTCGCGCTTATAGTCGTTGTTGAGGAAATTGATCGAAGCCGGGAAGAATGCCTCCGCCGGCCAGCCCGCACCGCCGTTGGCAACGATCGCGGCGCGACCATATTGAATGCCCTGCGAGCGTGTCTTGACCTGTGAGTAGGCGCCGTCGATCATGAAGCCAAACTCGCCGAGGCCGGTCTGCCAACGGTCGCTGTAATAGCCATTAAAGTCCGGCGTGACCTTCTTGGAGAGATCACCGTAATTGGCTCTGGCGCCGAGCTGGATGAGCTGACCCTTCGCATCAAAGGGGAGGCGCGTGCGAAGGTCTACCGTGCCGGCGATTCCGCCCTCGATCATGTCGGCGGTCTGGTTCTTGTAAACGTCCACGCCCTGCAGCAGCTCTGGAGTGATGTCCGTCCAGCTGAGGCCGCGGCTGCTGTTCGCGCTGAACGTGTCGCGACCGTTGAATTCGGAGCGGACTTGCGGAAGGCCGCGAATGATGACTCCCGATGGCTCAGCCGAGAAGTGAGCGGTGTCGCTCGTCGCGGCAAAGCGGTTCACCGTTATGCCGGGCACGCGTTGAAGAGCTTCGGCGACGGATTTGTCGGGGAAAGCGCCGATGTCGTTCGAGGTGATGGAGTCGACGACCGTGTCGGCGTTTCTCTTGATCTGCTGCGAGGTGCGCAGAGCCGCGCGCGTTCCCGTGACGATGATGGCGTTCTTTTCGGGAACGGTCGGGGGAGTCTGATTCTTGGTAGTGGTGCTCTGACTGATCGGCGTCGCCGCCGTGTCTGACGTGGTTTGATCCTGCGCAAAAGCCGGCCCGGGCTGCAGCAGCGCGACCCCGAGAACCATGGTCGACGCACCACAACGCAACGCGCGCACCGTCCGTGCCGAGCATCCAAACATAACTTTCTCCCCTCGAACCCGTTTCCGGGGCCCATGAGTCGGCGAGGAATGGTAGCGCTACCAAACGGGCCTAAATAAAACGCGCCTCGGCATATTTCCTATGCTCTGCGGCGCACGACCCTATTTTCGCAACTCTCCCTCGCCCACTTACGTGAGCAACGTGCATTCGTATGCAAACTGTGGCGACAGTCAATGCATGCATCCTCCGTGACGAATTTCGCGCCGCTGCGTTGCCGCTTAGCAACAGTGAACGCGCAACTCATTTGGCGACGATTGCTGCAGATGGTAGCGCTACCTTGCGCAGCGCCCCTTCGCTGAAATAGCATGCGGCTCGAAGGGAGCTGCTTATGTCGCCGCAAATCACCCGACGGAGTGTCCTCGCCGGCACTTCGGCGATGCTCGCCGCTTCCACGGTTCCCGTTCGTGCTGCGCCGCGCGAGGCGCATTTCGTGCGCCGCCACGGAACGGCGCTGCGGCTGGCGGGAAAACGATACCTCTATGTCGGCACGAACATGTGGTACGCCGCGTACCTCGGCGCCGACGCCCCTTACGGCAATCGCGCCCGCCTGCAGCGCGAGCTCGATCGGCTCCTGGCTCTCGGCGTCACCAGTGTCCGCATGCTCGGAAGCTCGGAGCTGTCACCGCTCAAGAACTCCGTGCGTCCGACGTTCCGCGACCGCACCAGCCGCTATAACGAAACGCTCCTCGGCGGGCTCGACTTCGCATTGGCGGAGCTTGGCAAGCGCAACATGAAAGCGGTGATCTACCTCGCGAACTTTTGGGAATGGTCCGGCGGGTTCATGACCTATCTCTACTGGACCAACGGCGGGCACTACATCAACATGAACGACCCGGCGCATCCGTGGCCGGAATTTCCCGACATGAGCTCCGATTTTTACGGCAGCCCGAAGGCCGTCGGCATGCTCGACAATTATGTCCGCGCGGTCGTCGGACGCACCAACAGGATTACTGGCAAGCCGTACTCGAGCGATCGGACCATTCAGGCGTGGCAACTTGCCAACGAGCCGCGGCCCGGCGAGTCGCCGGACGTCGTGGAGCAACACATGCCGGCCTATCTCCACTGGATCGATCACACGGCGCGGCTGATCAAATCGGTCGACCGCAACCACATGGTCTGCACGGGAAGCGAAGGTACGCAGGGCTGCGCGGACAGCGACACCTGCGTGATCGATGCGCACAGCTCGCCTGCGATTGATTACATGACAGCGCATATCTGGCCACAGAACTGGAGTTGGGCCGACCCGAAGGATCTCCCCGGGACGTGGCCAACAGTCGAGAAGAATACGCGCGCTTACTTTGCGCGACAGGTCGCGATCGCCGAACGGCTGGGCAAGCCACTCCTAGTGGAGGAGTTCGGCTTCCCTCGAGAAAACGGCTACGAGCCGGGGACGCCGACCGTGTACAAGGACAAGTTCTACGCGCTCATCTATGATCTCGCGCTGGACAGCATGAAAGCTAAAGGACCGGTCGCGGGAACGCACTTCTGGGGCTGGGGCGGTGAAGGCCGGGCACAACATGCCGACCATCACTTCCAGCCGGGCGACACGAGCTACGTCGGCGATCCCCCGCACGAGCCACAGGGCTGGTACAGCGTGTTCGACGTCGACAAATCAACGCAAGCGGTGATAGCGGAGCATGCGGTACAAGTGAAATCTCTGACGCGGGCGCGCGTCGCTTAGCAGTGTCCTCCAGCTAGGGCTGGATGACGAACATTGCCACGCCGTGCGGCTCGACGGTCGTCTGAATTGAATCGCCCCAGCGCCCCACGTCTTTGTGCGCCCAAAGGTCGTGAACTTTCGCGTGCACGCCCGCGGGCCAGCCGAGCTGCTCACCCGTGGCGCGGATCAACATCGGCACCGCCCCGCGGTTGAACATCAACACCGCGCGGGCGCCGTTCGCCAGCGGTTTTACCCAAAGCTCATTGTCGCCATCTTTCCACACGCGCCGCCCCTGGACGCCCAGAGGGTCCTGGTCGACAGCGATGACCTCCTTGTTCAGCAGGATCGAGCGTGTGGTCTCGTCCATGTGCGCCACGTCGTTTCCAGCCATCAGCGGCGAGGCCATCATCGCCCACAGTGAGAAGTGCGAGCGATATTCGGCCGGGCTCATTCCCCCGTTTCCGACCTCGAGCATATCAGCGTCGTTCCAGTGCCCGGGCCCGGCATAAGGCCACAAAGGCTCATTGAGATCGACGATCTTGGTTACCGGATGCTCCCACTCCCGTCCCTTGTGCGGCGTGTCGAAATCGTCCGCGATGTCACCCGTCGTCCGCCAACTGTTTCCCGTGTTCTTCGCCCATAGCCACGGCTTGGCCGTGCCCCATTCGCACATCGAAAAGACGATCGCGCGCCCGCTCGCGCGCAGCGCATCGGCCATCACGGCGTAAGCTTCCTGCGCATTACGGTCGCCGGTGTTGCACCAGTCATATTTCAAATAATCGGCGCCCCACCGCGCATAGGTCAGCGCGTCCTGATATTCGTGACCCTGGCTCCCCGGCCGTCCGCCGCAGGTCAGCCGGCCGGCGTCGGAGTAGATGCCGAACTTCAGTCCTTTCGAGTGCACGTAATCGGCGAGCGTCTTGATCCCCGACGGGAACTTCTGCGGGTCGGCGGTGATGAAACCGTTCGCATCGCGCGGACCATGCCAGCAATCGTCGATGACGACATATTGATAACCCGCGTCGCGCATGCCCGAGGCGGCGATTGCGTCGGCGGTGTCGCGGACCGTCTGCTCATTCACGTTGCACGCGAACTTGTTCCAGCTGTTCCAGCCCATCGGCGGAGTGAGAGCGAGGCCGTTCGGCGTCTTGTTGACAACCTCCTGCGTAGTTTCCGCAAGCGCCGGTGCCCCAACCACGCCGGCTGCCAGTGCCAGCCACAGGGCCAATCTGAAAATCCGAACCATGTCAGTCCCCACGCTCCCGTTCGCCTCTTGCGTTAGCGCTACCAACGGGCAATCAAACGGCCAAGGGGAGAATCATGAAAAGCTCGCGCGCGCTGCTCCTTGGAGCCTTGTTGTTTACCGCTCCGGCGGCGGTTGCCGCGCAGATCGCACCTCTGCCACGCGTGATCGAAAGCCACGGCAAACACGAACTGCTCGTCGACAATGCGCCGTTCCTGATCCTCGGTGCGCAGACCAACAACAGCAGCAACTATGCGGCTGCGCTGCAGCAAGTCTGGCCGACCGTCGAAGCAACCCATGCCAACACCGTCGAGATCCCGGTCGCGTGGGAGCAGGTCGAGCCCGTCGAAGGCCGGTTCGATTTTTCCTGGGTCGACGCGCTCCTTCCGCAGGCCCGGCAGCACAACGTCCGTCTCGTGCTGCTCTGGTTCGGCGCGTTCAAGAACACCTCGGCGGGCTACGCGCCCGAATGGGTGAAGTCGGACACGAAGCGCTTCCCGCGCATGGTGACCAAGGACGGCAAGACTCATTACGTGCTGACGCCGCTCGCCGCCTCGACGCTCCACGCCGACAGCCGCGCCTTCGCCTCCCTGATGCATCACCTGCGCGAGATCGATCCGCAGCACACTGTCATCATGGTGCAGGTCGAGAACGAGACCGGGAGCTATGGCAGTCCGCGCGATTTCTCGGCACACGCCAACCAGCTATTCGCCGGCTCGGTACCGCCGGAACTGGCGCGCAAGACCGGAAAGAACGGGACGTGGGCGGAGGTCTACGGATGGAGAGCCGACCAGGCGTTCAACGCCTGGGCTACCGGGCGTTACGTCGACCAGGTTGCCGCCGCCGGACAGGCCGAGCTCGACCTGCCGATGTACGCCAATGCCTCTCTCAGCAATCCGTTCGACGAGAAGGCCGCGCAATATAGCGCGAGCGGCGGGCCCGACTGGAACGTCATCGACATCTGGAAAGCCGCGGCGCCGCACCTGAGCTTGCTGGCGCCCGACATCTACGACCGCAACGACAAGACCTATTCGAAGCAGCTTGAGAATTATGCGCGGCCCGACAATGCACTGTTCATTCCCGAAAACGGCAATGCGTCCGAATTCTCGCGCTTCCTGTGGCCGGCGCTCGGGCATGGAGCGATCGGCTGGTCGTCGTTCGGAATGGATGCGACGGGCTACTTCAACTATCCGCTCGGAGCGAAACAGCTCGATGCGGACACACTGAACGCCTTCGCGTCCAAATATGCGCTGCTCGCCCCCATCGCCCGCGACTGGGCGCGCCTCGCGTTCGAGCATGCGACGTGGGGCGCCGCAAAACCCGGCGATGGATCGGATGTCGGCGGCGTGCTCGGCCGCTGGCGCGTCACGACGCAATATGGCCGATGGCAGTTCGGCGAGGACAATTGGATCTGGATTCACACCGATCCGAACCCCGGCAAAGACCTGCCGATTGGCGGCGCGGCGGTCATCCAGCTGGGACCCGACGAGTTTCTGCTCGCCGGCTCGGATGTGCGCCTCCGCTTCTCGCTCGATAAGCCTGCCGCCGGCGACAACGTCCAGTTCCTCGATGTCGAGGAAGGCACATTTGAGAACGGCCACTGGGTGATGAAGCGCCGCTGGAACGGCGACCAGACCGACTATGGAATCAACATCACGCAGCCGGTGCTGCTGAAGGTTCGTATGGGGACCTATCGATGAGACTAGGAGCAATCGCCTGCGCGCTGGCGACGATCAGCACCGCCGCGCTGGCGCAAAGCGTCGAACGAACCGACACCGGCATTTTCGTCACACCGGCCCAAGGTCCGACCATTCGGCTGCAGGTCTATGGCGGCGGCATCATCCGTGTGACCAAGGCGGCGACGGCGATGCCCAACCTTGCGACGAGCCTCATGGTGCGTGCGAAGCCGCTTGCCGGCGCGTTCACACTCAAGAGCGGACGCGGCTCGACGACCGTCACGCTCAGCACCGGCAAGTCTGCCGCCGAGGTCGATCTCAAGACTGGGCAGGTGCGCTTCCGCGACGGGAGTGGTCCCGTGGTTCTCGCCGAGAGCAGCCCTGCCTCCTTCCAGCCCGCCAGTGCCGAAGGCGCACGATGGCTCGCCGTCTCCCAACAGTTCAACCGCGGCACGGTTGAGGGCTTCTACGGCCTCGGTCAGCACCAGAACGGGCAGATGAACTACAATGGTGAGGACGTCGTGCTCGCCCAGCACAACATGGACGTTGCGATCCCGTTCGTCGTGTCGACGCGCAACTACGGCCTGCTGTGGGACAATAATTCGGTCACGCGCTTTGGCGATCCCAAGCCGTACACCTACGCCGGTGCGCCAAGCGACGGACTTCGCGTCAACGGCGGCGCCGGGTGGACCGCGACCTACACCGCCAACGGGAAGACGATCGCGAGCCGCAGCGAGCCGACGATCCAGCTCCAGTATCTCGAAGACGTGAACCGCTGGCCCGCGGGCACGCGCACACCCGACATGCAGCAAACGGTCGCCGGGTTGCACGTCACATGGGAGGGCACGATCGCGCCGCGTAGCGGCGGCCTGCACCGCTTCCGTCTCTACGGCTCGAGCTATTTCAAGGTTTTCGTCGACGGGCGGGAGGTGCTCGACCGCTGGCGGCAGAACTGGAATCCCTGGTACCATAATTTCGACCTGAAGCTCGCCGCCGGACAGCCGCATAAGGTTCGCGTCGAGTGGGACCCGGACTCGGGCTACATCGCCCTCCTGCATGACGATCCCCGTCCCGAGGCGGATCGGCACTCGCTCACGCTCACGTCCGATTTCGCGCGCGCCATCGATTATTACTTCATCCCGGGCGGCAGCGTGGACGACGTGATCGCCGGCTATCGTGAGCTCACCGGCAAGGCGCCGATCTTGCCCAAGTGGGCCTATGGCTTCTGGCAGAGCCGACAACGCTACGAGACCCAGGATCAGTTGCTCGGGGTCCTCCATCAATATCGCAAGCTCGGTCTGCCGCTCGACAACATCGTCCAGGATTGGCTGTACTGGCCGCAGGACCAGTGGGGCTGCCAGTGCTTCGACCCGGCGCGGTTCCCCGACCCGAAAGCCATGGTCGACGACATCCACGCGAACAGCGCGCACGTCATGATCTCGGTTTGGGCGAAATATTACAAAGGCATTCCGAACTACGATGCGCTCGACGCGATCCATGGCATTTACGACCGGATGTCGACCCCCCGCACCGACGAGCCGAAGGACCCCAACTACACCAAGTGGATGTACCTCGACTGGGTGGGACCAGGTTATTTGAACGCCTTCTACGACGCGTACAATCCGGCGGCGCGCGATCTCTACTGGAGCCAGGTGCGCCAAGGGATCGAAAGCAAGGGCTTTGATGGATGGTGGCTCGATTCCGACGAGCCCGATTTCCATTCGAACATCTCACCCGCCGAGACCGCCCGCCGCATGGGGCCGACCGCGCTCGGCCCGGCCGAGCCGAACTTCAATTCCTATCCGATCGTGCACGTTGACGGCGTTTATGATCACCAGGTGGCCGACAAGCCCGCCGTCCGCCCGTTCATTCTCACTCGCTCGGCGTTTGGCGGAATCCAGCGCGACAGCGCCGCGGTTTGGTCGGGCGACGTCGCCTCGCGCTGGGACACTCTGCGCGAACAGATTTCCGCCGGCATCAACTTCTCCATGTCAGGCGATCCGAACTGGAGCCACGACATCGGCGGCTACACGATGGAGCCGAGATTCCAGATACCGACGCCCGACGATCTCGCCGAATGGCGCGAGCTCAACACCCGTTGGTTCCAGTTCGGCGCCTTCTCGCCGATCTTCCGAAGCCACGGCGAGAACATTCACCGCGAGATATTCG
>JAZKBB010000023.1:84409-111473 GCA_040388865.1 Pseudomonadota bacterium | reverse complement strand
CGTTGCATGGATTGCCGACGCCCGGGCAATCGCTTGGCGGCGGAGGTGGCGGCGGCGGAGGTGGCGGCGGCGGCGGAGGAGGTGGTGGAGGCGGTGGTGGTGGTGGTGGTGGTGGAGGAGGCGGCGGCGGCGGGTTGGCGTTGCCTTGGCTGCCACCGTTTCCGTTATTGCCGTTGCATGGGTTCCCGACGCCCGGGCAATCGCCCGGAGGCGGCGGCGGCGGTGGAGGTGGCGGAGGCGGAGGCGGATTGGCGTTGCCCTGCTCTCCCCCGTTGCCGTTATTGCCGCCGCAAGGATTGCCTACGCCGGGACAGTCGCCCGTGCCGTTGCCATTCCCGTTTCCGTTTCCATTGCCGCCGGCATTGCCGTTCCCGTTGCCACCGGCATTTCCATTGCCGTTCCCGTTTCCATTGCCGGGATTGGTAGGAGGACCAGAATCGGCGAGCGTCTTTGCTCCCGGCGGCAGCACTGCATCGGTCGGCGGCGGAGGCGGACCCGCCGGCGCCGGCGGGTCGCCGGCAGTAAGGACGATCGCACCATGCTCGATTCGTGCGCCATCCGCGGACGGCGGTGCGTGAGTGCTGACGAGCATCTGCTCGGCGACGATGGTCGATGGCGGCGAGGGCGGCAGAGCCGCCGACTGCGGCGGCAGGTCTGGTTTGTTGCCATTGCTGTCGCCGGATTTGCCCGGATCGGCAGCAGCGGGCGGAGTCGCCGCGACGTCGAACGTACCGACGTTGGTGGTCGGCGGCACGGCCGCGCCGCCTAGATTTGGAATTCCCGGGTGCGCGGGACGCACCTCGGTGCTGACAAGTTCGTCGGCAGTCCGATGATTAGGTTCGGCTAGCGCCGGTTGCGCAGCCAAGGCCGCCACGGCGCAGGCGCGCAACAGCGCCGCCCGGCGTTTAACGCGCGCTTTGCCCCAACTCTCGCGTGCCAAACGAATCACTGCGCTCCATTCGCCCCTAGAGGAGACGCGACTCGGCCAAAATCGTCGGCTGAGAGGCAAGCGGAAGCCAAGTTTGGTTAATAATGCAAGCTGATTCGTTAACCACGCGTCCTGAAATGGGAGTTTAACTGGCCCGCCAGGAAGGCGTCGCGGTGGCCTAAGCGATAGCCTGCCGGCCGAGTTCCGGCACGCGCCCTTGCGCCGCCCAGCCGCCGTCTATTTCTTCGACCGCCTGCCGCATCTCGTCGAGCAACCATTCGCGGAAACGCTTGACCTTCGGGACCATGCGCCGCTCGCGCGGGTAGATCAGCCAATAGGCCCAGCCGCGCGACGAGATTCTATCCGGAAACGGAACGCACAGCCGGCCCGCGGCGATGTCACCCTTCCACAGCAACGGCGTTAACGGCGCGAAGCCCTGGCCCGCCATCGCCGCATGGCCTTCATTGGCCTGGTTCTCGAGCCGGATCCCCGGCCGCCGAAGCACCGCTTCATCCGACGCAACTCCATTGTCGGAAAACCACTGCTGCCACCATTCGTCCGCCGGATTGATGAGGTTTTGGCTGGGAAGGTCCCGCGGCTCCAGCTTGCGGCCGATCTTGCGCTCCACCTCGGCCAGGCATTCCGGGCTGGTCATCGGCGTGAACGTGGACTGGAACAGCCGGTGCTCCTCCATCCCTTCCCAGCCGCCGCTTCCAGAGCGCACCGCGACATCGGCGTCGCCCCCGCGCAGGTCGCAAAGCTCGTTGCTCGTCGTCATCCGGACTGCCAGGTCGGGGTGGTCCATCTGAAACGACCCCAGACGCCAGGCGAGCCAGGTATTGGCAAAGGTATGCGTCGTCGTAATCGTCAGGAGCGATTCATCCTCCTCGCGGTGGCTGGCAAAGGCGGCCTCGATCGCGTCGAAGGCTCCCGACAGCGGCGGCAGCAGGCGCTGGCCGAGCGGGGTCAGCCGGGCCCGGCCTTTCTCGCGCACGAACAATGGCGAGCCGAGCCGCTCTTCCAGGCTCTTCACCTGATACGAAACCGCCGCCTGGGTCATACCCAGTTCCGCCGCCGCGGCGGTGAAATTTTCAGTCCGCGCCGCCGCCTCGAAAGCGCGGATCGCGGCCAAAGGTGGGAGCTTCCTCATCAGCTCAGTTGATAAGGTCAATTTATAGCTTCTGTCGAGTGTTTGATTGGCGAAGTCATCGCCCGAATCGTAGATAAGCTTCAAGTCGCCGGCGGGGACAAACCTCCCCTCACAGCCCGCCCCGCCGGCGGCCACCGAAAACCTAGCAGGAGACTTGCCATGGCTTATGGCCTCAGCACCCGTGCGTTCATCGAAAACGGACCCGTCGAGCAGGTCGCCAAGCTCGACGCCATGCGGTCCACCGCGCGATCCTGGCGCGCGTTGAATGAAGCATGCCGGCTTGCCGTCGTCGAACAGGTGGTCCGTGCCGCGAACGACCGCATCGACGAATTCCCGCTCGCCCTCTGACGAGCCCCAGAGACAGCCCAGGACAGAAAGGATGCTCACGATGATCGACGAAATTTACGACCGCCACTATCGCGAGGCTCAAGCCGAGCTGAACGCCGCGGCCGCGCGCGGTCTTGGCCGGCTCGCCCACACTGTTCACGATGTCTTCGAAGTGCTGGTCGGCATTGAATATTCCGCGCCTTGGGCGGGCCGTTCGAACAACACCCGGAGCCATTGATCGCCAAGAGGAGGGCGGACTAGCACGCACCGCCCTCCTCGCTTATAGCGCCTGCTCCTTCCATTGCCGTTGGAGTGACGCGAACCGTGGCTCGCCGCCGCCAGATCTATGAGGGTAAGGCCAAGATCCTCTACGAGGGTCCGGAGCCCGGCACGCTCATCCAGTATTTCAAGGACGATGCGACTGCGTTCAACGCCCAAAAGCGCGGGACGATCAGCGGCAAGGGCGTGATCAACAATCGTATCTCTGAGCATATCTTCACCGCGCTGCAGGTGATCGGCGTCCCGACCCATTTCATCCGCCGCCTCAACATGCGCGAGCAGCTCATTCGCCAGGTCGAGATCATTCCGATCGAGGTCGTGGTCCGCAACGTTGCCGCCGGCTCGCTGTCGAAGCGGCTCGGCATCGAGGAAGGCACGCAGCTGCCGCGGACAATCATCGAATATTATTACAAGGATGACGCGCTCGGCGACCCGATGATCGCGGATGAGCATATCGCCTGTTTCGGCTGGGCGACGCAGGACGAGATGAACGACATCGCCGACATGGCGATCCGCGTGAACGACTTCATGTCCGGAATGTTCGCCGCGATCGGCATCCGCCTGATCGACTTCAAACTCGAATTCGGCCGTGTCTTTGAAGGCGATTATGCGCGGGTGATCCTGGCCGACGAAATCAGCCCCGACGGCTGTCGCCTGTGGGACCTCAAGACCAACCAGAAGCTGGACAAGGATCGTTTCCGCCAGGACCTCGGCGGCGTGGAGGAAGCCTATCAGGAAGTCGCGCGGCGGCTCGGCCTGCTCCAGCCCGACGAGGAATCGGCGGTGCTCGATCTCGACAGCCACCGCAAGAAGCGGGGGAAATAACAATAGTCGTCATCCCCGCGGAAGCGGGGACCCGGCTGAGCACGGTACTCGGCACTTTGCGCGAATGCGCCACGCGGTCGCTTAGACTAATCGCTAATCTTGCTTTCAACCCGAATGGAAATTGGTAATTAGGGCCCACCTCGTTGCCATAGCGGTCATTCATTCGACAGTCTGCACCGAGAGGGGGCCGCATGCGAACAACTTTGCTTTTGGCTCTTTTGCTCTCCGGGTGCGCTGCGAGCCTGACGAGAGCCACCCCGGTTGCCAATCCGCTTGTCGGAACCTGGGAACTTGTGCGCTATGTCGACAGGCCTGACTCCGGCCCACCGGTATACGCATACGGGAACCCCCCAACCGGTCTGTACATATTCACCGCTGACGGGCACGTTTCGATCAGCCTGATGCGTAATCCGCCGAACTTGGCGGCACCTAGCAGCGACCTAGATCCTAACGCGTGCCTCCCGAGCTGGTATTGTTCTCACTTCGGCACTTACACCTATGACCCTTCGGGGCCGGCCTGGATCGAGCATGTAATGGGAGCGAACATTCCCGGCTATTTGGCCACGGACCAGCGGCGCACGTTCGCAATCAATGGCGATGTGCTGACCGTGTCGAAAACTTACACAGCCAATGGCGTGATTGTGCATGCTGAGCGTGTACTTCGCAAAGTTCGTCCTTAGGTCTACTTTCCGCTCGGAATATTCATTCGCAACGAACCGGGCTCCATCGGCCCCCCGGAGTGAATAAATCGGGCATCGCCGGCGCGCTTGAGCGGGCGCAGCGCTGTAACTGTGAAGGCCCTCTGTCCTACAGCAGCCCGCCTGTGCTTTAGCGCGACCGATGACCAGCAGCCGTCCCTCCACAACTCACCGGTCGAGGCGGCGCCCTCTTGCGGGCGCGCGCACGGGCTCGCGCGCGTATGGGATCGCTGCGTTTCGCGCGTTTCGTGCCCGATGATCCCTCCCCGCGCCCGCGTCGTCACACTAAACGCAGCGTTGGGGCCCCTCGACTACCGTGTGCCCGAAGGCATGGCGGTCGAGCCCGGTTCGATCGTCGTCGCGCCGCTGGGCCCGCGGCAGCTGCTCGGCGTGGCCTGGGAGCCGGAGCGGCTGCCGACCAATGAAGTGCCGGATACGCGGCTACGCCCGCTCGCTGGCCTTGTCGCAGTCCCGCCAATCGCGGCGCCACTTCGGCGCCTGTGCGAGTGGACGGCGGACTATTATCTCGCGCCGCTGGCGTCGGTGCTGCGAATGGTGCTTCCTTCCTCAGCTGCGCTGGAGCGATCTCGCCAGCTCATCGAGTATCGACGGACCGGATCGGTGCCGCTCCGCCTCACTCCGCAGCGCGAGAAAGCGCTAAGCGCGCTCGAAGGGCGCCAGGGCACAATTCGCGAGCTAGCCGACCATTCCGGCGTCAGCGACGCGGTGCTTCGGGGCCTGGTGAATGCCGGCGCGATCGAAGCAGTGGTCGTCGACGCCGACCGCCCGCTCACCCGACCCGACCCGGACCATGGCCAGCCCGAGCTCAACGACGACCAGCGCGACGCCGCCGCTAGCCTCGCGTCGGCGATCGGCCGAGGTTTTGACCCGGTGTTGCTCGATGGGGTCACAGGCTCGGGCAAGACCGAGGTCTATTTCGAAGCGATCGCCGAGTGCCTCCGGCAGGGCCAACAGGCGCTCGTCCTCTTGCCCGAGATCGCACTGACCGAGCCGTTCCTGAAGCGCTTCGAGGCTCGGTTCGGCTGCGCCCCTGTCGCCTGGCATTCCGACCTCCGCTCCTCGCAGCGCCGCCGCGCCTGGCGCGGGATCGCCAGTGGCGAAGCGGCGGTGACGGTCGGCGCGCGCTCGGCGCTGTTCCTCCCCTATCGGAAGCTGGGCCTGATCATCGTCGATGAGGCGCACGAGCCGAGCTTCAAACAGGAGGACGGCGTCCAGTACCATGCGCGCGACACGGCCGTGATGCGCGGCCGGTTCGAGGACATTCCGGTCATCCTCTCCACGGCGACCCCGCCGATCGAGAGCCGGCACATGGTCGAGCTCGGCCGTTACCGCGAGCTTAGCCTGCCGGTCCGGTTCGCGGGCGCTTCGCTACCCGAGATCCGCGCGATCGACCTGACGCAGGACCCACCGCCGCGCGGCCGCTGGTTGGCCCCGTCACTCGTCGCCGAGATCGAAAGCAATCTCGAAAGAAGCGAGCAATCGCTGCTGTTCCTCAATCGCCGCGGTTTTGCTCCACTGACCCTGTGCCGCCACTGCGGCCACCGCTTTCAATGCCCCAATTGCACCGCCTGGATGGTCGAGCACCGGCTGATGCACCGTCTCGCCTGCCATCATTGCGGGCACGTGATGCCGCCGCCAAAGGCCTGTCCAGAGTGTGGCGAGGAAGACAGCCTGGTCGCCTGCGGCCCTGGCGTCGAGCGCATCGCCGACGAAGTCGCCCAGATGTTTCCCGACGCCCGCACCGCCATCGTGACCAGCGACACAATCTGGTCGCCGCTTCGCGCCGCCGAGTTCGTCGGCGCGATGGAAGCCGGTGCTATCGACATCGTCATCGGCACGCAGCTGGTGACCAAAGGCTATCACTTCCCCAACCTGACGTTGGTCGGCGTAGTCGATGCGGACCTGGGTCTGGCCGGAGGCGACCTGCGTGCCGCCGAGCGCAGCTTCCAGCAAATTCAGCAAGTCGCCGGCCGTGCCGGTCGCGGCGTCAAGCCCGGCCGGGTTTATGTGCAGACGCACGATCCCGATGCGCCGGTGATTGCGGCGCTAGTCAAGGGCGATGCGCCAGGCTTCTACGCCGCCGAGACTGACGCACGGCGGGAGGCGGCGATGCCGCCGTTCGGACGGCTGGCGGCGATTGTCGTTTCCGCTGAAGACTCGTCTCAAGCGGAAGCCGTGGCCCGCCGCATCGGCCGTGCCGCTCCGCAAGTCGAAGGAATGGCGGTGTTCGGCCCGGCGCCCGCACCGCTGGCAATGCTCCGCGGCCGTCATCGCCAGCGCCTGCTCGTCCACGCCCGGCGCAGCCTCGACGTCCAGGACGTTATCCGCGACTGGCTCGCGGCAATCGAGTGGAGCGCCAAGGTCCGGGTCAGCGTCGACGTCGATCCTTATTCTTTCCTTTGAAACGCAGGCTCTTGCGCCAGATTGTTGCCCTGCTTAGCATTCGCTCGCCGAGGGGTTGGGGGAATCATGCGTTCATTGTTGGTCTGGCTGAGTGCCGCGCTGCTGTTCGTTGCGGCGGGCCCGGCAAATGCCGCCTGGTATAAATCGAATTCGAAGCACTTCATCATCTATGCCGACCAAAACCCGAAGGTCCTCGCCGATTTCGCGTCACGCCTCGAGAGATTCGATCAAGCCGTTCGCGCCCTCCTGAAGATGGACGATCCCGCCGTTGGCGACGGCAATCGAGTCACTGTGTACGTTTTGCCGACCGATGCGGATGTGAGAAAGCTCATCGGCGATACAACCGGCTTTATCTTAGGGTTCTACACCGGTCGCGCGACGGGCTCGCTCGTTTATATCGGCAAGCGCAACGGGCCCGACGGTAGCCTCGGCGCGGACGCGATTCTCTATCACGAATATTCGCATCATTTGATGATGCAGCAGCTCGACCGCCCTTATCCGGAATGGTTTGTCGAAGGCTTCGCTGAATATTTGTCGGCGCCGATATTCGAGCATGATGGCGCCGTCGGCATTGGCGCTCCGCCGCAGGATCGCGACTGGAGCTTGCTCGAGCAGAAGTCGCTGCCGGCGGATGTCGTCCTGGGCGAGACCTACGGCGATATCACCAAACTGCCGAAGGAGCAGCGAATGCTCCTCTACGAGCGTGGATGGCTCCTGGTCCATTATCTCTACATGGAACCGAAGCGGGCGGGTCAGCTCCAACATTATTTCCATTCGATCGCCGGCGGGACGCCGCCTCTTGCCGCAGCCCAGGCGGCTTTCGGCGACCTGTCCCAGCTGGAAAAGGAGCTGAAGGCGTACCGACAGCGGGACACGCTGGCCTATTTCAAAATACCCGCGGCCCTGACTATTCCGGCGCCCGTCGACGTGCAGCCGCTAGGCGCGGGCGCGTCGCAGATCATACTTCTGCGCGGAACGCTGAAATACGGTGTTGGACCATCCGAGACTGAAGCCCTGGCCGCGAAGGTGCGCCAAGTGGAAGCGCAATTCCCCGGAGAGGAGCTGGTCGAGTCGACGCTGTCCGAGGCCGAACTCAAAAGCGGGCATGTCGATGCCGCGGAAGCAGCCGCCGATCGCGCCCTAAAAATCAATCCCCGGAACACCGAAGCGATGGTCCTGAAGGGCGATGCCATTGTCGCACGCGGAAAAGAGCATTACGGCCCGCAACGCCACGCGCTCTTTGAGCAGGCACGGCAAATCTACATCGGCGCGAACAAGCTCGACACGGAGGATCCGGAGCCGCTCTTCGAATATTATCAGAGCTATATGCACGAGCGGGTCCGCCCGACCGCCAACGCGATTGCGGCGATGCATTATGCGTCCGACCTCGCGCCTCAGGACGTCGGTCTGCGGATGAACTCGGCCATTGCCTATCTCAATGAAGGCAAGTTCGACGAGGCGCGAATGACGTTGAACGTCGTCGCTTATTCGCCGCATTCGGGCTCCGCGGCTGAAATGGCGAGGCGAATGATCGCCGACATCGATGCCGGGAAGGGCAATGCAGCGCTGGCGGAGCTGAGGACCGCCGCTACTGCTCCGACAAGCTCGCATTAAGTCTGGGCCGCCGTGCCCACCACGGCTGCACCACTTCACCGCGCCTGAACGCGAGCCACAGGAACCAAATCCCCGCCGCTGCGCAGACTGCAATCGCGATGATGGACGCCTCAAGACCAAAGGCCCCACCGGACAAGATCGCTGGACCCTCCAAGTTGGCGCGGACCAGGCCATGCACCTGATTGCCGGAAACCGGTACGCCAAGGATCGGACCCTGGGTGAGATTCCAGGCGGCGTGGAGACCGATCGGCATCCACAGGCTGCGGGTGAGCATGTAGGAGCCACCAAGCAGCAGCCCGCCTTCGACCGCGATCGCAAAGGTGGAGAACAAGGTCGCCCCGGGATTTTGGCTGTGGGCGAGGCCGAACAATGCCGAGGTGACGATCAGCGCGGCCCAGCTCCCGCTGAATTCCTCGAGCCAGCGGAACAGAATGCCTCGGAACAGCAGCTCTTCCATGATTGCCGGCATCATCGACGCGCTGATCAACGGTAGGACGATGTTCGCCGCGTCGCCGAGCCCGGCGATCCGATACACTCCGGCAGCCGCCGCAATGGCCGCCACGAGGAAGAACAGCGCCGCTCCTGCCGCCATCCCCTTGCCAAGCTCGGGCAAGGCCCTCGCCATGCGCAGATCGTCATGCGGCGTCTCGCCAAGCCGCGAGATCACCAGTTTATAGACCGACAACACGAACGCCAGCATGATCGCCATGTGCACCGCGGCGTCTGCCGGCTGTCCAAGTGGCGGCACGAGCAAGCTGACGAAATGGCCGAGCGTCGTTGCGACGGCGTAAAGCAGCATCGCCAACAGCAGTGCGATCAGCGGGAAATCGGCAGCGCGAAGCCATGATGGCTGCTCGGCCTGATCGACGTCGCTCATCGCAATCCTTCCCCCGGGCCCGGTCGAAGGAGCGACGATGGCCGAAAGCAAGCGCGAATTACAGCAGCGAGCCTCGCGCTTGTTCGACCGACAGCAGCTTCCGCTTCCTGTCGAGACCGCCGGCATAGCCGCCGAGCGTCCCGTCGCTGCGAATCACCCGGTGGCATGGGATCAGCACCGCGACATGATTGTTGCCATTCGCGGTGCCGACAGCCCGGACCGCCTTGGGCTGGCCGATCGCGGCGGCGATCTCGGCATAGCTGCGCGTTTCGCCGAGCGGGATCTTGCGGAGCTCGCGCCACACCGCTTCCTGAAATGCGGTCCCAGCGACGTCGATGGGTAACTGGTGCGCCGCGCGTGGACTCTCGATCGCTTGAAGCGCTCCTTGAATGAGCTCGCCCAGGCCGCCGGCGTCCTCGACGATGCTAGCCTTAGGAAACAGCCGCCGCAGCGAATCCACACTGTCGTCGAATGTCAGCCGGCAGATGCCCTTGCTCGTGGCCGCGATCAGCATTCGCCCGAGCGGGCTGTCGAAATGAGTCCAGCGGATGGTCTCGCCACGCCCGCCGTCGCGCCATGCCGAAGGTGTCATTCCCAGTCTCTCCTTCGCATCGCTGTAGAAGCTGCTCGGTCCCGAGTAGCCCGCATCGTAAACAGCGTCGGTCACCCGACCGTTGGCCTTCAGCGCAGCCTCCGTCCGGCGGTTGCGCAAAGCCCTCGCATATTCGGCCGGGGAGACGCCAAGGTCTCGCTTGAAGATGCGCTGGAAGTGATGCGGCGCATAGCCGACAGCATCCGCCAGCTCGTCCAGCGTCAGCGGCTCGTCGGCGGCTTCGATCAGCTTCACGGCCTTGGCCACCGCCTCGCGGTCGCGCCCGACCTCGTCGGGCTTGCACCGCAGGCACGAGCGATAACCCGCCGCCCGCGCCTCGTCGGCGGTCGCGAAGAACTCGACATGCTCGCGTTTGGGCCGCCGCGCGGGGCAGCTCGGCTTGCAATAGATACCCGTGGTCTTCACCGCGCCGATGACGCGTCCATCCCAGCCCCGGTCGCGGCGCTCGAACGCCGCCCAGGCACTGTCCACATCAAGGCGCGAGACGTTGCTCACAACTGTCGATCTAGGCTCGTCAATCGTCTGTGCAAGGCTGGCCATCATCAGTTCCTTTCGATCTTCGCGGCGAAGCAGCCGCGCGTCGCGTTGTGGGCGTGGATCGTCGTGATCGCGGGGTTCTCGAACAGCTTTCGGATGCCCGCGTCGGCTTCGCCGGGCTGGGCGAGGGCCGCGTCGACCATCATACCATCCTCGCCGAAGGCTCTGAGCGACAATACGCGCGATCCGAACACCGGCGGGACTTCGTCGACATAAGTCGCGGCCTGTTCCGACCCTTC
This sequence comes from Pseudomonadota bacterium, assembly GCA_040388865.1. Classification (GTDB taxonomy): domain Bacteria; phylum Pseudomonadota; class Alphaproteobacteria; order Sphingomonadales; family Sphingomonadaceae; genus Sphingomicrobium. The sequence goes on along the minus strand of JAZKBB010000023.1, from coordinate 100,962 downwards.
CGTCACGAAGATCGCGTGGCTGGCTCGATACGGGTTTGGGATGTCGTGGCTGACGTGATTGAGCAGCAGCACGCTTTCGCCGACGTCGCGATCGGTCAGGCTGACGCGGCACGGAAAACTCGGCTTGGCCGTGACCGTCATGCGAACGATGCCGTGGCTGGCCAGCTCTTCGTCCGAGAGGCCGTAGAGGTGGCGGTAGGGCGCGGGGTCGATGCCGGTGATTCGGTAGGTCATGCAGGCTTCTTACGGACTGCTCGAGTGCGCTGCTTCCGCGACCTTGCGGTCAAACCGGCGCTGGCGGTTGCATCGCCGCACACCCCTTGCTAGTGGCCGCCGCATCCCATGGGGGCGTGCGGGGCTAAGCCGCTGCTACGCCCCGTTTTCGCATGGGGCACATTTCCGGTTCTGGAGCTTTTCGCGCGTGGATAATTCCGGCGGCATTCGGGCCAGCTTAGCAGGGCGCTACGCGTCCGCTTTGTTCGACCTTGCCCGCGACCAACGGCAGATCGAGTCCGTCGACAACAGCCTCGATACGCTCGGGCAGGCTTTGCTCGATTCGAAGGACTTCGCGGAGCTGATATCAAGCCCGCTGGTGAGCCGCGACGAAGCCGGCAAGTCGTTTGCAGCTTTGGCTCCGCAGCTCGGCCTCGACCCGATCACCGCGAATTTCCTTGGCGTTCTCGCCCGGAACGGCCGCAAGAACGAATTGCGCAAAGTGATCCGCGCCTTTCGCCGGCTCGCGGCCGATCACCGCGGCGAAACCACCGCGGAAGTCGTCACCGCCCGTCCGCTCAACGACGACCAGCTTGCCGCGCTCAAGGCACAGCTGCGCACCCGCGCCGGCCGCGATGTCGCTATCGACGCGACCGTCGACCCGAACATTCTCGGCGGAATCGTCGTCAAGCTGGGCAGCCAGCAAATCGACGCCTCGATCCGCACCAAACTCAACCGTCTCGCATCCGCGATGAAAGGCTAATACAACGATGGATATCCGCGCCGCTGAAATCTCCCGCGTCATCCGCGACCAGATCGCGAACTTCGACGCTGAAGCGCAGGTCTCCGAGGTCGGCACCGTGCTGTCGGTCGGTGACGGCATCGCCCGCATCTATGGCCTCGACAACGTCCAGGCGGGCGAGATGGTCGAGTTCGACAACGGCACGAAGGGCATGGCGCTCAACCTCGAAGCCGACAATGTCGGCGTCGTGATCTTCGGGTCGGACGCCGAGATTTCCGAAGGTTCCACGGTCAAGCGCACCGGCACCATCGTCGACGTTCCGATCGGCAAGGGCCTGCTCGGCCGTGTGGTCGACGCGCTCGGCAACCCGATCGACGGCAAGGGCCCGATCGAGTCGACGGAGCGCCGCCGCGTCGAGGTGAAGGCCCCGGGCATCATCCCGCGCAAGTCGGTTCATGAGCCGGTGCAGACCGGCCTCAAGGCGCTCGACGCCCTGGTCCCCATCGGCCGCGGCCAGCGCGAGCTGATTATCGGCGACCGCCAGACCGGCAAGACCGCCGTCGCGCTCGATACCTTCATCAACCAGAAGGACATCAACAAGTCGGGCAAGGAGAGCGAGAAGCTCTACTGCATCTACGTCGCCATCGGCCAGAAGCGCTCGACCGTCGCTCAGATCGTCCGCGCGCTCGAAGAGAATGGCGCGATGGAATATACGATCGTGGTCGCCGCAACCGCGTCGGAGCCGGCGCCGCTTCAGTTCCTCGCGCCCTACACCGGCTGCGCGATGGGTGAATATTTCCGCGACAACGGCATGCACGCCGTGATCGTCTATGACGATTTGTCCAAGCAGGCCGTAGCCTATCGCCAGATGTCGCTTTTGCTGCGCCGCCCGCCGGGCCGCGAAGCTTATCCCGGCGACGTTTTCTACCTCCACAGCCGTCTGCTCGAGCGCGCCGCCAAGATGAACGAGGACAATGGCGGCGGATCGCTGACCGCGCTCCCGGTCATCGAGACGCAGGCCGGCGACGTTTCGGCATACATTCCGACCAACGTCATCTCGATCACCGACGGCCAGATCTTCCTTGAAACCGATTTGTTCTACCAGGGCGTCCGGCCGGCGATTAACGTCGGCCTGTCGGTCAGCCGCGTTGGCTCGGCCGCGCAGACCAAGGCGATGAAAAAGGTCTCGGGCTCGATCAAGCTCGAACTCGCGCAATATCGCGAGATGGCCGCTTTCGCGCAGTTCGGGTCGGACCTTGATGCTTCGACACAGAAGTTGCTCAACCGCGGCGCCCGCCTGACCGAATTGCTGAAGCAGCCGCAATACGCGCCGATGCCGGTCGAGGAGCAGGTCGCGTCGATTTACGCGGGCACGCAGGGCTTCCTCGACAGCGTCGATGTGAAGGACGTGGTCCGCTACGAGGCGGCGATGCTGAGCTTCCTCCGCTCGGACAAGCCGGAGATCCTCGCCAAGATCCGCGACACCAAGGCGCTCGACGACGACACGGCGAAAGCGCTCAAGGACGCGCTCACCGGCTTCGGGAAGCAGTTTGCCTAAATGGCATCGCTGAAGGCCCTCAAGATCCGCATCGGCTCGGTTAAGTCGACGCAGAAGATCACCAAGGCGCTGAACATGGTCGCGGCGGCGAAGCTTCGCCGTGCGCAACAGAATGCGACCGCGGCCCGCCCTTATGCGCAGCGGATGACCGAGGTCGTCGGCTCGCTTGCGTCGCGGATCACGCCGGGCCCGCAAAGCCCGAAGCTGCTCGCGGGAACGGGCAAGGACGACACCCATCTGATCATCGTCGCGACCAGCGATCGTGGCCTGGCTGGTGCGTTCAACACCAACATCGTCCGCGCGGTGCGCCGGCGAGCCGACGAGCTGATCGGCCAGGGCAAGACGGTGCTGTTCTACATCGTCGGTCGCAAGGGCCGCCCGGTCCTGCAGCGGCTCTACCCCAAGCAGATCATTGCCCAGTTCGACACCAGCGAGATCAAGAACCCCTCCTATGCGGATGCGCAGGCGATCGCGAAGGACATTGTCGACCGGTACATCACCGACGGCATCGACGTCGTGCATCTCGCCTACGCGAACTTCCGCTCGACGCTCGTCCAGGAGCCGGTAATCGAGCAGATTATTCCAGTCGTGCCGCGCCAATCGGAAGAGGCGGCGCAGCCGAAGGCCGCTGCACCCGCCGCGGTCGAATATGAGCCCGACGAGGAAGAGATTCTCGCCGACCTCCTGCCGCGCAACATCGCGGTCCAGGTCTATCGCGCGCTGCTCGAGAATCAGGCGGGCTTTTACGGCTCGCAGATGACGGCGATGGACAATGCGACCCGCAACGCGGGCGACATGATCAAGAAGCTTGGGATCATCTACAATCGCCAGCGCCAGGCCGTGATCACGACGGAATTGATTGAGATTATTTCTGGAGCGGAAGCGCTCTAGTTCGTTCATCCTGGGCTTGACCCGGGACCCGCCTTCCTTGTGACGGCGGGTTGAAGATAGGCAGGTCCCGGCTCAAGGCCGGGATGACGTAAGAGGAAAATTACAATGGCTACCGCCGCCGAAACTAAACCCCGCAAGAAAGCCGCGCCCAAGGCCGCCGCCCCGACGCCGAACGCGACCAAGCCGACCAGCAACGTCACTGGCCGCGTCAGCCAGGTGATCGGCGCCGTCGTCGACGTCGCCTTCGAGGGCGAGCTTCCGCCGATCCTGACCGCGCTCGAGACCAACAATGGCGGCAACCGCCTGGTGCTCGAGGTCGCTCAGCACCTCGGCGAGAATGTCGTCCGCACCATCGCGATGGACTCGACCGACGGCCTCACCCGCGGCCAGGAAGTCCGCTCTACGGGCTCCGAAATCCGCGTGCCCGTCGGCCCGAAGACGCTCGGGCGCATCATGAACGTGATCGGTGAGCCGATCGACGACCGCGGCCCAATCGGCAGCGACATGACGGCGCCGATCCATGCCGAGGCCCCACCCTTTGTCGACCAGTCGACCGAAGCCGCGATCCTGGTCACCGGCATCAAGGTCATCGACCTGCTCGCGCCCTACGCGCGCGGCGGCAAGATCGGCCTGTTCGGCGGCGCCGGCGTCGGCAAGACCGTGCTCATCCAGGAGCTGATCAACAATATCGCCAAGGGCCACGGCGGCGTTTCCGTGTTCGCCGGTGTCGGCGAGCGCACCCGCGAAGGGAATGACCTCTACCACGAGTTCCTCGAAGCCGGCGTCATCGCCAAGGACAAGGACGGCAATCCGACGCCCGAAGGCTCAAAGGTCGCGCTCGTCTTCGGGCAAATGAACGAGCCACCGGGAGCCCGCGCCCGCGTCGCTTTGTCGGGCCTCGCCCAGGCTGAATATTTCCGCGACGTTGAAGGCCAGGACGTGCTGTTCTTCGTCGACAATATCTTCCGCTTCACCCAGGCGGGCTCGGAAGTGTCGGCGCTGCTCGGCCGCATCCCCTCCGCCGTGGGTTATCAGCCGACGCTCGCCACCGACATGGGCACGCTGCAGGAGCGGATCACGTCGACCAACAAGGGGTCGATCACGTCGGTTCAGGCGATCTACGTGCCGGCCGACGACTTGACCGACCCGGCGCCGGCGACGTCGTTCGCCCACTTGGACGCGACGACGACACTCAGCCGCGCGATCTCCGAGCTTGGCATTTACCCCGCGGTCGACCCGCTCGATTCAACCAGCCGCGTGCTGACGCCCGCGGTCGTCGGGCAGGAGCATTACGAGACGGCCCGCGCCGTCCAGGAGACTCTGCAGCGCTACAAGAGCCTTCAGGACATCATCGCCATTCTCGGCATGGATGAGCTCAGCGAAGAAGATAAGCTGACCGTCAGCCGTGCGCGCAAGATCCAGCGCTTCCTGTCGCAGCCGTTCCACGTCGCCGAGGTGTTCACCGGCATCCCCGGCAAGTTCGTCCAGGTCGAGGATACCGTGCGCTCGTTCAAGGCGGTGGTCAGCGGCGAATATGACCACCTCCCCGAAGCGGCCTTCTACATGGTCGGCGGGATCGAGGAAGCGGTCGCCAAGGCCGAGAAGCTGGCTCAGGAGGCGTAAGGGATGGCTGCGGAGCTTCGCCTGGAAGATTGCGTCAATGAGCTTTGCCCCTGGTCGGGCGACCCCGTCAGCGCGGACAGCCTGGCGCTGTATCGCGGCAAGGTCGTCGGCTTCTGCAACATCGGCTGCCGCGACAAGTTCGAGGCGGCGACCCGCGCATTCGACGCGAAGATTGAGAGCAATCGCTGATGGCCGGCCTTCATTTTGAACTCGTCACGCCCGACCGACTGGTCATGTCCGACGACGTCTACATGGTCGTCGTCGCGGGCAGTGAGGGCGAGAGCGGCATCATGGCCGGCCACGCGCCCTACATGACGACGCTCCGTGACGGCGAGGTCGCGGTCTATCGCAGCCAGGGCGCACAGGCCGAGCGCATCCCCGTCACCGGCGGTTTCGCCGAAGTCAGCGACCAGGGACTGACGGTGCTCGCGGAAAGCGCCGGAGCGGCGGTAGCCACCGCTTAGCGCCGCATTTACCATCTGCCGCTAATCACTGCGGCCGATGACCGCCGCCTATCCCGCCCCCGTTCAGCCGCGTACGCGCCTGGCCTCGCCGGCGTTATGGCCGCTGCTCTGCGCGCTTCTGCTCACCTTTGCCGTGACCGCACTGCGGCTCACCGGCGGCGTCGATTCCGATGTCGCGTCGCAACTGCAGATCGCTCAGCGCATCCACGAAGGCGCTCGGCTCTACCGCGACATTGTCGAGGTCAATCCGCCTTTGTGGTTCTGGATGGCGCTCCCGATAGACAGCGTCGCCGCTGTGCTTCACCTTGAAGCGACCAGCGTACTCATTGCCGCCTTTGGGGTGCTCGTCGGGCTATCGCTCGCCGCGACCGACCGCCTGGTTCGGCACATCGATCCGCCGCGTCGCGCGATGTTCCTCGCTTATGCCGCGCTGATCCTTGCGGCGATGCCGTGGATGCACGTTGGCCAGCGCGAGCAGATCGTGCTGATCGGCGCCCTGCCCTATGCAGCACTGGTTGCCGCAAGGCGCGAGGCTCGCCCGGTGCCGCCGTTGCTCGCCGTGGCCGTCGGCATCGGGGCCGGGCTCGGTTTCGCGCTGAAGCATTATTTCCTGATCGTACCGGGCGCGCTGGAGCTATGGTTGGTGGCCTACACTGGGCGGCGCTGGCGTCCGCTGCGTCCCGAGACGCTCGCTATTGTCGGCGTCGGAGCAGCCTACGCGGCGGCGCTGCTGATTGAGCATGATTATCTGACCCGGATGGTGCCGCTGGTCCGGCTTGCCTACGGACAGTTCGGGCCGCGCTCGGTCCACTTCCTGTTCAATCCTTATGTCCTCGTTGCGGGGATGTTGCTCGCATTTACGGCGGCACACGCCCGCCTACTCTCGAACGGGCGGTCTTCCATCGCGGCCGCGCTCTTCGTCGCCGCCCTCGCCTTCACCGCCAGTTATCTCATCCAGTTCAAGGGCTGGCCCTATCACACCATCCCAATGCTCGGCTGCGGCTCGCTCGCGCTTGCTGCCTTACTCGCCGAAACAACATCCCCGCCACGCCTGCTGCGTCTGATGGCTCCTGCATTGCTGACGCTTCCGTTGGTGGCTTCGGCGAGCGAAGCAATGCATCCAACGCCGCCGAACGCCGACGCGCTCAATGCGGTGGCCGGCCTCAAAGCAGGCGACCAGGTCGGCTTCCTCGTCACCGACACCGCAATCCCGTCAATGCTCAGCCTGCAATTCGGCTTCCGGAATCCGTCGCGTTACAACGGCATCTGGATGATGCATGCCGTCGTCGGCAACGAGCTGCACGGCAACCGCGATCCACGCATCGCGGCTTTCGGCCGGGAGGTGGTCGCCAATACCACCATGGATTTCCGGTGCAGGCCGCCGAAGAGAATCATCACCGAGCGCCCGCGCCCTGGTCAGCGCGGCCTGGGAATTCTCGCCTTCTATAATCGCGATCCGCAGTTCGCCGAGCTCCTGTCGCACTATCGCGTCCGCAGCCGGACATCGCTGGAAAGCTATGAGCTTGTCCGGCCCTGGACCCCCCCACTTTCATCGAGCTGTCGGCTCTAGTGTTGGCGGGCCCACAGCAAGGTTAGTCTTTCTTTAGGCATCTGCGGTTAATCCAAGCCGGAATTCCCAGTTAGTGAGTGACCAACGGGCATGAGCGCATTCGGCAAGCGTGGTGGAGCGAGCGGCGGGGGACGTCCCAATTTCGGCGTCGCCAAGCCGATGAAGGGCGTCCCGGGCGGGTCGTCCGCGCCATCCACGGACGGCGGCGACCAGTTCCCACCGCTCGACGAACTCGACCAGTCAACCGACATTCCCTCTTCCGATGGAGGCGTCGCGCCTTCCGGAGCAATGGACCGGCTGACCGCGCGGCAAAACGCCAGCGGCGACCAGGGCAGCAGCAAGGTCGAAGGCTTTGAAGCTTCGGTTCACAGGATCAAGGAACAGGTGCTTCCGCGCCTTCTCGAGCGTGTCGATCCCGAAGCTGCGGCAACGCTGAACAAGGACGAGCTTGCCGAGGAATTCCGCCCGATCATCTCGGAAGTGCTTGCCGAGCTCAAGATCACCCTCAATCGCCGCGAACAATTCGCGCTCGAGAAGGTGCTCGTCGACGAACTCCTGGGCCTTGGTCCCCTCGAAGAGCTGCTCGCCGATCCCGCGATCAGCGACATCATGGTCAACGGTCCCGAGCAGACCTACGTCGAGCGCAAGGGCAAGCTCGAAATCGCGCAGATCCAATTCCGCGACGAGGAGCATCTGTTCCAGATCGCACAGCGGATCGTGAACAAGGTCGGCCGGCGCATCGACCAGACCAGCCCACTGTGCGACGCGCGCCTCCAGGACGGCAGCCGTGTCAACGTCATCGTGCCACCGCTCAGCCTGCGCGGCACAGCCATCTCAATCCGTAAGTTTTCCGAAAAGCCGATCACGCTCGACATGATGCGGGGCTTCGGCTCGATGTCGGAAAAGATGGCGACGGTGCTCAAGATTGCGGGTGCCTCACGAATGAACGTCGTCATCTCCGGCGGTACCGGTTCGGGTAAGACGACGATGCTCAACGCTTTGTCGAAGATGATCGACCCGGGCGAGCGCGTGATCACCATCGAAGACGCGGCCGAGCTTCGGCTTCAACAGCCGCATTGGCTACCGCTCGAAACCCGCCCGCCGAACCTCGAGGGCCAGGGCGCGATCACCATCCGCGACCTCGTCATCAACGCTCTTCGTATGCGCCCCGACCGCATCATTCTCGGCGAGATTCGCGGCCAGGAGTGCTTCGACTTGCTGGCGGCCATGAACACCGGCCACGACGGATCGATGGCGACGCTCCACTCCAACTCCCCGCGCGAGTGCCTGGCGCGTATGGAGAACATGGTGATGATGAGCGACATCAAGATCCCGAAGGAGGCGATCAGCCGCCAGATCGCGGATTCCGTCGACCTCATCGTTCAGGTGAAGCGCCTCCGGGACGGTTCGCGCCGCACCACCAACGTCACCGAAGTGATCGGCATGGAAGGCGACGTCATCGTCACCCAGGAGCTGTTCAAGTTCGAATATCTGGACGAGACGTCGGACGGGAAGATCGTCGGCGAGTATCGCTCGATGGGCCTGCGCCCCTACACGCTCGAGAAGGCGAAGCAGTACGGCTTCGACCAGCCGTACCTCGAAGCCTGCCTGTAACAAGCAGCAGCCACTTTGTAGAACGGAACGCCGTATCTGGCCGTGCATTTGGTGTGCATGGCCCAGCATGCAAAAAAGATCGGCGTTCTCACATTCCACAATTGCATCAACTACGGCTCGTACTGGCAGGCGCGCTGCCTGGTTGAGGCGCTGCGCGCTCGTGGCCACCACGCCGAGCTGCTCGACCAATGCCTCGATGCAGCACTTTCCTGACGGATTTGGCCGCAGGCTGGGGCGGCGGCTCAGCCCGGGGGACATGGTCAGCTCCGGCCTTTGCGTCGGCTGCGGCGCCTGCGCGTCGATGCACGATGAGGCGCGCATGGAGTGGGACGCCGACGGGTTCCTCAAGCCAAGCGGCGACGCATCATGGTATCGCGGCCGGAGACTCAGCTTCGGACGTACATGCCCCATGTCCCCGGTAGCGCCGAACGAAGATTCGATTGCCTACCGCGAGTTCCCCGGAGCGGCGCAGGATGATCGGGCAATCGGCCGCTTTGAGGGCGCCTATGTCGGCCATGCCGCGCAAGCGGACTATCGAGCCCAGGGCAGCTCCGGCGATCTCGTCAGCTGGGTCGCTGCGCAACTGCTCGAAGGCGGCGCGGTCGACGGTATCGCGCACGTCGTCCCAACGGATCCTGCAAGCGGACGGCTGTTCGAATATCGTATCTCCCGCACTACCGAGGAGCTCAGGCGCGGCGCCAAGTCGCGTTATCATCCGGTCGAGCTTTCGGCCGTTCTAAGGGAGGTGCGAGCAGTCGAGGGGCGTTATGCGATCGTTGGCGTGCCGTGCTTCATCAAGGCTGTACGCCTGCTGCAGCGCGCCGAACCTTTGCTTCGCGAGCGCATCGCCTACACGCTTGGAATATTTTGCGGACACATGAAGAGCCGGCACATGGTCGAGAGCTTCGCGTGGCAGCTCGGAGCCGAGCTCGGCAGCGTTCAGGCGATCGACTACCGGCTGAAGGACCCGTCGCACCCGGCTAACTGGTACCGTGCTCAGCTGGAGCTGGCGGACGGTTCGGCCAAGGCGCAGGACTGGTGGCACCTTGCAGATGGCGATTGGGGCGCCGGCTTCCTGCAGAATCCCGCGTGCGACTTTTGCGACGACGTTGTCGCGGAAACGGCCGACATCGCATTCGGTGACGCCTGGCTTGAGCCTTATTCATCCGACGGTCGCGGAACCAACGTTGTCGTTGTCCGCTCCAAGGCGCTGCATGAGATGATCCGTGCTGGGGTCGAACAAGGCCAGCTGAATCTCGACCCCGTCGACGCCGAATTCGTGCGGGCGACGCGGGCTGCCGGGCTCAGACATCGGCGTCAGGGGCTCGCCTATCGCCTCACGTGGCGCCGAAGGGGCGTGGTTCCGCGCAAGCGCGTCGATCCGACCTCAGCGCTGCCGCTGCGGCGTAAGCTCGTCTATCGCTTGCGTTTCGCGATCGCCGGCCAAAGTCATTGTTCCGCCTGGCGCGGGCGCTGAATGCTCCCGCCATCTACATCGTGTGGGCACGGGCGATGCTTCGCCTCTGCCAGTCGGTCACCTGGTCCCGTGGCCGCCTCGGCAAGTTGCTCGACCGGTTTTTCCGCCTGAGCTCTAGCCGCGCGCTTTCGAGCGGGTAATGATGCGCACATGGTGCAGCGAGCTGTTGACCCTCGACAAATCGATCCTGCCGCCCGCCTCGCGTCGACGCAGGGCGTGCAGCGGGTGCCCACGCGCGACCTCGAGCTATTTATCGTCCGCGGCTTTCTCGATCCCACGGCCTGCGCCGCGCTGATCGAACGGATCGACGCCGCTCGCCGCCCGTCGACCATCGCCGACGACAGCGGCATCGCCAATTTCCGCACCAGCGAGACCTGCGATCTCGATTCGGGCGATCCTATGGTTGCCGAAGTGGAGCGAAAGATCGGCGACCTATTGGGCCTGCCGCTCGACCACGGCGAGCCGCTCCAGGGGCAACGCTACGCACCGGGGCAGGAATTCCGCCCGCACACCGACACCTTCAATCCCGGCGGCTACGACTTCCTGGTTCACACCCAGCGCGGGGGCCAGCGAAGCTGGACGGCGATGATCTATTTGAACGAGCCGGAGGACGGCGGCGCGACGCGCTTCAAGACCATCGGCAAGACTGTCCAACCGGAAATCGGCAAGCTGCTGACCTGGAACAATTTGGTGCCGGATGGCGCGCCGAATCCGGCGACCCTTCACCAGGGCATGAAGGTTCGCCGCGGTACCAAATATGTCCTGACCAAATGGTTCAGGGAGCACCCGCTCTGACGACTGCTAAATGTCGAGGATGGCAAGGATTGAACTTGCGACCCCTGCGATGAACCAGCGTGAGATGATTGTTTAGAAATGCAGTAGACTAAACATTTACGTCGAACGAGTGCGCTCAGGGTTTTTCGAATGAACGAGCAAGTCAATTTCGCAGTGATCGGGGCCGGAGGTTTTGCCCGCTTTGCATCCTCGCAATTCGCAAAGCGTCCGGGCGCGCGGCTGGTTGGCGTGTACGATCCGAATGCCGAATCCATCGGCTCGTTCCAGGAGGTTCACCCTGGAACCAAGACGTATGAGACCCCCAAGTGCGTGCTGGCGGATCCTGAAGTCGACCTCGTTTACATTGCATCCCCGCCCTTCCTCCACCACGAGCAAAGCCTCGCTGCGCTGAAGGCCGGAAAGCACGTCATCTGCGAGAAGCCTGCAGCAATCGACGTTGCGCATGCGCATGAACTCAGCCGCTGTGCCGAGGACAATGGCCTGTTGTTCGTGGTCAACCTCATGCAGCGCTACAACCCGCTCTACGAGGCCGTCGAAAGGCTGATCGGGACGCAGATGCTCGGCAGGTTCGTGCATGGCTTCTTTGAGAATTATGCAAGTGATGAACCCTTGCCCCCGGTCCATTGGTTCTGGGACGACGCCAGGAGCGGCGGCATCTTCATCGAGCATGGCGTGCACTTTTTCGACATGTTCGAAGGGTGGCTAGGCAACGGAAGAGTCGCATCAGCGCAGCGCCTCGAGCGCCAAGGCCATCCCGGCATATGGGACATCGCGCAGTGCGAGGTGATCTACGATGGGAATGCGCCCGTCCACTTCTTTCACGGGTTCAACCAGCCGAGAATCCTCGACCGTCAGCAAATGCGCCTGCAGTTCGAGCGCGGCGATATCACGCTTGAGGAATGGGTGCCGAACCGGCTGGTGCTTCACGCAGCCTGCACGCGCACGGAAAGCGAACAGCTGCAGGCGCTGTTCCCGGCTGCGACCATCACGGTTCTCGAGGAATGGGATGCACCGCAACATGCCTGCGGCCGCTTCAAGCCGATCGAATTTGACCTCAAGATTCGGCTCGACACGGGCGTGATTCAGCCAAAGGTCGCAGTTTACGAGGACCTCCTTCGTGCAATGTTCGATGATCAACTGCACTGGCTCGCCGACCGTTCACACAAGCGGAAGGTCGATGCGCGCAATGCAACGCAGTCGCTCGCTGTCGCGGTTGACGCGGATCTGATGGCAAAGCGCCGCGCCTGACCGCGGCGGCTAATCAGGTCGGATGCGTGACGAGCGCGTCATCGATGTGAAGCACCGCTGCATGGTCGTCGATCTCGCGGGGCGCGAGGCGGTTGCCCGTTGCAACGATATTCCTCGCGACGAAAAGCGAGAGCAGCTGGATCGTTGCGATGAGCAGGATTGCATAGCGCAGCGCGATCGTGGTCGAGAAATCATAAGCGAGAAAGAGGAAGGCGAGCGCGCCGCTGAAGCGCCCGACGTAAAGGCCCGCCTCGTGGTTGAGGATGTAGCTGAACTCGCTGCGCCCTTCGATCCGCTTCACTATATCGATCACCCGGAACTGGATCGGGAAATAAGCTAGATCGAGCAGCGGCTTTGCGAGCAGCAGGAAAAGCATGAACACGATGACGCCGGCGGCATTGAACAGGATGGCGTTCGAAAGCGCCGCAAGCAGGAACAGCAGCAGCCCGCCAGCGAAAATCCTGTTCCGATCGTCGGGGCTGGCGAGGCGTCCGAGAATATACATCGCAACTGCCGCAAAGAGTGCGCCAATCGTCTGCGCGAGGCCAAGTGATCCTTCGTCGCCGAGCAACGTCATAATCAGCATTGAAGGCGCAGTAACCAGGAACCCCTGACCTAGCCCCTTAAGCAGGGCGAGCAGCAGCAATCGGTTCCACAGTGGGTGGAACCTGAAATAGACGAACCTTCTGGCAGCAGGGTTGGCAAATCGACCGCGGAGGCAAATGATCGACGCCACAATCGTGATGCAAAACGCAATTCCGATAATTGCGAGATATGCACCGTGCGCGTGTGCATCGCGACTCTGGACATGGATGAACCACCCGATCGCAAAGGGCATGACAACGGCGACGATCGTGTAGATGAAGGTTTCGAGCCCGTAGTAATAGTTTCGGTTGCTGTCGTCAGTAACATCGAGGACCAAAGTGTCGCGGTTGGCCCAGTAGAAGCCGAATGACATCCCCATAATCAGTCCTGCACCAGCGATGCCGGCATTGCTGAGCGTTTTTAGCGACATCATTGCAAGCATTGAAACACCGCTCAGCAGCATGCCTGCCGAGAACAGCTTGCGGATATTGAAGTGCCTCAGGAGAAACCCGTTCAGGAGGAACGTCAGTGGAATTCCCGTGTAGATGGTGAGTTGGTATATGACGACCTTCGCCGGCTCGTTCGACGAGCGCATGATATAGGCTGAAACGAAGGTATCGATGACCGGTCCGACGAGCGCATAGACCATGTTGGTCAGGATGAGCGTCCGGAAATTGTACGGCTGCTTCCTGAAGAACGCGAGCTCGGCCCGGAGTTTGCTAAGCATCGACCGTCTTCAGCAGCGAGAATATCTCTCCGAGGGAAAGTTGAGCGCCGCATACGAATTCGTCTGCCGCGCCATAGTAGAGCGTTAGCGTCTCTCCATCTGCATCGAGCACGTGACCGTTCGTGAAAACTACATGACCGAAGAAACCCGAGAGCTCGTAGGGCTCGAGCGGCCGCATCAATGGCTCGTCGGTGACCGCCAGCACGCGCGAGGGGTCATTGAGGTCAAGGAGACAGGCCCCGAGACAATAACGGTTGTTCTCGTCTGCGCCGTGGTAGATTTCGAGCCAGCCCCGATCAGTCTTAATCGGCGCAGCACCCGCCCCGACCCTTGCACAATCCCAATGCCCCGAACGCGTGCGCAGCAGACAGCGGTGGTCGCCCCAGTGTAATCCGTCTGGTGATGATGCGACCCAGATGTAATTGCCGCCAACGAAGAGGCTGGACGGGCGGTGCAGCATGAAAAAGCGGCCGTCGATCTTTTCTTCGAAGATCGCGCAGTCCTTGTTGTGCGGCGGAAGGATCATCCCGTGGCACTCGAAGTGCCGCCAGTCCTTCGTCGTGCGCAGCCCGACACCGACCCCGCTCGGAGATACTGCAGTATAAGTCAGATGATAGACGTCGCCGATCTGAGACACTCGGCAGTCTTCAATCCCGTAGCTTTCCTGGCGCCCTAGGCCGGCGAGCGGCAAATAACCCTCCGGCTCTTCGAACCGCACGCCGTCGTCCGAGCAGAGCAGTCGCAGATGTGACAGCGTAGTCAGATAATCCTGACCCCTGTAGGAGACCATGCGCGGATCATCGCTGCGAACATCAGGATCGTTCCGGTCGAGCTCAACGACGCGCACCCCGCCATCCTCGTTTAGGATCGGAAACGAAATCTTGCCTTCTTGCTGCCGAGGCCGCTCGGCGACCCGAACCAAGAGCCACGTCTTGTTTAGAAAGCGGAATGCGCCCGGGTTGAGCAAGCATGCAATTTCCAGGCCCTCCCCGCTGGGTTTCATGTCCTCGGGCGAGAGGATCGGGTTTTGCGAAAAGCGCTCGGCAAGGTCCGCCCGCCCCTTCGGGGGATTGCCCACGCGAATTGGCGACTTGACGCTCATGCGCTGACAGCTGGCTTGGGAAAAGCAACCAGGGCGGACCCCGCCGATCGTCCGACAATCTTGGTACTTATATCGGTTAGCCAGCATTCTCCTCGTCGAAACGTCTCGCCACCGATCGATCCGTCGCCTGCGAGCGGTACGAACCAGCATCGTACCGGGGAGCGTAATCCAATTTTTTGTCCGGCGACCCAGGAGATTATGTCGAGCTCAAAGGGCGCGCAGCCTTCCGCCAGGAGCGTCCGAGTCTCCCCCAACTCCGCATGGATGGGATCGCGCTCATACGGGCCGAGACGGCTGACCTCCAGCCCTTGCTCCAGATGAAGCGCGCGCGGCCGGCCATAATCGTAAAGGCGAAAGGTGATGTCGGCGTTCTGCTGAACTTCGACCAGTGTGATGCCCGCGCCGATCGCGTGCACCGTTCCCGCCGGAATGAAGAAGAAGTCGCCAGGCTCGACCGCTTTCCAGTCGATCCATTGCTCGATGGTGCCATCGGCAATAGCCGCGCGCATGTCGTGTTCCGCAAGAGCCGCGATCAACCCGATCCCGAGCCGCGCTCCAGGCTCGCGATCGAGAATGTACCAACATTCTTCCTTCCCCGACGTAAGACCGTAGGGACTCGCTTGGGCGTCGTTCGGATGAACCTGGATCGAAAGCGGTTCGCTGGTGAAGATATATTTGACTAGCAGCGGCAGCCTGTCGGCGGCAGGCCCTTCAAACCAGATTTCACCAATCCTTTGTTCATCCGGATTGGGAAACAACGGCAGATCGATCCGCCCCCACGGCTTTTTGACGGCGCGCGCGGCAAGCTTCAGTGGCGTTGCGCCAACACCCATCACCTGGGGAGGTCGCCGACGGCAAGGCCAACATAGGTGTCGGCGGTTCCGTAATAGAGATAGAGCTTGTTCTTGAAGTAGCTCAGCCCTTCGAGAAAAGTCGTCCCCGCTTTATATTGGCCGCTTCGTTCCCAGGGCAGCTCCGGCTGAATGAAAGGCTTCTCGGTCCGGTCGAGCAACCGAGTTGGATCGCGCGCGTCAAGCAGCGCTTGTCCGCCCGAATAAGCGCCAGCGGCGATCGTCGGATCGCGATCCGCGTCTGAGTCGGAATTCTTGCCATTGTAGAGCATAACAATGCCCTTGTCGGTCATCAGTGGCGGTGGACCAACTTCGGGAAGCCCGCTGTCGAAATGGAACGGCCGCGGCGACATCAAGGCCAAGAGTGTACCGTTCGACTGTTCAACCGGCGACCAGTCGATGAGGTCGGTGGATGTCGCGAGATGGATTTCGTTTTCGCCGAACACCATCCAATATCTGCCCCCAATCCTGGCGGCCTTCATTCTGCCGCTCTCGATCTTCTGGATGATCGCGGCTGACTTCGTCTGCAGCTGCTCATATGGAGTGCCGGCGAATGCCGAGCCGCGCTTTTCCCAATGAATCAGATCGCGTGACGAGGCCAGGCCGAGCCGCCAATGCTTGCGGTTCCACTGGGTATAGGTGACGTAATAGGTCCCATCCGGACCTTCGCATAAGCGCGGATCTTCGCAGCCTCCTTCCCACTCCGCGGCTTTCTGCGAGTCCTCGTCAGGATAGAGGACCGGGGCGCGGCGGATCGCGAAATGCTTGCCGTCATCTGAATAGGCATAGCCGAGACGCGAGGTGTGGAAGCCGATAACCTTTTCGTCTGGGTTATCCTCGGCACGGAACAGGACGACCATCTTCCCGTCTTTGACGACTGACGCCGGATTAAAGGTGTGCGCCGCCATCCAGCGGACAGGACGCCGGCGCATCGGGCAGTCGAACACCGCGTCCGGGTCCGGCCTGATCACGGGTTCCATGGCGATCCGCGAGAAGGGCCCGAGCTCCCAGCCGGAACGTGTCGCATGTCGGTGTGATCCGACATAAGCGGCGGCGCGGCCCCCTTTGCTCAGCGCGAGCGCGGCGCTCGCGC
>JAZKBB010000023.1:82749-84399 GCA_040388865.1 Pseudomonadota bacterium | reverse complement strand
CTGAGCCCGGCGATGAATTGCGCGCGCGTAAGTGCGAACTTTTTCACGCAAATTCCTCGTGACCTGAGAGTGATCCCGCCAGCTCCTCGAGGGTCTCGCCCTTGGTTTCGGGGAAAAATCGTCCAACGACGAAGACCTGGGCCAGCGTCACTGCCGCAAAGACGACGAAAGGCAGCGCCCGCGAGTGGATCGCTATGATCGGAAACAGCAGCGTGATGATGAAGTTGATGATCCAGTGGGTGGCGCTTCCCATGCTCTGGCCGGTTGCGCGAACCGACGTCGGGAAGATCTCGGACAGGTAGACCCAGATGACGGCTCCCTGGGAGGCGGCGAATGCAAGGATGAAGAGCACGAGGAGGACCAGCAGATAGCTGGAGCCATGGCCAGTGCCCATGATCAGGGCGACGCCCGCGAGTGCGACGGACATCACAAGAGCGCCCGAAACCAGCAACTTCTTGCGCCCAAGCCGATCGATTAACATCATGCCCACCATTGTCGCGAGCAGATTGGCGAGGCCCACCGCCACCGCCTGCAGGTCGCCTGACACCTTCCCGAAACCTGCCGCAGCGAAAATGTCGTTGAGATAATAGAGAATGGCGTTGATGCCGGTGAACTGGTTGAAGAAGGCGAGCAGCATTGCAAAGACGATCGGCCTCTTGTGCAGGCGCCAGCTGAGTTGACCGTGACCTTCTTCGGGCGCGGTGATGTCGGCGAGCGTTTCGGTCGACCCGATCTTTCGCAGGCTCTGCTCGGCTTCGGCGGTGCGGCCCTTGGCAGCGAGCCAGCGAGCGCTCTGCGGAATGAGGAACAGCATGGCGAGGAAGAACAGCGACGGGATCGCGGCGACGCCCACTTTCCAGCGCCATTCAAGGTCACCGGACGCGAGTTGGCCGACGAGGAAGTTGCTGAGGTAGGCAAGCAGAATCCCGAACACGATGTTAAACTGGAAGAGACCGACCATGAAGCCGCGTCGCCGCGCCGGAACGATTTCCGATATGTAGACGGGCGCAAGCACCGACGCGCCACCGACGGCGAGTCCAAGGGCCAGCCGTGAGAGACCGAACACATAGACCGTAGGAGCAAAGGCGCAGCCGATCGAGGCGACGGCAAAGAGAAGGCCAACAAGCTTCAGCGTATCGCGGCCGCCGAGCCGGTTGCCGACGAATCCGGCCGCGAGTGCCCCGGCGCAGGTGCCGAGGAGCGCAATAGCAACGGTGAGCCCGAGGCCGGCCGCGCCCAGATGGAAGACCGTCCGAAGCGCCGTCGTGACACCGGAAATGACGGCCGTGTCGAAACCGAACAACAGCCCCGCAAGCGAAGCAACGACGACCGTGAAGATGTTAATCCGGCTCATACTTCTCCCCTCCCCAGATGATAAGTATGGGTTTTTGTTTTTTTAATTTGTTCTGCTATTTGTCAATTGCCTTGGCCTTCTCAAAGCGGAAAAATAAACTAGCGATACGGGTGCCGGCCGGGAGCACATTGGTCCATCCGGCGGGGGAATTCGGTCTAGCCGCTCAACGATGACAGACAGTCAGCCGCAAATCGCACGACGGCTTAAGGCCAGTCTGTCAGGCACCAACCTCGAACTCACCGGCGATTACAACCAGCGCCTGGTCTACCACGCCATTCGCACCAGGGGTCCGATTA
>JAZKBB010000023.1:30164-82739 GCA_040388865.1 Pseudomonadota bacterium | reverse complement strand
CGCAATGCGCTGACCGAACTGACGGGTCTCGCGAAGCCGACGATCGCGGGCATTGTCAAAAGGCTGGTAAGAGGCGAACTGGTCTCGGAGACCGGGCGCATTTACGGCGGCCGCGGCCAACCCGCCGTCCATCTCGAAGCCAATCCAGAGGGTTGCTATTCCATCGGCTTACACGTTGACGAAGACCAGTTGTCGCTGATCGTCATCGACGCACTGGGACATCCTGTGCGGCGATCGACGACAAGCTTGCCGTCCTCGCCCCGAACCCGCGTCAACGAATTCTTCCAGCACCAGTTCGTTGACCTGACCAGGGGAATTCACCGCGAACGGATCATCGGACTTGGTGTGGCGATGTCAGACAGTATCGCGTCGAGCCGAAACTCCAATGCCGGGATCGGGACCAACGGCGTCGGGATCGATTTGATGGCGCTTTCCGACATAGCGAGGGACATGCCAATCTACATTGATTCCGATCTTGCCGCAGCAACGACTGGCGAACTGCTGTTCGGGGTCGGTGCGACGCTGCAAACTTTCTACTTCATCCTGTTGGACGTCAGGCCGGTCGGTGGCCTGGTTATACACCAGGCTTTATTCAGGGGGGCTCATCCCAGCCATAAGCGCTTTCTGTTGCCGGATGCCGAACTCAGGTGGTGCCATGAGGCGGTGGCGGTTGAACGCGAAGCGCGGCGCGGTCATCAGTCCCCGCCAGACCCAAATGAAGCTTGGGTCCAGGCCGCATGCAACGACCTGCTGCCGCTCGTGATTTCCATCAACTGCCTGTTGAATCCTGGCGGGTTACTACTCGGCGGCCAGTTTCCCCAGGAGTGGCTGGAGGTGCTTGCGGAGCGCTGCAACGAACTGCTGCTCGAGCGTGCGCCACAAATTCCGAGCCATGCGGGAATCCAGCCCGCGCGCCTTGGCGCCGACGTGACGCTCGTCGGTGCGGCTAGCCTCCCAATGCGGGCGCGTCTGTCGCCGATCGGGGAAGCCCTATTGAAGGGCCACGATCATGGCAACTGACCGTCCCTACCTCGCTAGCTTCGCCGCGGGGACGGGGCAATGAAGCAATCACGCAACAGATTTCCGCTTCGCTCGCAGTCCGGCGGCGCGGCGGACGAGGATAGCCCTTCGAAATCCCCGCCGCCCTATCTGACGCTGGACATCGATGCCAATCACAACCAGCGAGTCGTCTTTCAGGAGATCCGCACCCGCAAGAGGGTCACCCGGAGCGAATTGGCTAATATTACCGGACTGACCAAACCGACCATCGTCAACGTGTCGCGACAGCTCTTGCAGGCCGGGCTGATTGTCGAGGCCGAGCGTGCGACGCTCGGACGTGGCCAGCCAGCGTGGGTTCTCGAGCTTAATCCCGACGGAGCCTATTCGGTCGGCCTGAACATCGACCGTGACCATCTCAGCCTCATTGCACTAGACCTTAGCGGCCGGATCAGGGGACGGGTCTCGGCCGAAATTGGCTTTGCGCTGCCCGACGAAGCGAAAAGCTTTGTTGCCGATGCCTGGCAGACCTTGGCAACAAGATCGAAAATTCCCCTCAGTCGCGTGGCAGGCCTCGGAATAGCAATGCCGGACGATCTCGGTACGCTTGCCTTTCCGGGTAAGCCGCCCGCTTATTCTGTCTGGGCGGACATCGATGTCGCCGGGCTGTTTCGTTCGACCTACGAGGGTCCGACCTTCGTTGAGAATGACGCCGTCGCGGCGGCAATCGGCGAATCACAGTTCGGTCACGGACTGGATGCCCCGAGCTTCGTCTACATTCTCATCAGCGTCCTGCTTGGGGGCGGCATTGTCATCAATCGGAACTATTTCAGAGGGGAGAACGGACGCAGCGGCGAAATCGGATTCATGCAGGTGAAGACTGCGACCGGTGTCACGTGCTCGCTACAGGATGTGGTTTCTCTCGGTGCTTTGTCGGAACGTCTGAAGAGCCATGGAATAATGATCTCGCGTCCTGATGACCTGACGCATCTTGGTGGGTCGGCCGCAATAATCGTCGATGAATGGCTTGAGGAAGCATGCGGATATCTAACCAGCATCTTCGCTCAGATAAGGCAGTTCATCGATCCAGACGCGATCATGCTCGGCGGGCGTCTCCCCGAACACTTGCTCGACCGCCTTGCGACGCTGTGCCAGCAACGACAGGAAGATGCCCGCTCGGCCCAGTGGATCGACGTCCGCCGCGCCAAGCTGTCATCGGACGCGCCGGCAATCGGGGCAGCTATCCTGCCGTTCCAGAATTTCCTGCTTCCTTCGCTGCAGATGCTCGAGCGGTTCTGAGCTCAGCTCCGGTTCTGTTGACGCGCGAGGTCAGCAATCGCGAGTCCGCCGACCAATCCGGAAACGGGGTACAATTTGGCGAGAACGATGTCGGCGGCCGCAAAGTCCGAAAAATAGTCTCGAGCCAGAGCGTTGAACTGACCGCGCACCCTGGCGAGCAGCCCTTCGGTTCCAATCACTCCACCGCCGACGACGATCTTCTCAGGCGCGAGCGTTGCAACGACATTGACGCAGGCTTGCCCCAAATAGCTGGCGATGATCTCGTGACCCGGGTGGGCAGCACCGAGTTTCGACAGCGACCTGCCCCAGCGGGCGTTGATCGCTGTTCCGCTTGCTAGTCCTTCGAGGCAGTCGCCATGAGTTGCGCAGGCACCCTTGAATTCATCCTCAGGGCGGCGACGAATGAACATGTGGCCCATCTCGGGATGGCTTCGGCCGGACAGCATCTTTCCATCCAGGACGGCTCCGCCACCAATGCCGGTGCCGATCGTCAAATAACAAAGCCGCGCGCATTCCTGGCCGGCGCCCCAGCGCCATTCGGCCAATGCAGCACTGTTGACGTCCGTATCGAGCGCGACGGGAACACCGTAAGATCGAAACGGTTTGATCAGATCCGTGCCTTGCCACGAAAGCTTTGGTGTCGGCCCCAGGCGACCCCAGCTGACGGAGCCTGGGTCGGTATCAATTGGCCCGAATGTCGCAATTCCGATTGCTGAGATCGGACCATCCTTCGCAACCTCCGCATCAAGCCATTCGATCAGATCACGGATGGTTTCATGCGGCGCGCGGGTTGCGAACTGGGCTTGTCTATGAAGGACCCCGTCCGGCCCGCCAATTCCGACGTTGAACTTGGTGCCGCCTGCCTCAATCGACGCAAAGCGCGTTGCGATGGAAGGAAGCGAATGGCTGCGGCGAGACGGTAAATCCATAACGTCCAATGTTGTTATCCAGGCGATCCAGTTTGATTGGACAGCTCAGCCTCCGTTGAGAGGTGACGGGCCGGCGTGCGAGCGGGCACGGGAGATTAGATTTCTGGCTCGCCGTTGAGAATCAGGCCACCTGCATTGCTGGCTATTTCTGCAGGTGGCCTGTTTTCCCGCGTCCCTAGAACTTCACCCGGGCACCAACGCCGAAACGACGACCATAGCCTTCGTAATCTTCGATGCGGTCCGGCACGCCAAAGTATTTGATCGACTTTTCATCGTTCAAATTGAGGGCCTGCGCGAACAAAGCGAGGTTCTTTGATACGGTATACTGGATGCTGGCATCCAGCTGCCCATAAGCCGCCTGGAACTCATCATTATGAACGGATGCTCCGTTCACAGTTACGATGTTGCCACTCAGGATCTGAGCATTTCGCCAATTGTAGGCGACCCTCAGTTGGATCGGACCCTTTTCATAGAAGCCGACCAAATTGTAAGTTACTGAGTTTCTGAAAGCCGTCGACGGATGGGTGTAGGAATAATTGGCCTGGACGCCGAGCCCGTCGAAGGGGGCAGGCAACATGGTGAAGGTATACTGACCGGAAATTTCAAATCCGCTGTAGTGTTCGGAGTTGATGTTTATCGGCTGATAAACCGTAAACGGCTGTCCCAGATAGGTTATATTGGAAATGCCGTTGCCAAGCAGATTTCTGACGGACTTAGCGTAGACCGCGACGCTCAAGAAGTTGGACCGGTCATGCCACGTTAGCGCTGCATCGTAGTTCCAGGCGGACATCGGCTTGAGATCAGGGTTTCCCTGGTTAATCGAATAAGGCGGGCGTTGAATGCTATAGCTCGCCTCGATGAGCAGGGCCGACAAGGTTGGCCGCGTCAGCGTTTCGGCGACGGCAAATTGCGCCATCAGATGAGGGGTCAAATCGACCTTCAGATTGGCGTTGGGAAGAAGCTTGAAATAAGAGCCCCGCTGCTCAATCGGAGACGGCGGACCGAAGTCCAGCTGATTTGTATTGCCTGGCAACAAAATTGGCTGTGCGAACGAGCCGGTCGATATCGTGCTAGTTTTCGTCGCGCGCAGTCCGATGTTGCCGGACCAGCCGTGATCGCCGCCAAAGGCCGCTTCGATGAAGCCCGCCGTTGTGTTCTCTTTCACCTCACCGCTACTGCTTGGAATGACTCGCGCTGCAAAGCCGCCGCCGTTGGCTGTCAGTGCCGCCTGTTGCGCAGGAGTATAGGTGGCGACTACCGCTGGCGAGAGCAGATACGCATCAAACGCCGCATCGCTGAAGCCAGGTAGCCCAGACGCGAACATCCCCGTGCCAAACAGATTGCTGATCCCGCTGACAGGACTGTACAAGCTGTCTGGCAGAACCAATCCATTGCCGACACTGGTCAGGTCGACGCCGTTGATGACCGGCGTCTTGACCGTCAGCTGCGTTTTCGATCGGTGCGAATAGCTCACTCCAGCCTGGATATTTTTTAGAAAGCTGGAATCAACTTCATACTTCAGGCGGCCATCCAACTGATATATCTGGTCGATGAAGTCCTGACCTTCGTAATCGTGGAAGGCGGTGAGAAGCGTGGGCGATGGCTGCAAATTGCCGAGATTGCTCATGACAGGCAGATTGTTTGGCCCCAGCTTGAACGTGGCATTCGGCAGGGCGCCGTAGTCCGCCTCAGACCAAGACTGGTTGCCGCCATTGTCGTTTGTCGCTTTCGACCAGGACGCATCGAACACCATGGACAAACGCGACGTCGGATCGAATTTGGCGTTGAAGCCCAGTTCCTTTGTTTCCGACAACTCCGGTCGGACGTAATTGACGATACCCGAATAGCCGGTCCCGCCCGTATAGCTGGTGACAGTGCTGTCTGAGCCTACCGTCACCGTACCGGACGGATTGTTGTTCCCGGTGAAGAAGCCTTGAGTGTTGTCGTTGATATTGAATTTTGAATATAGCCCATCAAGAGTGAAGAGCAGCTGGTCGTTGGGCCTGAATTGCGCAACTAGAACAGCGGACTTGCGTTCGCGGCTTGTCGGATTCACTTCCCATTCGGTGTAGCAAGGAACAAATCCGGAAACGGTCTGACCACCCACGGTCACATTCGACGGACTGTTCATGCACGCCGAGTAGATGCGCTTATTCTCAACCTTGCGGTTGATGTAAGAAACTGCTGCCAGAATACCGAAGCGCCCGTCCGCCGACTTCGTGCTGAATAGTGCGGAGGCTTGCGGCGTGACGTCACCCCGCTGCTGATCGTAATTGCCCTGCAACGTAGCGGTGAAGGTATTCCGCTTCAGATCCAATGGCCGGAAAGTCATCATATTGACCGTTGCGGCAATTCCGCCCTCGGGCTGATCGGCGGTCGATGACTTTGAAACATCGACGCGGGCGATCAGGTCGGCTGGCAGGACGTCAAAGTCGAATTCGCGGCCACCGGAATCGGTTGCCAGCACTCTGCCGTTGTACAGCGCCGCGGCGAATTCCGGAGGGAAGCCCCGCACCGAGATCTCGGTCGGCTCGCCGGCGGACTGCCCGCTGCCGTTCACCGTGGAAGTGGACACGATGATGCCCGGGATGCGCTCGATAGCTTCGGCGATATTCTGGTCAGGCAACTTGCCGATGTCTTCGGCAACAAGTGAGTCTTGAATGTGGTCGGCGCTGAGTTTGATATCGAGCGCCTTCTTCAAACTGGCGCGAAGACCGGTGATAACGATGGCTTGCGACTGGTCGGGCGCCGTAGCTGCGCCGGGCGCGTTGGTTGCATCCTGAGCTTGGGCCGCAGTCGCGACCAATGACAGGCTCGACGTTGCCGCCAGCATCGCGGCGAATGACAGAGTATTCGGCTTCCTCATGGCTTGAAAATCCTCTCCCTTTGAGAATCCCACGTGCGCTGCAATGGTTCTTCGCGTCATTGCTGTTCGCGTTTTGGGATCCGAAAATTCAACGAGATGCCGACCAAGCTCCTCCGGAGGCGCAGGCCCTGGTGGTCACCCTACCTTAAAGCAAATTGTCATTCAGATCGCCGGTATCCCGGCAAGTCCCCCTCCTCGAGCGTTGCACGCGCTCTCACTCCCCAGACTTCCCCAAAAATCCAGTCACGTCCCAGACTGGATTTATGGTTTAGTATGTTGTTTTTCTATATTCCGAAAAATATACCGTCAACTGCTAAATTTGAGGGGGACAGAGGAGAGGTTCCCCGGCCAGGTAGGAGACTTCCCTGCCCTACCGTCAAGCAGAGGCCTCAGACGTAAAAGCGCAGACGTGGGCGCGACGGGAACGCGGCCCAACAAGAACAGATGGACCGCTCGAACCGTTCTTGGGCCAATTGAACCAAACGAACACTACCGTCGCGGCGCCCAGCGCTTGGTAAGTCACTGAAATGAAATGGTGGGCGTGGCAAGGATTGAACTTGCGACCCCTGCGATGTCAACACAGTGCTCTACCACTGAGCTACACGCCCACCTCAGGAGGGCACGAGCCCGTCCGGAAGGCGGCATTTAGGGGTCAGTTTACGAAGGCGCAACCCGTCGCGCGGCTATAAGCGGCCGTGCTGATCCTCGGTCTGGAAGATGCGGTCGACCTCCATCACCAGGTCCTTCAAGTGGAAGGGCTTGGAGAGCAGCTTGGCCTCGGGCGCGGTGCGTCCGCCCTGAAGCGCGACAGCGGCAAAGCCGGTGATGAACATGACGCGGATGGCGGGGTCGATCGCGCTCGCTTTCTGGGCGAGCTCGATCCCGTCCATCTCGGGCATCACGATGTCGGTCAGAAGCAGGTCGAAATGCGTGCTTTCGAGCAGCGGCACCGCTTCGGTACCGCAGCCTACCGCTTCGACTTCATAGCCGACGCGCTGCAACGCGCGCTGCAGATATTCGCGCATCGACGTATCGTCTTCAGCCAGGAGAATTCTCGCCATCACTTGCTCTATGCGCTGCTCGATTGCGTTTTTCCAGAAGCGAATAATGCGCTGGCGCGTTGCTTGCTCCCTCACCCAGTCCTAAACTGGCACGAAATTTAACCTTGGCCGTGAACAAACTCCCAACCCCGACGATCCATCAGCCGCGCGGCGAGCTGCCGGTACTGCTGTCGGTGCCGCATTCGGGCCGCGATTATCCCGACTGGCTGATCGGGCTCGCCGCGGGAGGCAAGGCGTCGCTGGCCACGCTCGAGGACCCGTTTGTCGACCGGCTCGTGTGGCGTGCTTTGCAGCGTGGCTGCGGAGCGGTGATCGCCCGCGCTCCTCGCGCCGCCGTCGACTGCAACCGCGGCGAGGATGAGGTCGATCCCTCGGTGGTCGAAGGCGCCCGGCGCACCCGCGTCAGCGCGCGGGCCCGCGGCGGGCTCGGCATTGTCCCCGCGCGGACCGCCCAGCACGGCTATTTGTGGCGGCGGGCAATCACGCCCAATCAGCTCGACGAACGGCTCAACCAGGCGCACCGGCCGTATCACGAAGCAATCGAGGCCCAGCTTGCCTTGCTCCTGGGCCGCTTCGGTTGTGCATTGCTGCTCGATTGCCACTCGATGCCGCCCCCGCCCGAGGGCGTGCCTCCGCTGGTCTTTGGCGACTGCCGCGGCCGCACCGCGGAATCGTGGATCAGCGCCGAGGCTGTCGCCATTGCCGGGCGGCTCGGTTTCGACGCCGGGCTCAACGATCCCTTCGCCGGCGGCCACGTCATCGAGCGCCACGCGCGGCCGACAAGCGGAGTCCAGGCGCTCCAGATCGAAATCGACCGTCGTTGCTACCTGGACCGCAAGCTTGCCAAGCCCGGAACCGGGTTCGACCGCGTTGCGGGATTGCTGGAAGCGCTCGCTGTACAGCTCGGCGAGGCACTGCTCGGCCGGCAGTACGCAACCGCGGCCGAGTAGCTTGGCTTAGACCGTCTCCGGCACCGGCTGTGCCGGAGCCGCGGCCGGCGCCTTGCCCTGCTCCATCTGCCGCGCGAACACGTCGCGCATCTGGCTGAGCGAGAACAGGTGCGCGAACAGCAGCGGCAGCATGCCGTTCTGGTTCATCTTGCGGAGCTCGTCGCCACGCAGATTCCGCAGCTTCTCCTCGTCGATCATGCGGAACCCGCGATAGACGAACGGCTGGTCGAATCCCTCGGGCTGGATTGCGACTTCGCCATCCATCAGCAGGTCCGATTTAACCAAATCGTCGATGAACGCCGTGGTCCTGAGGCCCGCCGCTTCGAACTGTTCGCAAAATTGCAGGATTGCCTTTGTCGCCTCGCTCGGCTCGGTGCCGTCGAACAGCGCCTCTCCGTCCTCGAACTCGCCGATCGCGCCCGACGTGGGATCGTAACACAACGACAGCTCGTCGGTGTCCGGCCGCAGACGAGCGAGCAGGAACGGATAACGCCGCAAGTACGCGGGGATATAGATATGCGGATCGAGGGGGCGGCCGTCCTGGTCGAGAAAGACGTTGACGCCTTCGTTGAGGCCCATGAGGGCGATCGGAACCGGCGGCCCGCCGATCGAAAAGACGATCGGGTAGTAGCGCTGAACGAGCGAAAATTCGTCGACGGTCAGGGGCACGGCATGCGTGCTACCCATGATCGGCATGCTCGTGATGCCACGCACCTTCATCTTGCCGTGCTGATCGAGGTTGATCGGCTCGACGGCATTATAAAACATCGGCATTGCTTCGGTAGGAGCGGCACTCGCCATCTTAAGATCTTCTCCTGGGGTCCCGGCGTGCGGCGGCGCGGCGCGCGCACTTGCCCACCGGTTATGGTGTGGGATGCCTCTATTGGCCCCGCGCGCGTTAGGCAAGCACGCAGCCTCCCGCCTTCAGTTCATTGCGCATTCAACGCTCAGCTGCAAAGCCCTGGCGCATGGGCGCGGGCTAAGTGATTGCCGAAACAGTCTTGAACCTGATGCCGCTGTTGCTCGGCCTGTTCGGTGCTGAGCCGGGCGCCGTCGGCCAGTCGGTCACGCGGCTGATCGTCCATGACGAAGTGATCCTGCGCGTCCCAATCGCGCCACGGCCCCTGCTCCCGGAAATCGAATGGGTCGAACACAAGGGACCCAAGTGCATTCCGACGGAGGCCATCCGGCGGGTCCTGCTGTCTGGGCCGAACCAGGTCGATTTTATCCTGACGAACCGCTCACGAATCCGCGCCCAGTTCGACGAGGACTGCCCCGCGCTGGATTTCTACGCCGGCGTCTATCTCCAGCCCGAGGATGATCGGCTGTGCGCCAGACGCGACGCGGTGACCTCGCGGATCGGCGGCAGCTGCACGATCGAGAAATTCAGGCAGTTGGTACCCAAGCTGCGGCAGTGAGTGAGTTTTTGAGTGTGTTTGGATCAGGCGAGGGCCCGCTGCGTTTCTTGACAAGCGCTAGGGGCCCGGCATAGCCGCTGGGCCGCAAGTTGCCGTACCGGCCATGAGAAGCCGCGGCTCACTCCATCATCCGGATTTTGAATGACTTTTGCCGATCTCGGCCTTTCCGACGAACTACTCCGCGCGGTCAACGACAGCGGCTATAACGAGCCGACGCCGATCCAGCGCGCGGCTATCCCTTCCGTCCTCATGGGCAAGGACCTGATCGGCATCGCTCAGACCGGCACCGGCAAAACCGCCGGCTTCGTGTTGCCGATGATCGACATTTTGCACGAAGGGCGGAGCCGCGCGCGGATGCCACGCTCACTGATCCTGGAGCCCACGCGCGAGCTGGCAATGCAGGTCGCAGAAAATTTTGAGAAATACGGCAAATATCATCCGCTCTCGATGGCGCTGCTGATGGGCGGCGTGCAGATGGGCGACCAGGTCAAGGCGCTTGAAAAGGGCGTCGACGTGCTGATCGCGACGCCGGGACGGCTGATGGACCTGTTCAGCCGCGGCAAGATCATGCTCAACGATTGCAACCTGCTGGTGATCGACGAAGCCGACCGCATGCTCGACATGGGCTTCATCCCCGATATCGAGGAAATTTGCTCGAAGCTCCCGAAGAGCCGCCAGACCTTACTTTTTTCGGCCACCATGCCGCCGCCGATTCAGAAGCTCGCGGCCAAGTTCCTCAATGATCCCAAAAGGGTCGAGGTCGCCCGTCCGGCAACCGCGAACGTCAATATCGAGCAACGGCTGATCGAGGTTAGCCCCGACAAGAAGAAGGACGTGCTTCGCGACATTCTCCGCCACGAGGAGTTCAAGAACGCCATCATCTTCTGCAACCGCAAGACCACGGTGCGTGAGCTGACCTCGAGCCTCAAGCGCTCCGGTTTCAAAGTCGGCCAGATCCAGGGCGACATGGAGCAGGCCGCGCGGATCGCCGAATTCGATCGGTTCAAGAAGGACGAGATCAATATCCTGGTAGCCTCGGACGTCGCCGCGCGCGGCCTCGACGTCAAAGGCGTCAGCCACGTCATCAATTACGACGTGCCGTGGCAACCCGACGACTACATCCACCGCATCGGGCGCACCGGCCGCGCCGGGGCTAAGGGCATAGCGATCATGCTCGCCACTCGGCAGGATGCCGAGGCCGTCGCCGGGATCGAGAAGCTGACCGGCCTCAAGATTGCACGCGGCGGGAAACCCGCCGACGCAGAAGCGGCGCCGGTCGAGGCCGCCCCACGCGGCGCCGAGCCCAAGGCCGAAAAACCCGCCCGGCGCGGACGTTCGAAAGAATCGGCTCCTGAGCGCACCAAAGAGCCGACGCATGAGCGCGACAAAGAGCCGAGGGCCTCCCAGGCACGACAGCCGAAGCACGATCCGGTGCCAGAACCGAAGTCCGAGCGCCTGCCGGTCGTCGAGGACATCAGCAGTGAATGGAACGGGCCGCTGCCGAGCTTCCTTTCGAAAAGCGCGGGTTAGCTAACGGCCACAGGTCTGACACTGGAAACCATCGCGCGCGGTTCCTAGCTCCCCACTCAGTTGGGCTAGAGCAACGAAGGAACCGCGATGACCGATTACGTGCCTCCGAAAGTCTGGAAGTGGGAACAGCCGAGCGGCGGCCAGTTCGCCAGCATCAACCGCCCGGTCGCCGGCGCGACCCACCAAAAGGACCTGCCGGTCGGTAAGCATCCATTCCAGCTCTACTCGCTCGCGACGCCGAACGGCCAAAAAGTCTCGATCATGTTCGAGGAGCTGCTCGCCAAAGGCCACAAAGACGCGGAATATGACGCCTGGCCGATCCGCATCGGCGATGGCGACCAGTTCGGCAGCGGGTTCGTCGACATCAACCCCAATTCCAAGATCCCCGCGCTCGTAGACCGCAGCGGATCGAACGCTGTGCGCGTGTTCGAATCCGGCGCCATCCTCCTCTACTTGGCCGAGAAATTCGGCGAGTTCCTCCCCGCGTCAGGTGCGGCCCGTGCCGAGACTTTGTCGTGGCTCTTTTGGCAAATGGGCAGCGCGCCCTTCCTCGGCGGCGGCTTCGGTCACTTCTTCGCCTACGCGCCGGAAAAGTTCGAATATCCGATCAATCGCTACGCGATGGAGGCCAAGCGTCAGCTCGACGTGCTCGATCGTCGGCTGGCGGATCACGAATATGTCGCCGGTGCCGATTATTCGATCGCCGACATCGCCATCTGGCCGTGGTACGGCGGCATCGCGTTGGGCCGCAGCTACGAGGGCGCGGACGTGTTCCTCGCCACCCACGAATATGAGCATCTGATGCGCTGGGCCAAGCAGATCGCCGAGCGCCCCGCGGTCAAGCGCGGCCGGATCGTCAACAAGCTGACCGGCGACGAAAGCGAACAGCTTCACGAGCGCCACGACGCCAGCGATTTCGAGCTTCGGACCGAGGACAAGATCAAGGGCCTGGCACCCGATCAAGCCGAGGCCGTCAAGGACGACGCGATCTAACCCTTCGCTTGGTAGCGCTGCAGGAATTCGCCCGCGAACGCCTGCAGCCGCTTGTCGCCGATCGCGTCGCGCAGCCCCTGCATCAGCCTTTGATAGAACCAGAGGTTGTGCTGGGTCATCAGCATCGCGCCCAGGATCTCGCCGGACTTCACCAAATGGTGGACATAAGCCCGGCTGAACCTCGTGCACGCCGGACATGGGCAGCCCGGCTCGATTGGTTCCAAGTCCTCGGCGAAGCGCGCGTTGCGCAGGTTGATTGGGCCGTCAGCGGTGAATGCCTGCCCGGTGCGTCCGGAGCGCGTCGGAAGTACGCAGTCGAACATGTCAATCCCGCGCATCACCGCCTCGACCACGTCATCGGGCTTGCCGACTCCCATCAGATAGCGCGGCTTGTCAGCTGGCAGCATGCCGACTGCAAAGTCGAGGCAGCCGAGCATCGCGTCCTGCCCCTCCCCTACCGCGAGCCCGCCGACCGCATAGCCGTCGAAACCGATGTCGATCAGCGCGTCAGCTGATGCTTTGCGGAGTGTCCCGTCCAGCGCCCCTTGCTGGATGCCAAAAATGGCAGCGCGCTGCGCGTGCTCGCCGCTGCGGTCGAACTCTTTGCGCGACCGTTTCGCCCAGCGGATGGATCGCTCCATCGCCTCGCGCTGTTGCTCTAGCGTCGAGGTCGTCGGCACCAGTTGGTCGAACTGCATGACGATATCGCTGTCGAGCAGCCGCTGCACGTCAATGGATCGCTCGGGGCTGAGCATGTGCCGCGATCCGTCGAGGTGGCTAGCGAACGCGACCCCCTCCTCCGTCACCTTGGTGAGTTCCGACAGGCTCATCACCTGATAGCCGCCGCTGTCGGTCAGGATCGGCCGCCCCCAACCCATAAACTTGTGAAGTCCACCGAGCTTCGCGATCCGTTCCGCGCCAGGGCGCAGCATCAGATGATAAGTGTTGCCGAGAATGATGTCCGCGCCGCTCGCGCGCACCTCTTCCGGCCGCATCGCCTTGACTGTCGCGGCAGTCCCGACCGGCATGAACGCCGGCGTTCTGATCTCGCCGCGCTGCATGTCGATGGCGCCTGTGCGCGCAGCGCCGTCAGTCGCTGCGATCGAGAAGGAGAAACGGGTCACGCGCGAGTCCCTATCTACCCCTCGTTCAACTCGCCAGCCGGTCGTGGTAAATGTCGGCCGCACGACTCGAAGGGGATGTTGCCATGGCTACGATTGCACCACCGGCTCCAACGCAGACAATTCAGCCGGATCCGCAGAAACTCGAGCAATTCATGGGCAAGATGATCGGGGACATGGGCGCCGCAATGAGCGGTGCGTTGGTCATCACCGGGGCAAAGCTCGGCCTATATAAGGCGCTAGCTGACGGCCCGGCGACCAGCGCCGAGCTGGCGCAGCGCACCGGGTACGACGAGCGCTATTTGCGCGAATGGCTCTCCGCCCAAGCCGCATCGGGGTTCGTCGATTATGACGAAAACGCCGGTCGCTTCTCGCTCAACCCAGAACAGGCCATGGCGCTCGCCAATGAGGAATCGCCAGTTTATGTCGCGCCCGCCTTTGAGGTGATCGCCTCGGCCTACATCGACGAGCCCAAGATCACGGACGTTTTCAGGACCGGCGCCGGTGTCGGCTGGCACGAGCATCACGAATGCCTCTTCCACGGCACGGAGAAGTTCTTCCGGCCCGGTTATCAGGCAAACCTCGTCGCCGCCTGGCTGCCGGCGCTGGACGATGTCATTGGCAAGCTGGAGCACGGCGCGAAGGTCGCCGATATCGGCTGCGGCCACGGCGCGTCGACAATCATCATGGCGGAGGCCTTCCCAAACAGTCGCTTCATCGGCTTCGACTATCACGACAAGTCGATCGAGCGTGCCCGCGCAGCCGCGCGAGAAGCGGGCGACCTATCAAACGTCAACTTCGAAGCTGCGACGGCCAAGGATGCACCGGGCACCGATTATGACCTCGTGTGCTGTTTCGACTGCCTGCACGACATGGGCGATCCGGTAGGAGCCGCGCGGCACGTACGTGAAATGCTGAAGCCGGACGGGACCTTCATGATCGTCGAGCCGTTCGCGGGCGACACGCTCTCGGAAAACCTCAATCCGATCGGTCGCATGTTCTATTCGGCTTCGACGATGATCTGCACTCCGGGATCGAAGGCGCAGGAAGTCGGGCTCGCGCTCGGCGCTCAGGCTGGAGAAATTCGCCTGCGGCAGGTGCTCGCAGAGGCCGGACTGACGCGGGTCCGGCGAGCGGCCGAGACTCCGTTCAATCTGGTTATTGAGGCGCGGCCATAGGCACCGGCAGCAGAAGGCTGGCGTCGCCGTAAGAGTAAAAGCGGTACCTCGCTTCGATCGCGTGAGCATAGGCGGTCTTCATGACGTCCAGCCCCATCAGCGCGCTGACGAGCATGAACAGAGTCGATCGCGGCAGATGGAAATTGGTGATCAGCCCGTCGATCGCCTTGAAGCGATAGCCTGGCGTGATGAAGATTGCCGTGTCGCCCTCAAACGGGCGGATCGCGCCGTCGTCGCCGGCGGCGCTTTCAAGCAAACGCAGGCTGGTGGTGCCGACGGCGATGATTCTGCCGCCCGATGCGCGCGCGGCATTCAACCGCTCCGCCGTAGCTCCATCGATCCGGCCCCATTCGGCGTGCATCTGATGCCCGCTCGTGTCCTCCGCTTTCACAGGCAGGAACGTTCCGGCGCCCACATGGAGCGTCAGTGTCTCGTGCCCGATCCCGCGCGCATCCAGCGCCTCGAGCAGCCGTGGCGTAAAGTGCAGCGCCGCCGTTGGCGCGGCAACCGCCCCTTCCTCGCGAGCGAACATGGTCTGGTAATCAGCGCGGTCCTCGGCATCGACCGCTCGCTTCGACGCAATGTAAGGCGGCAGGGGCATTCGTCCGGCGCGTTCGAGGAGCAATTCGACCGGCTCGTCCCCGTGAAAATGCAGCAGCGCCGATCTGTCTTCGGATTTCTCGATGACTGACGCGCCTACCTCTGCGCCAAAATCAATCTTGTCGCCGACGCGGGCACGCCTGGAGTTGCGGAGAAAGGCCCGCCACTCGCGCGGCCCTTCGCGCTTGTGGAGCGTCGCACCAATGCGGGCAGTTCCTCGTGTCCCCTCGAGCTGTGCGGGAATGACCTTCGTGTCGTTGAACACCAGCACGTCACCAGGCAGCAGCAGATCCGGAAGTTGCAGCATTTCGTGATCGGAGATGTCTCCGCTTTCGACGAGCAACAGCCGGGCGCTGTCGCGGGGCCGCGCTGGACGCAGCGCGATCCGCTCTTGTGGAAGGTCGAAATCGAACAGGTCGACGCGCATGATTGAAGTGCGGCTAGCAAGGAAGGACCCTCACCCCAACCCTCTCCCGCGAGCGGGAGAGGGAGGAATGCCGCGCAGCGGCAGCAGGGTGAGGGTCTTACTTCGGCACAGCGGAAGCCGAAGCCGGAGCCGCGTCGCCGAGGTACGCGTGGACGATCTTGGTCGGCTGCGGCGGCGGCTCGCCAGGAGCGATCGCGTCGGCCGCGTCCATTCCAGCCACGACACGGCCAATCACCGTGTAATTATCGTCGAGTTCCGGATGCCGCGCGTACATGACGAAAAACTGACTATTGGCCGAGTCCGGACTGTTGGCTCGCGCGGCACCGAACGTGCCGCGCATGAAAGGAACGGCGGTGAATTCGGCCTTGAGGTCGGGCAGGTCGGATCCACCCTCGCCCGAGCCTTTGGGATCGCCGCCCTGCGCCATGAAATCCGGAATCACGCGGTGAAAGGTCAGACCGTCATAGAAACCGCGGCGAACGAGCGTCTGGATGCGCTCGACGTGGTGGGGCGCGAGGTCGGGCCGAAGCACGATTTCAACGGTGCCGCCGCTCGACAGCTGAATGAACAGGTGATTGGCCTTGTTGGCCGCAATTTGAGCCGGCGCGATGATGCTCGGCATCGGCGCCGGAACCGGAGCCGGCTTAGCCGCGATCAGGATGGCCGCTAGCGGCAATAACAACAACGACTTCATAAACCTCCCCGGGATGTCTCTCGGCGCCAGTGCGTAGCCGCGCCTGACTTCAGTGTGAACCGTTCAGGTGCCGCCGCACGTCTTCGACGACGGCGGGCGTCACGAACTTGTCGATGGCCCCGCCGAAGCGGGCAATTTCCTTGACCAGCTTGGACGCGATCGGCTGCAGCGACACGTCGGCCATCAGGAAGACGGTCTCGATATTGTCGTTTAGCTGCTGGTTCATGCCGGCCATCTGGAATTCATATTCGAAATCGGCGACCGCGCGGAGCCCGCGCAGAATGGCCGTCGCCCCTTGCTGCTGCGCGAAGTCCATCAGCAGCGATCCGAACTCCACCACTTCGATGTTGCCCGGGATCTCTTTGGCCTCGCGGCGGACCATCACCAGTCGCTCGTCGACGCTGAACATTGGCTCCTTGGAGGGATTGGTCGTCACTCCAATCACCAGCTTGTCGACGAGGTGTGCGCCCCTCCGAATGATATCGATATGCCCCAACGTGATGGGATCGAACGTCCCCGGATAGACCGCAACTTTCATTAAGACCCGCCCCCCTTAATGGTCGCGCTCTATCGCAAAGCGCGCAATCGCACGAAGCAAATCGGCTTCGTCGCCATGGCCAGACAAATGCTCGATCGCCTGCTCGACGAGGAAGCCCGCCTGCTGACGCGCCCGCGTCTCGCCAAGCAGCGAAACGAAGGTCGCCTTGCCGGCGCTTGCATCCCTTCCCGTCGGCTTGCCCGCGGCAGCGGCATCACCGCTGTGGTCGATGAGATCGTCGGCGATCTGGAAGGCCAGACCGATGTTGCGCGCATAACCGCGATAGGGCGTTCGCGCCTCGGACGGCAGCTTGGCCATGATCGAAGCTGCCTCCACCGCATATTCGATCAGCGCGCCGGTCTTCAGCTGCTGCAGCCGCGTAATCGCGGCAAGGTCGAGGTCAGCGCCTTCGGCGACCAGATCCATCATCTGGCCCCCCGCCATGCCGTTTGGGCCGGCGGCACGCGCTAGCTCGAGCACCAGTTCGCACCGCACCCAGGGATCGCTGTTGGTCTCGGGATGGGCGAGGACGTCGAAGGCGAGCGCATGGAGGCTGTCGCCGGCGAGCACGGCTTCGGCTTCGCCAAAGGCCATGTGGACCGTCGCCTTGCCGCGCCTGAGGTCAGCGTCGTCCATGCAGGGCAGATCGTCGTGGATTAGCGAATAGACGTGAATCGCCTCGATCGCGCAGCCGACGCGCAGCGCTCGATTACGATCGATACCAAACAGGCGCGATGCGGCCACGGTGAGCAGCGGGCGCAGCCTCTTGCCGCCGCCGATCGCTGCGTGGCGCATGGCTTCGAACAGCCGTTCGCGACCGTCCTCGGTGGGAGCCAGGAGCTTGGCGAAAAAGCTGTCGACGTCGGCGCGAACGCGGCGCGCCTCGGCCTCGAGTTCCTGCGCGAGCCGGTCGATGGTCTCAACCGGCATCGAAGGGCTTCAGCCCCGCCGGCTTGCCGTCGCTCCCGAACGCGATCTGCTCGATCCGCGCCTGCGCGTCCTTGAGCCGGGCCTCGCAGTGGCGCCGCAACCGGTCGCCTTCCTGGTAGAGGGTGATCGATTGGTCGAGCGGCGCCTCACCCTTCTCGAGCGTGCGCACGATCTCTTCCAGGCGGGCAAGCGCAGCCTCGAAGCTCAACTCGCCGACATCGGTCGTTTCGGCATTGGCCATAGGCACAACTGTGGCCCCCACTCCGGTTCAAATCAAGCGAGCGCCTATTTGGATGGCGTGTTCTTGAACGGGTCGCGAATGCCGGGGAAAATCTCGTCACTCAGCGCATCGTCATCGGCTCCGGCGAGCGCCGCCTCGGCCTCGCGCGCATGTCGCTCGCGCTCGCCGCGCAGCTCCTCGATCAACGCCTCGCGGTCGCTGTCGAAGCGAGTGTCGGTCGGCGCCTGAATGCCCGCCGCCTTGGCCGCCTTGGCGACGGCCGCGTCGAGTTCGCGCTGCGTGGTCAGCCCGAGCGTCACCGGGTCCTTCGGCGTGATGTTCGCCATGTTCCAATGGCTTCGGTCGCGTATGGCAGCGATGGTCGTGCGCGTGGTGCCGATCAGCTTGCTGATCTGCCCGTCGCTGACTTCCGGATGGTTCTTGATGATCCAGTAAATGCCGTCCGGCTTGTCCTGACGCTTGCTGACGGGGGTATAGCGCGGTCCACGGGTGCGGCGCACAGCCTCCGGCGGCTTGTGCATCTGGAGCCGGTACTCCGGGTCACCCTGGCCTTTCTCGATCTCGGCGTGGGTCAACTCGTTGGCGCGGATCGGGTCGCGGCCAGTCAGCTTCGTCGCCGCCGTGTCATCGGCGATCGCCTGGACCTCGAGGATGTGCAGGCCGCAGAATTCGGCGATCTGCTCAAAAGTGAGCGAAGTATTCTCGACCAGCCAGGCGGCGGTCGCATGGGGCATCAGGGGCTGGGCCACGACGATGTCTCCGTCCTCTAGAAATGAAATGGGCCGCCCCATCACGGAGCGGCCAGCTTGGGCGCGATCTACCTGCCGCCTGCCCTCGGGGCAAGGTTATTCAGCTATCCATTGCGATGTACCGTGGATCGGCCTTGATCCGCTCGATCCACGCGACAATTTGGGGATAGCGCTGAAGGTCGAAGTCAGCGTCGCCGGCGACGTCGGTATAGGCAAACAGGCACACGTCGGCGAGGCTGATCGAACTGCCGACGAACCACTCGCGGCTAGTCAGATGCTGGTCCATCAGCATGAGCGCCGCGTTTCCGGCGGTGCGCTTCGACGGCATCTGCAGCCGCTGCAGGTCGCTGAGTTTGGCCGGGCCCAGCCAGCGCATCCAGAAGCGCAGGGTCGCGATGTTCGGTTCGTGGCTATATTGCTCCCAAAACATCCAGTGCAGCATGTCGGCGTGATCGAACGGGTCCGTGGGGACCAGCGATGAGCCCTCGGCCAGATAATAACATGCGGCATTGCTTTCGGGGATGAAGCGGTCGCCGACCTGCAGCACCGGGATGCGTCCGTTGGAATTGACGTTTGCCATGAACTCCGGCGTGCGCGTCTCACCGGCGAGAATGTCATATTCGCGGCGTTCCAGCGGCTTCCCGACGAAGGCCGCCGTCAGCCTTACCTTGTAGCAATTCCCCGAGAGCGAAAATTCGTGAAGCACGAGCTTGTCGGTCATCCCCCCACCTCCAGAACGATCTTGCCCACGTGGTTGCCGGCCTCCATCCGCGCGTGCGCCGCATCAGCCTGCGCAAGCGGGAAGGTTGCGTCGATCACTGGTCTCAAGCGGCCGCCCTCGACATAAGGCCAGACGGTCCGAGCGACCTCGTCGGCGACCATGGTCTTGAACTCGACCGATCGCGGCCGCAGCGTCGAGCCGGTCAGCGTCAACCTTCGCCGCATGATGTCGAAGATCTGGATTTCCGCGCTGGCGCCGCGCTGCACCGCAATCGACACATGCCGCCCCTCTTCCGCCAGGCAGGCGAGATTGCGCGGCACATAATCGCCGCCGACCATGTCCATGACGATGTTGACGCCCGCTCTCCCGGTCACGCGATGGACCTCCTCGACGAAGTCCTGCGTCCGGTAATTGACCGCCGCCTCGGCGCCGAGCTCGACCGCCCTGGCGCATTTCTCGTCGCTTCCGCAGGTCACGATCGTCTTCAGGCCGAACAATTTGCCAAGCGCGATCGCCATCGTGCCGATACCGCTAGTGCCGCCGTGGACCAGCACCCAGTCGCCATCGGCGGCGAACCCGCGCTCGAAAAGATTGACCCATACGGTGAACAGCGTTTCCGGCATGGCCGCGGCTTCGATCATCGAGATCACCTCCGGAACCGTGAGGCACGTTCCGGCCGGCGCGACGCAATATTCGGCGTAGCCGCCGCCGGCGACCAGCGCGCAGACTTTCTGCCCGGCTAGCGACTCAGCGCCCTCGCCCGCCACGACGACTTCGCCGGAAACTTCCAACCCAAGAATATCCGGCGCGCCAGGCGGCGGCGGATACATGCCCCGCCGCTGCAGCACGTCGGGCCGGTTGATGCCAGCAGCAGCGACCTTGATCAGCACCTCGCCAGGCCCGGGCTGCGGCACCGGCCGCTCGATCATTGCTAGGCGGCCTTCACCCTCGGCGACCACTGCGCGCATGGATGAGGGAAGGTCCGGCACGAGCGGGTTATTGACACCGCGGGCCTATGGGTCAACGATTCCGGCCATGGACTTGGACGAACTCTTTCCAAGTAAGCCCGACGATCCGCTCGTCGCGTTGGCGAAACAGGATCTCGATCCTTTGTCCGTCGACGAGCTCAAGGACCGGATCGAAGCACTGAAAGCGGAGATCGCTCGCGTCGAAGCGCACATGCAGCGCGCCCAGACCCATCGCTCGGCCGCGGAAGAGCTGTTCAAAAAATCTTGAGGCTGAGGCAGGGTCGCGAACTTTATGCAGCTGAAAGAAACACGTGTCCTCGTTGCATTCGGGATGTCTGTTCTGGTTCTAGCGTCCCTGAATTTCTACTTCTGGAAGGTCGGTCAGTATCCGACGGTCGCCGATGCGTGGCTCTATGTGCTGATCGTGGTTTGCTATTTTGCTCTTGCTCCAGTGATTCTGAGAAGCACGCTTCCATTCAAGTTCAAGCGCGCAGTCTCAACCGCTCTATTGATATCGACCGCCGCCTCTGCGCTGGCGGATCATCTTGCGGGCTTCGCATACCTGATATCCTGCATCGCACTTCTATCGTGCGCTGGGTATCTACTCTCCCGAGTGAATTCCTCAGCCTCGACCATTAGCTGAATCAGTCGCGCTGAATTGTTCACCTATCGCTCACGCTTCGGAGCGATAATCTGTTGAAAAGCCGGGGCATGGCCCTTGATTGCCGCGCCTGAGCGTATGACATTCGATGAAAGCCCTCGGGCACCTCCCGTGGGCATGGAGTAATAAGCTAAATGCCTAGTTTCGCTCGCGAACTCGAACAGACCCTCCACAATGCGCTGGGCGAAGCCAGCAAGCGCCGGCACGAGTATGCGACCCTTGAACATCTGCTCATCGCGCTGATCGACGACGAACATGCGTCAAAGGTCATGACCGCTTGCGGCGTCAACCGGGACGAACTGCGCGCGTCGGTGAAGCAATATCTCGATAATGAACTCGGCGCCCTGGTCGCCGACAGCACCACCGATCCGACGCCGACAAGCGGCTTCCAGCGCGTGGTCCAGCGCGCCATCCTTCACGTCCAGTCGTCAGGGCGGGACGACGTGACCGGCGCCAATGTGCTGGTCGCGCTCTTCTCCGAACGCGAAAGCTACGCCGTCTATTTCCTGCAGCAGCAGGACATGAGCCGCCTTGATGCCGTGACCTACATCAGCCACGGCGTCGGCAAAGGCGACGCTCCGGCCGAAACTCGCGCTCCTGAAGGCAACGAAGAGAAGACGGAAAAGGAAAGCGGCAAGAAGGAATCGGCGCTCAAGCAATTCACCGTCGATCTCAACGAGAAAGCCAAGGCCGGAAAGGTCGATCCGCTGATCGGCCGCATGCCCGAGGTCGACCGCACGGTGCAGATCCTGTGCCGCCGCTCAAAGAACAACCCGCTCTACGTCGGCGACCCCGGCGTCGGCAAAACGGCCATCGCGGAAGGGCTCGCACGCAAGATCATCGAGGGCGATGTGCCCGACGTGCTCAAGCCTGCGGTGATCTATGCGCTCGACATGGGCGCTCTTCTCGCCGGCACGCGCTACCGCGGCGACTTCGAGGAGCGGTTGAAGTCGGTCGTCAACGAGCTCGAGAAGCTGCCGCATGCGATCTTGTTCATTGACGAGATCCACACGGTGATCGGCGCCGGCGCCACCTCCGGCGGGGCGATGGACGCGTCCAACCTCCTCAAGCCCGCGCTCTCCTCCGGGGCGATCCGCTGCATCGGCTCGACTACCTACAAGGAGTTCCGCAACCATTTCGAAAAGGACCGCGCGCTGCTTCGCCGGTTCCAGAAGATCGACGTCAACGAGCCGACGATCGAGGACACGATCAAGATCATCGCCGGGTTGCGCAGCTCGTTCGAACAGCACCACAACGTCCGCTACACGCCCGACGCGGTGAAGAGCGCCGTGGAACTGAGCGCGCGCTACATCCATGACCGCAAGCTCCCCGACAAGGCGATCGACGTGATCGATGAGGTCGGTGCGATGCAGATGCTGGTGCCGCCGTCGCGCCGCAAGAAAGTCATCACGCCCAAGGAGATCGAGGCGGTGGTCGCGACCATGGCCCGGATCCCGCCAAAATCCGTCAGCGCGGACGACAAGACCGTGCTCGAGCATCTGGAAGCGGACCTCAAACGGGTCGTATTCGGCCAGGACCTCGCGATCGAGAAGCTCGCCAGCGCGATCAAGCTCAGCCGCGCCGGCCTTCGCGATGCGGACAAGCCGATCGGCAACTATCTCTTCTCGGGGCCGACCGGTGTCGGCAAGACCGAGGTCGCGCGCCAGCTCGCCTCCGTCATGGGCATTCCACTACAGCGGTTCGACATGTCCGAATATATGGAACGCCACTCGGTCAGCCGACTGATCGGCGCGCCTCCGGGCTATGTCGGCTACGACCAAGGCGGCCTTCTGACCGACGCGGTCGACCAGCATCCGCACAGCGTGCTGCTACTCGACGAAATCGAGAAGGCGCACCCGGACCTGTTCAACATCCTTCTGCAGGTGATGGACAACGGCAAGCTCACCGATCACCACGGCAAGACGGTCGATTTCCGCAACACCATCCTCATCATGACCACCAATGCCGGCGCATCGGACATGGCGCGCGAGAGCATCGGCTTCGGCGCCGCTTCACGCGAGGATATGCAGGAGGATGCGGTCAAGAAGATGTTCACGCCGGAATTCCGCAACCGCCTCGATGCGATCGTGCCGTTCAGCTATCTGCCGCCGGCAGTCGTCGCGCGGGTGGTCGACAAGTTCATCCTGCAGCTCGAGCTGCAGCTCGCCGACCGGAATGTGCACATCGAGCTAGACGATGAGGCGCGGGAATGGATCGTCACCCGCGGCTACGACAAGCTTTACGGCGCTCGTCCGATGGGCCGGCTCGTTCAGGAGAAGATCAAGCAGCCGCTCGCCGAGGAACTGCTGTTCGGCAAGCTTGTCAACGGCGGCGAGGTCAAGGTCCGCATCAAGGACAACGCCCCGGCGTTCGAGATCGTCCCTGCCGCGCCCAAGCCCGGCAAGGCGAAGGCAAAGCCTCCAGTGAAGAAGAAGGCGAGCGGTACCGCCCCAGCGGCGGAGTAGCTTTTAGCTGAAGCAATGAAGGGTCGGGAGGAAACTCCCGGCCCTTTTCACCGCAGTCGCGAGTTCAGTGACGTCGCGCAATCAGTTCGAATGCTGCACGCTGGCCGGATAGAGCCTTGATCGTGAGTTGGGTTGGCGCCGGTCGATAGGATCGAACGATCTCAAGCGAGCGCTGTTGCTCTTCGGGCGACATCTGCTGCTCAAAATTCTTCAGCCACGCGCGCTGTTCATCGGTCGCGTCAGTTCGGTCCAAGTACAACTGAAAGTAAGCTGCCGTTTTTGCTTTGTCGGGTGTGACGCCTGGAGCACCGTTATAAACTGAAGCGGACGTAGCTAGGGCACCCGACCACCCCTGGCCTGTTGCTTTGTCCAGCCAAGCCAATGCTGCCCCGGTATCACCTTTCTGCGCGTAGAGCGAAGCGACATCCTGTTGAGCCAGAGCATAGCCTGCATTGGCAGCCACGAGTTTGTAGCGGAGCGCGAGTTCCGGGTCTGGCTTCAACAAGTCACCCTGGCCGTCATAATAGCAGCCAACCTTATATGCGGCGAGCACATCTCCTAACGAAGCAGCGCGACGAAATGCCTCAAGAGCTTTGCCGGGGTCCTTAGGGAGGCCAAGTCCCGTCTGATAGGCCATTCCGAGGTGGTAGATTGCTTCGGGATTATTGGAGGCGGCGAGCCTCTGTAAGCCAGGTATCAAATCGCCGGTTGGCTGCGCATTGCCGCAAGCAGACAAGAACAACAGTGCTGTGACGGAGCCAGCCAACAGCTTTCTATATTTGACACGCCCAACATTCATCGCCGCGCATTGTGGTCGGTTTTGCGATGTTCGCAATGGGTCGAAAGTGTTTTCCTGACCACCAGTCTTAACCGTGCACCGTCTCCCTACGCTCGAGCATGGCGATGAAATTGGCGATCTTTCGCGCCCGCGTCTCCGGCTTCTTCACCGTTCCTATGCGGTAGAGTATCGCGTAGCGGTTGGCCCCGGTCAGCGTCGCGAAAAAAGCCGCGGCCTTCGGGCTCCGATTGAGCGCCGCTTGAAAATCAGGCGGCACCTCGGCCTTGCTCGCGGGCGCATAGGCAGCGTCCCACCTGCCGTCCGCCCGCGCAGCCTCGATTTGCGCCAGTCCTCGCGGGCGCATGCGGCCAGCCTCGATCAGTTCTTCCGCCCGCGCCTTGTTCACCTGCGACCATTTGCTGCGGGCCTTCCGGGGCGTGAAGCGAACCAGCCAGAACGCATCGTCATATTTGTCGAGCTGACCGTCGATCCAGCCGTGGCACAGCGCCGCGTCGATGGCTTCGGCCTTCGTCACGCTCGCGATACCGGAGCCCGCCTTGGCCAACTTGATCCAGAGGCCTGGCGAATTGGCCGGCTGCGCCTCCAGCCAGCGTTCCAGAGCGGCAAGATCCTTGTAAGCGACAATCGGCAGACCGGCGCGTTCTTCGGTCATGCGACAGTCCCACCGAAAGCCCGTATCAACGTTCTAGTCCTTGTCGTTGTCCTGAACCTTGATCGTGCCCTGTGAGCCGCTGCCGGACGGGTTTACGTCGATGGTGAACGGGCTGCCGTCCTTCGACTTGCCCGTGACGACGTTGCCGGAGATCGAAACGTCCGCGCCCCGCTTTTTGAACTGGTCCACGAAATAGGAGCGCACCTGGTCCGGCGACGCCGGGGCGGTGAAGCTCATATCCACATTCGAAACGTCGTTGTGCGAATCGAGGTTGAAGCCGGTCACCTGGCTGCCGGGCA
Source organism: Pseudomonadota bacterium (assembly GCA_040388865.1). Taxonomy (GTDB): domain Bacteria; phylum Pseudomonadota; class Alphaproteobacteria; order Sphingomonadales; family Sphingomonadaceae; genus Sphingomicrobium. The sequence goes on along the minus strand of JAZKBB010000023.1, from coordinate 57,654 downwards.
TTAGCTTCACGCCATCGATGTCGACATTGCCGTTGTGCAAGAAGGACGAGGGAAGCTTGACCTGGCCCTTGGCGAACGGGAGGTCGAAGGAGACGTTACCGCCTTCATCGCTGTGGATGCTGACGTTGTCACTGTCGCCGTCCTGGTTTTTCGTATGCACGTTGCAGCCCGCGACCAGCGGCAGCAGCGCCAAGAATGCCAAGCTTTTCATAGATCCTCCTGTGTTATGCGAATAATACAGTTAATGCACTGGCCTCAAGCCCTACCAGAATTTGCTGATCGCGATCGCCGGCGTGACCGAAGGCGGCGAATTATGGCCCTTGGGGATGATCCACAGGCCCAGCAGCGCGCCGGTGCTCGGGCTCCAGTTATATTCGACCGCCGGAGCGAAGCCGACGTCTCGGCTCGGGGGCGAGCTGGTGCTGACCAGCGGTCCACCGCTCGCTTCCTGACCGATGATCCGGGCGCGCCCGGCAAAGTCCGCCTCGACATCGAACGCCAGCACCCACTCGTTGGTCAGGCCATATTCGACCGCGCCGATCAGCGTCGTCCTCGCGCCCGGCCGCGCATGGCCGCGGAAGCCGGCGCCGGTGCCGTAGACGCTTCGTCCCTCGACCTTCGTCCGGTCATAGAAACGCTGCAGGACATTGACCCGCGCGCGCAGCAGCCGGCCATTATTCAGCAGGAACCAATGCTGCACGTTGACTCCGACCTCGGTGGCGAAGGCGCCGGAGCCATGACCTTCCTCGGACGGCGCGAGCCGGTCGAACTTGCCGGTCGGGATCACCTCGTTCAGCACCAGCGCGATCGTCGGCACGCGATGCTGGGGCGTGAAATGCGTCAGCCGAAGCTGCGAAAGCAGTTTGAAGTCTCCGATCGCCATCCCGCGGCCGAAATGATTGGTCGCCGTGGCGAAGCTCGGCTGAAAACCAACCGTCAGATTATCGAACAGGCCGTACTGGTAGAATCCGCTCGAGCCCGGGTGGATGGTCGCCGTGGACGATCACGTCGTAGAAATAGGGCTCGGTGTAGAAATGACCGTGCGGGAGCGTCTCGGCGGTCGAGGCGAGCATTGGCCCCGTCCACCGCGCCGATTTCATCGCAGCCTGGAATTGCTCGGTGTCGGTGCTCTGCGCCACCGCCGGACTGCTCATGCCGCAGGCAAGTGCCGCCACCCCCGCCAATACAAACCTCATTCAGCCCCTCCACCGGTCGAATCCCCTACTTGGCGCAGTCAGTGGCGGCTTCCGGAACTGACTCGCCAAACCGGATATGCGAATGAACAGGCGGGGAATGCGTCGCGCCAATAAAATTCATCGAAGCGTCGATAAGCTTGGCCTTGGCGTGTTGAGGGGCTTCCCCAGTCCGCGCTCACTAACTAACGGGCGGAACAACAGTTTTGCGCGCTCGTGCGCCGCTGCCCTGGGGAGAGATGATGATGAAATTCCGCTGGCTCGCAGCGACCGCTGTTGCGATGATCGCTGTTCCCCTGTCGGCGGCCCCGACCAGCGCCTTCAGTCCGCAACGGCTGTCGGCGGTCGACAAGTTCATTTCATCCGACGCATTCGAAGGCCGCGGCCCCGCCACTCGCGCGGAGACCAAGACCATCAATTATATCGCCGATCAGTTTCGCGCGGTCGGCCTCCAACCGGCTGGCGACGTGGTCAACGGCAAGCGCAGCTGGTTCCAGGCGGTGCCGCTGCTGAGGTCGGAGATTGTCGGCAACCCGCAATTCACGCTGAGCCTCGGCAATGGCCAAACCGTGGCGCTAAGCCAGGGCGACCAAATCGCGCTGAGGGCGCCGATGAACGGCCAAGGCGCGATCAACCTCGCCAATGTCCCCCTGCTGTTCGTCGGCTACGGGGTCTCGGCGCCGGAACGCAATTGGGACGATTTCAAGGGCGTGGACGTTCGCGGAAAGCTGCTCGTAGTGCTGATCAACGACCCCGATTTCGAGGGCGGAGAAGGTGATTTCGGCGGCAAGGCGATGACCTACTACGGCCGCTGGACCTATAAATATGAGGAGGCGGCGCGACGCGGCGCCGCTGGAGTGTTGGTCGTCCACGAAACGGATCCGGCTTCGTACGGCTGGAACACGGTCAAGAACAGCAACACCAACGCTCAATTCGACATCGTGCGCAAGGATCCGGCAGCGTCGCACACTGTGTTCGAAAGCTGGATTCAGCGCCCGCTCGCGCAGCAGATATTCGCTGCGTCAGGGCTCGACTTCGACAAGGCCAAGGCCGCTGCGAAAACCAAGGCGTTCCAGCCTATTCAGCTCAAGGCGACGCTCTCAGCCAACGTCCAGGCCGAGGTCTCGACCATCACGTCCCACAATGTCGCGGGCTACCTGCCCGGCAGCAAGCACCCGGACGTCACCGTCATTTACTCGGCGCACTGGGACCATCTCGGCATCGGCAAGCCCGACGAGCGCGGCGACACCATCTATAACGGCGCGCTCGACAACGCGACGGGCATATCCCAGCTGATCGAGCAAGCGCGCGCGTTTGCCCGCGAGCCCCGCACTGATCGTTCGGTCGTCTTTCTCGCCGTTACCGCCGAAGAGAAGGGGCTGCTCGGCAGCGAATATTATGCGCACAATCCGCTGTTCCCGATCGCGAAGACGGCGGGCGTCATCAACACCGACGGTGGCCAAATCTGGGGTCGCGCGCGCAACTTCACGATCTCGGGTAACGCCAAGCTCGACCTCCTCGATATGCTGGTCGACGAAGGCAAGAAGCAGGGCCGTTATTACAGCCCCGATCCACACCCCGAGGCCGGGCACTTCTACCGCTCCGACCATTTCTCCTTCGCCAAAGTCGGAGTGCCCGCGATCAGCTTCGGCGAAGGCAATGACCTGGTGAACGGCGGTATCGCGCGCGGTGAAGCGCTGGAGAAGGAATATGTCACGAAGCACTACCACCAGCCGAGCGACGAATGGTCGGCTGCATGGGACTTCACCGGCATGGCCGAAGACGACCAGCTGCTTCACGATCTCGGCCGCGACCTCGCGAACTCGCGCATCTGGCCGAATTGGGGCCCCGATAGCGAATTCCGCGCCACTCGCGACAAGTCGGCGAATGACCGTGGCGTCGCGCCGTTGAAAAAGGGTGAGCGCGGATGAACAACATGGAATCGGAGGCGGCGCGCCGCGGCGGCCGCGATTGGCAACTATGGGCAATCCTCGGCGTCTTAGCGCTGGCCGTTGCTGCGATCATCTGGCTTTCAAATCGGAGCGAGCGGCCGCTGGCGCCGCGCAGCGCCAAGACGGGCCTGCCGCTCACTCGCGAGCAGGCGTCAGTCAACTTCCAGACCGCCGACCTGACCTTCGAGGTGCTGCCCTCGAAGCAGCGGATCAACGGGCACGCGGTGCTCGGCTTCCTGGTGAAGGCGCCGATCGCCAAGCTGCAGTTCGACCTCGATCCGGAGCTCCCGATCAGCGCCATTGCTGCGGATGGCCGGGTGCTCGACAAGTCGGCGTGGGGCAATAGCGGCGGTCTCGTCACGGTCGTTCTGCCGCAGCCGAAGAACGCCGGCGATAGGCTAAGCCTCGCGGTCACCTACGGAGGACGGCCGCATGTCGCCAAGCGCGCGCCGTGGGATGGCGGGATCGTCTGGTCGCATACCAAGGACGGCAAGCCATGGGTCGCGACAGCGGTCGAGGGCGAAGGCTGCGACCTGTTCTGGCCGTGCTTCGACAACAGCATGGTCGAGGTAAGCAAAGTTACCCAGCACATCATCGTCGGCAAGGGCCTCTCCGCCCCGTCGAACGGCCGGCTGCTCGGTGTTGATCATCTCTCCGACGGCCGCACCCGCTGGAACTGGCAGGCGCGCCACCCCAACAATTACGCGATCGCCATCGATGTGGCCCCCTACAAGCTCGCGCAGACGACCTACCTGAGCCGCTTCGGCTACCGGATGCCGGTCCAATATTGGTACCTCCCCAACGAGGACAAGCAGGCGCAGGGCCTGCTCGCCGAGATGGTCAAGACGATCGGCTTCTTTGAAGCGACGATCGGCCCTTATCCCTGGTGGGATGAGAAAATGGGCGTCGTCGAGACCCCTCACCTCGGCATGGAACACCAGACGATCAACGCCTACGGGAACAACTACAAGCTGGCGCCCGAAGGCTTCGATTGGCTGATGAACCATGAGTTCAGCCACGAGTGGTTCGGCAATCAGCTGACCAACGCCGACTGGGACGACATGTGGCTGCACGAAGGCTTCGGCAGCTACATGCAGCCGGTCACGCTGGCGTGGCTGGACGGCCGGATGGTTTACGACGCGGCGATGTTCAAGCAGCGCCAGACTATCGCGAACAAATATCCGATCGTCTCCGGCCACCACCAGACCGAAGAACAGGTTTATGACCCGAAGAAGGGCCCCGGTGGCGACATCTACGTCAAGGGTAGCTGGGTCCTTCACACGCTGCGTGGATTGATCGGCGACCAGGCTTTCTGGACCTCTATCCGGCGTGAGGTTTACGGCCGTCCCGACCCGCGCCCGGGCAACTTCCAGCCGCGCTTCGGGTCGACCACGGAATTCCAGGCCATCACCAGCCAGGAAGCGCACCGTAACCTCAAATGGTTCTTCGATCTGTATCTGCGCCAGGCACACCTGCCGCGCTTGGTGACGACACAGCAGGGCACCACGTTGAACCTGCAGTGGCGGACCCCGCGCGGGCTGCCCTTCCCGATGCCGGTTGAAGTGGATGTCGATGGACATCGCCAGGTGGTTCCGATGACCAGCGGCCGCGGCTCGCTAACGTTGCCCAACACCTACAGCCTGGTCACGATCGATCCGGATTCGAAGATCCTGCGTCAGAACGACGCGATCGACCGCTATCGCGACGATCAGGCGAGCAAGAAGCCGAAGACCGCAAGCTGAGGAGCCTGCATGAGTAAAACGCTGCAACCCACTGCAGTGAAATCACTCAGGGCTATGCTCGAGATGCTGGAGCAAGCGATCGCCAGAAGCTAATTGCACCAGTGTTCCGACTCATAAGGAGAACAGCGATGGCCGGCCTTATCTTCTACCATAACCCGCAGTCGCGCGGGCGGATTGTCCGCTGGATGCTTGAGGAGATCGGCCAGCCTTACGAGACCGAGGTCATCGCCTACGACCGGATGAAGAATCCGGAATATCTCGCCGTCCACCCACTCGGCAAAGTCCCGGCGATCAAGCACAACGGCCACATCGTGACGGAATGCGCCGCGATCTGCGCCTATCTCGCCGATGTCTTCCCGCAAGCGGGCCTCGGTCCCCGTCCCGACGAAAAAGCCGATTATTACCGCTGGCTATTCTACGCCGCCGGTCCATTCGAGGCGGCGATTTCGAACCAGGCGATGGGCTGGCAGGTCCCGCCCGAGCGCGAGCGGATGTTCGGCTACGCCAATTTCGACAAGGCGATTGCGGCCGTCGATGAGCTGCTGTCGCTGCGTGATTATGTCTGCGGCGATCGATTTACGGCCGCCGACGTCTATCTCGGCTCGCAGATCATGTTCCCGATGCAGTTCGGCATGCTCGCCGAGCGTGGCAGCTTCACCCGCTATCGCGACCGGCTGCAAGCCCGCGACGCCTACAAGCGTGCTAATCAGATTGACGAGAAGATCATTGCCGAGGTGCAACAGGCTCAGCAGCCGCAGCCCGCCTAGGCGTAATTAAGCCAGGTTCGCGCGGTACAGGCGAAGCAGCTCGGCCCACGCCTTTTCGGCCGACGCGTGATCATAGGTCGGGCTGCCGGCCACGCACCAGCCATGGTCGGCGGGATATACCTCGACCAGCGCTGGGCGCTTGGCTGCCGCGAACGTCGCCTTCAGCACATCCTTGGCGTCGGGCTGTTTCTGATCGTCGTTGCGCGCGATTGCGACGACGAAACTTGCCCTGGTTTTCGGAATCAGCAGGTGCGGACTGTTGGCGTCCTTGGTTACCAGGCCGCCGCCATGAAAAGTTGCGACCGCCCTGATTCGGTCGGCACGAACCGCGCCGGTGTGGAATGCGAATGGGCCACTGAAGCAATAGCCCTGCACCCCCGCTCCCTTGCGGCGGTTGGTCTGCTTCTGCTTGTCGAGGAAGCTGATGAACGCCGCCGCGTCCTTGTCGATCGCGGCATCGGTCAGCGCTGCCTTAAGCTCGAGGAGAGGCTGGAACTGCTTGGGATCGTTGAAATCGAACGCGCCAGTGACGATCGGCGCCCGTTTAGTCCGATAGAAAGGGTTCGGAACCAGCACGACGTAGCCCTCGGCGGCGAGCCTGCGGCCCATCTCGCGGAACACTGGCCGCAGGCCGAGGATGTCCGGCCACATCAGCACCGCCGGCCACGAACTGGCTCCGGCCGGATGGAACAGCACCGCGTCGGCCGAGCCGTCGGGAGTCGGTACCATCACGTCAGTCTCGACGACGTTCGCGGCCGCCGCGCGGGCGGGCAGGCTAGCGACCGCCGCCAGCGACGACATGGTTAGCACCAGGGATCGCCGAGTAAAGCTCGTGTCGACGATATAACCCTGATGATTGTCGCTATCGCACATGCCTGATCTCCCTTCCGCTCAGAATCACTGAACCATCTTATTTCGTTGCGGGAGCGGTAACCATCTTTCTTCGACGGCGATTAATACCGACTCGGTTAAACACGGTTTCGCAGCCAACCTCACCCCCCGGCTGCTTGCACAAGTCCGGTCCTGCCATCGTCCGCTTGAACCCATGGCAGGACCGGAATTGCCCCAAAGAAAAAGGGCCGGCGGATCTGCTCCGCCGGCCCTCTCTTTTTGTCCGCTCGCTTGAGCCTAGCGGCGATTGCCCATGAACCTCAGCAGGAACAGGAACATGTTGATGAAGTCGAGGTACAGCTGAAGCGCGCCGAACACGGCGCTCTTCGCCAGGGCTTCGCCATGGCCGCTGACCGCGAAATACATGCTCTTGATCCGCTGCGTGTCATAAGCGGTGAGCCCTGCGAAAATCAGCACGCCGATGGCGCTGATCGCCAGATCCAGCCCGGTCGAGCGCAGAAACATGTTGATCACCATCGCCACGATCAGGCCGACAACACCCATGATCAGGAAAGTGCCGAAGCCGGAAAGATCGCGCTTGGTCGTATATCCCCAAACGCTCAGGCCGAGGAAAGCTGCGGCGGTGGCGAAGAAGGTCTGGGCGACCGATGCCCCGGTGTAAGCATACAGGATCGTCGAAAGCGACAAACCCATGACCGTGGCAAAGGCCCAGAACATCGCCTGAAGCGTGCTGGTCTGCATCCGCGCGGCACCGAAGTTCATGATCAACACGAACACCAACGGCGCAAACGTGATCGCCCAGCCCAGCAGGTTGGGCTGAAGGGCTGCGCCACGCGCGGTCTGCACGATATTGAATGCGGCGCCGAAGAACGGCGAGTTGGCGAACAGCAGCGCAACGATGCCGGTCAGCAGCACGCCCGACGCCATATAGTTGTACACCGACAGCATGTATGACCGGAGGCCCACATCGCGGGCGGCGCGCGGTACGCTGACCGTGGCGGCGCCTATGCCGGTCGTTTGCGGGTCTTGCCAATTGGCCATTTGATCTCCTTTGCGCGGGCGAAGGGCCCGATCGCTAAGTGCAAATATCGTGGAAGCCCTCTCGGAGTTCAAGCGAAACACGACAAACGGCCGATTGGCTGAACGGCTGTTCACAAATCGGTCAATCTTCACGTCATTGCCGATTACCCGAAGCGGTGCGACATTGCGGTCATGGCGAAAGGCTCGATTGCAGCCAGTCTGAAGCGGATTATCGGCGTTACGGCGCTCACGCTCGCCGTCGTCAGCAGCGTCGCGAATGCGGCTTCGCCCCAGCGCATCGTCGCCGTGGGAGACCTTCATGGCGACTATGCCGCCTGGACCACGATCGCTCGTGCAGCCGGCCTCATTGACGGCAAGGGCCACTGGGCCGGCGGCAACACGATCCTCGTCCAGATGGGCGACATCACCGACCGAGCGCCCGATTCACTGAAAATCATCCGCTCATTGCAGCAGCTTCAAAAGGAGGCGCCGCGGAAAAGCGGCAAGGCAATCGTCGTCCTTGGCAATCATGAAGCGATGAACCTGCTCGGCGACAACCGCTACACGACGGCGGGCGAGTATGCGGCCTTCGCGGATAGCAAATCCGCCGCGCGGCGCGACCGAGTTTATGAGGCCAATCGGGCGAAGCTCGAGGCCGCTGCACGCGCGGCTGATCCCAAGCCCACTGCGGAGCAGGTGCGCGCCGCGTGGATGGCCGAGCATCCGCTGGGCTGGGTCGAACACACGCTCGCCTGGGGCCCATCCGGCGAGCTTGGCAAGTGGGCGACGTCAAACCCGGCCGTAGTCAAAATCGGTGGCACCTTGTTCGTGCACGGCGGAATCAGCGCCGAATATTCAAAGCTCGGGATCGACGAAATCAACAAGCGCGTGGCCGCCGCGATGGCCGCCGGTGACGATGCACCGAACTCGATCCTCAGCGATCCGCTTGGCCCGCTCTGGTATCGCGGACTCGTCGCTCGCGATGCAGACGCCCAAGCCGAGCGCGCGCAGGCCAAACCGCCGGCGCCGGCGCTTACAGCCGACCAGGAGCTCGATGTGATTCTGCCGGCGCTCGGCGCCCGGCGCATCGTGATCGGCCACACACCGCAGCTCGGCGGCATTGTCATCCGCAGCAACGGCCGCCTTGCTCCGATCGATACCGGCGATTCGGTCTTCTACGGCGGACCTTTGAGCTGGCTGGAAATCATTGGCGATCAGATGATCCCGCACACTGTGCCGCGGTCGCCGTAGACGTGAAGGAGGGGGTTATGAGGATATGGATTGCAGCGGCCTTGGCGGCGCTGAGTTCGGCGGCGCTGGCGAAGGGCCCGACTCCGCTTTTTGCGAGCGATGCGCCGATCCACGTGACGCTCCAGGGTCCGATGTCGTCGCTCGCGTCGAACCGGTCCGAAACGCCCCGGCCCGCGACGATGACCGTCGATGGAGTGACCTATCCGATCGCACTCACTCCGCGTGGAATTTTCCGCAAGGCCAATTGCGAGTTCCCACCCCTGCGCGTCGAGCTGACGAGCCCTGCCCCGCCCGGATCGCTTTTCGAGCATCAACACAAGCTGAAGCTCACCGCATTTTGCAAGAAGTCGGAAGCGTTTCAGCAGAAGATCCTGCTCGAATACGCTGCCTACAGGCTCTACAATTTGATGAGCCCACTGAGTTTCCGGGCGCGGCTCGCCAACGTGGATTACCTCGACACGAGCGGCAGGCCCTACATCTCGCGCATCGGTTTCTTCGTCGAGGACGTGAGCGACGTCGCGAAGCGAAACGGCCTTAGGGTCGCCAAGATGGGTGCGCTCGTTCCGCTTCAGCAGATCGATCCGGTTTCGGGCGCCCGCACCGCCTTGTTCGAAGACATGATCAGCAATTACGATTGGTCGATGCACGCCGGACCCGCTGGCGACGACTGCTGCCACAACACCCGCCTGCTGACCGACGGTGCGCCCGGCTCGCTGCTCAAGGTTGTCCCCTACGATTTCGATTTCTCGGGGTTAGTGGACGCACCCTATGCCGATGCGCCCGAAGGCATTCCCGTGGATAATGTCCGCCAGCGCAACTACCGCGGTTTTTGCATGCACTCGTCTCAGGCCCGCACCATCGCTGCCGAGCTGTCGCCACGGCGGGCGGAGTTCACCGGGCTGTTCGCGACGATGCCCGGCCTTGACGCGCGCGAGCAGGCAAAGGCGGCCAGTTACATCGCCGCGTTCTTCAATGACCTCGACAGCGGCCGCGTGCTGAAGAGCTGCGTGAACTAAGCCTTTTCCTCGATGGCCACGACCGTCGTGCTGTCGCTTCCGTCATAGTCGGCGAGGAAGCGCTTCATTCCCTCGCGCTCGCCATATTCGGTGATCCACAGCAGCGCGAAGCAATAGTTGAAGGCGATGCTGATCACTGCCGCGAGCTCGATCGCACCGATGCCCGCGGCAAGCCCTACGCCGACCGAGAGCAGGATGAACAAGGCATCGCCCGAACTCTTGAGCGAGTTTCGAAAGCGCACCGCCCCCGCAATCCCCGCCAGCGAGAAAGCGAGCGCAAGGCTGTTCTGGACGATGATGACGATACCGGTGACGATCATCGGCAGGACGATGATCGTGTTGACCAGCGACTGGTCGTAATCGTTGCCGGCGCGCACCGCCATGTAGACCCAGCTGACCGGCAGCGAGACGAGGATCGCGGAGACGATCGCGACCACCAGCCAGAAGATGCTTTGGCCGAGATTGGCGACATGCGCGGCGCGCAAAGTTTCGCTCGCCTGGAGCGGGTTCTTGGTCGGCTGGCTGATCAATTGCTCGACGCCCCCTACCGGCAAGTAACCCCGCACGCCCGGCCACAATTTGAGCGCAATGAATACGGCGAGCGCGATGACCAGATAGTAGATCGTGATCTGAAGCAGCAGCTTGCGTGCGTGCATGAATTCCCCCCCCCGTCAGCCGTGGCTATGATGGTGTTCGTGATGATGACCGTCATCGTGATGGTGATGATGTCCGTCGACCGGATAATTGGCGATCGGATGGAGCACTCCGAAATGCTCCTTGCGCGGTTTATGGCCGAGCGGCGGCCATGCAATCTCGGCTAGCGGCAGCTCGGTGTCGGGCACCCGGTCGAGCAGGTCGCGAAGCAACGTCAAACGACCCAGCGGCTGATCGTTGAAGTCGACCAGCGTCCAGGGCGCATAGTCGGTGTGGGTCGCCGACAGCATCAGCTCGCGCGCTTCCGTGTAGTCGTCGTAATGCTCGCGGGCTTTGATATCGATCGGCGACAGCTTCCAGCGCCTCGTCGGGTTGTTCAGCCGGTGCTCAAAGCGTCCCTCCTGCACCGCCTGGTCGCAGCACAGCCAGTATTTGAACAGCAACATGCCGTCGTCGACCAGGTGCCGCTCGAATTCCGGCGCGGCGTTCAAAAAATCCTGCGCCTGGTCCGGGGTGCAGAAACCCATGACTCTCTCGACGCCGGCGCGGTTGTACCAGCTACGGTCGAACAGAGTGATTTCACCCGCGGCGGGCAGATGCTCAATGTAGCGCTGAAAATACCATTGGCTCGCTTCGCGCTCGCTTGGGCTCGGCAGCGCGACGACGCGGCACTGGCGCGGGTTCAATAGCCGGGAGAACATCTCGATCGACCCGCCCTTGCCCGCGGTGTCGCGGCCCTCGAATACGACGACCATGCGCTGGTTCGTCTCCGACACCCAGCGCGCCATTCCGCTGAGCTCTTCGGCGAGGGGCTTTAGAAGCTCCTCATATTGTTCCTCGCTGAGCTCGCTCTTGCCGCTCATCCATGCCCCCTGATTGTTGCGTTTGTGGCATGAGCCGCGGCGGAATGGAACTGCCGGCAATGCTGAGACATGTTGCCAAGCCATGCACCGTATGTTCGTAGCCATTCGTCCGCCCGAAGACGTCCGGGACCTGCTCCTCGATGCAATGGAGGACAGCGCCAATTTCCGCTGGCAGGACGAGGAACAGCTCCATCTGACTTTGCGCTTCGTCGGCGAGGTCGAGCGGCCGGTCGCGGACGATCTCGCCGCCGAGCTCGCTCACATCCGCGCCCAAGCGTTCGAGCTTCGCGTCGCCGGCACCGGCCGCTTCGAGCAGCGTAACTCGGGCGCCTTATGGGCCGGTGTCGAGCCGAGGGCGCCCGTTGCCGCGCTTGCGGCGAAGGTCGAGCGCGCCTGCCTCACCGTCGGCCTGGAGCCGGAGCGCCGCGCCTTTCATCCGCACATCACGCTTGCGCGATGGAAGGGCCGGCGCGGGCACGAGGTCGCTCGGTTCCTCGAACGCACGCGCGGCCTCTCGTCGGAACCGTTCGAAGTCACAGACTTCATCCTGTTCGAAAGCCGCCTCTCGCGCCACGGCGCACATTACGAGGAGGTCGCCAGCTACACGCTGCGATAATGTCAGCTTTCGACCCATTGCAGACACTAGCGATGTAGCTGCTGAGCGCCCATTTCCGCATTCATATCACCCAGACCCAACCTCCTCCATGCACAACACGGAGCCACCATCATGGATGACGTCATCATCATCGGCGGCAGCTTTGCCGGCCTCGCCGCCGCCCTGCAGCTCGGCCGTGCCCGGCGCAAGGCCACCGTTCTCGATACCGGCCTGCCGCGCAACCGCTTCGCCGGCCACTCGCATGGTCTGCTGGGCCACGATCACAAGCCACCGCTGGCCATCCTGGCAGAGGCACGGCAGCAGCTGACGCGCTATCCCACGATTAGGCTGGTCAATGCCCGGGCCGACGGCGTCTCCGGCGCCATCGACGATTTCTCCGTCCTCACTGGGGATGGCGAAAGCCTTGCAGGGCGCCGCCTAATCCTCACCTATGGCGTCGCCGACCAGATGCCTGATGTTCCAGGCTTTGCCGAAAGCTGGGGCACGTCCATCGTGCCCTGCCCCTATTGCGACGGCTTTGAAGTCGCCGGCCAGCACTGGGGCCACGTCTGGTCCGGGCCGCGGTCGCACAATTCTGTCAGGCTGTTCCACGATTGGACCGACAGGTTGACGGTCTTCGCCGATGGTCACGACATTCCGCCCGATATCCGGGCCGATCTGGCGCGCCGCAACATACCTGTCGTCGATGGCCGAATCATCGAGATCGCCCATGACGGGGGCCATATCGCCACCGTCAATCTCGACACCCGCCGCAATGTCACGGTCGACGTCCTGTTCGCCTTTCCGCGCACCAAGCCGTCCGCAAGCCTGCATGAATCACTGGGCCTCGCCACGGTCGATACTCCCGACGGCATCGCCCTCAAGGTCGACGAGCGCCGCCAAACCAGCATGCCCGGCATCTACGCCGCCGGCGACCTCGCCAACCCCCTCATGCCCTCGGTCACCACGGCATCATGGCAGGGCGCGATGGCGGGTATCTTCGCCCAGCAGTCGATGCTGGTTTGAGAGCGCAGATCCCCTCTCCGGCTGCCTTAAAGTCGGGATCGGGGTAATGTCCGCTTTCCACCCACTGCAGACACTGACGCTCAGCAAAAAGGGGAGCCGCCACTAAGCGACTCCCCTGCTGATTTCAGTCCGGCGCTTCTTACCAGATGTGCGCGCGCTTCTCGGGCGGGATGTACATTGCGTTGTCCGGCGTGATGCCGAACGCGTCGTACCATGCCTGGACGTTCCGCACCGGGCCCCAGATCCGGAAACGGCCGGGGCTGTGCGGGTCGGTCGTGACCTGGCTTCGGACATTGTCCTCGCGCTGCTTCTCGCGCCACACCTGGGCAAAGGCGAGGAAGAAGCGCTGGTCGCCGGTGAGGCCGTCGATCACGGGCGCCGGCTTGCCGCCGAGCGAACGGTGGTAAGCATCGAGCGCGACCTGGATACCGGCGAAATCGGCGATGTTCTCGCCCATCGTCAGCTTCGGGTTCACGAACGCGCCCGGCGCCGCCTCGAATTTCGCATATTGATCGCCGAACACCTTCGCTTCGGCATCGAAGCGCTTGCTGTCCTCGGTCGTCCACCAGTCGCGGACGTTGCCGCTCGCGTCGAACTTGCGGCCCTGGTCATCGAACCCGTGGCTGATCTCATGGCCGATCACCGCGCCGATGCCGCCGTAATTGACCGCATCGTCAGCGTTGGGATCGAAGAAGGGCGGCTGCAGGATTCCGGCCGGGAAGACGATCTTGTTCTCGCCGCCGCCGTTGTAGGCGTTCACCGTCTGCGGGTTCATGCCCCACTTCTTGTGGTTCACCGGCTTGCCGAGGTCCTCCATTTCGTACGCGTAGTTGAACGCGTTCGCCCGCTGCACGTTGCCGTAGAGGTCGTCCGCCTTGATCTCGAGCGCGTTATAATCGCGGACCTTGTCCGGATAGCCGACCATCACGTCCATCCGGGTCAGCTTGTCGACTGCGGCCTTTTTGGTGCCTTCGCTCATCCAGCTGTTGCCCTGGATGCGCGCTGCCATCGCCGCCTTCAGGTTGGCGACCAGCTCGACCATCTTGGCCTTCGACGACGGCGGGAAATATTTCGCGACATAGTCCTGCCCGATCAGCTCGCCGAGCGCGCCGTCGACGAGGCTCAGCGACCGTTTCCAGCGCGGGCGCTGCTCGGTCACGCCGCTGATCGTCTTCACATAGTCGAAGCGGCTGTCGACCATCGCCTTGTTGAGATAGGGCGCCGCGTCGTCGGCGGTGTGGAAGGCCTCCCATTCCTTGAGCGTCGACAGCGGCGTCCTCGCATAGATCGCCGCAAGCTCGCGAATGGCCGTATTCTCGTTGATGATCATGCGCTTCTGAGCGGGCACGCTCGCACCGCTGAAAAACGCATTCCAGTCGATGCCAGGCGCATATTTCGCCAGCGCTGCCATGCTCATCGGGTTGTTCGTCTTGTCGATGTCGCGGCGGTCCGCGCTCGCCCAGCTCTTCTGCGCAATCGCTGTCTCGAACGCCATCACGCGGTTCGCCGCGGCGGCCGGAGTCGGGTTGCCGATCGCCTTGAACGTCCGCTCGAGATACGCGCGATAGGCATCGCGCTGCGGCTTGAACTGCGCCTCAAGGTAATAGTCGCGGTTCGGCAGGCCGAGACCGTTTTGGTAGAGGTACAGCGCGTTCATCTTCGCGTCGGCGGTGTCGGGCTCGAGGTCGTAAGCGAACAGGGAGCTTCCGAACCCGCTGCCTGCCTTGCCCATGTGCCGCGCAAAGTCGGACTTGGTCTTGATCGCTGCGACCTTCGCGAGGTCCGGTTTCAGCGGGGCCATCCCGAGCTGCTCGACCCGATTTTCGTCCATCATGCTCTGGTAGAGCGCACCATATTGGCTCGACGACGGAGCGCTCGTGACCAGCGCCTTCAGCTGGTCCTGGCTCATGTCGTAGACCTCGTAAAAGGAGCCGACCTCCGGCTTGTCCGCCGGGATATCGGTCTTTGCGAGCCAGGTGCCCGACGCGTACTTCTGGAAGTCGTTACCGGGCTTGACGGACAGATCGCGCGCGCTGAGGTCGACGCCCCAGGTGCCGAGCTTGGGGTGGGCGGAGGCTACCGCGGTGGCGGCTGCCTCGGTCTGTGCCACGACGGGCATTGTCCAGCATGCCGTTGAAGCGGCGAGCAGCAGCGCCGAGGCGCGCAGCTTCGTAAATGACTTAAAGCCCGAGACTTCCATGATATTTCCCCGCCGATGCAATGAGTTGGAAACGCGCTGCAACCGATGCGCTAGCCGAGCCAACACTGATCGACAAGCGGCGGGAGGTGATCGACGAAAGCCCACGCAAAAAAGACCCCCGGCGAACCGGGGGTCTTCGTTTCGCGTGGTGGGGGCGCTTAACCGCCGATGCTGGTACTGGTCGTCGTAACCACATTCCCGGAGATGCTCAGCGTCGAGGGCATAAGCGTGTAGGTTTTGCCGCTGGTCGAGGTCACGACCACCGCCCGGATCGTATTGTTCGGCCCGGTGATCACACGCGTAACCGTGCCGACCTGCGTGCCGCTGCTGTTGTTGACCACCAGGCCGGTTGTAAGGCCCGGCAGCGTGCTGCTGGCAACCGCGCCGCGAGCGAGAACGCTGTTCGGGCTCGCGTGGGCAATACCGGTCGGCGAAGCGTGGGACGGACCCTGGCTGTGCAGCGTGGCCTGCGAATTACCGTTGACAGTGCCCGTCGTCGTCGGTGTCGTCATTGGTGCGGTTGTCGTCTGCATGGTGCTGCCTGCCGGGCTGGATAGCACGCTGTTCTCATTGGCGTGTGAAATGCCCGTCGGCGACGCGTTCGTCGGACCTTGGCTGACCGACCCGGCTGGCGATCCGCCGGCGCCCGGAGGCCCACCTGTTCCGCCTCCGCCGCCATGCCCCTGTGCGAAGGCCGGGGCGGCAACGGCGATCGCCGTGCCGGCGACAGCCGCGATCAATGAATTGCGCAACATAGTTCACTCCATCTTTGAAATTCGTGTGGCCAATGAGAACGCCCCCGTTTGCAAAGGGTTGGCGCGGTTAACGTTGCCTGCGCGCAGTTAACGGCGAGCTGCCATGTCGCTTCGATCAGCCGACCTGTCTCGCGGCACATGACGCGCGCGGCGCGGAGCGCTAGAGGCCCCACCCATGACCTTACGCAGCGGCGCCAGAAGCGGAGGGCGCATCCTCGTCGACCAGCTCCGGATCCAGGGCTGTGACCGAATCTTCACGGTGCCGGGGGAAAGCTTCCTCGCCGTGCTCGATGCACTCCACGACACACCCGAAATCGACACCGTAGTTTGCCGGCAGGAAGGCGGCGTCGCTTACATGGCCGATGCCGACGGCAAGATGACCGGCCGGCCGGGTGTCGCCTTCGTCACGCGCGGCCCCGGCGCCACCAATGCATCGGCGGGAGTCCATGTGGCCTTCCAGGATTCGACTCCGATGATCCTGTTCATCGGCGACGTCGCGCGCGACGACCGCGATCGCGAAGGCTTCCAGGAGATCGACTTCCCCGCCTTCTTTGCGCCGATCGCCAAATGGGCGGCGCGGATCGAGGATCCCCGCCGCATACCGGAATATGTCGCTCGTGCGTATCGCGTCGCCACTGCCGGCCGTCCCGGCCCGGTCGTCCTGTCGCTCCCTGAGGACATGCTCCGCGACGAGGTCGAGGCCCAAGATCGGCCGCGCGTTCCGCCGATCTCCGAAGCGCCCGATCCCGGCGCGGTGCAGGCCCTGTTCGAACTGTTGAAGGACGCCGCCGCGCCGGTCGCGATCGTCGGCGGCGCCGACTGGAGCCCGCGTGCGTCGCACCATTTCGCCAATTTCGCGTTCCGCTACGGCATTCCGGTCGCAGCCGCCTTCCGCCGCCAGGACGCGATCTCCAACGCATGCCAGGTTTATTCCGGCCAGCTCGGTTATGGCCCCAATCCGAAGCTGCAGCAGCGCGTTCGCGACGCCGACCTGATCATCGCCGTTGGGGCGCGGCTCGGCGAAGCCACCACCGATGGTTACACCCTCATCTCACCGGATCATTCAGGGCAGACCCTGGTCCACGTCCACCCTGACCCGAACGAGCTCGGACGTGTGTTTCACGCCGATTTGCCGATCTGCGCCGACATGGGCGAATTTGCCGAGCTGATCGACGGCTGGATCGACCCCGACCTCGTCCGCTTCTCTTGCGGCGAGGACGCGCACAAGGAATGGCTCGAGTGGTCGGAGCCCAAACCGCGCGAAGGCGTGAAGCTCGACCTCGGCCTGTGCGTCGCGGCAATGCGCGAACGGCTCCCGGAGAACGCGATCATCTGCAACGGCGCCGGCAATTTTTCGGGCTGGTGGCATCGTTACTGGCGCTACGGCCCGATGCCGACCCAGCTTGCACCGACCAGCGGCACCATGGGCTACGGCCTCCCCGCCGCGGTTGCCGCGGCCCTCCGCTTCAAGGACAGGCCGGTAGCGTGCGTCGCTGGCGACGGCGACTTCCTGATGAACGGGCAGGAGTTGGCGACCGTCGCGCAATACGGCGCCGACTTGCTGGTAATCGTTGTCGATAACTCCAGCTACGGCACCATCCGCATGCATCAGGAGCGCGAATATCCCGAACGGATCTCCGCCACCGAGCTCAAGAATCCAGACTTCGCGGCGCTCGCGCGCGCTTACGGCGGGTGGGCCGCAACGGTTGAAAGAACCGCGGATTTCTCGTCCGCGCTCGATGACGCGCTGAAGTTTACCGGCATCCGCCTGATCCACTGCAAGACCGACGTCGAGCAGATCAGCAACGCGACCACGATCGCCAAGCTGCGCGAGAAGGCCAGGAAGTGACTCTCCTTTCGCCTGCTGCTGCAGTCGAGATCGTCGAGGTTCATCCCACCAGCGCGGATGCGCAACATTGCCTCGCGAGATATTATGCGGAGATCGCCGAGCGCTTCGATGGCGGTTTCGACCCCGATCGAAGTTCCGCGCCGACACTCGGTGAATTCGCGCCACCGACGGGGACGTTCCTCCTCTTAAGGCGGAACGGAGCGCTGGTGGGCTGCGGTGGCTTCAAGCGAGACGCCGGGGGAGCCGTCTACCTGAAGCGGATGTGGATTGCGCCGGAAGCGCGCGGCCTTGGGCTCGGCAAGCGCCTGCTGAAAGCGCTGGAGGAGAAAGCGCGAAGCTTAGGTTACAGCACTGTGCGCCTCGAAACCGAACGATCGCTGACCGAAGCCCAGCAGCTCTATCGCGCCTCAGGCTATGTCGAGGTCGCGCCGTTCAACGAGGAGCTTTACGCGCACCACTGGTTTGAAAAGACGCTGCGATAGGTGCGGGCACGACCGTCAGGTCCGTCATGCCGACCGATCATAGGCCAAAGGGATAGGTCTCCTCCTCATGCGACGGCGCGCCCGGCCGCTGCTCGCCCGGAAGCGGCGTAACGGCACGCGTTTCGTCGAACCACACCCAGGCATCGAACTGCCGCGGCAGGATCGCGTGACTGTAGTGACTCCAGCGCTCGGTTTCCGGGCGGTAGATCACGCCGATAAACCGCTCGAGCCTCGGATCCATGAGATCTTGCCGAACCCCGTCCTCGGCCTCTCCGGGACGCAGATCGAGAAGGAAGCGCTCGACGCCGCTATCGTGGCTCATCCGCTCATAGCTGTCGGCGAGCGACGGCCGCACACGCTTGATCTTCATCGGCTCGTCCCAATCATCCGACGCGGCGACCGTCCCGGTGTGCGTCCCGAGGCCGATCAGCCGCGCCCGCTCGCGCCACTTCTCCTTGGCCAACTGGCCGATGTTCAGCTCCTCGCGTTCGCGGCCCATGTCGGTGAAGGCGGCGTTGCCGATATGGCTGTTGTGCGCCCAGACGATCGCCTTCGCGCCCGGCCCCTTTGCGTCGAGGATCATGTTCAGCGCGTCGAACATGTGCGTGTCGCGCAGATTCCAGCTCTCGGCCGAGCCATGGTACATGACTCGATAATAAGCCTCGGCATCCTTCACGAGCCGGGCATTCGCCTGCGCATCGAGCCATTCATCGCACTCGTCGGCGAAGCAATCGATGTCGCGCTGCAAGAGGTCCTTGAGCATCTCGATCACGCCGACTTCGCAGCGGGCATAGCCTTCGACCAGCGAATGGCGACCATAAGCGGCGGGGTTCTCCGCCCATGGGTCAAGGCAACCGTAGCGGCGGCTCGCCAGCCGCGCGAGCTCGGGATCCTCCTTGCCGAGGAAGTCGATCACCGCGCGCATCGACGCGCTGAGATTGTAAAGATCGAGGCCGTAGAAACCGCAGCGGCCGTCATAGTCACGGTCCTGATTGTGGCGCCGCATCCAGCGGATGAACTCGTCGACCTCGCGGTTGCGCCACATCCACGTTGGGAAGCGCTCGAACGCCCGCATCTCTCCTTCGCGCTTCGGCCGATGACGGACATAGCGGTCGATTGTCGCGGCGTCGGGCCAGTCGGCTTCTACGGCGACGATATTGAAGCCGTGGCGCTCGATCAGCTGGCGCGAGATGGCCGCTCGGGCGCGATAGAATTCGCTCGTCCCATGACTTGCTTCGCCAAGCAGCACGACGCGCGCATCGCCGAAGCGGCTGAAAAATTCGCCGAAGGTGCGGTCGTCGATGTCGGGAAGCGGCTCGGCCGCATCGGCGATCAGTCTTGGCAAGGCTTCTAATTCAGTAAGCATTCTTCCATCCTTCCTCACCGATCAGCGGGACGAAGCGGACAGCCCCCAGATTCTCCTGCTTGACGATGCCATCTTCCTGCTTGGTCACCTTGATCAGCTCCTGAACGACGCCGGGTTCGCCCACCGGCATGACGATGCGGCCGCCCGGTGCGACTTGGGCTAGCAGCGGCTCCGGCACATGGCTGCCGCTCGCGGCGGCAAGGATGGCATCGTAAGGCGCGCCGTCCGGCCAGCCTTTGGTGCCGTCGCCCTCGATGATTTCAACATTGTCATAGCCTAGTCGCCGCAACCGCTCGCGCGCGACCTCGACCAGATCGTGCTGGCGCTCGATCCCGATCACGCGATCCGCGATGCGGCTGATGACGGCCGCTGCATAGCCCGACCCGGCCCCAATCTCGAGCACCGTTTCGCCCGCCTTTATCGCCGCCGCCTCGATCATCAGCCCGACGATGTATGGTTGCGAAATCGTCTGATCGGCCTCGATCGGAAGCGGATGATCGCCGTAGGCAAGATGCGCAAATTCGGCGCTGACGAACGCCTCGCGCGGCACCGCGCGGAACGCTTCAAGGATGTCGGGTTCAGCGATCCCGCGGCGGCGCAACTGCCGCTCGACCATCGCCTCGCGCTGGGATGCGAAGTCTGCCATGGGCTCGACTCTTCATAAATCGGAACAAGGGAGCACGTTCCATATGCAATCGCTCGATGTCCGATTTTCCGGCTCGGTGCCGGCAAATTATGAGCGCTACATGGTGCCGCTGCTGTTCCGGCCCTACGCCGAATTGCTGGCGCAGCGCGCACAGACAATGCGGCCTCACCACATTCTCGAAACCGCCGCTGGCACGGGAGTGGTGACGGCTGCGTTGGCGGATGCGCTGCCGGAGGCCGATATCGTCGCGACCGACCTCAACCAGGCCATGCTCGATGTGGCCCGGACGCGGGTGGCTTCATCCAGGGTAACTTTCCGCCAGGCGAACGCGCTCGAACTGCCGTTCGAGGACGGGAGTTTCGATCTGGTGGTCTGCCAGTTCGGGGTCATGTTCTATCCCGACAAGGTGAAGGGCAATGCGGAAGCACGCCGTGTGCTGCGCGACGGTGGGGCGTACTGGTTCGCCGTATGGGACAGGATCGAGCGGAACCTTCTTTCACATCTCGCCAACGAAAGCATGCGCCGCGCTTTCCCTGATAATCCACCGCAGTTCATGGTGCGCGGACCTTTCAGCTATCACGAGCCGGAGTGCATCGAGCGCGATCTACGTGCATCAGGATTCACCGACATCGCCGTAGAAACAGTCGATTTCCTTAGCCGGAGCCCGTCCTCCGAAGATGCTGCGCGCGCCCTTTGCTACGGTTCGCCAATGGGCATCGAGCTTGAGGAATATGGACCGGACGCGCTCGATCACGTTTTCGCAAACCTCACCCAATGTGCCAGCGAATATGAAGGGGCCAACGGGTTCGAGGCGCCGATGTCGGCGCACCTTGTGACGGCGACTAAATGAGCCCGGCCAGGGGGCTCGACGGGTCCGCATAACGGCGCTTCTGCATCCGTCCGGCGAGATAGGCGAGACGGCCCGCTTCCACGGCCGCCTTCATCGCACGGGCCATCAGCACCGGCTCCTTGGCCTCGGCAATCGCGGTGTTCATCAGCACGCCGTCGCAGCCCAGTTCCATCGCTTGGGCCGCGTCGCTCGCCGTCCCCACGCCGGCGTCGACCAGGACCGGCACGCCCGCGCCTTCAACGATCAGACGGATCGTCACGCGGTTCTGGATTCCCAAGCCCGATCCGATCGGCGCGCCCAAGGGCATGATCGCCACGGCGCCCGCTTCCTCGAGTTGCTTGGCGGCGATGGGATCGTCGACGCAATAGACCATCGGCTCGAAGCCCTCGCGCACCAGCACCTCGGTCGCGCGAAGCGTCTCGCGCATGTCAGGGTAGAGGGTCTTCGCCTCGCCCAGCACCTCGAGCTTGACCAAATTCCAGCCGCCCGCCTCGCGCGCAAGCCGCAGCGTGCGGATCGCGTCTTCGGCGGTGAAGCAGCCGGCGGTATTAGGCAGGTACGTGACCTTCTTGGGATCGATGAAGTCCGTCAGGCGCGGTTGATTGGGGTCGGAGATGTTCACTCGCCGCACGGCGACGGTGACGATCTCCGCGCCCGAAGCCTCGACCGCGGCCGCATTCTCTTCGAGGCTCTTGTATTTGCCCGTACCGACGATCAGCCGCGAGCTGAACGTCCGTCCCGCAACCGTCCAGGTGTCCGCCTTGATGTCCTGCTGCGCAGTCACTCAACCGCCTCCGACAAAATGCACGATCTCATAATCGTCGCCATCCTCGACCCGGACTTCGCCGAAGCTCGATCGAGGCACGATGGCGAGGTTCCGCTCGACCGCAACCTTGGCGGCATCCACGCCGATCGCGTTCAACATCTCGACAAGGGTGAAGGCGCCGTGCACTCGGCGGTGCTCGCCGTTGACGCGAATTTCCACGCTTCCATCGACGCTCATCGAGGCTCCAATAGGAGCAGTGCCAACCCCCGCCAAGTCTGTTCAGGGTGGACGGATGAGCCCTCGTCTGACAGAGCGCAGCGCCGAGAGGGACGTAGGGATTTAGAATGGCTCAACCGAAGAACCCCGCCGGCGCGGGCGACAAAACCGGCGGTATGCGGATCGATCCGGCGCTGGTGCGCGAACTTGCCGAACTGCTCACCGCCAACGCCCTGACCGAAATTGAGGTCGCCGACGGCGACCGGCGCATCAAGGTCAGCCGCGAGTCCGCGGCGGTCGCCGTCACCGCGCCCGCTCAACCGACGGCAGCTCCAGCGCTCAGCGCGCCGCCGATGCACGGCAAGGAAGACGTCGGGGCACTGCCCGAGGAAATCAGCGGTACCACCATCAAGTCGCCGATGGTCGGCACCGCGTTCCTGTCTGCCGAGCCCGGCGCTGCGCCGTTCATCGAGGTCGGCAAGCCGGTCAAGGCTGGCGATACGTTGCTCATCGTCGAAGCGATGAAGGTGATGAATCCGATCACCGCTCCCGAAGGCGGCGTCGTCAAGAAGATCATGGTCGCCGACGCCCAGCCGGTCGAATTCGATCAGCCGTTGGTGATCATCGGCTGATGACTTCTCTTTTCCCGTCACCCCAGCGCAGGCTGGGGTCCATTGCCGAGCAGATTCGCGGGCGTGGACGTTTGGCAGAGACATGGATGCCAGCCTTCGCTGGCATGACAAACTAAGATGCAAATCCAGAAGCTGTTGATTGCCAATCGCGGCGAAATTGCGCTTCGAATCCACCGCGCCTGCCACGAGATGGGTATCAAGACGGTCGCGGTTCATTCGACTGCGGATGCGGACGCCATGCACGTTCGACTGGCTGACGAGACCGTCTGCATAGGCCCGCCGCCGGCGACCGAATCCTACCTCAACATCCCGAACATCATCTCGGCCGCGGAGATCGTCCACGCCGACGCGATCCATCCTGGCTACGGATTCCTCTCGGAGAACGCGCAGTTTGCCGAGATCGTCGAAAGCCACAACATCATCTGGGTCGGCCCGAAGCCCGAGCACATTCGCACAATGGGCGACAAGATCGAGGCCAAGCGCACCGCCGCGAAGCTCGGCCTGCCGCTCGTCCCCGGCTCCGACGGTCCGATCACCAGCGTCGCCCAGGCCAAGAAGGTCGCCGCGCAAATCGGCTATCCGGTACTGATCAAGGCGGCGTCCGGCGGCGGAGGCCGCGGCATGAAGGTGGTCGAGGCCGAAGGCCAGCTCGAAAGCCTGATGAGCCAGGCGGCGTCGGAAGCGCGCTCCGCTTTCGGCGACGACACGGTCTACATGGAGAAATATCTCGCCGATCCGCGCCACATCGAGTTCCAGGTGTTCGGGGACGGCGACGGCCAGGCAATCCATCTTGGCGAGCGCGACTGCTCGCTCCAGCGGCGCCATCAGAAGGTCCTCGAGGAAGCGCCGTCACCGGCGATCAGCCGGGTCGAACGCGAAGCGATGGGCGAGCGCGTCCGCAAGGCGATGGCCGAAATGAGCTATCGCGGGGCCGGCACCATCGAGTTCCTGTACGAGAACGGCGAATTCTACTTCATCGAGATGAACACCCGCCTCCAGGTCGAGCATCCAGTGACCGAGATGATCAGCGACATGGATTTGGTGCGCGAGCAGATCCGGGTTGCCTGCGGCGAAGGTCTGTCCTGCTCGCAGGAGCAAGTGAAGCTCCACGGCCATGCGATCGAATGCCGCATAAACGCCGAGGATCCGGAGACGTTCGCGCCGTCACCGGGTCTGGTGAAGAATTATGTCGCGCCGGGGGGAATGCACGTTCGCGTCGATAGCGGGCTCTACACCGGCTACCGCGTGCCACCTTATTACGACAGCATGATCGGCAAGCTGATCGTCTATGGCCGCGACCGCGACGAATGCATCAGGCGCATGAAGCGCGCGCTCGAGGAGTTCGTGGTGGAGGGGATGAAGACGACCATCCCGCTCCACCAGAATTTAGTCCGCGATCCGGAGTTCCTGGCTGGCGACTACACAATCAAATGGCTCGAGCGCTGGCTAGCCAAGGATCACGGATTAGACTCTATCCCCTAGAGGTAAATCCACACGCCATTGCGGCGCTGACGATGGTGGCGCCACTGGTTATGCCACCAATAGCCGTGACCGGCGTAATAGCGGCCTTCCACATATCGGATTTGCTGATCGCGGTTGGGGACGCAACGGCCGTATGGCGTACGGTGGAAGCCGGGCCCGCAGCCCTGGCGAGCATCCGCCGGCGATGCGGCGGCGGTCGCTACGACGGCGGCGGCGGCAAGAGCGACGAGAGTCTTCATGACCTTCTCCTTCGTTAAGTTCTTGCGGAACGCGACCCCAAAACGGACTGTTCCATAAACTTGCGTTCAGTATCGGCGCGCTGATCCTGCTTGCCGACCGGGGGAGCCGCCGCCAGTAACCGACGTCAGAGGAGAGTCGCTGCATGAGCTTGATCGTCGATCTCAAGTCGCTCGATGCCTCGCAGCGAAGCGCGATCTGGGCGAGCTATCTCGGCTGGACGCTCGATGCCTTCGATTACTTCCTGTTGGTCTTCATGTTCTCCGCAATCGCGAAGGAATTCGGCACCGACGTGAAGGCAGTCTCAGAGGCCGTGTTCCTGACCTTGGCGGCGCGGCCGATCGGTGCCTTCGTGTTCGGCTGGCTCGCCGAGCATTTCGGGCGCCGGCCGGTGCTGATGGCCGACATCATCCTGTTTTCGGTACTCGAATTCGCATCCGGCTTCGCGCCGACGCTGACGACTTTGCTCGTGCTGCGCTTCCTGTTCGGCATCGCAATGGGTGGCGAATGGGGCCTCGGCGCGAGCCTGGTCATGGAATCGATCCCGCCGAAGCTTCGCGGGCCCGTCTCCGGCCTGCTGCAAAGCGGCTACCCCTCAGGCTACTTCGTCGCCAGCCTCGTCTATTATTTGCTGTTCGACACGATCGGCTGGCGCGGCATGTTCATGGTCGGCGTCGCTCCCGCTCTGCTCGTCCTGCTGATCCGCATGCACGTCAAGGAAAGCCCCGCGTTCGAAGCGCGGCGTGGGACAGGCCGCTGGTGGGATCCCGTTGTGCAGCTAATGCGGCACTGGAAGATCGCGCTCTACCTCGTGGTGCTGATGACCGCGTTCAACTTCTTCAGCCACGGGACGCAGGACCTCTACCCCACCTTCCTTCAGAAGCAGCACCATTTCGATACCCACACGACCGGCATTCTCGCCGCCGTCATGAATCTGGGCGCGATCGTCGGCGGCATTTCGTTCGGCATCTGGTCGGAGAAGATCGGCCGCAAACGCGCAATCATCATCGCCAGCCTGCTCGCGTTGCCGATCATCCCGCTCTGGGCCTTTTCCGCGACGCCGGTGCTGCTGGGGCTCGGCGCCTTCCTCGTCCAGGTCGCGGTGCAGGGCGCCTGGGGCATCATCCCGGTGCATTTAAATGAGCTCTCGCCGCCGCTCGCGCGTAGCCTGTTCCCCGGCTTCGCCTACCAGCTCGGCAATCTGATCGCGTCCAGGAATGCACCGATACAAGCGGGCATCGCGGAGGCGCACGGCAACAACTATGGACTGGCGCTCGCGATGGTGTGCGGAATTACCGCCGTCGTGATCGTCATCTGGACGGCACTGGGGCCAGAGCGCAAAAACGCCGACTTCGCGGCCGAGGCCAAGGCCGCTCCCGGCTAAACCTTCGGCCATGACAAGCGTTGTCCGGCCGAGAGGACGTACGTGTGTCGAGCTACCGCGGAACCGCAGACCGCCCCGACAAGGCGAAGGCGATCGTCGCGGTCGTTGCGGTCCACGCCGCTTTGGCCTTCATCATCCTTTCAGGCCTCGACATCCAAAACGTTCGCCAGGCCGTCGAGCGGATGACGACCATTGCGATCAGCCAGCCTCCCCCACCTCCTCCGGTGCGGCCGCCCAAGCCTGCGCCAAAGCCCCAGGCGATGAAAAAGCCCGAAGGCGCGGCGGCCAAACAGGCGAAGCCGACGCCCTTGGTCGCTCCACAGCCCAAACTGCCCCTCCCCTCGCCGATTCCAGCGGCCAGGGTCGCTGGCACGGGTACGTCGACTGCTTCAGGCGCCGCGCTTGCTGGGACCGGTACCGGCGCCGGCGGGTCCGGGACTGGCGCCGGAGGCGGCGACACCGGCACCTTCACTCCGGCGCAGAAAATCACCAAGATTCCGAACGGCGAATATCGCCGGCTCGTCTCCGTCAGCGGAATGAACCGCGGAACTGTCGGCGTTACGATCCGAGTCAATCCGGATGGCAGCGCATCGAACTGCCGCGTGGTTCGCTCGAGCGGCAACCCGGTCGCCGACTCGCTGATGTGCCAGTTGACCGAGCGTTACGTCCGCTTTCTGCCTGCGCGCGACCCCGGCGGGCGACCGATCGCCCAGGACATCACCTGGTTCCCCAACTGGTACCGGCCCTAACGCCGCGTCGCCGCGGCGTCCTCGCTCGTGCTGCTGGCCGCCGCCAGCTTGGGCGCATCACGCCCGTAGACGTCGTCATAATATGCGATCGAGGCGCCGTCGGGGATCGCTGTTAGATAGGTAATGTACACCGGCACCGGCTGCGCCAGGGGAACCGGCTGCTCGGTCCCGGCCGATTGCCAGTCGAGGTCGTGGCCGAACAGCCATCGGCCAAGCCGCGCAGCGTCCTCGAGCCGAACGCAGCCCCCGCTGAAGTAGCGCGCAGCCTTGAGGAACAGCTCGCGACGCGGATTGTCGTGAAGATAAACTCCGAACTGGTTGGGGAACATGAACTTCATCCGGCCCATGAAGTTCTTCGCTCCTGGTCGTTGCCGAATCATAACATCGACTTTGCCGTCGACCACACCCTTCCAGTCGATCGTCTTGGGGTCGATGATCGTCGGGTTCGGCGTCCAGTCGGACACCACCTCATAGCCGTATTCGTCGAGATATTTGAGGCCGAACTTCAGCACATATTGGCCGACGTCCTCCCCGGCGAGGTCCGATGGCACGTACCAATAAGGGTTGAGCGCGGCATAGCGGATGTATGCCGCAAGCATCGGCGTCGGGTTCTTGGGCTTGCCGACGACGACCACCATCGAGTCGACTGCCTTGCCGTCTTCATACATGTAAAGGCGCTGCTGAGCGGCATTCACCAGCACGTAGCGCTGCCTTCCCGCGGGCAGCTCCCGTGCCCGCTGCAGATTGATTTGAAGCTGGGCCCGCTGCTGGTCGGTCGAATAGCCGTGGGTCGCAAGCGCATCGCGCAATTGAGCGTAGAAGGGATGCATCCATCCCATGTTGTGCACATAGTCCGACAGCGATGGCGCCGTCGCCGCGGTCAGCAATGCCGCGAGTGGGGTTGGCGGAGCGGGCTTGAGGCTGGCATCGACATAGGTGAGTCCG
>JAZKBB010000023.1:0-30154 GCA_040388865.1 Pseudomonadota bacterium | reverse complement strand
CACTTCGGCGACCTGCTTCTTCTTGCCGCTGCGCGCTGCCGTGAGCGCCTGTTGAAGCTCGCCGACGTGATATTTTGCGGGGTCCAGACCATCGAGGCTGGCGCTCGACAGCAAGGCGAGCAGCTGGTCGGCGGCATCGCCGGCGTTTGTCGCCAGCCATAACGGATAGTCATTCCGGCCACGGTAAAAGTCCGCGACGCTTTGCCCGACCAGGTGGGGTGCCTGAACGGCAGGCGGCGCGGCCGATTCCGCCGAAGCGCAGACGGGCGTCGTCGCTGCGACGAAGGCAGCAACGGTTGCGGCAATCTTCCCAAAAAAGTGCACCGGCCGCCGACCGGTGCACTCAAAACGCAAAGCAATCACACGCTCTCCAACTTTTATCCCGTCAAAACCCTGCCTTGACGGGTCCGGATCAGCCGCGCTCGCCGCTCCGCATTGGAGCCGGCATCGGCATTGGCGCCGGAGCCGCGACCGCGGTCCCGGTGTAGCCGGCAGGCGCGCCCGCGTAATATTGCCCGTTGTAGACATATCCGTCCACCACGCCGTCATTGTTCCGGTCGGCCCAGACCGCGCCGGCAAGACCACCGACCGCGGCGCCAATCACCGCACCTTGCAGTACGCTGACGCCCGGAAGGACGGCGCCGGCGGCGGCGCCAATCGCCGCTCCACCAAGCGCGCCCGTCGCCGCACTGGCGAGAACACTATGGGTATTAGGATCATAGCCTTGCGGCGTGCCCGGATAATATTGGCCATTGTACATGTAGCCATCGACATAGCCGTCATTGTTGCTGTCGGCCCACGCCGCACCGGCAAGACCGCCGATAGCCGCGCCAACCGCGGCGCCCTCGATCACACTGACTCCCGGAACGACGGCACCGACGGCCGCGCCGCCGACTCCGCCGATCGCGGCGCCCTCGGCGACGCGTGAGTTGGTGGCGCAAGCGCCGAGTGCCGCCGTGCTGGCAAGCGTCATGGCTAAAATGGATTTCCGCATCGCTCTTTCTCCCGTTGTACTGAGCTGCATGAACATGCGCACATGCCGACGCTACCGCCGGTGACGGTGCATGTTACAAGCGCAGGAACGACGAGGGCGCGTCATCGTTCCGCACGCGGGACAATGCAAGTGGGCGGTAACGCGCAATCCATATTAAATCCTTGTTCAACCTCTTGTTTTGGCTTGGGAATGGCGCCGGAATGAAAGCAACAATTTATCACAATCCGAAGTGCGGCACGTCGCGGAAGACTCTGGAGATTCTCCGCGATTCGGGCTGCGACGTGTGGATCCACGAATATCTCAAGGATCCGCCAAGCCGCGACGAGTTGATGCGGCTGTACGAGCGAGCCGGAATCACTCCACGGGAAGGCCTCCGCGCGAAGGAACCGCTGGCCGACGAGCTCGGCCTGAACCGGGCGGATGTCACCGACGAACAATTG
Organism: Pseudomonadota bacterium; assembly: GCA_040388865.1. GTDB lineage: Bacteria > Pseudomonadota > Alphaproteobacteria > Sphingomonadales > Sphingomonadaceae > Sphingomicrobium. Next base: position 28,720 of record JAZKBB010000023.1, on the reverse strand, counting down.
CTCGATGCGATGATCGCCCACCCGATCCTGATCAACCGGCCGCTCGTCGAGACGCCGAACGGAGTGCGCCTGTGTCGCCCCCACGAGGTCGTCCGCGAGATAATTTGATAGAGTCCCGCACATGAGTCGCCTTGACCCGCGCCTGTTGCTGCAGGGTTATGCCACCGGCATTTTCCCGATGGCCGACAGCCGCGACGCCCCCGACCTGTTCTGGGTCGAGCCACGCAACCGCGCGATCCTGCCGCTCGAGCGCTTTCACTTGTCGCGCTCGCTCAAGAGAACGCTGCGCTCCGGTCGTTTCGAAATTTCGCACGACCGCAATTTCGCCGCGGTTCTCACGGCCTGCGCCGCCCGCGAAGAAACCTGGATCAACGACGAACTTGAACGCGCGATGCTGGCGCTGCACCAGTCGGGTCACGCCCATTCGATCGAGGTGCGGCGTGCCGATGACCGCGATGGCGAACTCGTCGGCGGGCTCTATGGCGTGAAGCTCGGCCGTGCCTTCTTCGGCGAAAGCATGTTCAGCCGCGCCCGCGATGCATCGAAGGTCGCGCTCGCCTGGCTCGTCGCCCGGCTCCAGGTCGGCAATTTCACGTTGCTCGACTGCCAGTTCATGACCGAGCATCTCGCCTCGCTCGGGGCGATGAGCGTACCGCGCGAAACTTACGTGGAGTTGCTTTCGGCCGCTCTCGGCGGTGGCGTCTCGGTCGGCGCTCCAGCCACTGGCGCACTGGTCGAGGCGCTTGGCCGCGCCCCATCGGCCGCGCCTGATTTCCTCGCGCTCGACAGGTTGCTCGAACTTGCCGGCGCCGCCGGCGCCGCAGGCCCGGCGGGGTACGTCATCTCGCAGCTTTTGGGCCAGACGTCATAGACCGGATGCTCGACGACGTTGAGCGACGGCGATTCCTTGTACAACCAACCCGAAAACACGCGGTCCCAATGTTTGTCGGGCTGTTGAACGTCGACCTGCACGAATGCCCCGGTCAGCTTCTCTTCCTCCCAGGGCGCGGTCGCTTCACAAGCCCTTAGTCGAACGATCACGTCCTTCCAGCGTATCGACTGCCCAGGGTGCAATGAGACCGTCTGGACGATGCCGTTGCGCTTGTTGAGGATGCCGAGCACGGCAATCCGCTGCGGCATCGGAGTCACGCCACCCTCGCCATTCGCCGTGGACCCGGCCTGACGCGCCGCGGGCAGTGGCACATTCTGTTCCTTGCCCCTGCCGCACGAGGCGAGCGCAAACGCAGCCAGCAGGATTGTTGCGCGCAGCCTCACGCTTATTCGGGGATCCAGGGTTCGTAATCCCCAGTGGACGCGGGCCTAATGCGGCCGGACCCGAGTGCGCCATCGGGACGGAACGCTTCCATCGTGCCGGTCAGGTTCGGAGTCGGCTTCTGCTGGAACTTGCGGACCGGCGGAAGCGCCTTGTCGGGAAGGTCCGATATCGTCCCGCGTAGCCACAGCTGCCAGTCTGGAGGCACCCGGCTGCCATCGTTGGAGCCGTTGTAGATCACCCACCTGCGATGCGCCTGCTTCTTGTCCTGATAATAGATGTTGCCGGCGTCATCGCGGCCGACTTCATTGCCGAACCGCCGCGTCCACAGCGCCGTGCCGACCGTGGCACCATTCCACCAGGTGAAAGTTTTCGACCAGAAACCCATCGCCGAGCGCCTTAGCCGCCCCGGTCAGCGCGAGGCAAGCTAGTGGGTCCAGCTTGCGACGTCGCCTTCCTTGATGCCGAGCTCGGCGGCGCGGCCGCCGCGAATTTCCAGCACCGCCGCAACCGGTTCGCCAGCCGGCAGTGGCGAGAGGTCGAGCGCTTTCGCATGCGTAATGCGGACGATCGTCCCGTCAGCGCGGATGAAGATGATGTCGAGCGGGATCAACGTATTCTTCATCCAGAAGGATACGTCCGACGGCGGGTCGTAGGGGAAGATCATGCCGCGATCGCCGGCCAGCGACTTGCGGAACATGAGGCCCCGCTCCTGTTGTTCCGGGGTGGCCGCAACCTCGACGGTGAACTGGTGCGTTCCATTGCCGCTTCGGATGGTCAGCGGCACTTCGCGAAGTCCGGTTTGGGCGCGGGGATCGGCGGTGGCAGCAGAATCGCTCGAGGCGTTGTGCGCAGGGGCGGCGGGACTACATGCAATGAGCGCGGTTAACGCGAGTGCTAGAGATCCGAACCGCCGGACTCGCGCAGCTCGACGGCCGTCAGTCCCTTGCCGCTGGGGGCGATCCGTGCCTCCAGATGCTGGCCCGGTTCCAATTCGGGAAGATGAGAGATGCGCACGGTTTCCATGTGCACGAACACGTCCTCGCCGCCCAATTCCTCGGGCCGCTTGACGAAACCATAGCCGCGAACGCGGTTGAACCATTTGACCTCCACCGACTCGAACTCGCCAGCCGAATCCGCAAGCGCCTTGCGGTCGGCGCGTTCGCTCATCGGAATGGACGAGCGCATCGGCTGCGGCAAGGCCGTCGACGTATCGATCGACAACACTCGCTTTGCCTGAAGCCCTCGATCAAGCCGGACCGGCACGCATTCGATCGTCGCTCCCTCGGGCACGCTGCGGCGGCCGTGGTCGCGCAACACGCTGAAATGCAGCAGCACATCGCCCTCGACCTGATCGCTGACCAGGAAGCCGAATCCGCGGGTCGCGTCGAACCACTTCACGCGGCCGACAATTGCTTCCATCTCAGGCTCGGAGGACCTGTCTTCAATCTCCATTACGGCCTGATTGCCCCCTACGGCCGGTTGCAAAGCGGTACGCACCATGGGCGTCCCTTAACATGCGTGTCAGTGTCGGCAAACCGACTTTACGTTTTATGAGCGCGAAAAGCGCAGGGAGCTAATCTAGGTCAATCTCCTGCCCCGGCCGCATGCCCGAAATGACCTTCGCGAGCGCGAATTCGTGACCTGCCCGGACCATTGAGGCAATCCATTTCTGCCGCTGCTGCGGATCGGCAGGCTGAGTCGCAAACGGCCCGATCCGCCGCCGCCGGGCGAGACGCAGCGCGGCGCCGACCGCCTCGTCGTCCGCGAGGGCGTTCGCTTCCGTGCGGTCGGACTCATCGACGCCCGCATGGCGCAGCTGCTCGACCAGCCGTCGCTTGCCAAATCCCCTGGCGGTCAGCGACCTCGACTTGGCCAGCGCATAAGCCGCATCGTCGACGTAACCGATCTCGGCGAAGCGGTCCGCCAGCCAGTCGAGTTCAGGCTCGCCGTCACCAGCCCACCCGCGCTCTCGAATCTTGCGGGTGAGGTATTGGCGCAGCTTGGCGCGCGTCGTCGCATATTTCCCGACATAGCGGAGAGCGAGTTCCTGGAGCCGGCGAGTATCGAGCGGAACCGGAGCGCGGGGGGGCCTTGGCGGTGCCTTCACGCCCTTTTTGTGCCACAGTCGCTGGCCAAGAGGGAAGCGGCTGCACGTTGTGCGGCAATGAAGCAAACCATGGGAAGGGGATGGCGTGCTCGATCGCAACGCCTCTGCGACCGCCGAACTTGCGCCGCCTGGTGCAACGCCGACGCTCGACAATCTGCCGCGCCGGCTCGCCGACTTCGCCACGATCGGCGAAGCGCTGGACTATGCCGCGCAAGGCAAGCGCGGACTCAACTTCCATGATGCGCGCGGAACGCTCGTTCAGGCCTATACCTATTCCGAGCTGCGGGAAGATGCTTTGCTCGCCGCTCGCCGCTTCGTCGCCATTGGGCTGAAGCCGGGCGACCGCGTCGCACTCATCGCCGAAACCGGGCCCGAGTTCGCCGCTACCTTCTTCGGCGTCGTCTATGCCGGCGCCTGGCCGGTGCCGCTGCCCCTGCCGACCAGCTTTGGCGGACGCGAAGCCTATGTCGAACAGCTCGCCGTGCAGCTGAAGAGCTGCGATCCCGCGCTGCTGCTTTACCCGCCGGAGCTTGGGGACTTTTGCGGAGCCGCGGCGGACAGGGCCGGCATCAAGTCGCGCGACTGGGACACGCTCGGCACGATCGAACCGGCCTCGGGTGACCTTCCAGCGGCGCAGCCGGACGACATTGCCTACCTCCAATATTCGAGCGGCTCGACCCGCTTTCCGCACGGGGTCGCGGTTACTCATCGCGCCCTGCTCGACAATCTTCACGCCCACGGCATCGGCTTGCAGGTTACCCAGACCGACCGCTGCATCTCGTGGCTGCCGTGGTATCACGACATGGGCCTGGTCGGCTGCTTCCTCTCGCCAGTATCGCTTCAGTTGTCGGTCGATTATCTCAAGACCGAGGACTTCGCGCGGCGCCCGCTCGCGTGGCTCGACATCATCACCCGCAACCCGGGGACGACCGTCAGCTATTCGCCGACCTTCGGCTACGACATCTGCTCCCGCCGGATGAGCTCGCAGACCCGAGCCGAGGACCGTTTCGACCTGTCGCGCTGGCGCATTGCCGGCAACGGCGCCGACATGATCCGCCCCGAGGTGATGCAGGCCTTCGTCGACAGCTTCGACGCAGCCGGCTTCAAGGCGAGCGCTTTCTGTCCAAGCTACGGGCTTGCCGAAGCCACCCTCGCGGTTTCGCTGATGCCGCCGGGCGAAGGCATCCGGCTCGAACTGGTCGAAGAGAATCTGCTGGCGGGCGTGACCCCCGATAGCCGGCATCCGCGCCGCTACCGCGCCGTGGTCAATTGCGGCCGCCCTGTTACGGGTATGGAGGTCGAGGTTCGCGGTCCAACTGGTGAGGTCCTGGAGGACCATGGCATAGGCAAGCTCTTTGTGCGCGGCGCGTCCGTCATGTTGGGCTATTTCCGCGACGAGGAATCGACGCGCGCCTGCATGAGCGCCGACAAATGGCTCGACACCGGCGACATGGGATACATGTCGTCCGGCTACATTTTCATCGTCGGCCGCGCCAAGGATATGATCATCATCAACGGGCGCAACCACTGGCCGCAGGACATCGAGTGGGCGGTCGAGCAGCTGCCCGGCTTCAAATCCGGCGACATCGCCGCCTTCGCGATCACCGGCCCCAGCGGCGAAGAAACCCCCGCCGTCCTCGTCCACTGCCGTGTCACCGGCAATGACGAGCGCGGCCGCCTTCGCGACGAGATCCGTGAGCGCGTTCGCGCGATCACCGGGATCACGCCCGTGGTCGAGCTGGTGCCGCCGCGCACCCTCCCCCGCACGAGCTCGGGCAAGCTGTCGCGGACCAAAGCGCGCAATCTCTATTTGTCGGGCGAAATTCAGCCCTACGACATCGCGGCCTGACAGACGGACTTAGTGAAGTTGCGTTCATCTACAGGATGATCGGCAAATAATCGGCGTTTCGTCCGGTCCCGGCCCTCGCGCCGCCGGCAAATTGCAGGCATATTGCGCTCATGGCGACAGGGGCACGCGACGCTCTTCCGGGGCTCAGGCTCGTTCGGGACGAAGCCGACCGGATTGTCCTCGCCCATGAGCAGCCGTTTCACATCGGATCGGCCGAGTTTCGCCCAGCGACGCGTGAAGTGGTTTGTCGCGGCGAGACCTCGATCGTCGAGCCGAGAGTTATGCAGCTGCTCGTCGCCCTCCATCGCGCCGAGCGCGGGGTCGTCAGCAAGGACGATTTGGCGTCGCTTTGCTGGGAAGGCCGGATCGTCGGCGAGGACGCGATCAACCGCGTCGTTTCGCGCCTCCGGGCCGTCGGCGAAAAGCAGGCGGGTGGACAGTTCCGTATCGAGACGATCACCAAGGTCGGCTACCGCCTCATTCCAGCGGACGGGGCGATTCCGTCGCCGGAAACGCGATCGCCTCACGCGCCCGCGGCAAAGCCAGCTCTGGGCCGCCGCAGGTTCCTGATCGCAGGTGGCGCGGTCGGCGCAGTGGCGCTTGGCGGCATCGGCTGGAAAGCCCTCCACCGCGACACCATGCCAGCCGACGCCCGCGCATTGCTCGACGGCGCCCGCGGTTCGCTTTGCGGGGTGAACGTCGACCAGGCCGGCAACGCGCTTGCTCACGTTCGCAAGGCGGTCGAACTCGCGCCAAACAGCGCGGAGGCATGGGGCCTGCTCGGCCTCGCCTATATGCGATATGTGCATGCCGCACCGGCGGATCAGCGCTCAGACCTCCACAGCCGCGGTCTCATGGCCATACGCCGCGCCATTGCACTTGAACCCAACCAGGCGGACGCGCTCGCGGCCCAGCTTTGGAGCAGTCCGCTTTACCGAAATTGGTACAATTACGAGACCGCGGCCCGGGCTGCGCTTCGTCTGCACCCCGACAGCCTCATCCTCGAATTGAGTCTGGCGCTGTGCCTCGGGGATGTCGGGCGGACCCAGGAAGCTCTTCCGGCCCTCGAAAAGACTCTGGCGACCTATCCGGAAATATCCGAAAATTACGTCAGCTACGCGTTCGGGCTCTGGGATGCGGGGCGGCTCGACGATGCAGAAGCGATTATCTCCAAGGCCTTTGAGCTATTCCCACGCAACATCAACGTCTGGTTCACCCGCGTATATTATCTCCTTTACAATCATCGCGCGTCCGAAGCGGCGGGCCAGTTGGCCGATTTGGCCGGCCGGCCGGCCGGGGTTCCGGACTGGGACTACGATCTCACCCAATTGGAGTTGGAAGCGATCGCGACCGGCGACAGCGCCCGCATCCGGAAGTGCATCGAAGCATGGGACAGGGCAGCCGAAAAGGGCACCGGCTTCACGATCAACGGCGCGATCTTCGCCGCTTACGTCGGCGATTTCGACGAATGCTTCCGCCTGCTGAATGCGCTCTACTTCAATCGCGGCATCAGGATGGCCGACACCTATTTCACGAAGGAGCAGGGCATTTACGTCGGCGCCGACCGGCGCACTTACGACCTGTTCCGTCGTCCCAACGCGCCAATGCGCCGCGACCCCCGCTTCGGCCAGCTGACGCGTGAACTCGGCCTGGACGATTATTGGGCCCGGACCCATTCGCGATCACTGGTCAATCCGTGACTCGCACAAAGATGACCGAAATCAGCGCTTTATCAGGACTTCGTCAGCCTTCCGTCCGATCCTAGTCCTGTCTGTTCGACGCCATTGGAGCGATCTTCCTAGTCATCGGCACGGGCTTCCCGGCCGCTCAAAGGGAGATCAGTATGCACCCCTCGATCCGCGTCATTGCCGCCGCCATCGTCATCTCATCCGCTTCGCCGGCCCTGGCGCAAGAGGTCCGCACCGCCTCGGTCAAAATATCCCCCGCCGACTTCGCAACTCCAAAAGCCCGTGCCGCCCTGGACCGTCGTGTTCAGCTCGCCGTCGAGACCGTGTGCGGCGTCAACGCCATGGCCGAAGGCGAGAGCTGGGGCGCGGTCAAGAAATGCCAGGCTGACGTCCGCCGCGAGTTCAGCACCCGGATCGCCGCCATCGGTGGGTCCGCGGACGTTCAGCTGAGCGCCCGTTGAGCTTCAAGCCACCCACCGCTGTCGCACTTGTTCAATCTATGTTTACCTCGCCATGGGAAAGTGCGCCCGCGTAACCGAGTGGGAGTGGGCGCCGTGCAGCGTATTCAGGGTTGGATCGGCCGTAAGGACCGCGACTCCGTCGTGGTAGACGCCGTCGTCCACCGCACGGACGGCAGCAAGTCGCCGGTTCGGCTGACCAACTTCTCGGACGAGGGCTGCCGCATCCAGGCGGACATGGATTTCCGCATCGGTGAGCGGCTGGCAATCGCCATTCCACGGATGGGCCAGATCAAGGCTCAGATCCGATGGGCTCTGCACGGCGATGCCGGCGCGCAATTCCTTATCGAAGGCGATTTCTAGACGGCAGTCTCAGACCGGCGCGCCGGCGGGAACATCCGTCCGAGCACGCGGTCGTGCCGCGCATAATGATGATAGAGCGCGGCGAGCGCGTGGCCGAAGGCAACGATGACGATCGTGTAGCCGAGCCACTGGTGGATCTCGCGTATGTCATGCCGTAGCGGCCGGGCGAGCGCGCCGAACGGCCCCGCAATGGGCAGGCCGAAGACGTGGATCGGGTGGCCGGCGGCCCAGCCCACGGTGAGCCCGAGCCCGGCCTGCGCGAGCAGCATCAGGTACAATAGATAATGCATGCTTTTGGACGCGATCCTGACCCAACCGGCATCGAGCGACGAGACCTGGTGCCCCGGGATCAGGCGCCATACGACCCGCGCGACGATCACCATTGTCAGAAGCACGCCGAGAGAGGTGTGCAGGCTTTCTAGTGCCTGTCGGGTCTGGCGCGGAAACCAGTCCCAGGTGAACGCCGTAAGGAACTGGATCAGCACCAGCAACGCCACCGTCCAGTGAAGCACGATCGCGACATTGTCGTAATTGGTGCCGTCGTCGCCCGCGGCGATGCGCGTGGCCGTGTCAAACGTCGTTCGGTCGGTCATGACGGCTCCGATATGTGGGATAATCTGCAATCCCACTGAACGGACTTCGTTCCTCAGCAGGATTGAGCCCGCTTGAGACGCCGAGGCGCATATGCCAGACACCCGGCCCGGAGAGGAAGCCGCATGATCCTTGGGAAACTCGCGATCGTTGCGCTGGCCTTCGCGACGTCTTTGGCCGCCCAGACCGTGGTTCAGCCCGCCGTTCAGCCGGGCGGCGACATCCCGCAGGCTTTCCATCCAGCCGTTCCGCCGATTCCCAAGGGCGGGGACATCCCGGCGCAATTCACAGTTCCCCGGGGCGAATTCCAGTACGTCCGTCGGGAGGTCAACATCCCGATGCGTGATGGGGTGAAGCTCTACGCCGTGCTGATCATTCCGCGCGTCGCGGGCAAATTCCCGATCATGCTCGACCGCACACCTTATTCGGCCGACAAGGGCACCTCGCGCGGGGCCGGCGGCCCGCTCCCCGAGAACATCCTGTCGCCGCTCAGCGCCGAGCTGGTGCGCAATGGCTACATCGTCGCGATCGAGGACGTCCGCGGCAAGTACAAGTCCAGCGGCGAATATGTGATGAACCGGCCGCTCAAAGGGCCGCTCAATCCCACCAGCGTCGACCATTCGACCGATGCCTACGACACGATCGACTGGCTGGTGAAGAACGTGCCCGAGTCGAACGGCCGCGTCGGCACCTATGGGACCAGCTACGACGGCTTCACGACACTGATGAGCCTGGTCAACCCGCACCCGGCGCTGAAGGCCAGCGTTCCGATGAACCCGATGGTCGACGTGTGGAAAGGCGACGACTGGTTCCACAACGGCGCGTTCCGCCAGGAAATGATCGGCTACATCTACAGCCAAACGGGTACCAAGAAATCGACCGAGGACTGGTTCACCACCAACCAGGACGATTACACGGCCTTTATGCGCTACGGCGATGCCGCCGCGTACGCCGGCGCGATGGGAATGGAGCAGCTGCCCTTCTGGCTGCGCCTCACTCAGCACCCCGCCTATGACGAATATTGGCAGGACCAGGCCGTCGACAAAATCCTCGGGCAGCGGCCGCTGACCGTTCCCACCCTGTTCGTGGACAGCGAGTGGGATCAGGAGGACATTTACGGCGCTCCCGCCGTGTTCAATGCGGTCAAGGCCAGCCCCAACGCGCATCTCGTGCTCGGCCCGTGGTACCATGGTGAGGAGAATGGGGTCGGCTTGTCGCTCGGCGCGTTCGATTGGAGTTCGGACACCGGCAAATGGTTCCGCGACCATGTGATGCTCCCGTTCCTCGACGAGCATTTGAAGGGCGGCCCGCCGGCGAATATTGCACGAGTGACGGCTTTCGAGGTCGGTCCAAACGAATGGACGCGGCTGAACGACTGGCCAGTGGCTTGTGCGCGCGGCTGCGCCGCGGCTCTGACGCCACTCTATCTGGCGCCTGGAAACCGCGTGAGCTTCACGACGCCGGCGGCGAGCGAGGAATCCTACATCTCGGATCCGGCGCGCCCGGTCACCTATAGACAGCGTCCGGTCCTTCCGCCTTATTCGACTGGCTCGACGTGGCGGCAGTGGCTGGTCGACGATCAGCGCTTCGCCGAGGCCCGGCCCGACGTGCTGACCTATTCGAGCGCGCCGCTCGACAAGCCGCTTCACCTCGCCGGCGTTCCGCTGGCCCATCTCGTCGCGTCGACCAGCGGCACCGACAGCGACTGGGTGGTCAAGCTGATCGACGTCTATCCGGGCGAATATCCGCAAAAGCCCGAGCTCGGCGGCTACGAGCTGCCGATATCGATGGACGTGATCCGCGGCCGCTACCGAAGCGACCCGGCGCATCCGAGCGCCGTTCCCGCCAACCAAACGGTTACCTACGACTTGCCGCTGCACGACGTCGATTATGTGGTCGAGCCGGGCCATCGGCTAATGATCCAGGTCCAGTCGAGCTGGTTCCCGCTCTACGACCGCAACCCGCAGACCTTCGTTCCGAATATCTTCTTCGCGAAGCCGTCCGACTACCGCCCCGCAACTCAGCGCGTCTTCACCGGCGCCAGCGGCTCATGGGTCGGGCTGCCCATCGTCAACTGACCTTGCGCCCGCCGCGCCCGGTGGCTACCTCGCGGCGCGGCACAGGAGTGTAGCTCAGTTGGTAGAGCATCGGTCTCCAAAACCGAGGGCCGTGGGTTCGAGTCCCTCCACTCCTGCCAACCCGGAGCAAGGCGACTAGTGCAGCTAGGAGCCGGTCCGCAGGATGCGAACGGCCGGCCGACCTCGCAAAGCGAGGATCGACGTCACGGGATTCACTCCCGTGACGGCTTCCCTTGAAGACTCACCCAACCCCCGCTAAGTGACCCCCAGCCCCGCCGGCCCGCAAGGTCCGCGGGGCGCTTTTCTATCCGCAACATCAGAAGAAGCAGGACATTGGCCAAAGTCTCCCCCGGCGAATTCATCCGTCAGGTCCGTGTCGAGACCAGCAAGGTCCACTGGCCGACGCGCAAGGAAACCGTCGCCACGACGATCATGGTGCTGATCATGACGCTGATCCTCGCCTTCTTCTTCTTCGGCGTTGACGCCTTCTTCAAGGTCATCGTCATGCAACTGCTGAGCCACCTGGCCTAACCGCCAACACAAGAGAATTAGACCCATGTCCCGCTGGTACATCATCCACGCTTATTCCGGTTTCGAGAACAAAGTCCGCGACGCGATCCAGAGCGAGGCGAAACGCCTCCAGCTCGAGCCGTTTGTCGAGCAGATCGAGGTCCCGACCGAGACCATCACCGAGGTCAAGCGCGGCAAGAAGGTCCAGACCGACCGCAAGTTCATGCCCGGCTACGTCCTCGCCAAGCTCGAGATGAACGACCAGGTCTATCACCTCGTCAAGAACACGCCGAAAGTCACCGGCTTCCTCGGCCCCGGCGGCAGGCCGCAGCCGATCCCGGACGCGCAGGCCGCGCGGATGCTCGACACCAAGGAAGAAGCCGCCGCCCACGGCGCCAAGCAGAAGATCACTGTCGATTACGAGATCGGCGACGCGGTCAAGGTGCTCGACGGCCCCTTCGCGACCTTCAACGGCACCGTCGAGGAACTCGATTTCGACCGCGGGCGCGTCAAGGTTTCAGTGTCGATCTTCGGCCGCGCAACGCCGGTCGAGCTTGAATTCGAGCAGGTTGAACGCGTCAAGTGACGCTCTCTCCCCTCGCCCTTTCAGGGGAGAGGGATAGGGAGAGGGGGTCTCCCTCACATCATCCGTCCGACTAGTCGCGAGTGACCCCACCAATGCCTGCATGGGTGGAAAGCCGACATCAGTCCGCACGTATTCTCTCTTCCGATCGAAGTCGCTCGTCGGCATTCTTTTAACGTTCGAGAGCTACAGTTGGGCGAAGAAATCCGATGTCCAACGATTCCGCACAACAGGCTGAGATTGCCCGCGATTTTCCGCTTGAGCGTTTGCGGCGCTTGCTAGCGGTACCGGTTCGCGCGGGTCATGCGAGGTACCTCGATGGTTGGCGAGGCATCTGTATTCTCCTCGTTCTAGCGGGACATTTTGCTCCGGCGGCGGGACCGCTGGCGAACGTGGGCGTCGAGTTTTTCTTCGTTTTGAGCGGCGCCTTGATGGCAAAGATACTGGTACACGAACGCCAGGACATACGACCGTTCATCTGGCGTCGTTTCTCACGAGTGGTCCCGGCCCTGGCGACATACGTCGTACTGGTCGGGGCTGCCCTCAACATATCATTATGGTGGCAAGATCAGGCACCGAGTGTGCTGAGTCCCGTCGGCGCTCTCTTTTTTTTCCACAATTACCTGCCGCATGCCGACGTGACCGCTGTTTTTGAACATACCTGGTCACTGGCGGTCGAGGAGCACAGCTATCTCCTCCTGGTAGCGATCGTGCTTCTGGCAAGGCGCCGCCCAGCGTTCTCGGCGGCATTGGCGGTCACGCTCAGCGCGCTGGCAGTGGCGAACGCCTATCGCCTGCAAGGTTTGCCTTACGATGGAGGGCAATTTCTCTTCTGGCGTTCCGACGTGAGGGCTGCTTCCGTCTTGTTGTCGTTTGCAATCGCCATCTTTTCACGAAGAGCCGCCTGGCAGTTTCCCTCCTGGTCGGCTCCGGTGATGGGCCTCGCCGCGCTGGTTTGCATCTTCTACCAGGACACAGCTTCGCCGGCCGAATATTTTGTTGGCGCCATTCTCGCCGGATTAGCGGTAAATTCGCTGCATTCGGCGAGCAGCCGATTGCTCGAGTGGCTGGGCTAGCCAGTCCTGGTCTGGTTCGGAACACTCTCCTTCTCGATCTACGTATGGCAGCAATTGCCATATGTAGGGCGTCATTTCGGCCTGCCGGTCTACATTGCGGTGCCGATGCTGCTAGGCTGCGCGCTTCTGAGTTTCCGGCTTGTAGAAAATCCTGGCCGTGATCGGCTCAATGCGGTTCGGTCCAAGTGGTCGAAAATGAGGATTGCGACTTGCCTGCCAGCATAATGCGCAGCAGTTCCAGACGGATTCTTGCGTTGCCGGGGAGGATCGCCGCCAACCCGCTTTGGTTGGCGCTTGCCACCGTAGCCTTGGTCGCAGTGCTTCGAATGCGGCACGGCGTCGACGCGGACGTGAGCTGGCAATTGTGGATCGCGCACCAAGTGAACAGCGGCGCTCATTTGTACCGCGACATCATTGAGACAAATCCGCCGCTCTGGTTCTGGATGGCAATGCCGGTAGACTGGCTCGCTGGTCTTATCCACGTCCGATCTGACCAAGTGCTGATCGCAGTGATCGCCTGCTGGGCCTGTATGTCGCTTGCTGCCACAAACCGCCTCTTGGACGCGATCGACGGTCCAAGCCGCTGCTTGCTGCTGACGTACGCGGCGCTCGTGCTTGTGGGCATGCCGTGGCTCCAGTTCGGCCAGCGCGAGCAGATCGGCCTCATTGTCACCTTGCCATATGTGGCTCTGATTGCGGCACGCCGCGCAGGGCGGCCTGTCTCAGTCCAACTCGCCTTTTTGGTGGGCACGAGTGCGGCTGCGGGATTTGCTCTGAAACATTACTTCCTGCTGGTTCCGATCGTGCTTGAGCTGTGGCTCATTGTGAGCGCCGGCAAGAAGTGGCGCCCGCTCCGGGCCGAAACGGTCGCGCTGGTGGCCGCAGGCGCGCTTTATGCCGGAGCTTGGGCCGTCTGGTCCCCCGATTATTTTTCCGTGCAGCTGCCGCTGATCATACTCGCATATGGAGTCACGGGCGCGGAACGTCTCGTCGATCTGTTCCAGCCGCCGGTCCTGCTTGGCCTTGCGATCCTTGGATTGCTGGCCACGCAATGGCGAATCCTGCGATCAGAGCAAACGGGATTTGCCATCGGGATGACCATTGCCGGGTCGGTGTTCGCTGCTGCATATTTTATTCAAGCCAAGGGTTGGAGCTATCAAGCCGTGCCGCTCATGGGCTGCGCGGCCATGGCGCTCGCGAGCTCGCTCACCGCGCAAGTAAGAACGCGCTTGGTGATCCTCGCCGCGCCGGCATTGCTGTGCCTCCCGTTTTGGATCGCCGCACAGCAAGCGATGCACCAAACTCCGGTCTCGGCCGACGTGGATCGGGCGCTCCAGGGCCTTCGCCCGGGCGATGCCGTGGGATTCATCGGCACGGATCCGGCGCTGGCCTGGCCCGTGACCTTGCAACACGGCTTCCGCTATCCGTCCCGTTACAATGGCTTTTGGATGATGCGTGCGGTTGTGAAGAACGAACACTCGGAGTCGCCGGATTCGCGCATTACGGACCTGGGCAGGCGCGTTATCTCGGACACGGTACACGACTTCCGCTGCCTCCCGCCGAAACGGATAATCGTTGCGCGACCGACGCCCGCAGCGGCGCGAGCAGGCGAATTCGACATACTTGCCTTTTTCCTTCGGGATCCTGAATTTGCCCGGCTGCTCGCGCATTACCGACCTCTCGCGCGCACAAGCGTTGAGTCCTTCCAACTCGTCTCGCCATTAGAAGCGGGCGTCGCTTGCGTCCGCCGTGCCGAGCCCCAAGCGAACTGAGGCAGCTTCCCGTGCCGGCGCTCCCGCATGGGGAGCGCCGCGCTATGCGGTGCCGCTACTTCTTGGTGCGCGGGTCGTCGGCCGGATTGACGTAGGTGATCGCGAACGGGCCATCGCCGGAGACTTGGATTTCCAGCGGCGTGCTGGTCGTCACCCAGTGGTTCATCCCCGCTTGCATCGTGACGTGATAGCCCTTGGTCAGCGTGCCCGAGCTGGCGGTGTCGACCTTGTCGCCCATGCCATAGGTCAGCGAACCGGCGGACATCACCCGCACGGCTTCGTCGCCCGGATGATGATGCGGCGGAACCGTGTAGTTGGCCGGGAACTTGGCGCGGATGACGAACTTGCCGGCCTTGGCCGGATTGCCCGAGACGACCGCCATCTTGGCGCCCGCCGGAAGCCCGGCGCCGGTTGCGTCCATCCATTTCATGCCTTTGGCCTGCGCTCCGGTGGCGCTGGCAAGTAGAACGGAAGCGGTGACAAGCAGAATGCGCTTCATCGAAAACCCCCTTATGAAGACCTTCCCCGCGCGTCCCTTAGCATAAGTTGCAGCGGCGGGGCATCTCGTGTAGTGGCGCCGCCTTCCGATACCGTCGGGAACCTGCGGGAGGTCGCCTTTGCGCGGCCGTTTGTACCGCTAAACTTGAACCGCCCCTGCGAAAGCGAGGGCACTACAGAGTGAGAATATGGCAAAGAAAATCACCGGCTATATCAAGCTGCAGGTGCCGGCCGGCACCGCCAATCCCGCGCCGCCGATCGGCCCCGCGCTTGGCCAGCGCGGCGTCAACATCATGGAATTCTGCAAGGCCTTTAATGCGGCGACGCAGGAACTCGAAAAGGGCGCTCCGATCCCGACCGTGATCACGGTTTACGCGGACCGCAGCTTCTCCTTCACCACCAAGACGCCGCCGGCTTCGTTCCTCCTCAAGAAGGCGGCGAAGATCAAGTCGGGCTCGGCCGAGACCGGCAAGGTGAGCGCCGGCACGATCCGCCGCTCGCAGCTGCGCGAGATCGCCGAAGTGAAGATGAAGGACCTGAACGCCAACGACCTCGACGCCGCGTCGAAGATCATCGAAGGCAGCGCCCGCGCGATGGGCCTCAACGTGGTGGAGGGCTAAAAGATGGCCAAGCTTTCCAAGCGCCAGAAGGCGCTGACCGCGGTCGACCGCGAGAAGTTCTACGGCGTCGATGAGGCGCTCAGCCTGGTCAAGCAGAACGCAACCACCAAGTTCGACGAGACCGTCGAGGTCGCGCTCAACCTGGGCGTCGATCCGCGCCACGCCGACCAGATGGTCCGCGGCGTCGTCAACCTCCCCAAGGGCACCGGCAAGACCGTCCGCGTCGCCGTCTTCGCCAAGGGCACCAAGGCCGAGGAAGCCACGGCGGCCGGAGCCGACGTGGTCGGCGCCGAAGACCTGATGGAGACGATCCAGGGCGGCCAGATCGACTTCGACCGGGTGATCGCGACCCCGGACATGATGGGTGTCGTCGGGCGGCTCGGCAAGGTGCTCGGCCCCAAGGGGCTCATGCCCAACCCGAAGCTCGGCACCGTCACCATGGACGTGACCAAGGCTGTTACCGATGCCAAGTCGGGCCAGGTCGAGTTCCGCGTCGAAAAGGCGGGAATCGTCCACGCCGGCATCGGCAAGGCGAGCTTCTCCGAGGGCGACCTCAAGGAGAATTTCACCGCGTTCATGGATGCGATCGTCCGCGCCAAGCCGACGGGAGCCAAGGGCAAGTTTGTCATGAAGCTCTCGCTCAGCTCCACGATGGGCCCCGGCGTGAAGATCAATCTCGAAGAGGTCGCCGGCGCCTGAAGTCTCTCGCCCCGCGGACGCATGCGTTCGCGGGGCGATACCTCCCCTTCGTCGAAACCCAGCTTTCCGGACGTTCGCGACCTTACTAGCGCCGTAGCGCTATTCCGATCGTTCGAATCCCCGAGGGTATTATCATGAAGCCTTTTGCCGTCCTGCTCGCGTCGGCCGCCGCGTTGGTCGCCGCGCCGTCCGCCCTGTCTGCCCAGAACCGTCCGCAAGCCGACACGGTCGACCCGAGCTTGCCGACGCAGCTGCCTCGCACGGCAATTCCGCATCATTATTCGGTCGTCGTCACGCCGCACGCCGAGCGGCTGAGCTTCGATGGCACTGTCGCAATCGACCTCGACGTCGTGAAGGCGACGCCGTCGCTCGTGCTTAACGCGGCGGACCTCAGCTTTGCCTCGGCGACGGTGGTTCCGGCCCGTGGCGGAGCGCCGCTCACCGGCCGAGTTACCGTCGACAGTGCGGCCCAGACCGCGACCATCACGTTTCCGGCCACGCTCGCACCCGGAGCGTACCGCCTCAATCTCGTCTATTCGGGCAAGATCAACACCCAGGCCAACGGCCTGTTCGCGCTCGATTACAAGAACCAGCAAGGGGCCGAGGCGCGCTCACTGTTCACGCAGTTCGAGGCCGCGGACGCGCGGCGTTTCATGCCGAGCTGGGACGAACCAGACTATAAGGCGGCCTTCGACCTCACTGCTAGGGTCCCGGCGAACGAGATGGCGGTCAGCAACATGCCCGCCGCCTCCACCCGCACCATTGCGGGCGGCCTTAAGGAAGTACGCTTCCAGAGGACGCCGACGATGTCCTCCTATCTGCTGTTCTTCGCAACCGGCGACTTCGACCGCATCACCAAGATATCAGCGGCGGGCAAGGAAGTCGGCGTGGTAATGAGCCGCGGCAACGGGCCGAAGGGTCAGCTCGCGCTCGACGCGGAGGCCAACATCCTCCCTTATTACAACCAATATTTCGGAACGCCCTTCCCGCTCCCGAAGCTGGATAATGTCGCCGGTCCGGGCCAGTCGCAATTCTTCAGCGCGATGGAGAATTGGGGCGCGATCTTCACGTTCGAGCGCAGCCTCCTCGTCGACCCGGCGATCACCTCCGAAGCCGACCGCCAGCGGATCTTCGGCACCGAAGCCCACGAGATGGCACACCAGTGGTTCGGCGATCTCGTCACCATGGGTTGGTGGGGCGACATCTGGCTAAACGAAGGCTTTGCCAGTTGGATGGCGAACAAGGCGACGCAGCATTTTCACCCCGAATGGGGAGCCGACATCGACCACGTCGGTGCGCGTGAGGGTGCGATGGGCCAGGATTCGTTCCGGACGACACACCCGGTGGTCTTGGATGTGCGGACGGTCGAGCAGGCCAATCAGGCGTTCGACGCAATCTCTTATTCCAAGGGAGAGTCCGTGCTCTCGATGCTCGAGACGTTTGCCGGACCCGATCTATGGCGAAAGGGAATTCAGTCGTACATCCGCCGGCACGCCTACCAGAATGCGAAGACCGAAGATCTGTGGAGCGCGATGGAAGGCGCCGGCGCCAAGGGGCTCGCCACGATCGCGAGGGACTTCACCAAGCAGCCCGGCGTACCGCTGATCGAAGTCGGACCCTCGCAGTGCGTCGGCGGACGCACCGTCGCCACGATCACCCAGAGCCAGTTCTCGAACGACCAGCGGGCGCAGGCCATGGCGCACCCGCTGTCTTGGCACGTCCCCGTGCGTGCCAGCGCCGGCGGCGCAGCAACGCAGGTTGTGACGCAAGGCCCGAGAACGCATGTCGCGGTTGCGGGGTGCGGACCGTTGCTGATCAATGCCGGTCAAACCGGCTATTACCGAACGCTCTATCAGCCTGCGCAGGCGCAGGCGCTTCAAGGCGCGTTCCCAAGCCTTGGTGCTGTCGACCAGTTCGGCCTCATCAATGACCAGTTGGCGCTCTCCGACGCCGCCTACCAGCCGATGGCCATCGGGCTCGATTTCCTCAACCAGGTGCCGGCAAACGGAAATGCCAAGCTCGTCCAGGCGGCGCTCAGGCAGTGGAGCGGGCTTTATGACGACCTGGCTTCCGATCCGGCAGCCCAAACGGTAATCGCGAGCAGGGTTGTGCGGACTTTCGGACCGCGGCTGCAACAGCTCGGCCTGGCGCCGAGGAGCGGGGAGCCGGCGGTCGACGCTCTATTGCGTTCGAGCCTGATTGGGACGCTCGGTAAGTTCAAGGACCCCGTTGTGATGACCGAAGCCCACCGGCTGTTCGCGGCGTGGCAGGCGAATTCAGATGCGATCCCCGGATCGCTCAAGACGACGTGGCTCAACCTCATCGCGCGCAACGCGGACGAGACGACCTGGAATACGCTCCGCGCAAAGGCCCAGAGAGCGACAGGATATGCGGAGCGGACGTCGCTCTACCAGCTGCTTAGCGCGGCGAAAGATGAGCGGCTCGCCCACCGAGCGCTCGACATGGCGCTAACCAGTGAGCCGGGCAAGACGACCAGCTCCTCTATGATCAGCACGGTCGCCGACCAGCATCCGCGCATGGCCGTGGATTTCGTGCTCGCGCATCTCGATCAGGTAAACCAGCTGGTGGATACTTCCGGCCGCTCCCGGTTCATGGGCCGGCTTTCCGGCCGAAGCGCCGATCCGAGCCTAATCTCGACGCTCGAAGCTTATGCGAATGCCCACCTCGCGCCTTCGGATCGCAAACCGATCGACCAAGCGATCGCCCGAATCCAGTTCACATCGGGCAAGCTCCCACGCGAGCGGAGCGAAGTTAACGCTTGGCTGCAGACGCATCCCTGAGGCTTGATCGAGCGCGCATATCGGCTATAGGCGCCCTCGCATCGCTTCGGCGGTGCAACCGTCCGAGACAGTTGCCGAGGCTAATCCTCTCACGAGGACGCCTCTTAATCTGCAGCCTAGACGGGGACAGGAATCATTCGGAAGCGGCCCGTCCGCTGCCGTCGCGCGTTGGTAACGCAGCGCCATCGATCCCCACCCCACGGACATGAGCGCTCGAGGTTCGCCTCGGGCATTTGTTGAAGCTCGTTCGGGAGCGATCCCGGACGAATATTTGGAGTTGGCATGGATCGATCGCAAAAAGCCGATCTGGTCGACGAGCTGAAGAACGTCTTGACCGAGACGAGCGTGGTTGTGGTTACCCGCAACCATGGTCTGACGGTGGCGCAGTCCACGGATCTGCGGCTCAAGATGCGCGACGCCGGCGCCCAGTTCAAAGTTGCGAAGAACAGCCTTGCCCTGATTGCGCTCGAGGACACGCGCTACAAGCCGATCGGCGACCTGCTTACAGGCCCGACCGCGCTTGCCACGTCCGGAGACCCCGTCGCGGCGGCCAAGGTGGCCGTCGATTTCGCCAAGACTCACGACAAGTTCGAGATCGTCGGCGGAGCGATGGGCGACACGGTCCTCGACGTGAACGGGATCAAGGCACTGGCCGAGCTTCCCTCGCTCGATCAACTGCGTGCGACCATCGTGGGCCTCATCCAGGCGCCCGCGACCAAGATCGCCCGCACGATCGGCGAGCCGGGTGCGCAGCTGGCACGGGTCTTCGGCGCTTACGCGGCCAAAGAAGCCGCATAGGCGAGACGTTTTTTCATCAACGCACGACAATCGGGGTGCTGCCCCACAAGGAGTATCAAATGGCTGACATTACCAAGCTGGTCGACCAGCTTTCCGAGCTGACCGTCCTCGAGGCCGCGGATCTCGCCAAGGCGCTCGAAGAGAAATGGGGCGTTTCGGCCGCGGCTGCGGTTGCAGCGGCTCCGGCCGCTGCTGGCCCGGCTGCTCCGGCCGCCGAAGAGAAGACCGAATTCGACGTCATCCTAACCGGCGACGGCGGCAAGAAGATCAACGTGATCAAGGAAGTCCGCGCGATCACCGGTCTTGGCCTCGGCGAAGCGAAGGCCCTGGTCGAAGGCGCGCCGAAGGCCGTCAAGGAAGGCATTAACAAGGACGAAGCCGAGAAGATCAAGAAACAGATCGAGGATGCTGGCGGCACCGTCGAACTCAAGTAAGCTTCGACGCTTCCGAAATGACGAAGGGCGGCCCGGGAACGGGTCGCCCTTTTTCGTTTCGGTCCTTCTCCCAAAAGGAAACGGCCCGGAACCTTTCGGTCCGGGCCGTTCGACAGCGAATGGGCAACGAGCTGTCTGTTTCAATTCAACATCTAGGCGATCTGCATCAGCGCCTGCTTGCTGTGACGACGGCCGCGGCGCATCGACATGCCGATTCCACCAAAGCCGAGAAGCATCAGCGCCCAGGTTGCGGGCTCGGGAACTGCCGCCGTGCTGGTGAACAATGTCGCGGACGATGAGCCCGGCACGTTCAGGTGCAGAATGCTGCCAGTGCTGCCGAAATCGATCTGATAGAACGCCGTAACATTACCCAGAAAGTTGTCCTGGCCGATGGCGTTGCCGAAGTGAATCCCGATAGTTTGAATCCCGGTCAAAGTGCCAAAGGCGGTCAGATCAACGGAACCAGTGAGTCCTGTAAGGGTCAGATAATCCGACAACTGACCCGAGTAGCTGACGCCCAGCGCTGAAAGAGCAGTTCCGATCGTGGCGCTATCGGCCTGATCAAGAACCTGGCCGTCGAAGTAACCAACGCATTTGATAGCAGCAGGCGTGGTATCGGCAGGTGCCGTATCGCATGTGTTGCTAGCGCCCGAGACCGGCACGTTGATCGATGCAGCTGCCGGAGCGGCCATCGCAACCGCCGACAAAGCGCCGATCGCCATAAGTATATGTCGCATAATGTTTCCTGTCGTTGCCCATGAAATGACGTGGCCGGCATTGTCGACCGGCTTCACGAGCAACGAAATAAACGGGAATTTAGTGGCTGTAATGTACTTGTTCAGGCTCATCCCGCTCTGGGACAGGTTCAAAAGGCGAGCAGGAACTCGTCGATCGCGGCAATCGCCTCAGGTTCGTTGAGTTCTGGCGCGTGACCCACGCCGGGAACCACCGCGAGCTTCATGCCGGGCGCGACCGTTTGCATCTTCTCCGTGGTTTGGACGGTCAGAAGGTCGCTTCTTTCGCCGCGAATTACCAGCAGCGGCTTGCGTCCGAGCGCAGTGAACAACGGCCACAAATCGACTTCAGGGGTTGGACCGGCGGTCCTGAACGGCTCCGCGATCGCGGGGTCATAGTCGAAACGGATTTCGCCATTTTCCTCGCGGCAGTTGCGTTTTGCCATGGCGACCCAATCGGCGTGCGCGAAGCGTTCGAAGTTGCTGCCGTTATTCGCGGCGATCGTATCGCCGGCCTCGTCCCAGTTTGTGAAACGGACGTCCTTGCCGACGTAGGAAAGAATGCGCTCGATGCCGGCAGGATCCACGTCGGGGCCGACATCATTGATGATTGCGGCAGCAATGCGTTGCGGCGCGGTTGCGGCGATGACCATCGTCACAAGCCCGCCGAGCGATGTCCCCACGAAGATTGCTTTGGCAAGGTCGAGCTGGTCGAGCAGCTCCACGACATCGCCTGCATAGGTCAGCGGGTTATAGCGTGAGGGGATCGGGTCGTATTCGCTCGTAGCCCGACCTCGAAAATCGAGCGCGATCACTCGAAACCGTGGCGAATAGCGCTCGGCGAAATCCGCGAAGTCGCGCGCATTGCGGGTCAGGCCGGGCAAACACAGGAGCAGAGGCCTCTCACTGGCGCCAGGATAATCGCGAAAGTGGAGCTTCAAGCCGTCACGCACAGTGAAATAGCGATCGGCATATGTCGAGGCCGCGGGAGAGGCCTGGCTCTCGCTCATTCCGAAATGCCCTTCCGCAGCATGCGATTGGTGACAGCGGCAACGCGCGCCGGGTCGGCGCTGTCCCAGACAGCGAAGCGCAGCCCCAGGAACACGTTTGCGCCCATCGACGCCCAGGCGAGGATCTCGAGATCGTCGTCGGAAAGGTCAGCCGCAAGCTCGCCATTGTCGCGCCCAGCCTTGAAGCGCGCGGCAATGCGCGTGGCGGTCGTTTCGTAATGCTCGCGATATACTTGCGGCTCGACGAACTCCGCTTCGTCGATGATGCGGTAGATGTCGCGGTGGTCGTGGGCGAATTTGAGGAAGGATTCGAGTGCGCGGCGCTCGCCGTCCAAGCGATCCGTGGCTTCACCGAGCGCGGGCCCGACGTTGTCCCGGACCTGCGCCGACATGTCGCGCACCAGCGCCTGGAACAGTTCCTCCTTCGAATCGAAGTAGGTGTAGAAGGTCCCGAGCGCGACACCGGCGCGCTGCGTGATTCCGACGATCGACGTTTCCGAATAGCCGCGGTCGCCAAATTCCTCGCGTGCCGCGTCGAGAATCTTGCGCAGCGTTCGTTCGCCGCGCGGCGTCCGAGGCGCCTTGCCACTTGGAGCGCCAGGCTGCGCCGTCTCCTCCACTTTCACCCCCATTGCGGCTCCCTATCGAGCAAAATCATATTCGCAAGTTGAAACACGGTTCGACTTTCATTATGACACCAATCTGACAGCGGACGCAATGTTGAGCGCCGCGAGGGGGAGATTACAAAAATGCGCGTCCTTTCTGCTCGCGCCGCGTTGCTCGGCACCGCTGCCGCCGCGGCCTTAATCGCAACTTCAGCCAACGCTCAGCCGAACACCGGCCCGGCCCCTGCGACGGCGTCGACCGACCCCCAGACATCGAATAACGTGCAGACCCAAGGCCAGGCAGCGACTGGCAGCGACCAGGCAATCGTCGTCACCGCGAGGCGCCGGAACGAGCTGCTGCTCAACGTGCCAATCGCCGTCAGCGCCTATTCGGGCGAGCAGCTCGATCGTCAGGGCGCGCTGACGATCACCGACGTGGCCAAGACGACGCCCAACGTGACCCTGAAGGTCAGCCGCGGCACCAATAGCACGCTGACTCCGTTCATCCGCGGCATCGGCCAGCAGGACCCGGTCGCCGGCTTCGAGCAGGGCGTCGGTGTCTATGTCGATGACGTCTATCTGAACCGGCCGCAGGCGGCGGTGCTGGACATTTACGACGTCGATCGCATCGAGGTGCTGCGCGGCCCTCAAGGCACGCTCTACGGCCGAAACACGATCGGCGGCGCGGTCAAATTCGTGACCAAGCGCGTCCCGGACGATGGGCCGCACATGAGCATGCGGACCAACATCGGGACACATGAGCAGGCCGATTTCATCATCACGGCATCGACACCGATTACCAAAGGTCTGCTGTTTGGCGTTGCGGGAGCGCGGCTGAGCAATGGGGGCTACGGCAAAAATCTCACCAATGGACTGAGCAATTACAACAAGGACATCCTCGCCGGCCGTGCCAGCCTCGAGCTCATTCCATCAGACCGCATCTTTTTCCGCCTGACCGGCGATTATATCGTCGACGACAGCAACCCAAAGGGCGGGCACCGCTTCTACCCGAATCTCTGCGCCAACGCGGCGGGGGGGTGTGGAACAGCTGCGGGGAATTATCCGGTGCTCAGCAACGTCTATGACACGCAAGGCGGCCTCAATGACCCGACGCAGCGGGTTCGAGCCGGCGGCGTTGCGCTGCACGTCGAGGCCGATCTGACGGACGCGCTGAAGTTCCGATCGATCACCGCCTATCGCAAGGACGTCGGCTACACGCCGATCGACTTCGACGCGACGCCCGCCATCGACGTCGACGTGCCGGCTATTTACCGCAACAAGCAATTCAGTCAGGAATTCCAGCTCGTGCTCGATAAAGGCCCGCTTCAGGGCGTGGCCGGGGTTTACTACCTGAACGCCAGGGCGTTCGACGAATTCGACGTCCGCCTGTACACGTCGCTTCCAGGACTGACGGCCTCGACGCTCGGCAACGTCCATACCAAGACCTGGGCAGCGTTCGCCGACTTCACTTATAATTTCACCGATCAGTGGGCGGTGTCTTTGGGGGGGCGTTGGACCGATGATCAACGGACTGCTTACATCGTCTCCCAGACACGCGTGGGCGGCGGTCAGCCGGGACTCGGCGGCGTAAACGGCTTTGGCGTCGGTACCGTCTTCGGTGCGACCACAACGGATTTCACAGGCACCAGAACAGACAAAGCATTCACGCCGCGGGCTTCCATCGACTTCAAGCCAAACCCCGAGAACAATCTCTACATCAGCTATTCACGAGGCTTCAAAGGCGGCGGGTTCGATCCGCGCGGCAAGGGTATCAATGCCAAGACCCAGGCGTATCAGGACGTTTTCAACTTCCTCACCTTCAAGCCGGAGACGGTCGACAGCTACGAGATCGGCTGGAAGGCCGCGCTTCTCGATCACCGGTTGCAGCTGGCAACGGCAATCTTCGATGCCGAGTATAAGGACGTGCAGGTCCCGGGATCGGAAGCCTGCACGGTCAATGGGCTACCGAACTTCTGCGGCATCACGACCAATGCGGGCAAGGCGCGCATGCGCGGTGTCGAGATTGAAGCCAATGCGCGCCTTGCGCAGAATCTCGCAACCGCGGGCGACCGGTTCAGCTTTGCCGGATCGCTTGGCTATCTTGACGGGAAATACCTGAGCTACATCACCAATCTCGCCGACCCGGCCCACCCCGGCAAGAGCATTCCGACCGACGTCGCTGCGAACCGCAAGATCCAAAATACGCCCAAGTGGACGATGAGCGGAACGCTCGATTACGACACTCCGGCGTGGGGCGGTCATCTCGATGCCAACACGACGATTGCGTATCGTAGCGCGAGCCAGCAGTTTGAGATTTCGACGCCGTTCCTCGATCAGCCGGCATACGCCATTTGGGACGCGAATTTGCTCTGGCGCTCGCATGGCAACCATTATGAGCTGGGTGTTCATGCGAAGAACATCGGGAACAAGAAATACGTCGTCGGCGGATACAGCTATTTGGCGGGTGACCCCGTCACCGGAGCCATAACGTACAATGGCGCCGGCCTGCCCTTCCCAACTCTCGGCAAGACCGGCGTTGCGACGGGCTTCTACGGACCTCCGCGCGAAGTCTTCCTATCCGCGGCGGTCAATTTCTAGCCGTCCACCATTGGAAGCTTAGTGGGGCGTCGGCAGCGGCGCCCCGCTTCATTTTTGGCGCCTGAAGAGCCTTGCAGCCTGTCGGAAATGGACTATATGGGTTTCATCCAAACATATCGGCTCTGGCCGCACCATGTCGTGCGTCCGGGGCTTTTACCGTCCTCTCCGGGACAGGGTCCGAAACGGCGCACGGACCGAACGCATTGGAGAGGGTAGCGGGCAGCGCTCCACACATTCGCCGGGACACCGGCAGGTTCAGCGGAGGCGCATCTTTGCGCGTCCGCCCAGCGCAGGGAAGCACATGGCCAGCAAAGCGATCACCGCACCTCGTAAGACGACCAGCGGTCTCAAGACCAATTCGCGGCGCATCCGCAAGATTTTCGGCAACATCCACGAAATTTCGGAAATGCCGAATCTCATCGAGGTTCAGCGCGAAAGCTACGAGCAGTTCCTGCGCTCGGACCCGAAGACGGGCTATATCTCGGGCCTCGAGAAGACCCTCCGTTCGGTATTTCCGATCATGGACTTCGCGGGCACTGCGCACCTCGACTTCGATCATTACGAGCTTGAGCACCCGAAATACGACACCGACGAGTGCCGCCAGCGCGGCCTGACCTATGCCGCGCCGATGCGCGTGACGCTGCGCCTGACGACTTTCGAGATCGATCCGGAGACCGAGGCCAAGTCGGTGATCGATATCAAGGAGCAGGACGTCTACATGGGCGACATGCCGCTCATGACGATGAACGGCACCTTCATCATCAACGGCACCGAGCGCGTCATCGTCAGCCAGATGCACCGCTCGCCGGGCGTGCTGTTCGATCACGACCGCGGCAAGACGCATGCCAGCGGCAAGTTCCTGTTCGCCGCGCGCGTGATCCCCTACCGCGGCAGCTGGTTGGACTTCGAGTTCGATGCCAAGGACATCGTCAACGTCCGCATCGACCGGAAGCGCAAGCTGCCGGTAACCGCGCTGCTCCATGCGCTGGGCATGGCGAGCGAGGAAATCCTCAACACCTTCTACAACCGCGTCATCTACACGCGCGGCAAGAACGGATGGCAGATCCCCTACAGCGCCGATGCATGGCGCGGCCAGAAGCCCAACCACGAGGTGGTCGACGCCGATAGTGGCGAAGTGATCTTCAAGGCTAGCGAGAAGATCACGCCGCGCCGTGCCAATCAGGCAGCCAAGGACGGGGTCAAGAACGTCCTCATTCCAACCGAAGAGATTTTCGGCCGCTATTCGGCTTACGACCTCATCAATGAGAAGACCGGCGAGATTTACATCGAGGCCGGCGACGAGGTCACGGTCGAGAACCTGGAAAAGCTCGACGCTGCCGGCGTGAAGCGGCTTGAGCTGCTCGACATCGACTTCGTCAACACGGGTCCGTGGATCCGCAACACGCTCAAGGCAGACAAGAGCGAGGACAGCGACAGCGCGCTGTCCGATATCTACCGCGTCATGCGCCCCGGCGAGCCGCCGACGCGCGAAACCGCCGACGCGCTCTTCTACGGACTGTTCTTCGATCCCGAGCGCTACGACCTGTCGGCCGTCGGTCGCGTCAAGCTCAACATGCGCCTTGGCCTCGATGTCGAGGACACCGTGACGACGCTGCGCAAGGAAGACATCCTCGCGGTCGTCCAGGAGTTGGTGAATCTCAAGGACGGCAAGGGCGAAATCGACGACATCGACAATCTCGCCAACCGCCGCGTCCGTTCGGTCGGTGAGCTTCTCGAGAACCAGTATCGCGTCGGGCTCCTTCGCATGGAGCGCGCGGTCAAGGAGCGCATGAGCAGCGTCGACGTGTCGACGGTGATGCCGAACGATCTCATCAACGCGAAGCCTGCGGTCGCCGCGGTCCGCGAGTTCTTCGGCTCGTCGCAGCTGTCGCAGTTCATGGACCAGACCAATCCGCTGTCGGAAATCACCCACAAGCGCCGCCTCTCGGCGCTTGGACCGGGCGGTCTGACGCGCGAACGCGCGGGCTTCGAAGTCCGCGACGTGCATCCGACGCACTACGGCCGCATCTGCCCGATTGAAACACCGGAAGGCCCGAACATCGGTCTGATCAACTCGCTCGCGACCTTCGCGCGCGTCAACAAGTACGGCTTCGTGGAAACGCCTTACCGCAAGGTCAAGGACGGCCGCGTGACCGACGACGTGGTCTATCTCTCCGCGATGGAAGAGGGCCGCTACCGCGTCGCTCAGGCGAACGTGCCGCTCGATAACAAGGGCCGCTTCACCGACGATCTGGTGATCTGCCGCCACGCCGGCGAAGTTCTGCAGATCACGCCGGACAAGGTCGACTACATGGACGTGTCGCCGAAGCAGCTCGTTTCGGTCGCCGCGGCGCTGATCCCGTTCCTCGAGAACGACGACGCCAACCGCGCGCTGATGGGCTCGAACATGCAGCGTCAGGCCGTGCCTCTGGTGCGCGCCGAAGCGCCGTTCGTCGGCACCGGCATGGAAGGCGTCGTGGCCCGTGACTCGGGCGCTGCGATCGCCGCACGCCGCACCGGCGTGATCGACCAGATCGACGCGACCCGTATCGTTATCCGCGCGACGGAAGATCTCGATCCGACCAAGTCGGGCGTCGATATCTACCGCCTGATGAAGTACCAGCGCTCGAACCAGTCGACCTGCATCAACCAGCGTCCGCTGGTGAAGGTGGGCGATCAGATTCGCAAGGGCGACATCATCGCTGACGGTCCGTCGACCGATCTCGGCGAGCTCGCGCTCGGCCGCAACGTGCTCGTCGCGTTCATGCCGTGGAACGGCTACAATTATGAGGATTCGATCCTGATCTCCGAGCGAATCGTGAAGGACGACGTCTTCACCTCGATCCACATCGAAGAGTTCGAGGTCATGGCCCGCGACACCAAGCTCGGGCCCGAGGACATCACCCGCGACATCCCGAACGTCGGCGAGGAAGCGCTGCACAACCTCGACGAAGCGGGCATCGTGTATATCGGCGCCGAGGTCGAACCGGGCGACATCCTGGTCGGCAAGATCACGCCGAAGGGTGAAAGCCCGATGACTCCGGAAGAGAAGCTCCTCCGGGCGATCTTCGGCGAGAAGGCGTCAGACGTGCGCGACACGTCGCTTCGGCTCCCGCCGGGCGTCAGCGGCACGGTCGTCGAGGTCCGCGTGTTCAACCGGCACGGCATCGATATCGACGACCGCACGCGGGCGATCCAAACGGAAGAGAAGGAGCGGCTGAAGAAGGACGCCGACGACGAACGCGGCATCCTCAATCGCGCCACTTTCTCGCGCCTCAAGGAGATGCTCATCGGGCAAGTCGCGACCGCGGCTCCCAAGGGCATCAAGAAGGGCGCGACACTCGACGACGCCACGATCGAGAGCGCGGAGCGTCACGACTGGTGGAAGATCGCCGTCAAGGACGACAAGCGCCAGGCCGATATCGAGGCGCTGAAGGCCCAGTACGACGAGGCGGCGAACGTCATTACCCGCCGCTTCGAAGACCGGGTCGAGAAACTCGAGCGCGGCGACGAGCTGCCGCCGGGCGTGCTCAAGATGGTCAAGGTGTTCGTCGCGGTGAAGCGCAAGCTGC
>JAZKBB010000022.1:0-12639 GCA_040388865.1 Pseudomonadota bacterium | reverse complement strand
CCAAGCGGCTCAACAACGCGCCGCTGGCGATCGTCGACAAGCGCCGCGAGCGCGCCGGCGAATCGGAGGTCATGAACATCATCGGCGACGTCGACGGCCGCACCTGCATTCTCATCGACGATATCGTCGATTCGGGCGGGACCCTGTGCAACGCCGCGGCGGCCCTGAAGCAGCAGGGCGCGACCGAGGTGTTCGCTTATTGCACTCACGGCGTGCTTTCGGGCGCGGCCGCGTCGCGGGTCGGCAAGTCGGAGCTGAGTGAGCTCGTCGTCACCGACACGATCTTCACGGGCGAGGCCGATCCTAAAGGCGCGAAGATCCGCCGGCTGACGGTCGCGCCACTGCTGGCCGAAGCGATCCGCCGCATCTCCGACGAAGCGTCGGTCTCGAGCCTGTTCGACTAACGTCATGCCAGCGCAGGCTGGCATCCATGTTGCTGCCATGTGCATTGGACCATGACATGGACCCCAGCCTTCGCTGGGGTGACGGAGAGAGCACATGCCCAATATCCTCATCACCGGCGCGAACAGGGGCATCGGCCTCGAACTCGCGCGGCAATATTCGAGCGACGGCTGGCAGGTCATAGCCACGGCGCGCCATTCGAGCCCCGAACTCGACGCGCTTGGGGTCACGGTTAAGCCGCTCGACCTGTCGGATGCCGACGCCGTGGCCGGGTTCGCGATCGACCAGCCGCTCGACCGGTTCATCGCCAATGCCGGAACCAGCCAGCCGATGAACACCGAGGGTGCGGAGAACGCCCGCGCCTGGCAGGCGATGATGATGGTCAACGCCATCGCCCCTTATCAGCTGGGCAAGGCGCTGCTTCCAAACATGGCCGAAGGCGGCAAGATGATCGCCATTTCCAGCGGGATGGGCAGCATCGGCGACAATGGTGGCGGATGGGTGCCGTACCGGACGTCCAAGGCCGCGCTCAACATGGCGTGGAGCAATCTCGCGCTCGAAGCGAAACCGCGCGGCGTCGCCTGCGTCTTGCTCAGCCCCGGCTGGGTGAAGACCGACATGGGCGGCGCGGGCGCGGAGATCACGCCGGAGGAAAGCGTTTCCGCCATGCGTCAGCTGATCGAACGGCTGACGATCGACGACACGGGCAAATTCCTCCGCCGGGACGGCTCGGAGCTGCCCTGGTAGGTTGCCAGCGCGCCTCGTCCAATCTATAGGCGCGCGCTTTCCAGATCGTTGGAAAAACCAATGGCCCGGCCAAGAGGCATGCCGCGGCGGTTGGATAACGTCGCGCCCCAGCGGTGCAACAAGGAGACGAAAATGCCCAAGCTCAAGACCAAGAGCGGCGTCAAGAAACGCTTCAAGCTCACGGCGACCGGCAAGCTCAAGCACGGCGTCGTTGGCAAGCGCCACCGGCTGATCAGCCACAACGCAAAATACATCCGCCAGAACCGCGGTACCCGAGTCCTTTCCGAAGTCGATACGGCTCGGGTCAAGGCCTGGGCGCCCTACGGCCTCAAGTAAGGAGCGGATAGAACATGGCACGCGTCAAACGCGGCGTAACCAGCCGCGCCAAGCACAAGAGGATCCTGGATCAGGCGAAGGGCTATTACGGCCGTCGCAAGAACACGATCCGGATCGCCCGCCAGGCCGTCGAGAAGGCCGGGCAGTACGCCTACCGCGACCGCAAGGTGAAGAAGCGGAGCTTCCGCGCTCTGTGGATCCAGCGCATCAACGCCGCGGTCCGCGCCGAAGGGCTGACCTACGGCCAGTTCATCCACGCGCTGAACCTCGCCGGCATCACGCTGGACCGCAAGGTGCTCGCCGACATCGCGATGCACGAGGCCGAGGCGTTCTCCGCGATCATCGCCCAGGCGAAGGGTGCGCTGGAGAAGAAGGCGGCTTAAGCTTTCTCAGGCTCGAACAAGGAAGGGCGTCGGGAGCGATTCCGGCGCCCTTTTCGTTCAACACTCCTTGAACGGAACCGCAGCTAATCCTGCATCGGTGATGGATTTGAGAAGCAGTTGCTTCGCAGTTTTTCGCTGTTCATTCGAGTTCGTCTCGAAGACCAAATCGATACGATATTCGCCCTGCTTGTAGGTTGAGTGCATCGGAGCGTTTGGGTTGCAACGATCATCCGGAATTGGGTCGACAACAATAGTTACTCCCTGACCGCTTATCTCGAACATTTCGGTCGCGTCCGAATCGTGACGATCAAGGCTTTCGACTGCGGCCGATGTTCCAAATGCGCGTTCGAGAGCATGAATGAACGGACCCGCTCCACGGCTTCCCGCCCGCAAGGTAAAATTCTCCTGCGGCGGCGTCGTCATGTGACAAGCGCTCAGAACTAGCAGGACTGACAGAGCGACATTCCTCACAATTGAAGGAATGGCCGGAGTAATAGTTTCAGTCCAGCAGCTCGTAGGCCGGCAGCGTCAGGAACTCGACCAAGTCATCCGCGACGATCATGTTGTGCATCAGCCGCGCGGCTTCGGCGATGTCCGGCACTTGGGTGAGCAGGCCGACTTCCTCGTCGAACCATTCCTCGAACAGGCCGAGGGTGAAATTCCGGCCATCTGCCAGCGGCGCTTCATACTTCAGCCATTGCCACAGCTGCGTGCGGCAGATCTCGGCCGTCGCCGCATCCTCCATCAGATTGTAGAGCGGCACCGCGCCCTTCCCGCCGAGCCAGGCGGCCAGATACTGGACGCCGACGCGGATGTTCTCGCGCGCGCCGGCCTCGCTGCGGACACCCTCGTGCAGCTGAAGCATCTCATCGCGGCCGGGAACGTGCTTCGGCATCTTCGATAACTGGTTCGGCGCGATCGACGCGAACACCTCCGCCGCGACCGGCACCAGCGCCGGATGCGCGACCCAGGTCCCGTCATGGCCGTTTGCGACTTCGCGGAGCTTGTCGGCGCGGACTTTCTCCAGCGCGCCCGCGTTCGCCGCCTCGTCGCCCTTGACCGGAATGAAGGCCGACATGCCCCCCATGGCGAAGGCGCCGCGGCGGTGGCAGGTCACGACCAGCCGCAGCGAGTAAGCCGCGAGGAATGCCTTATCCATGGTCATCAAGGCGCGGTCGGGCGTGACCCGATCGGGCGAGCGGCCGAGACGCTTGATGTAGGAGAAAATATAATCCCAGCGGCCGCAGTTGAGGCCGACGATATTCTCTTTGAGGGCGTAGAGGATCTCGTCCATCTCGAACGCCGCGGGCAAAGTCTCGATCAGCACGGTGGCCTTGATCGTCCCGCGCTCGAGCCGGAGCTTGGCCTCGGCGAAGGCGAAGACGTCGCTCCACAGCGCGGCTTCGTGGCGGCTCTCGAGCTTGGGAAGGTAGAAATAGGGGCCCGAGCCCCGGGTCAGCGCTGCGCGGGCGTTGTGCCAGAGGTACAAAGCGAAATCGAACAGAGCACCGGCGACGACGTCGCCCGAGACGGTGACGTGATCCTCCGGCAAATGCCAGCCGCGGGGGCGGACCATCAGCACCGCGGGATGCTCGCCGACCGCATAATGCTTGCCGCTGTCCGGGTCGGTGTAGTGGAGCCGCCCGGCCCAATATTGTCGGAGGTTCAGCTGGCCCTGGAGCAATTCGTCCCAGACGGGGGACGTCGCGTCCTCGAAATCCGCCATGAACACCTTCGCGCCGCTGTTAAGCGCATTGATCAGCATCTTGGCGTTCGTCGGCCCGGTGATCTCGACGCGGCGGTCCAGGAGGTCAGACGGGATGTCAGCGACGGTCCAATCGGCGTCGCGAATGTGCCGCGTGTCCTCCGCGAAATCCGGCAGCTCGCCAGCGTCGAACCGCGCCTGCCGCTCCAACCGCTGGTCGAGCAAGACGCGGCGGCGGCCATCGAATCGCTCATGCAGCTCGGCGAGGAACTCGAGCGCCGATTCGCCCAGCACCTCGTCTGCGCCGCGGATGCGGGAAGGTTCGGCAATGATGCGGGGACGGTCTAGCACTTCGCTCATTGTAGCACGGGCTCCACGCAGATCGAGTAGCGTTCGGTCGCCTGGCAGCGGTCGCAAAAGGTGAGCCGCGGCCAGCGTCGAACAGCAAGTCGATTTCGTCCTATTGGCTCGTGGCTAGCTAGGGGGCGACGGGCTCCCGCTCCAGCGCGGCGCGGTCCCACTTGGCGAGATCCGCGCCGGCCTCGTACGCAGAATGCAAGAACTCGCTGAGCGTCTTTGCCGGATCGGCAGAGGCCCGAACCTCCGCATAGGGCAAGATGAACTCGCCGAAACTTTGATCGAAGCGGCCGTGAGCGACCGGTGCCGAACGATAGGTATCGGGCTCGGGGTAGATGTAGCTGTAAAAGAACGGCTCGGCCGCGGTCACTCCCCCCGCCCAGAAGCCGGCGCTGGCGACTTCATGGCTATAGGCCTCGCGCGCGATTCGGTTCGGCAGCCCGGGCATCCCGCCGGGATGGGGCGGCGCTTTCCGCCCGGAGAAGACGCTCGCCGCGAGATCGAAGCTGCCCCACCAGAAGTGGACAGGGCTGGCCTTGCCCGCAAAGCCGGCGCGGAAGCGGGCGAACACCGGCAGCATCGCCGCCAACGATTCGCGAAAACGGCTTGCTGAGTCACGATCATAGTCGCGCGGCGCCTTGTCTTCGGCGAACGGGATGGCGTTCGGAATTTCGTTGGGCACGCCGTTAAAGTTTGACGGCAGGTCATGGGCATCGAGCATGGCGACGAGGCGCTCGTGGAGCGCGGCGATGCTGCCGGCATTGAGCGGCAGCTCCTCACGCGATTCGTCGCTGACCCACAGCACGATGGCGTGGCGGCAGAGGTCGAGAGTCAAAGTAAAGGTCCGCCCGCCGCTCGCCGCAGTCGGCAGCGTGGAGAGGCCGCGGGCATTCGGCTGAAGCGCGACGTGCCAGCCGTGATTGACCCAAGGTGCATGCGCGACCCTGATCTTCCCGAGCATCTGCGCCCCAAGGTGCAGGACCGCCAAGGTCTCGTGGTCGTGCTCGACGCTGAGCTCGGGCCAGTCACTCATAATCCACGCTTTGCATTTTGCGCTGCGGCATTGCTAGAGCCGGGGCGATGATCGACGCCGAAACCATGATCGACCGGATAGCCGCCGCGGACAGTCTCGGCGACCTCGAAGCCCTGCGCGTTGCGGCGCTCGGCAAGTCCGGATCGGTAACGGCGCTGTTGAAGTCGCTGGGAGCGATGGCTCCGGAGGTCCGCGCCGCCGAGGCGCCCAAAATCCATGCGCTGCGCGAGGCGGTCAGTGACGCCATTGCGTCGCGCAAAGGCGCCCTCGAAGCGGCGGAACTGGAGCGCAAGCTCTCGACCGAGCGCATCGACCTGTCGCTTCCCGCGCCCGAGATCGTCAGCGGTACCGTCCACCCAGTCAGCCAGGTGATGGACGAACTCGCGGAAATCTTCGTGGACCTCGGCTTCTCGGTCGCCGAAGGGCCGGAGATCGAGACCCAATGGTATAATTTCACTGCGCTCAACATGCCGGAGAACCACCCTGCGCGGGCGATGCAGGACACCTTCTACCTCGAGCCGCGATCGCCCGGGGAAGAGCCGAAGGTGCTGCGCACGCATACGTCGCCGGTGCAGATCCGCGCCGGTGAGAAGCAGGGCGCGCCGATCTACGCGATCGCACCGGGGCGGGTGTACCGCTCAGACAGCGACGCGACCCACACCCCGATGTTCCACCAGGTGGAAGGGCTGGTGCTCGACAAGGGCATCACGCTTGGTCACCTCAAATGGACGCTCGAAACCTTCCTCAAGGCATTCTTCGAGCGCGAGGACGTCGTGCTCAGGATGCGGCCTTCGTATTTCCCGTTCACCGAGCCGTCGGCCGAGGTCGACGTCGGCTGGTCGATGGAAAAGGGCCGCCGCGTCGTCGGCGGGCAGGAAGGCTGGATGGAGGTGCTCGGCAGCGGGATGGTCCACCCGCGCGTGATCGCGAACATGGGGCTCGACCCTGACGAGTGGCAGGGCTTTGCGTTCGGATGCGGCATCGATCGGCTGGCGATGCTCAAATATGGCATGGACGACCTCCGCGCCTTCTTCGACGGCGATATCCGCTGGCTCAAACATTACGGCTTCCGCGCGCTCGACGTGCCGACGCTGTCGGGTGGAGTCGGCGCATGAAGTTCTCGCTCGAGTGGCTGAAGCAGCATCTGGAGACAGAGGCTTCCGCCCAGGAAGTCGCCGACAAGCTGACCGCCATTGGCCTCGAAGTCGAAGAGGTCAGCAACCCGGCCGAAGCGCTGGCGCCGTTCCGCATCGCCAAGGTGCTGACCGCCGAGAAGCATCCGCAGGCCGACAAGCTGCAGGTGCTGACCGTCGATGCGGGTGAAGGTCCGGTGCAGGTGGTGTGCGGAGCGCCCAATGCCCGTGCCGGAATGCTGGGCGTCTTCGGCCCGGCCGGGACGTACATCCCAGGCAGCGACCTGACGTTGAAGGTCGCCGCGATTCGTGGGGTCGAGAGCCGTGGCATGATGTGCTCGTCGCGCGAACTCGAGCTTGGCGACGACCATAGCGGAATTATCGAGCTGCCCTCCGACGCGCCGGTCGGAGCGGCATTCGCTGCTTATGCCGGGCTCGACGACCCGGTATTCGACGTCAACGTCACCCCCAACCGCCAGGATTGCATGGGTGTGCGCGGGATTG
Source organism: Pseudomonadota bacterium (assembly GCA_040388865.1). Lineage (GTDB taxonomy): Bacteria > Pseudomonadota > Alphaproteobacteria > Sphingomonadales > Sphingomonadaceae > Sphingomicrobium. The sequence goes on along the minus strand of JAZKBB010000022.1, from coordinate 6,039 downwards.
CCCGAGACCTCGCCGCCGCCGGGACCGGCACGCTAAAGCCGCTCGCGGTGCCACAGATCGAAGGGGCTTTCCCTTGCCCGGTGCCGATCCGCATTGAAGATCCGGAAGGCTGCCCCGCCTTCTTCGGCCGCGCAGTCCGCGGCGTGAAGAATGGCGCCTCGCCCGAGTGGATGCAGCGACGCCTGAAGTCTGCCGGGCAGCGCGCGATCTCGGCTTTGGTCGACATCACCAATTACGTGATGCTCGATCATGGCCGCCCGGCGCACGCTTACGACACCGCGAAGCTGACTGGCGGCCTCACCGCCCGCGCAGCCAAGCCGGGTGAGATGGTACTGGCACTCAACGAGAGGGAATATGCGCTCGAGCCGTTCATGACGGTGATCGCGGATGATGCCCAGGTGCATGACATCGGCGGCATCATGGGCGGCGAGGATTCGGGCGTCAGCACCGGCACCACCGACGTCATGCTCGAGGTCGCCTATTTCACGCCCGAGCGGATCGCGCGGACCGGCCAGGCGCTCGGTCTGACCAGCGACGCGCGCAGCCGTTTCGAGCGCGGCGTCGACCCCGCCTTCCTCGACGAGGGCCTGGCGATACTCACAGGGCTGATTATCGACATCTGTGGTGGCGAGCCGTCGGCGGCGCTTCGCGTCGGCGATGCCCCGGTCGATCGGCGCACGGTCACCTTCGATTTTGGCCGCACCAAATCGCTCGGCGGAATCGAGGTGCCCGAGCCGCGCCAGCGAGAAATCCTGCAGAGCCTCGGCTTCGAAGTCGACGGGAATCGAGTGACGATCCCTACGTGGCGTCGTGACGTCGACGGCCCAGCCGACTTGGTCGAAGAGATCGCGCGCATCACCGGCTACGACCGGGTGCCCTCGACGCCGCTTCGGCGCGGGCCGGGCGTGGCCAAGTCGACCGCAACCCGCTCGCAGCTCGTGGAACGGCGAGTCCGCCGCACCGCTGCGGCTCGCGGGCTCGACGAAGCGGTCACCTGGAGCTTCATTTCGGAGGCCGAAGCCGAGGCGTTCGGCGGTGGCGATTGGCGACTGGCGAACCCGATCAGTGAAGAGATGAAGGTCCTGCGCCCGTCGCTCCTGCCGGGACTGATCGCGGCAACGCAACGCAACCTCGATCGCGGCGCGGCGTCCGTCCGGCTGTTCGAAATCGGCCGCCGCTACCTCGGCGATGATGAGCATGCGACGCTCGGGCTCGTCCTTGCGGGCGAACGGCAGCCGCGCAGCTGGCGGGCTGGTAAGGCGCAAATCTTCGACCCGTTCGACGCCAAGGCCGAAGTGTTCGCCTTGCTCGAGGCGGCCGGCGCGCCGGTCGCCAACCTCCAAGTCATGCCCGACGCAAGTCCGACCTGGCATCCGGGGCGCTCGGCCAAGCTCGGGCTCGGCCCGAAAACGATCGTCGCGGCGTTCGGCGAACTCCACCCAAGCCTTTCAAAGAGTCTCGACGCGCCGACGGGCCTCATCGCGGCCGAGATTTACCTCGATGCGATCCCCGCGCCGCGGTCGAGCGGGCGTGCCCGATCGCAATATGCGCCGCCTGCACTGCAGGCAGTCTCGCGCGACTTCGCCTTCATCGTCCCGCCGGACGTGCCTGCGGAGACCTTCGTCCGCGCGATCCGCGGAGCCGACAAGACCGCGATCACCGGTGTCCGCTTGTTCGACCGATTTGAGGCCGCGGACGGGCTCAGCCTGGCATTCGAAGTCACGCTCCAGCCGAACGAGAAGAGCTTCACCGACGAGCAGATCGGCGAGATTTCGGCGCGGGTCGTGGCGGCGGCTGAGAAGTTAGGCGCTCGCCTCAGGAGTTGATTCGAGCGCGTTAATGGCGGCGTGGACCCGCGCTTCGACGCTCTTGCGATCGAGACCAGCGGGAATCGTCTCGGCGATCTTCAATGTCACTGTCCCGCTGCGATGGTCGAACCCGCGCCCCCACAGGCGGCCGCTGTCGACTGCGACCGGCACGACGGGAAGACCGAGCGCACGATAGAGCGCGGCGAACCCCGACCTGAGCGGCGGCATATCGCCAACTCGGACTCGTGTACCCTCCGGATAGATGATGATCGAGCGTCCGGTCGCAATCGCCTCGCGGCCTTCATCGACCAGCGCGCGGAGCGCCTTCGCGCCCGACGAGCGCTCGACCGCGATGACGCCATAACGTCGTGTCATCCAGCCGAAGAGCGGGATGTCGGCGAGCTCTTTCTTGATGACGATGACCGGGGCGTCCGTCAGCCGTACCATCTCCATCGTCTCCAACATCGACTGGTGCTTGACGGCGATGAGATGCGGGCCGGGCGGAATCCGCCCTTCCACCTTGACCCGAATTCCTAAAACGCGGGTCACGAGCATATGATGGAATTGAGTCCAGCTCAGCACGATTGCCAAGGTCGTGCGCCGGCCGAGCAAGCTCGCAGGGAGGCCAACCAGCACCCAGGCGACAGTCGCGGGATAGAAGATCGCTGCGTAAAGCAGCGACCGCAGAGCGGTCACAGGTCGACCCAAACCGCGAGGCGGCGAAGCACATATTTGTTGTACTCGCCGAACAAGGTCAGGAAACTGGGCTCGGTCCGGACGGCGTCGGTCGTCAGCTGATATTTGCTGCCCAGCACCTTTTGGAATTCGTAGCGCGCGCGGCGCATGTGCCAGTCGCTGGTGATCAGCCGGACCGATTTGTACTTGTGGCGGGCGAGCCATCGGCCGGCTTCCTCCGCATTCGAACGGGTATCGACCGATTCGCTACCGAGGTCGATACAGCAGGCGAGCCACGGACCGCTCCCGGGGATTCGCCGGGCTAGATCCGGTTTGGTGACGGACGGATCGACCCCGGCAACGAGCAGCCGCTTCGCCTCATGCTGCTTCACCACATCGACGGCATGCTGGATCCGGCCAGCACCGCCGGTGAGGACGATCGCGGCATCGGTCGCGGGCGCGTCGGCCGGGGCTGGATTGCCGAGCGTGAACGCGAACAGGATGAAGCCGAGCCCGTATATAAGGACCAGCAGGGCGCCAAGCCGGAGGATCATAGCGCCTTGCGCAATGAACGGAGTACGGCAGTTCGCGCAACCCAGGTGGCCAGCAGAGTCAACGCAAACGGCAGCAAAGCGAGGATCAGGAGGTCCACCAGGCCGAGAGTCGCGCCACCCGTCAGCTCACCGGCAAGCGCGGCGCCGCTCGCAAGCAGCAGCAGGACAAAGGCGGCTGCGAGCGCGCCGGCAACGCTGCCGATCAGGGCCTCGATCAGGATCTTGCGCTGGAAAAGGTGCGTGACCTGGATGTCGGTCGCGCCGATGCCGTGCATCACCTCGATCGTGAAGCGGTGGGTGTCGAGCGCGCCGCGCGCGGCGAGGACGACAGCGGCCGACGCGGCGCCGCTCAGCATCAGCACCAGCCCGAATGCCACCCATTGCAGCAGCCGCAGCGAGTGGAGAAGGGGTCCGACGCTCTCGCGGTGGGCGACTAGGCGGGCACCGGGAGCGATGGCTTTCGCGCGCTGTTCGAGTGAGACCAGGTTTGTCGCCGGCGCGGCATCGAAGTCGATCAGCGCGGGCACCGGCAGGTCGGCGCTTTGCGCGGCCGGGCCCAGCCAACGCTCCAACGTCTTGCGCATGTCGCTTTCGGGGACTGCGTCGACCGAAGTGACGCCGGGGCTGGATCGCACCGACTGAACCAGCGCCGACAAATTCGCGGCGCCGCCCGGTACTTCGAGGCCGTAGCGGGATTCGATCGACCGGCTGACCAAGGCCGCGGTACTCGCAAGCGCGAGCCCGCTCGCCGCGATCAGCATGATCGAGAAGGTCATGATCGCAATCACCCACGGCGTCGGTCCGCCGAAGCGCGGCACTCCGAGCAGCCGCCGCTCGGCCGGGGAGACGAACAGCCAATCGAACATCAGGCCGTGCTCCGCGGCGATTGGGGCGGGTTGCGAAGCGTGCCGGTAGGATCAACCAGCGTCCCATTTTCGAGGCGGATCAGCTGCGCGCCCGGCGTGGCATTGATAAGGCCGACGTCGTGGGTGGCGACAACGACCGTTGTGCCGAGCCGGTTCATGGCGGTGAACAAGCCCATCAGGCGATTGGCCATCTCCGCATCGACGTTGCCGGTCGGCTCATCGGCGACAAGCAACTCGGGCCGGTTGATGACCGCGCGGGCGATAGCGACGCGCTGCTGCTCGCCGCCCGACAATGTCGGCGGCCGGGCGCTGGCGCGGTCGGCGAGCCCGACCCAGGCAAGCATTTCGCGAACCGGGCCCTCCACATCCTCGTCGTTTGCTCCACCGACGCGCAGGGGCAGCGCGACATTCTCGAAAGCCGACAAGTGCCGCACCAGCCGGAAGTCCTGGAACACGACGCCGATCCGGCGGCGGAACGGGGGGAGCGAGTCGCGTGGCGCCTCGCTCAGCTCCTCGCCGAACAGCTTGATCCGGCCCCGCGTCGGCCGCTGCGCGAGGTAGAGCAATTTGAGCAGCGACGTCTTGCCCGCGCCGGACGGCCCCGTGAGGAAATAGAAGGAGCCGGTGCGCAGGCGAAAGTCGAGGTCGCGCAGGACTTCGGCGCCGGTGCCGTAGCGCAGGCCAACGCTGTCGAATTCCGCAACTGCCGCCACTTGCCTCCCCGCAGAACTTAAAGGCAATGCGCGAACCGCCCGCCTTGCCAAGCCCCATTCATTCCTGTTTACCGTCCTCTGACAGTCCCGGAAGAGGGCTTTTTGTTGCAATGATCCTGACCTGCCCAAGTTGCGGCACTCAATATGTCGTGAAGGACGGCGCAATCCCGCCCGAAGGCCGGCAGGTGCGATGCGCCGCGTGCAAGCACAGCTGGCACGAGAATCCTGACGTGGAGACGTTAGAAGCCACCGCTGACGAAGCGCCGGAAGCCTCCAAAACGGAGGCGGTCGATGATGTCGGACCGGTAGCCAAACCCGAAACAGCTGCGGATGAAGAGGATGAAAGTCTTGCCGAAGCCGCGCTGATAGATGCGCGCAGCGGCCCCGAGGCTGAAGAGCGCGCTTATGAAGAGGCGGTCATCGACGGGCAAGCCGATCCGGAGGCAGCGGATCCCGTAGAACAGGCGGCGCAGCCGGCCGCTGACTGGGGCGCGCCTCCCGAAGCTGAACCCGCGCCTGACACATTCAGCCCGTTCGCTGGCGAGGATGAGGAGGCCCCGCGCCGCGGCGGTGGGCTGATCAAGCTCCTGATCGCCGCTCTGGTGATTGTCGTGCTTGCCATTGCGTTCTGGTTTTTGGCGCCGCCCAGCCTGAAAGCGCGCCTCGGGCTCGCGTCTGCGACGGACAGCCCGCTCCAAGTCTCCAATCCGCCGCATGTCGAGCGTGTCCAGCTCGCCAGCGGCAATGAGCTGCTGACGGTGTCGGGCCGGGTCATCAATCCAACCGCCCGCGAGCAAGCGGTGCCGCCGCTTAATGCCAAGCTCACGAATCAGGCCGGCAAGCTGGTCTACAGCTGGACGATCCAGCCTCCGGCGCCCTCGCTCGCCGCTGGCGCGAGCGCCAGTTTCAACAGCGCCGAGGTTAGCGTTCCGCCCGGTGGAGAATATCTGACGCTCACGCTCGGCCAGAAGGCCTGAAGCATCAAGCTATTGAAATTCGATGAGTTTTGCCGACTGAGTGGCGCCATCGCTCAGCCGCAGGACAGCATCGCGCGCCGGCGGCGCTCCCGGATTTGTTGCCGCATCGAGCTTGAGTCGAACCCCCTGCAGCACGCGGATCGTGGCGGTGGCTTGCACCGTTGCCGGCGCCGTGGACGGCGTGGGGGCGGTGGCAAGCGCGGCTGCGGCAAGCAGGATCATAAGCAACGGTAACGCCGTCGCCGCCTTTTGGTAAACAGCGCTTTAAGGATTGTGCCATTCTGGACCCGATGCAGTCCTCAGCAGTCAGCATTGCGCCCCTGTGGAGGCTTTGCTAGGGGCCGCGCCTTGCCAGTGCTGGCCGCGCCTCGCAGCCGGCCCTTTTTCATGACGTGCGGTCGTGGCGGAACTGGTAGACGCGCAGCGTTGAGGTCGCTGTGGCCGAA
>JAZKBB010000021.1:20204-38947 GCA_040388865.1 Pseudomonadota bacterium | reverse complement strand
CGCCGGCAAGGAATATGGCACCGGCAGCTCGCGCGACTGGGCGGCCAAGGGCACCCTCCTGCTGGGCGTTCGCGCGGTAATCGCCGAGAGCTTTGAGCGTATCCACCGCTCGAACCTGGTCGGCATGGGCGTGCTGCCGCTGCAGTTCCGGGACGGGCAGAATGCCGCGAGCCTCGGCCTCACCGGCACCGAGAAATATACGATCACCGGCATGGCTGAAATTCAGCCACGGCAGGATGTCGAGGTAAAGGTCACGCGCGACAGCGGCGAAGAGCTAAGCTTCACCGCGCGTTGCCGGATCGATACCTACAACGAGCTCGAATATTTCCGGGCGGGCGGCATCCTGCAATATGTTCTGCGGAAGCTCGCCGCGCAGTGAGCGACGGCGGGCTGGTCGGCACCTGCCACTGTGGCCGCGTACGGATCACGCTTTCGCGCGAGCCCGATTCTGTCACGCAATGCAACTGCAGCCTGTGCACCAAGAGCGGTTTTCAGGGCATCTATTTCGCCTCCGATGAGGTCAAGATCGAAGGCGAGCTCGACAGCTATGTGCGGGCCGATTCGAACCCGGCCTACATCGCTCAGCAGCGCTGCCGCCACTGCGGGATCATCACGCACTGGACGCCTCTGACCGATCCGCCGCACGAGCGGATCGGCATCAACGCTCGCCTGTTCGAGCCGGGAACGTTCGATGGACTTCCCGTGAAGCAGGTCGACGGGCGTAGCTGGCCGGCATGAGCGTCGTGGATGTCGCGGTCGAAGTCGCCGGCTGGACCGGCGCGCTGCTGATCCTGCTCGGTTATCTGCTGATTTCGGCGGGCAAGCTCACCGGCCAGTCGCCGGTATATCAATGGATGAATATCGTCGGCGCGGCAGGGTTCGTGATCAACGGCTGGTGGCACCGCGCCATTCCCTCTACCGCCCTCAACGTCATTTGGATGGGGATCGGGGTCGTCACCTTATGGAAGATCGCGCAGCGCAGCGGATCGTCGACCTAAGCCACATCATCGCCGACGGAATGGTGACCTACAAGGGGTTGCCCGGTCCGCATATCTGCGACTTCCTGTCGCGCGAGCAATCCGCCGCCAATTACGATGGCGGCGAGACCTTCCAGATTGGCCGCATCGACATGGTCGCCAATACCGGCACCTATGTCGACGTTCCGTCGCACCGCTTCGCTGACGGAAAGGACCTTAGCGAGGTTCCGGTTCAGGCGTTTGCGAATCTTCCGGCGATCGTCGTCCGGCAGCCGTTCGAGTCCGGGCTCGCGGTGGACGCCGCGACCTTCGACGGACTCGATGTACGCGGTTGCGCGGTGCTGGTCGCCACCGGCTGGGACCGGCATTGGGGCGAGGAATCCTATTACAACGATCACTCGTTTCTGACCCCGGCGGCAGCCGAATGGCTGGTGCGGCAAGGTGCGGCGCTGGTCGGCATCGACAGCCACAATATCGACGACACAAGGGTGCGGACGCGGCCGGTGCACACCATCCTGCTCGCCGCCGGGATCCCGATCTGTGAGCATATGACTGGGCTCGGAAGCTTGCCCGACAGCGGCTTCCACTTCTCCGCCGTACCGCCCAAGGTGAAGGGCATGGGCACCTTCCCGGTGCGCGCCTATGCCGTGGTCGGCTGAGCCAGCACTTCCTTCAGCCAATCCGGGATGATGGCGCCTTCGAGGTCATCTGCGGCGGTGCTCAACGGCAAGGCCGAGCTCCGGGTAATGGACGCGGGTGCGCGGACCGGGCGCGTCGGTCTCGACCACGACCAGGCGGCGGTTGACCTTCTGCCGCCAATTCATCCGCGCCGTATTCTCCTGGCCGACGAAGCAACCCTTGGTGAAGCTGACGCCATTCAGCTCGGCGGCATTGCATTCGAGCCAAAGAATGTCGCCGAGCTCGGCGCGGCCTTCGCAGACGCCGAGGCGCAGGCGATGCTCGAGCCATTTGTGCTCCTGCGAAGGCAGGAGCCCAGACTGTTTTTCTTGGGACTGGACCCCTGCCTCCGCAGGGGTACGGCTTTGCAGCCACCGGTTGCCGAGTGCAGGCAGGCGCGGGTCGGTCGTGCCCTGTCCGCCAGTCGACCAATGGATGGCGAGTGAGGCATCGCGCTCGATGTGGATCGGGCGCCGCAGTCGATAGATGGTCAGGCGCTTGATAAGGTCGCCCGAGGACGCCGCCTCGCAGTCGAGCAGCAAGTCCTCGCCGTGTTCCCAGATGATGAAATCGAACAGGCACTTGCCCTGCGGCGTCAGCAGTCCCGCCCAGACCGGCAGCGGGCCAGCAACGTCGCTGGTGACGAGACCCTGCAAGAAACCGCGAACGTCTTCGCCGGACAGCCGGACGACTGCGCGGTCGGTGAGGGTGGTAGCGGCCATGGCTGTCAGTTAGGGAGCGCGACGTGGCATCGCAAACCCTGACCATCCGCAAACCCGACGACTGGCACGTGCATTTGCGTGACGGGGAGATGCTTCAGAAGGTCGCGCCTCATACTGCGCGGCAGTTCGCGCGGGCGATCGTGATGCCCAATTTGGTGCCGCCGGTGGCGAGCGTCGAAGCTGCGCGAGACTATCGCAAGCGCATCCTCGAGGCGACGGCACCGGGCTTCACTCCCCTCATGACCTGTTACCTGACCGACCAAGCAAATCCGGATGAAATTGCGCGCGGACATTCGGAAGGGGTGTGGGTCGCGGCCAAGCTCTACCCGGCCGGCGCGACGACCAACAGCGCCAGCGGCGTTACCGACATCCGCAACATCTACCCGGCGCTGGCGCGGATGGAGAAGGTCGGGATGGTGCTGTGCGTCCACGGCGAGGTCACGGACCCCGAGGTCGACGTGTTCGACCGCGAAGCCGTGTTCATCGACCGCATACTGACCCGGCTGACGAGCGATTTTCCCGAACTCAAGATCGTCCTCGAGCATATCACGACCTCGGACGCGGTCGATTTTGTGGCCACGGGGCGCGTCGGCGCGACGATCACGCCGCAGCATTTGATCATCAACCGCAATGCGCTGTTCGCCGGAGGTCTTCGCCCGCACGCTTATTGCCTCCCCGTCGCCAAGCGCGAGGAGCATCGGCTGGCCGTGCGGCGAGCAGCCGTTTCCGGTTGGGCGAACGTTTTCCTCGGCACCGACAGCGCGCCGCACGCCCGCCATGCGAAGGAAAGTGCGTGCGGCTGCGCCGGCATCTTCAATGCGCCTTATGCGCTCGAAAGCTATGCGGGCGTGTTCGAGGAGGAAGGTGCGCTCGACAAGCTGGAGGCGTTCGCGTCGATCAACGGGGCGCGTTTCTACGGCTTGCCGGTTAACGAGGAGACGGTCACGCTTCAGCACGAGGAGGTCGAGGTGCCGCATGAAATCGAAGGCCTCGTCCCCTTCCACGCCGGCGAGACTCTGGGCTGGCGCTTGCTTGCCTGAGCGCCCGAACAAGCGCATTCTCCCGTCGCTTTGGAAGGGGGAAATCCGATGCTATCATTATTATTGCTCGCTGCCGTCGCTTCGCCGGGCGGGAAGACGATGGCGATGGACGACTGGCAGACACTCGAAATCGTAAATGTTGCGGTTCAGCCGCCAAATCATTCACCGGCTTATCTCGAAGTCCATGCCGGCGATCTCGACGGCGATGGGCGCCCCGATGATGCCTATCTCAGGCTGACCTGCACTGACGGCAAGCTGCAGCAGGCTTCCTACCAAGTGAAGAGCCCACGCGACGTGGCTACCGGAATGGCCAGCGGCAAGCGCCAGTATGCGCCGATCAAGATCGTCAAGGAGTGGGGTGCGGCGTCCCCCCAGCTGAGCAAGATCAAGCCTCAGTATGACATCAAGACGCTCAAGGGTAACGAGCGCATGGCTGACGGTTGGACCGCAATCACGCTCAACAATTCCGACGGTCTGTGTGGCGCCGCTCAGGCGGCCGTCGTCAAGTCGAAGTCGAACATCACGAACAACTGATGCTCAGCCGCGGCCGGTCGTCCCGATGACCGCGTCGAAGTGGTGCTGTAGCCGGTCGTAACATTCGCACGAGCGGTGCTTGAGACCCGCACGGTCGGTTACGCGCACATTGCCGCGGCCGGTGGCGATCAGCGCCTCGGATGCGAGCTGCTGGACGACCGCATTGATGGTGGTGCGCTGCACGCCGAGCAGGTCGGCGAACGCTTCCTGAGTGAGCTCGATGCGGTCGCCGGCGCGATCCTGCGCGTGAAGCAACCAGCGTGCCGCCCGCTCCGGGATCGAATGGAAGGCGTTGCAGACGACCGACTGCATAACCTCGGCAAGCAGATAATCCGAGAAGCGGCAGAACAGGTTGGCGATGAACGGCGACCGGCCCTTGGCGTCCTCGAGCGCTTCGAGGGGCACCCGGAACGCCGGGCCGGGCACCAGCACACGCGCCCGCGAAAAGGCCGGAGCCTGGCCGCAGCTGACGATTCCGCCAACCGCGCCCTCTCGCCCGATCGAGGCGACCTCGGCCGAACGGCCGCCGGACAGCTCCACGGTCATGGATATCATCGTTGGTCCGACCGGGAAGAGGCTGAAGCGGACGATCTCGCCGCGCTCGAGCACCGTCTCGCCAGCTGAAAGCTCGATCTCTTCCCCGAACGGCTCGAGCAGCGCCCGCGCCTCCCTCGAGAATGTGGAGAGGAGGCGGTTGCCGGCGAACGCCTCGTCGGCCTGGGTCAATTCGTCTGTCGTCACATCCACTCGGATTTCCCGCGGCCGCAGGGTTAGGTGGTTACGAGTGCGGCCCGAGCTTTAAATGCGCGCGGGCGCAAGTTGCTCCATCAGATGGCAACGGCCTCGACAGCGGTTCGCTGCCCGACCAGCAGGCAATCGGCGACGAGGCGGAACGGAGCGACGTCGACCAGGCTGCGGCGTTCGTCGATGAGGTCGGCAAAGACGCGGTAGATGTCGGGATATTCGCCGAGGCCCTCGGCGCGCTGCTCCTCGCCGTTGAGGATCAGCTTGGAGCCGCCATCTTCGAGGCGCACTGTCGATCCATCGCTGGTCTCGATGGCGATTGTCCATTCCTCGCCCTCGCTCCGGCGCCAATCGAGGCTGGCGTGCAGCGGCCCGTCGGCCTGGGGACTCGAGAAGACGATGTCGGCGGCGATCGGCGTCTGGGCGTTTTCCGGCACCTGAAGCTTCGCCGACTGGATGAACAGCTCGCCGGGAAAGATCTTGGTCGCGATCGACAAAGCGTTGATGCCGGGATCGAACACGCCGAATCCGCCCGGCTCCCAGATCCACTGCTGGCCTGGATGCCACTTGTGGACATCCTCGTGCCAGTGGATTTCGAGCGATTTGATGCGTTTGCCGGCCAGTGCCTTGGCCGCCCCATCGACCGCGGGATTATGCTGCGCGTGCCAGGTCGTGAAGAGCGTGACGCTTTCGGCTTGGGCAAGGCAGTCGAGCGCCGCGATCTCAGCGAGGCCGGCGGTCGGCGGCTTTTCGAGGAGGCAGTGCAAACCAGCAAGCGCGCATTCGCGGGCGATCTCGAACCGTGGCTCGGGGGGCGTGGTGATGGCAACCGCCTGAAGCCCGTCGATGCTGTGGATCAGTTCGCGCCAGTCGGTGAAGATCGGCGCGACGCCTTGGCCCGAGCGGCTCGACGTCGCGACCAGCTCGAACCGCGAATTGCCCTGGATCGAGGGCACATGCTGGTCGTGGGCAATCTTGCCATAGCCGATGATCGCGACGCGGATCGGCTTCATTGTTTCAGCCCGTCGACGTAGGCGCGGGCCCTGGCGAGCGTATCCTCGGGCGACTGGCCCGGCTGATAGAGCCCGCCGCCAAGCCCGAATCCCGAGGCGCCGGCGTCGAGCCATGGCCGCATGTTACCGGGCTTGATTCCGCCCACCGCGAGGATAGGCATTCCACAGGTAATCACCGCCAGCTGCGCCTTGAGGGCCGACGGCGATGCGCCTTCGGCCGGGAACAATTTGAGCGCGGTCGCGCCGGCGCGGATCGCCGCGAAAGCTTCGGAGGGGGTGAAATAGCCGGGGCTGGCGACGAGCCCGGCTGCGGCCGTCGCCGCGATCACGTCGACGTTGGTATCGGGGGAGACGATGATCCGTCCCCCGGCTTGTTTGACCTCGCTCACCTGTCGTGTGCAAAGCACTGTTCCGGCGCCAACCAGGACGCGGTCACCGAACCTGTTCGCCAGCCGCTCGATGCTCGCCAGGGGGTCGGGCGAGTTCAACGGTACTTCGATGATCCGGATTCCGCCTTCGTAAATGGCGTCGGCAATCGCTTCGGCCTCGCCGGGCGTGACGCCGCGGATGATCGCCACCAGCGGGCATTGGTCGAGGTAATGGCGGAACAGCTCGCTTGCGCTCACTTGTCGATCCTTTTCGCGATTTCGTTGATTCCAGCGAGGAAGCAGCCCTCACCGTCATGCTCGACTGCTTCACGTCCGGTTGCGGCGATTGCGGTCGCATAGAGACGGGTCAGCTCGGACCGTCCGATCACGGCAATCTGCGCGCCGCTCGGGATCGACAGGCCGGTGCGGATGTCGGCGCCGATCAGGAGACCGCTGGTGTATGATGCAGCATCATCCTTCTTCATCTGGCCGAGGAGCACCGCCGCGCGGACACCGAACAGGTCCGCCGATAGGGCCGCATCGTCGATCGAACGACGCGTGGCCTGCTTGAACACGTCGTTGGCCGCGACTTCGCCCTGGAGCAGATCCGAGAGAATGCTGTGCTCCCTAAGCAGACTGTAGAGCTCACCAGTCATCACGGTGTGAAAGCGATCGATCTTGCCGTGACGCAGAGTCGCCCATTTGTTGTGGGTGCCGGGATGGCAGACGAGATCCATCGGATCGACCAGGCCGGCTGCAACCGCGCCAAGCAATTGCACTTCCTCACCGCGCATCACGTCGGCGCGGCCGTCGCCGATATAGGAGACGCCCGGAACGATCGCCTCGCGCTCTCCCGCCCAGACCAGCTTGGCGGCAAGTTCGTCCAGGCCGGCGGGGCACGCAACGTAGGGCGCTTCCTTCCAGCCGCGATTCGAGCCGATCATACCGGCGAGCAGCAGCGGTTTGTCGCCGAGCCTGGCGCGGATTTCGGCGACTGCATCGGGAAACCCACCCGAAGGAACGGAGAGGACCCCCTTGTGATCCTCGAATTCCTGGGTGCGTTTGCCCTCGCCATCGATCAAATAGGCACGACGATTGGTCGTGCCCCAGTCGACTGCAATGAAACCTTCAGCCCAGCGCATGCTTTTTCAGCCCATAGCGGAAAACCGAGACGAGGCGACTTCGCTCCAAGGTTTTCTTTTCAGCCGGCTAGGCTAGTGCGGCCTGGCCACCATGGCCCCGAGGAGATTGAACCATCGCCAACTTCATGTTCGCGACCGGGATCGAGAACAGCTACCCGACAATCAATCATGGCAAGACCCGCGTCGACGAGATGGCGGTGTGCGGCCATTACGATCGCTGGCGCGAGGATTTCGACTGCGTCCAGGAGATCGGGATCAGCTATCTCCGTTACGGCCCCCCGATCCACAAGACCTATCTTGGCCCCAACAAATTTGATTGGGAGTTCACCGACCTCACCTTCGCGGACCTGAAGAAGCGCGGCATCACGCCCATCGTCGACCTGTGCCACTTTGGCGTCCCTGACTGGCTCGGCAATTTTCAGAACCCGGATTTCCCCGCGCTGTTCGCGGCCTATGCCGGAGAATTCGCCGAGCGCTATCCGTGGGTGCAGCTCTACACCCCGATCAACGAGATGTTCATCTGCGCGGTCTTCTCGGCCAAATACGGCTGGTGGAACGAGCAGAAAAAGGATGACCAGTCGTTCGTCACGGCGATCAAGCACCTCGTCAAGGCCAACATCATGGGGATGATCGAGATCCTCAAGCGCCGCCACGACGCCATCTTCATCCAGTCGGAATCGTCGGAATATTATCACGCCGACTCGCCGGCAGCGATCGGCCGCGCCGAGGTCCTGAACCAGATGCGCTTCCTCAGCCTCGACCTCAATTACGGGCGGCGGGTCGACAGCGGGATGTACCAGTATCTGCTCGATAACGGCATGACCCGCGATGAATATGAGTGGTTCCTCAATCACCGGCTGAAGCAGCACTGCATCTTCGGCAATGATTATTACCAGTTGAACGAGCATCGTGTGTTTGCCGACGGCCATACCGTCGCCGCCGGAGAGACGTTCGGCTACACCGAGATCACGCGGCAATATTACAACCGCTATCGCCTGCCGGTGATGCACACCGAGACCAATTTGTGGGAAGGCCAGCACGGCGACGAGGCCGTCAAATGGCTGTGGAAGGAGTGGGCCAACGTGCTCCGCCTTCGCAATGTTGGCATCCCCACGGTCGGCTTCACCTGGTACAGCCTGACCGACCAGGTCGACTGGGACACCGCGCTTCGCGAGCAGAACGGCAACGTCAACCCGCTCGGTCTGTTCGACCTCGACCGCAAGATCCGCAATGTCGGCAAGGCGTACAAGCAGCTGATCTCCGACTGGCGCAACGTGCTTCCGGCCCAAAGCGTGTGCCTGATCGTTCCGATCAAGAAGATCGGCGAACTTTCCGACGAAGACGACGGCTATGACGATGCGGCCGGGCGCGGCCTCGGCGGCAGCGGCACCCAGGCAAAGAAAGCGCAAGTGTGACCCGGCGGAAGATTGCCAAGATCGAGACGTTCCTGGTCCCGCCGCGGTGGCTGTTCGTCCGTGTCGAGAGCAACGATGGCGCCTTCGGCTGGGGCGAAGCGAGCCTGGAAGGCTGGGCCGAGGCGGTCGAGGGCGCGTTCGAAGTGTTCCGCGACCGCTTCATCGGGGTTGATCCGTTCAACATCGAGGACGTCTGGCAGGTCGGCTACCGCGGCGGTTTCTATCGCGGCGGCGCAGTGATCATGTCCGGGCTTGCCGGCCTCGAGCAGGCGCTTTGGGATCTCAAGGGCAGGGCGCTCGGCCTTCCGGTGTGGCAGATGCTCGGGGGCAAGGTGCGCGAGAGGGTCCGCTCCTACGCCTGGATCGGCGGCGACCGGCCGCACGAGATCGGCGAGGCGGCGGCGGGCCGGAAGGCGCAGGGCTTCAATGCCGTCAAGATGAACGCGACGGCCGAGCTCGACTGGATCGGCACCAACAAGCAGTTCGACGAGGTGGTGAGGCGGGTCGAGGCGGCGCAGGCGCAAGGCATGGACGTCGGCCTCGACTTCCACGGCCGGGTCCACCGTCCACTCGCCAAACAGCTCGCCAAGGTGCTGGAGCCGCTTGGCCTCATGTTCATCGAAGAGCCGTTGCTGGCCGAGAATATGGACGGGCTGCCGGAGATCGCGGCCCACACCACGACCCCGATCGCGCTGGGCGAGCGACTCTACAGCCGGTGGGAGTTCAAGCCCGTCTTTGAGCAGGGCGTGGTCGACATCATCCAGCCCGACCTCAGCCATGCCGGCGGCATCCTGGAAGTTCGCAAGATCGCGGCAATGGCCGAAGCGTATGACGTCGCTGTGGCGCCGCACTGCCCACTCGGGCCGCTGGCTCTTGGCGCCTGCCTGCAGATCGCCGCCTGCACCCCCAACCATGCGATCCAGGAGGTGAGTCTCGGTATCCATTACAATACAGGTGGACACGACCTCCTGAACTTCTGCCTCAACAAGGAAGCACTGACCCCGGTCGACAGCTATTTGCCGGTGCCCGAGGGGCCTGGCCTAGGAGTCGAGATCGACGAAGCGGCGGTTCGCGAAGCCGCCAAGGAACCGCACCGCTGGCGCAACCCGATCTTCCGCAACAAGGACGGCAGCTTCGCCGAGTGGTGAGTGCGCGTCAGCGCGCTAGTGGCACTTGAAGCGTTCGAACGGCTCCAGGCAGGCATTGCAGCGCCACTGCGCCTTGCATGGGGTCGCTCCGAAACGGCTGACTTCAACGGTGTCGATTGAGCCGCACTGCGGGCATTCGGCTGTCGCTGAGGGGCTCGGCGGCGCGATTCCATAGGCGTGGAGCCGCTCGCGGCCCCGCGGCGTTATCCAGTCGGTCGACCAGGGCGGGAACAGCACCCGCTCCACATGGACATCCTCGAAGCCTGCTGCGTCGAGAGCCTCGCGGATCATACTCTCGATCGCGACCGTCGCCGGGCAGCCGGTGTAGGTCGGGCTGATCAGAACGCGCGGCGGATCATGGCGAATGCCACGGACGATCCCAAGGTCGGTGATCGTTAAAACCGGGATCTCGGGATCGGGCACGCTTTCGAGCACGGCCATGATCGCCGCATCGTCGATCGTCCTTGTCGCGACCCCACCCATGATGGACATCTTACACCCGTTCGAGCGCGAGCGCGATTCCCTGGCCGACGCCGATGCACATGGTGGCAAGCGCGAGCTTGCCGCCGGTGCGTTGCAACTCCTCCGTGGCAGTTAGCGCGAGCCGCGCGCCCGACATGCCGAGCGGGTGGCCGAGCGCAATCGCGCCGCCATTGGGGTTCACGCGCGGATCGTCATCGGCGACGCCCAGCTGGCGCAGCACGGTGAGCCCCTGCGCCGCGAATGCTTCGTTCAATTCGATCACGTCGAAGTCGCCGATCTTGAGGCTGAGGCGGCGCATGAGCTTTTCCGATGCGGGCGCGGGGCCGATGCCCATGATGCGCGGCGGGACTCCCGCAACGGCAGCGCCGAGCACGCGGGCGCGCGGCGTCAGGCCATTGCGCTTCGCTGCCTCCTCGGACGCGATGATGATTGCAGCGGCGCCGTCATTGACGCCCGAGGCGTTTCCGGCGGTGACAGTACCGTCGGTGCGGACGATGGGCTTCAGTTTGGCGAGTGCCTCCAAGGTCGTCGCGCGCGGGTGCTCGTCCTTTTCCACGACCAGCGGATCACCCTTGCGCTGCGGGATCTCAACGGCGACGATCTCGGCGGCGAGACGGCCGTTCGCCTGGGCGGCTGCGGCCTTCTCCTGGCTGCGCAGCGCGAACGCGTCCTGGTCGGCGCGGCTGACCTGGAAGTCCTGCGCGACATTCTCGCCGGTGCTCGGCATGGTGTCGTCACCATAGGCGGCCTTCATCTTGGGATTGACGAACCGCCAGCCGATGGTGGTGTCGTACATTTCGGCATTGCGGTCGAAGGCGGACGTGGCCTTGGCCATGACGAACGGCGCGCGGCTCATGCTTTCGGAACCGCCGGCGATGATCAGGTCGGATTCGCCGCCGCGGAACGCCCGCGCGGCCATGGCCACCGCGTCGAGTCCCGATCCGCAAAGGCGGTTGAGCGTCACTCCGCCCGAGCTGTCGGGAAGCCCTGCAAGCAGCCCCGCCATCCGCGCGAGATTGCGGTTGTCCTCGCCCGCCTGGTTCGCGCAGCCGAGGATCACGTCGTCGAGCTCGGACCAGTCCACGTTCGGGTTGCGGTCGATCAACGCCCTGATTGGGATCGCCGCGAGGTCATCGGCGCGGACGCTGCTCAGCGCTCCGGCGTAGCGGCCGATGGGGGTGCGGATATAATCGCAGATATAGGCTTGCGTCATGCAGTCCTTCGAGACGCCGCTTCGACTTCGCTCAGCGGCTCCTCAGGATGAGCGGTTGAAAGCACTCTTTCCCACCCGCTCATCCTGAGGAGGGACTGAGTAAGCAAAGCGCATCGAAGGCCCGTCTCGAAGGACGAACTCAGAGAACGCCCCTGCGCATCTGGTCCATCTCGATGCTCTCGAACAAAGCCTTGAAATTGCCTTCGCCGAACCCGTCGTTGCCCTTGCGCTGGATGATCTCGAAGAAGATCGGGCCGATCACGTTCTGCGTGAAGATCTGCAGCAGCAGGCCCTGCCCCTCGGTCGGCGCGCCGTCCATTAGGATGCGGCGCTTTTCGAGCTCGGGGATGCTTTCGTTATGGCCCTGGATGCGCGTCGGCAGCATCTCGTAATAGGTGTCGGGCGTGTCCTGGAACGGAATGCCGCGGGCGCGAATGATGTCGACCGCTGTGTAGATATCCGATGTGCCGAGCGCGATGTGCTGGATGCCCTCGCCCTTATATTCGCGCAGGAACTCCTCGATCTGGCTCTTGTCGTCCTGGCTCTCGTTCAACGGGATGCGGATTTTGCCGCAGGGTGAAGTCATCGCCTTGGAGAAGAGGCCAGTCTGCTTGCCCTCGATATCGAAGTAGCGGATCTCGCGGAAGTTGAAGAGCTTCTCGTAGAAGTCGGCCCAGACGCTCATCCGCCCGCGGTTCACGTTGTGGGTCAGATGGTCGATGTAGGTGAGCTTCGAATCCGCATCCGCCATCCGCTGCCGCCAGTCGGGATGGAAGTCGAAGTCGACGTCGTAAATCGATGGGCCATCGCCATAGCGATCGACGAAGAACAGGCGGGAGCCGCCGATCCCCTCGATCGCCGGGATGTCGAGTTCGCCATCCCCGCGCGACACCGGGACATTGGTCGCGCCGAGCCCGAGCGCGCGCTCGTGCGCCGCCTTGGCATCCTTGACGCGGAAGGCCATGGCGCAGGCGCTCGGCCCGTGCGCTTTTGCATATTCCTCGGCATAGGAGCCGGGCTCGGCATTGATGATGAAGTTGCAGTCGGCCTGCTTGTGCAGCGTGACGTTCTTGCTTTTGTGCCGCGCGACCTCGGGGAAGCCCATGCGGGTGAACAGCGACCGCAGAAGCTCGATGTCCGGAGCGGTATATTCGACGAACTCGAAGCCGTCGGTACCCATCGGGTTGGCGAACCCGGTGACGGTATTCTCGTCGGCGACTTGCGTGGCCATTCTATTCTCCTTTGCGGCCGAGTTGCGCCTGGTCTGCCGGCATTTCAAGTTTGCCAATCTTCGCGAATGTTCGCAGTGACGAGCAAGTCCGAACGGCTCGAATCAGGGCCAATAACGGGCCGGGCTGTTCAACTGGGACCGCTTAAGCGAAAGGCGCGGCTGTAGGACAGGAGAATCTGCGATGGACGCTCCCGAGGGCTGGACGATGGAAGATGGTGGCAAGGCGCTGGTGCGCACCCTGAAGTTCAAGGATTTCAGCGAGGCGTTCGGCTTCCTCGTCCGCGTCGCGCTCCACGCGGAGAAGGCCGATCACCACCCGGAGTTCACCAACGTCTGGAACCGCGTTGACTTTCGGCTGACCAGCCATGACGCGGGGGGAGTGACCGAGCGAGACATGGCGCTAGCGGGGGCGATCAATCGGCTGGCAGGGGGCTGATGTCTCCTTTGGATGGGATGCGGACCCACCCAGCGGCAGTCGAAGCGCTACTCTCCGGTGAAATTGACGGTCGGGTCGACCCACGTGTCAACTTTGTGGGTCTCCACCCATAGCGTTTTGCCTAGCCCCACCTCTCCTGAGCCCCCGGCTTTATCGCACACGGCGACCGACTCGTTCTCATCCTCAAACGTGAATGCATCTGCGGAGCGGCCAAAGAAATCGGTTACGCAGATGCTTTCTGGCGAAGCATTATCGTGCATCCCTTTTAGCGCGTTGTAATTACTGTCCGCCTCTGACTGGCTTTGGGCGGCGCTATACGAAAACCAGAATATGTAGCGGGCATCGAAAGGGTTGGAGACCATTGTGCATTTCTGCGGGTCGACCCTCCTCCAACCTTGCGAAACGAAAGGGCCGGTTAGCACCGAGTGGTCAGCCGGATCGCTCACGCCGGGGCTGTGATAGGCGTAGGCGAGGATTAGCGCTTTGGAAGTTTTGTTGCAGAAATTCATCGGCGCCGATGAGTAGGCGGATGCTGCAGTTGGGGTGATCAACGTCAACACGGCGCCCAAGAGCGCGAACAGCACAATCCGTGAATACATGAGAATTCCCCCAGCCCGCTAGCAACGTATCACTGATGGAATCGTCCGCCTAGGATCAGCAAAGACACCTTTTGGTGGAACGCGGACGCCGCTTCAGCGACCTTGAACTTTCCTGGCTGTTGAACCTCTGACCGCCCGTGGGGCATTCATCGATCAAATTGCCTTCACCTAATGTGCTCAACGGGTCGAAAGCAGACATTCGGCTGCGGATGAAGTGAGTTCGCTTAACCATAACCCGCAAGCATTTGGCAGGCCGCCGCCGAGGAGAATGACGGCCGGAGTCGGCGATCCGCCGTGCTGCTTGTTAACCTTGGGGGGTGGGATGCGCAGGCTAACCAAACTGATCCGCTGCGAACGCGGCGCCAACGCGATTGAATATGCGCTGGTCGCCTCGCTGATCGCCCTCGCCGCCTTTGAGGCCTTCGAGAACCTCGGGAACCGGGTCGACGCGATGTACAACAACATCTCGAACCACATGTGACGGAGCCAATCCCGGCCATTGATCGTTCAGACAGCATCGATCATAAGGCTCTCGAAATGACCCGCACGTTCGCCACTGCCAGCTATTATTATCCCGACGAGGTTGGGACCGGCTGACGCGCGCGTAGCTCAGACGACCAACCTCCACCCGCCCGGCGCCAGCTCGGCGGGTTTTTTGTTGCCCCTAATGCCGAAGGAATGACGCCATGCTCCAGGAGACGATCACCAGGGACCAGCCGCTCAAGCGCTGGGAGGATTATGTCGTCCCGCAATGCTGGGAAGCCTTCACCGAGGACGACCATGTCGTGTGGGACCTGCTGTTCGCGCGGCAAGTGGAGCTGCTCGGCAGCCGCGTGATCACGCCCTTCTTCGACGGCATCGATCTGTTGAAGCTATCGCACCCCGGCGTGCCCGACGTCGAAGGGCTGAACGCGATCCTGACCCCGCGCACCGGCTGGACGACTGTCGCGGTGCCGGGGCTTGTACCGGACGACGTGTTTTTCGCGATGCTGAGCGAACGGGTGTTCCCCGTCGGCAATTTCATCCGGACGCGCGACCAGCTCGATTATCTGGAAGCCCCCGACTGCTTCCACGACATGTTCGGGCATATCCCCATGCTCGCGCACCACGATTTCGCCGAGATGGCAGAGCATATCGGGCGGCTGGGCAGCGCCGCGATCGCCGCCGGCGAGGGGCATCGCGCGGCGCGGCTCTATTGGCACAGCGTCGAATTCGGACTCGCCAAGGAGGCTGGCGAGCTCAAGATTCTGGGCGCCGGCCTCGCCTCGAGCTTCGGGGAATCGCATTTCAGCCTGGAGAGCGGCGCGGTGGAGCGCCTGCCCTTCTCGGTGAAGCGCGCGGTGAATACGCCGTACAAGCATGATGCCTTCCAGCCGCGTTACCTGGTCTCGGAAACACTGGAGGCGACCATAACCGAGGTGCTGGCTTTGACTCCTGAGTGCTTGCTCGCGCTATAGGCCGCTGATGGCCGACCAGCCGACCCGGCACGAATATCGAAGCGGGCACGATCCGCGCACCTTGCGCGACGCGCTCGGCAGTTTCGCGACCGGCGTGACGGTGGTGACCTGCCTGACGCCCGACGGGTCGCCGGCCGGGCTGACGGTCAACAGCTTTACTTCCGTGTCGCTCGATCCGCCGCTGCTGCTCGTGTGCCTAGCCAAGCCCGCGGCGAGCGCCGCCGCATTGATCGAGGCGACCCAATTCGCCGTGAATGTGCTGCAGACCGGACAGCAGCCAGCTTCGATCCGTTTCGCGACGCGCGACGAGGACCGGTTCGGGACAACGCCCTGGTCGTGTGGCGAAGCCGGCGCGCCGATCCTCAAGGATTCGCTCGGCGTGTTCGAATGCGAGCGCCACGCGGTTTATGACGGCGGCGACCATCACATATTGGTCGGCCAGGTGGTCAAGGCGAGCTTCGACACCAGCCTCGACCCCTTGCTCTACTTCCGCGGCAGCTATCGCCGGTTGCACTTCGACTAAGGTGCGCTAGGCACCGGTCCATGCTGGCACTGGATTTCGTCAAGGCGAACCGCGGGACGGTCGAGCGCGCGATCCGCGACAAGGGCGTCGAGCTGGACCTCGATCAATTGCTGGCGCTCGACAGCGGCGTCCGCGGCCTCAAGACCGAAATCGAGAGCCTGCGGGCGGAGCGCAACGCGATCAGCGCTTTATTCCCCAAGGCCTCGTCCGAAGAGAAAGCCGAACTCGGCCGCAAGGCCAAGGAAGCGGGAGCTCGGGCCGGAGTCCTCGAGGGGGAGCTTGGCGAGAAGGAGACTGCGCTTAAGGCCCTAATGCTGAAGCTCCCCGGCATCCCGTACGAGGGCGCGCCGGTCGGGCACGACGAGAGCTTCAACAAGGTCATCCGCACCGAAGGAACGCCGCCCAAGTTCGATTTCGAGCCGCTCGACCATGTTGCCCTGATCGAGAAGAACGGTTGGGGCGACCTATCGGGCGTGACGCAGGTTTCGGGCAGCCGGACCTATTGCCTCAAAGGCGCGCTGGCTTTGCTCGAAACCAAGCTGATGGGCTGGGCGCTGGAGACAATCGCCAAAGCCGGCTTCACGCCGATCACCGTCCCCGCGATCGCCCGCGAGCAGGCCTTCCTCAACCAGGGCCAATTTCCCGGTCACGAGGAAGAGACCTACCAGCTGCCCAACGACGATCTGTGGCTGTCGGGAACGGCCGAGGTGGTGCTGACCTCGCTCCATTCAGGCGAGATCCTCGAGGCCGACAAGCTGCCGGTCCTCTACGCCGGTTTCTCGCCCTGCTTCCGCCGCGAGGCGGGAAGCGCTGGCAAGGACGTGCGCGGGCTGCTGCGCGTCCACCAGTTCGTGAAGGTCGAGCAATATGTGATCTGCGAAGCTGACGAGACGCAGTCGGCCGAGTGGCACGGGCGGCTGCTCGAACTCGCCGAGAGCCTGCTGGCCGCGCTCGAGATACCGTACCAGGTGATCGAGACCTCGACCGGCGACATGGGCCTCGGCAAATATCGCATGAACGACATCGAGAGCTGGGTGCCGTCGTTGGGCAAGTATCGCGAGACGCACAGCTGCTCGACGCTGCACGACTGGCAGGCGCGGCGGGCGAACATCCGCTACCGCGGCGGCGACGGCAAGGTGCGGTTCGCGCACACGCTCAACAATACGGCGTTGGCCTCCCCGCGCATTCTCGTGCCGTTGCTGGAGAACCACCAGACCGCCGACGGACGGGTGAAGCTGCCCGGGGCAATGCAGCAGCTGATGGGAACGGAGTTTCTCTAAGGTGCAGTGGGAAGGCGACGACCGCCCGCCCCCCAACTGGCGACGATTGAGCGAAGCCGCGTGGCTGCTGCCTCGCGTGTTGAGCACGATCAGGCCGGCCCGACCGCTCGGCCCGGAAGACGGACCGGTCGCGCTGGTTATTCCCGGCTGGGTCGCAAGCGACCGGACGACGGCGGCTCTGCGCAAGGCGCTCGCCGACGCCGGATGGCGGGTTCACGGCTGGGACCTCGGCTTCAATCGCGGTGCGAGGCTGGACACGGTCGATTCGCTGAAGCGCCGGCTGGAGGAGGTCGGCGGCGGCAAGCCCGTGCTGGTCGTCGGCTGGAGCCTTGGCGGTGTCTATGCCCGCGAACTTGCGCGGGCGGCTCCGAGCCTGGTGCGCGCGGTGGTGACGCTGGGCTCTCCGTTTTCGGGCGATGCCAAGCAGAATAATGTGTGGCGGCTTTACGAGTGGATCGCCAGGCACAAGGTCGACGAGCCGCCGATCCCGAGGATCACCGACAAGCCGCCTGTGCCGCACCTCGCCATCTGGTCGCGCAGGGACGGGATCGTTGCGCCGCGCTCGGCGCGCGGGCTCGATCATGAGCGCGACAAGGCGGTCGAGATGCGCTGCACACACATGGCGCTCGGCATTTCGCGGCGGACTGGCCGCGATGTGGCGCGGGAGATCGATGGCTTCCTTGCCGAATTGGAAGGCGCCGAGTGGTAGTGGGTCAGTCTGAAAATAATCGGGGTTGACCCTGACTGGAATGCTTAGCGAGAGGGTGCCATATTCGCAGCATGGCTAATCCGAAGCGACCCCGCGATCCGAACCAGCTTGCGAGGCTTATCATCGGCATTGCGGCTGGCGAGATCGAGGACGCTGCGCCGGAACCGAAGAACGAGTCGGCGGCTGAGTTGGGCCGCAAGGGCGGCAAGAAACGTGCCGAGAACATGACGCCTGAGCGCCGTGCGGAAATAGCCCGCAAGGCGGCGGCGAAACGTTGGGAGAAGGGCTAGAGGCCCTGCCCGGTGTCCGTCTGCTGGTCGTAGTCCATCGGCAACAACGGTGTGTCGCCCTTCCGTGGATATTGCTGATCCAGAAGGTTCATGAAATCGGTCCACGTCTTTGAGATTCTCATGTAGGCGACGACCGCACCGAGATGCTCCTTGAGCTTCGGATAGCCAACGTTTTTAGTCAGACTTTGAGTGTAGCGGGCCGTTGGCCTCCCGGCGTCGTTTCTGGGCGTGACGCGCTTCAGCTCTTTCAGTACCCCCGGCTCCAGCCGCTTGTAAACTACGTCGTTCGTCAGATGCCCGAAATACTGCGGGCGCTTAACGGACGTGGAGGAAAATTCGAGGCCGCGTAGCCGGAACATGTGTTCATAAAATTCCTGCGGGAACGTCTGGACCCAAGCCTGCAATTCCTTGGCGATCCACGCTTCAAGGATTTTCGACAGAGCATCCGTTTCGCGGGACCGCTGGTAGCCCGTCGCTTCATCGACAAGGGCGATGATGCCGATCCGCGCGAAGCCCCTGACCAAGATTTCGGCTTGGCGGGCAATGTGCTCTTGCTGCTTCTGCAAGGCTCCATCACCACGCGCAGCCAAGATAGCTTCGCAGAGGTCGGCGAGCACCGTGGCTTCATAGCCGTAGGCCAAACTACCGCTCGGCGTTCTGAACCTGATTGGCCTAACGGTCCGCTCTAGTAACTCACTGGAAACATATGGCTTTAACCGTCCCTGCATAGCGAATTTGGCC
>JAZKBB010000021.1:0-20194 GCA_040388865.1 Pseudomonadota bacterium | reverse complement strand
TCGGTCCCCACCGACGCTGGAGCTGCCGCCGTGGGACATATTGAGGGCGTTGATTAGGCCGGTCTGCTGCAAAACGCGCCGACCGTCCTCAAGGACATAACACGCAATCTGGGTATCCCCGATCACGAGCGGGTGGTCGTCCGAACCGTGCGTCGCCTTTTTGATCTCGCCAGACCAACGCGCCGCTGCCGCCTTGCGGCCCTGCGCCTTTCGCTGCGCCAGGGTGAGCGCCTTCATTCGAGCGATGCCGCCCCTAGCTTTTCCAGTTGGTTCGCTTTCGACCATCGTTAATACACCTTGCCAGCATTGGAGGAATATGCTGGTATAATGCGGCAGATGCCGACAGCGCAAGCATTATTTACGCGGATGCCAGCATTTATGCCTTGACACTAAGCATAAGGGTCCATATGAAAATGGACATGAGAAAGCTCCCCTCTTCGGATCGTGCTCGCATCCTCCACTTGCTCTGCGAAGGCATGAGCATCCGCGCGATCACTCGCCTGACCGGCGCGAGCAAGAACACGGTCGCCAAGCTGCTTGTGGACGCGGGCAAGGCTTGCATGGGCTATCATGATCAGTTCGTCCGCCGGATCGAGGCGAGCCGCGTTCAGGTCGATGAAATTTGGACGTTCACCTATGCCAAGCAAGCGCACGTCCAAGCCGCGAAGGCGGCTCCGGAGGGCGCGGGCGATACCTGGACTTGGACCGCGATTGACGCCGACACCAAACTGATCGTTTCTTGGCTGGTCGGCGGCCGCGATGCCGACTCCGCGCTCGACTTCATGCATGATCTGCGGGCGCGGCTCCGCAATCGTGTCCAGCTAACGTCTGACGGCCTGAACACGTACCTTGATGCGGTTGAGGGCGCTTTCGGCGATGATGTGGATTACGCGCAGCTCGTCAAAATCTACGGCGAGCCGAGGTACGCTGCGGGGCCGGATCGCCGATACAGCCCCGGCGAATGCTGCGGTGCGCGGAAGCGCCGCGTCACCGGCAACCCCGACCCTCGCGAGGTTTGCACTTCATTTGTCGAGCGCCAGAATTTGACCATGCGGATGCACATGCGCCGCTTCACTCGGCTGACGAACGCGTTCTCAAAAAAGGTCGAGAACCACGCTTACGCGGTCGCGCTGCACATGATGTATTACAACTTTGTCCGGCTGCATGGTTCACTCCGCGTCACCCCGGCAATGGCCGCTGGCGTGAGCGATCGGCTTTGGGAGATTGGTGATATTGTGGCGCTGATCGAGAAGGCCGAAGCGAAGCTCCCGACGAAGCGCGGGCCTTACAAGAAACTCAGCGCTTAAGAATTGTGTGGCGGGGCTAAGGCTCACGCATAGGCTTAACGTGAGCGGTGCCCAAGTCCCTGGGCGCGGTCAGCATTACCCTCTGGTACCCTTGCGGGTCTCCTCTTCCCCCCGCCACAGCAGTGCCATAGTCCAGCGGGCATTAAAATTCAAAGTGACCCACTACCCGCCGAGTCGCGGGATTGACTCTCGCCCGTGAGTCGCGGGACAAGAACAAAAGTAGAACAGAAACGTTGTGAGTCGTGTGGCAAGAGGCTTATCTCTGGTCGCCGGCGGAGCTGTCTCCGCGCGCTCCGGGCCGGCTGATGGCTGTACTCCTGCGAAGGCAGGAGCCCAGACGCGCGTCAGCGCTCAACGGC
This sequence comes from Pseudomonadota bacterium, assembly GCA_040388865.1. GTDB lineage: Bacteria > Pseudomonadota > Alphaproteobacteria > Sphingomonadales > Sphingomonadaceae > Sphingomicrobium. Next base: position 18,528 of record JAZKBB010000021.1, on the reverse strand, counting down.
TTGAAGCGACTGGACCCCTGCCTTCGCCGGGGTACTGGAAACCACCGCAACCCGAACTGCCCACCCTCTCCGAGCTGTTCGCCGCGCATCCGCGCGACGGCGGCTGGGCCGGATTCCTGCTGGCTCAGCTTGGTAGCGACAAGCCTTTGCTGTGGGTCCAGGACCGCATGGCGATCCTCGAAAGCGGGCGAATCCATCCGCCTGGCTTGCCCACGCAGGACCTCATTCATGTCGAGGCGCGCGATGCCAAAGACGCGCTGTGGGCGATGGAGGAGGGGGTAAGATGCTCCTGCCTCTCGGCCGTGGTCGGCGAATTGTGGGGCGACCCGCGCGCGCTCGACTTCACCGCGACGCGGCGGCTGGCGGTCGCGGCGGAGCGCAGCGGCACGCCGTGCTGGCTGGTGCGCTTGGGAGCCACGGCGAACTTGAGCGGCGCGCGGATGCGCTGGCGAATCGCGAGCGCGCCATCGCTGATCAACGCACTCGACCCGCGCGCGCCGGGAGCACCGGCGTGGGATGCCGAGCTGTTCCGGGCGCGGGGAATGCCGCCGGGGCGGTGGAGGCTCACGCATGAAGCGGATCGCTTCGATCTGGTTGCCGCATCTGGCGATCGAGCGTTGGGCCAAGGGCAGCGACTTAGCGCCTGACAGTCCAATCGTCCTCACCGTCGAGGGCACGCACGGCCTGATCATCCATGCCGTCACCCCGGCGGCGGCCGAACGCGGGGCAAGGCCCGGCGCGCGGCTTACCGACGCCAGAGCGCTCGACCCCTCCTTGATCGCGGTGCCGGCGGACCCCGAAGGCGATGCGGCGCTGGTCCAGCGGCTCGCCGCCTGGGCTGGTCGCTGGTCGCCGTTGGTCGAGGTCGATGGTGACGGCCTCAGGCTCGACGTCAGCGGGGTCGCGCATCTGTTCGGCGGCGAGGCTGAGCTGGTGCGCGATGTCCAGCGGCGATTCGCGGCGTTGGGCCTGACGGCGCGCGTGGCGATAGCTCCGACGGCGGCGGCGGCATGGGCGCTGGCGCGCTACTCACCCTCCCCCCTCCGCGGGGGAGGGTCGACTCGCGCGAAGTGCGAGCGGGGAGAGGGAACAGTGAAGGACTCAGCCCCTCTCCCTGGCGCCGCTGCGCGTCGCCTGTCCCTCCCCCGCGGAGGGGGGAGGGACTTAATCGAAGCGCTGGCGCCGCTCCACGTCTCAGCGCTTCGCCTCGACTCCGAGACCGTCCGCACGCTCGAGCGGCTAGGCCTCAAGACCATCGGTGCGCTGATCGACATGCCGCGGCTGGCGCTGGCGCGGCGATTTCGGGGCGCCGAGAATGTAGTCGACGCGCTCGACCGGGTGACCGGCCGAAAGCCCGAGCCGCTGACCGCCGCTCCAGCCGACCCGCCGCCGCGGGTGTTGCTCAAGCTCGAGGAGCCGGCAACGCATCCGGAGGCGGCGAGCCAAGCGCTGGAGGGGCTGATCCCTGAGCTCGTCCGCGAGCTCGAACGGCGCAAGCTCGGCGCGCGGCGGCTGTCGCTCACCGGTTATCGCGTCGACGGCAGCGTCGCCGTCGCGTCGGTCGCAACCGCGATCCCAAGCCGCGAACCGAAGCACTTGCAGCGCCTGCTCATCGACAGGGCCGCCGCCTTGAACCCGGAGTTCGGGTTCGACGCGTTCGCGCTGACGGCAGAGTGGACGGAAGAGTTGGGCGCCGCCCAGGAAAGCCTGGTCGAGGAGCCGTCGGGAGAGCGTGAACTGGCGCGGCTCATTGACCGGCTGACGGTGAAGCTCGGCCCGAGGCGCGTGCGGCGCCCGCAGGCGCAGGAGAGCCATTTGCCGGAGCGGGCGAGCGGGTGGGTGGCGGCAATATCATCCTCCCCTCGATTTCGAGGGGAGGTGGCGCGCGAAGCGCGGCGGAGGGGCCCCCCCACCAGCTTCGCTGGTCCCCCTCCCCTGCAAATGCAGGGGAGGATGAGCCCCCAGCGCCTGCTCGACCGGCCGGAATCGATCGACGTCATCTATGCCACGCCCGAAGGGGTGCCGCGGCGGTTCATGTGGCGCCGCGCGGTGCATGACATCGCCCGCGTCGAAGGGCCCGAGCGGATCGCACCCGAATGGTGGCGGCAGCCCTCCTCGGCGCGGTTGCGCGATTATTACCGCGTCGAGGATGCGGACGGGCGCCGCTACTGGATCTACCGCGAAGGGCTAGTCGGCGACGGCCGCGGCGGGCTGCCCAATTGGTTCATCCACGGCCTGTTCGGATGAACAATTTTGAAGAAGCGTTCGGCTGATGCCCGAGAAGACCGCCTTTTCGCGGATGAAGCTGGTGCGGACCGGAGACATGCCGCCGCCGCCCACAACGCCATCGCCGTATGTCGAGCTCGGGGTGACGAGTCCCTACTCGTTCCTGCGCGGGGCGTCCGACGCGATCGAGCTGGTGCTGAGCGCCTTGCCGTTTGGCTATGACGCGCTCGGCATTGCCGACCGCAACACGCTGGCGGGCGTGGTCAGGATGCACAGCGCCTGCACGGGCGCGGGAATCCGCCCGCTGATCGGCTGCCGGCTCGACCTTGAAGATGCGCCGAGCCTGCTCGCTTATGCGGTCGATCGCGAGGGGTATGGACGGCTGTCGCGGCTGCTCAGCTTCGGCAAGATGCGTTCGGAGAAAGGCGAGTGCGCGCTGACGCTGAGCGATGTCGCGGACTATTCCGAGGGCATCGCGTTCATCGCTTGGCCGCAGGAGGATCTCGACGCTTTCGAGCCCGAGCTCGCGCGACTGCGCGAGGCGCTGCCCTCGCTCCGCCACGTCGCGGCGAGCTGGCTCTACCGTGGCGACGATGCCGCACGGATCGAGCGGCTCGACCGCATCGCCAAGCGCCACGGCTGCACGATTCTCGCCACCAATGACGTCCATTACCATGCGCCCGACCGCCGGCCGCTGCAGGATGTCGTCACCTGCATCCGCGGGAAGGTGACGATCGGCAACGCTGGTTACTTGCTCAACCCCAATGCCGAGCGGCACTTGAAGGCGCCGGAGGAGATGGTTCGTCTCTTTTCCCGGTGGCCGCACGCGATTTCTGCGTCGCGCGAGTTCGCCGACGCGCTCCACTTCAACCTCGATGAGCTGCGGTACGAATATCCGCGGGAAACGGTGCCGGAGGGGCGAACTCCGCAGCAATATCTCGAACATCTGACCTGGGAAGGTGCGAAGGGGCGCTGGCCGGACGGCATCCCCGACAAGGTGCTGAAGCAGCTCCGTTACGAACTCGCGCTGATCGATCGCCTAGATTTCGCGCGCTATTTCCTGACCGTCCACGATATCGTGGCGTTCGCCCGCAGCCTCGATCCGCCGATCCTGTGCCAGGGCCGCGGCAGCGCGGCGAATAGCGCGGTCTGCTATTGCCTCGGCATCACCGCGGTCGATCCCGCGACCAGCGACCTTTTGTTCGAGCGTTTCATCTCCGAGGAGCGCAAGGAGCCGCCCGATATCGACGTCGATTTCGAGCATGAGCGGCGCGAAGAAGTGATCCAGCACATCTATAACAAATATGGCCGCGACCGCGCCGGCATCGCCGCGACCGTGATCCATTACCGTCCGCGCTCGGCGATCCGTGAAGTCGGCAAGGTGATGGGACTGTCAGAGGACGTCACCGCCGCGCTCGCCTCGACCATCTGGGGCAGCATGGACCCGGAGCTCGAGGAAGAACGGGCTAGGGACGCCGGACTCGACCTTTCCGACCCCCATTTGAAGCGCACGATCAAGCTCGCCGAGCAATTGATCGGAATGCCGCGGCATTTATCGCAACATGTCGGCGGCTTCATCCTGACCGAACGGCCGCTGACCGAGACGGTGCCGATCGGCAACGGCGCGATGGACGACCGCACCTTCATCGAATGGGACAAGGACGACATCGAGGAGCTCGGAATCCTCAAAATCGACGTGCTCGCGCTGGGGATGCTGACCTGCATCCGCAAATGCTTCGACCTGATTGCCGAGCATCATGGCGAATGGTGGGAGCTGGCGACCGTCCCGCGGGAAGTGCCCGAAGTCTACGATATGCTGTGCCAAGGGGATTCGCTCGGCGTGTTCCAGGTCGAGAGCCGGGCGCAGATGAACATGCTGCCGAGGTTGAAGCCGCGCTGCTTCTACGACCTCGTGATCGAGGTCGCGATCGTGCGGCCGGGACCGATCCAGGGCGACATGGTGCATCCGTTCCTCAAGCGCCGCAGCGGCAAGGAGCCGGTGACCTTCCCCTGCCCCGATCCCGCGCACGGCCCGGCGGACGAACTCGAACGGATCCTCGGGCGCACGCTCGGAGTGCCGATCTTCCAGGAACAGGCGATGAAGATCGCGCTCGATGCGGCCAAGTTCAGCTCGGAGGAAGCGAACCTGCTGAGGAAGGCAATGGCGACCTTCCGCAGCCGCGGGAATATCGAGGTGCTGCAGGACAAGATGGTCGGGCGGATGGTGGAACGCGGCTACGACCCGGACTTCGCCCAGCGCTGTTTCGACCAGATCAAGGGCTTCGGCGAATATGGCTTCCCGGAGAGCCACGCGGCGAGCTTCGCGCACCTCGTCTACGTCTCGAGCTGGCTGAAGTGGAAATATCCCGCGGCGTTTGCGTGCGGCCTGCTCAATTCGCAGCCGATGGGCTTCTACGCGCCGGCGCAGATCGTCCGCGATGCGCGCGAGCATGGGGTCGAGGTGCGCGAGGTGGATGTGAACCACAGCGATTGGGATTGCACGATGGAGGACGGCGCCCTGCGCCTCGGCCTGCGCCAAATCGACGGATCGCCGCGCGAGGCGGCGGACCGGCTGGTCGCCAGGCGGCCGTACCGGACGGTCGAAGAGCTGCGCAGCCGCGGCCATGTGCCGGTCCATGCGATCCAGCGGCTCGCCGCCGCCGATGCGTTCAGATCTATGGGCTTGGACCGCCGCGCCGCGCTGTGGGATTCGCGGGCGCTCCGCCAAGCGCCGGACCTGCCGCTGTTCGCTCATGCCGATGCCGTGGATGAGGGATTGGAGGCCGAGCCCGCCAAGCTCCCGGCGATGCCGCTCGCCGAGCATGTCGTGAACGATTACCAGACCATTCGCCTCAGCCTGAAGGCCCACCCGATGACCTTCCTGCGCGAGCATTATGCGCGTCAGAAGTTCATCACTGCCGATCAACTCAACACCATCCGCGACGGCAAAAGCCTGTCGATCGCCGGGCTGGTGCTGATCCGCCAGCGGCCCGGCAGCGCCAAGGGCGTCGTCTTCATCACCATCGAGGACGAGACCGGCGTCGCCAACCTCGTCGTCTGGCCCGACGTCTTCGGCAAGCAGCGCAAGATCGTGATGGGGGCGCGGCTGATTGCGGTCCAGGGGATCGTCCAGCGCGACCCCGACAGCAAGGTCATCCATGTCGTTGCCCGCCGGCTGGAGGATCATAGCCAGATGCTCCAGCATCTCAGCGACGAAACCATGCCCTCCACGTTGGGCCAGGGCGATGCCGCCGGCAGCTGGCGAGCGCCCCCGGCCCGCCACCCGCGCGACGTCGAGATCATCCCGAAAAGCCGCGATTTCCACTGAGAAGCGTTCATCTGCGCGCAAGCTCAAGGCGCGATTTTCGCCGCAATGCAACATTAAGGACGCGTCCCTATATGGCGATGCCGAATGGCGAAGGGATTCGATTAATGACGAGGTTTTTCACCGCGGCAGCCGCTGCTTTGGCGCTCGCCGCCTCACCGGCAGCGGCACAGGGCAACATCGAAGGCCACTGGACCAACCCCAAGCATACGACGCTGGTCAAGGTCAGCGAGTGCGCGCGCGACACCTATTGCGCGATCGTCCTCAAGGCTTCGGCCAAGGCCCAGGCCAATGCCCGCAAGGGCGGGACCGAACATTTCATCGGTACCGAAATCCTGCACGTCAGCGCCGCTGGCGACAATATCTACAAGGGCAAGGCTTTCGACCCGCAAAGCAACATGCACGTGCCGGCGACGGTGCGCTTCGTCGATGCAAGCACGATCGAGATCCAGGGCTGCGCCCTGCTCGTGATTTGCAAGACCCAGCGCTGGACCAAGGTCGACTAACCGAAGCTCAGTCCAGCGCGACGCCCTCGGCGGCGAATTCGCCGGCCAGCACCGCCGATTGCAGCGCGCTCATCTCGTCGGCCCAATAACGGTCGGCGGTGAAGTGCGGCGAATGGGCCCGCACCGCGTCGTAAACCTTCTTGAGCTGTGCAGAGGTTTTGAGCGGCGCGTGATAATCGATGCCCTCGGCGGCGGCCATGAGCTCGACCGCGATTACACCGGCCGCGTTGCGCGCGATCTGAGCCGCCTTGCGCGCCGCGATCGGGGCCATCGACACATGGTCCTCCTGCCCCGCCGAAGTCGGGATTGAATCGACGCTGGCGGGGAAGGCGAAGCTCTTGTTTTCGCTGACCAAGGCCGCCGCGGTGACCTGGGGGATCATCAGACCCGAATTGACGCCCGAATCTTCGGTCAGGAAGGCGGGGAGGCCGCTCATCTTGGGATCGACGAGGACGCTGACGCGGCGTTCGGAGATCGAGCCGACCTCACATAGCGCAATGGCGATGGTGTCGGCGGCAAAGGCGACCGGCTGCGCGTGGAAATTCCCGCCCGAGATGGCGCTATCCTCATCGGCGAAGACGATGGGGTTATCGGTCACGGCGGCGGCTTCGATAGTCAGCGTCCGCGCGGCGTTCTGCAGCAAGTCGAGCGAAGCGCCCATGACCTGCGGCTGGCAACGGAAGCTATAGGGGTCCTGGACCCGGCTGCACGCGATATGGCTGGTCAGGATTTGGCTGCCCTGGAGCAGCTCGTGGATGGCCGCGGCTACGCGGATCTGTCCCGGCTGGCCGCGCAGCTCCGAAATGCGCGGATCGAACGGCTTGGCCGAACCCTTGAGTGCATCGACCGACATGGCGCCGGCGGCAATGGCCCCCCCGAATACCCGCTCGCCCATAAACAAGGCATCGAGCGCCAGTGCGGCGCTGGCCTGAGTACCGTTGATCAGCGCCAATCCTTCCTTCGGACCGAGCTGCAGCGCCGAGAGGCCCAGGCGCTCCAACGCGACCGCGGCGGGAACGACATCGCCGGCCAGGCAGATGCGGCCGTAGCCCATCAGCGCCGAGATCAGATGCGCGAGAGGAGCGAGGTCGCCGCTCGCGCCAACGCTGCCCTGCGAGGGGATCAGCGGCATGGCATCGGCATCGAGCAGCCGTTGCAGCGCGTCGATCACCAGCGGGCGGACCCCCGAATGACCACGCCCCAGCCCGAGCAGTTTGAGGACGATCATCAGCCGGACGACGTGGCGCGGCAGCGGGTCGCCGAGGCCGGCGCTGTGCGACAGGATGAGGTTGGTCTGGAGCTCGGCCAGCCGCTCGGTAGGAATGCGGGTGTTGGCGAGCAGGCCGAAACCGGTGTTGACGCCATAGACCGTCTCGCCACCGGCGACGATGCGCTCGACCGAGGCGGCGGAGTTGGCGACGCGCTGCATCGAGGCGTCGTCGAGCCGGGCCTCGGTGCCGCTCCACAGCTGGCGCAGGGTCGCTAGGTCGATGTTCGTCGGATTGAGCTTCATGCGCCGACCATTGGCAGATCGAGGCCCTGCTCGCGCGCGCAATCGATCGCAATCTCGTACCCGGCGTCGGCGTGGCGCATGACTCCGGTGCCGGGGTCGTTCCACAGCACGCGCTCGAGCCGACGCGCCGCGTCGTCCGTGCCGTCGGCGACGATCACCATTCCGGCGTGCTGCGAATAGCCCATGCCAACCCCGCCGCCGTGATGGAAGGAGACCCAGGTGGCACCCGACGCGGTATTGAGCAGCGCGTTGAGCAGCGGCCAATCGCTTATGGCATCGCTGCCATCCTGCATGCTCTCGGTTTCGCGATTGGGTGAGGCGACGCTGCCGCTGTCGAGATGATCGCGGCCGATCACGATCGGCGCCGAGACTTCCCTATTCCGAACCATCTCGTTGAAAGCGAGACCGAGGCGATGGCGCTGGCCGAGGCCGACCCAGCAGATTCGCGCCGGCAAGCCCTGAAAGGCGATGCGCTCGCGCGCCATGTCGAGCCAGCGGTGGAGGTGCGGGTCGTCGGGGATCAGCTCCTTTACCTTGGCGTCGGTGCGGTAGATGTCCTCGGGATCGCCCGACAGCGCGGCCCAGCGGAACGGGCCAATGCCCCTGCAGAACAACGGCCGGACATAAGCGGGGACGAAGCCGGGGAAGTCGAAGGCGTGGGTGACGCCCATGTCCTTGGCTTCCTGGCGGATGTTGTTGCCGTAATCGAACGTCGGCACGCCCATTTCGCGATATGACAGCATGGCTTCGACATGGCGCGCGATCGAGACGCGGGCGGCCTCGGCCACGGCGGCGGGATCGCGCTCGCGCATCTCCTGCCATTTGGCGACATTCCATCCCGCCGGACAATAACCGTTGGCGGGATCGTGCGCTGAGGTCTGGTCCGTCAGCGCGTCGGGACGGATGTCCCGCGCGAGCATTTCAGGCAGGATCTCGGCGGCATTGCCGAGCAGGCCGACGCTGGTCGGCTCGCTGGCAGTGCGGATGATCTCGAGCGCCTCGTCGATGCTGCCGGCGCGGCGGTCGAGGTACCGTGTTTCGAGCCTTTTCTCGATGCGGCTTTCCTGGACCTCGATGGCGATGCAGTGGGCCCCGGCCATCACCGCCGCGAGCGGCTGCGCTCCACCCATTCCGCCGAGGCCGGCGGTCAGAATCCACCGGCCCTTGAGGTCGCCGCCATAATGCTGGCGGCCCATCTCGGCGAAGGTCTCGAACGTGCCTTGGACGATGCCCTGCGTGCCGATGTAGATCCAGCTGCCGGCGGTCATCTGGCCGTACATCATCAGGCCCTTGCGATCGAGGGCGTTGAACACCTCCCAGTTCGCCCATTTGGGCACGAGGTTGGAGTTCGCGATGAGGACTCTAGGTGCGTCCTTGTGGGTGCGGAACACGCCAACCGGTTTGCCCGACTGAACAAGCAGGGTCTGATCTTCTTCGAGCCGCTCCAGAGTCTCGACGATCTTGTCGAAGCAGGCCCAGTTGCGCGCCGCTCGGCCGATGCCGCCATAAACGACAAGGCTCTGCGGATCCTCGGCGACCTCCTCGTCGAGGTTGTTCATCAGCATCCGGACCGCGGCCTCGGTGGTCCAATGCTTCGCCTTGATCTCGCTTCCGCGGCGCGCGCGGATGTGGCGGCTGTTGTCGCGCCTGTTGTCGTTCATGCCGCCGCTCTAGCGCTTGCCGCCGCTGGGCCCAAGCGGACGCCAATGGTCGATCCTGACTAGCAGGAACCCGGCGAGAATGAAGCCGACCGCAATGCCGCCGGCGTTGAGCGCGACCTGCATCCAGCCAAGATGCCCGACGTCGATGAAAGGATAAGGATAGCGGCCGTCGAGCTGGCCTCGTCCGAGAACGTAGATGAAATACAGGATTGGGTAGCTGACCCATAGCCAGGGCGCGTTCCACTTCAGGCGGCCGCGGGGAGCGAACAGCAGCCACCACAAAGCCATGCCGATCGGCGACACGCGGTGGAGCAGGATGTTCGCGACCTGCGCCTGTCCGGTCAGATGATGCAGACCCTGCAGCAGGCCGTAATAGACCACGCCGACGAGGATGATCGACAGCGTCAGTCCGCCGAGCACCTCCGGCGAAGCGCGCCGGCCGACCGCCACCCACGTCATGACGAGCGCGATGAACAGGTTGGTTGTGACCGTGAAGAAGCGAACCAGCACCCATAACGTCGGCGCAATCTGGTGCTGGTTGCCGAAGGTGTGGGAGAACTGAATAGCGAGGCCTGCCCAGCAGACGATCGCGATCAGCGCCGCGGCCATGCTACGCATCGGCGCCTCCGAAGATACGGCGCTCCGGCCCGGGCAGGCCGATCCAATAGCCAAGCTCGGCCAGGCTTTCGATGCGCCACACGCAAAGGTCCGCCTGCTTGCCGGCGGCGATGCTGCCGACCGAATGGGCGAGGCCCAGCGCGCGGGCGGCGTTGATGGTCATTCCCTGCAGCGCTTCCTCGGGCGTCAGGCCGAACAGAGTGCATGCCATGTTCATGGCGAGCGTCGGCGAGAGCAAGGGCGACGTGCCGGGGTTGCAATCGGTCGCAATCGCGATCGGCACCTTGTGCTTGCGCAGTAGCGCTACTGGCGGCTTCTTGTCTTCCTGCAGCGCGTAATAAGCGCCGGGGAGAAGCACGGCGACGGTGCCGGCCGCTGCCATCGCCCTGGCGCCGGCTTCGTCGAGATGTTCGAGATGGTCGGCCGACAGCGCGCGATATTGCGCGGCGAGCGCGGCGCCTTTCTGGTTCGATAGCTGCTCGGCGTGAAGGCGGACACGAAGGCCGTGGTGCGCCGCGGCCTTGAACACACGTTCGACTTCGGCCGGGGTGAAGGCGATGGTCTCGCAAAAGGCGTCGACGCTAGTTGCGATCCCCTGCTTCGCCGCCGCCGGAATCAGCTTGTCGACGATCTCGCTGACATAATGCGCGCGGCGGTCCTTCTGATCGGCGGGCAGCGCATGGAGAGCGAGCAAAGTCGGGACGATGCGGACCGCTTCGCCTTGCCCAAGCTCGTTCGCGATCTTGAGCAGGCGGAGCTCGCTTGCGAAATCGAGGCCGTAGCCCGACTTGATTTCGACCGTTGTGCAGCCGCCCTTCATCAGCGCGTGCAAGCGGCGGCGGCTTTGCTCGATCAGCTCGTCGTCGGATGCAGCCGCGGTTCGCTCGACGGTCGAGGCGATCCCGCCGCCGGCCTTTGCGATGTCCTCATAGCTTGCGCCGGCGCGGCGCATCGCATGTTCGTCCGCGCGTGTGCCGCCGAAGACGAGGTGTGTGTGGCAGTCGATCAGCCCCGGCGTGACCCACGCGCCGCCGAGCGCAACGACGTCCTTCGCTCGGAAGCCGGCTAGCTCGGTCCGTTTGCCGACGCGGACGATCTTGCCGTCGGCAATCCCAATCGCGCCATTGTCGATCAGCCCGAGCGGATTGCCGGGCGCGGCCTCGAACGTCGCGATCCTGCAATCGACAAGAAGCCGGTCCCACATGCACGTGCCTTAAGCGAGCAGCCTTGCTACGGTCAAAAGGTGAGCGGGTGGCCCAACCTTTCCGAACTGGTCGTGGGGGCGGACGTGGGCGCGCCCGTCGGGCTGATCGGCGCCCCGCTCGCGACAGGTTCGGTGACGCCGGGCCGCTGCGATCTTGCGCCCGACCTGCTGCGGCAGACGCTGCGCCGCATCGGTCGCTACGATGTGGAAACCCGGCGCGAACTGTCGACCTTAATTAACGATCGCGGCGACGTGGACCTTGCCGGACTGACGATCGAGCAAGCGACCGATCCGATCCGGGACGCCGTCGCGGTGAGCGCATCGCAGCACACCCTCACCTTGCTGGTCGGCGGCAACAATGCCGTGACGAGGCCCGGTGTGCTTGGACTGGGTTTGCCGCTGAGCAGGGTTGGGCTGATCACGCTCGACGCGCATTTCGACATGCGCGACCTCGACCAGGGGCTCAGCAACGGAAATCCGGTGCGAGCGCTGATGGACGACGGGCTGCCGGGCGCGAATGTGGCACAGATCGGCCTCGCCGGTTTCGCCAACAGCCGAGTGATGCACGAGGATGCACTCGCAGCCGGTAATTTGGTCGTGACGATGGCCGACGTGCGTCATGACGGGATCGACGCTGCGGTCAGCAAGGCACTCGACCACCTCGGCCACTGCGATGCGATCCTCGTCGATTGCGACATCGACGTGATCGACCGCTCGCAGTTCCCCGGCGCGCCCGGAGCGCGTCCCGGCGGAATGGCGGTTCACGACTTCTTCGCCGCAGTCCGCCGTCTCGCTGCCGAGCCACGCGTGCGCGTCATCGACCTCACCGAATGGGATCCGTCGCTCGATCCGACGGACCTTAGTGCTTTGACCGCGGCGCGCTGGGTCGCCGAGTGCGTTGCCGGCTTCGAGATGCGCCCGGCCTAGACTTCCGCTGGGGCGGATCGGGAGCGACGACCACTTCCTTGGGCGAGATCTTAAGCACGCACTCCCATGGAATGCGCCGCCCGTGCTTCTTTGCCGTCAGCCGCTCGATGAAACTGCCGGGGCCGCAGGTCAGCGCGACTACGCGGCCACGCTCGACGTGGACCTCATGCACGCGGCCGAGCGCTTCTCCGTCGAGTGTCCTGACCTTCGCGTCGCGGAGTTCGCTCAGCCGCATCACAGCGCTCCCCACCGCGGAATCCATGTTCCCATCTTATTCTCGACCTGGTGGAGGCCGAGCTTTTCGGCCGCTGACTTGAGCTTCACGACGCTGCCGATCTCAATCACCTGATCGGCGGGGACACGGACAAGGCGATCGCCAGCGATTTTGCGTGCAAGCCAGTACATCCAGCCGGGCATTCGGCCCTCATAAGCGCCGGGCCCGACCAGCAGCGACTTGACTCGCATCTCCTTGCCAGGCTCGCCGGTGAGCTCGACATCGTCGACGATCCCGCATGAGCGCTCGTCTTTATCGATGATCGGCAGGTCGAGCAGCTGGCTCACGATCTTGAGACGGTCGAACGCGCTCATCCCTGGCCTCCCGACGTCAGCAGATAGAGCGGGATCGCGGCAAGCGCGGCCGCGGTAACGATCCCGAAGAACAGCCAGCCGAGGCCCTTCGCAAGCCACTTGTTGGCATATTCGCGCATGTAGCTCCTGTCGTTCGCTAGCAGCATCAGCGGCAAATAGGTCAGCGGGAGCACGATGATCGAGAACAGCACGGCATATTCGACCAGGCTCATCACATCGACGCCGGTGAGAACGATCAGCAGCGCGAGCAGCATCACGGCGATCCAGGCCAAGGTGAAGCGCGGCGCCTCCCACGGCTTGGTGTGCCGGCCCCACTCCCAGCCGAAGAATTGCGCGACCGCATAAGCGTTCGACATGCAGGTCTCGACCGCTGCGCCGGCGACCGCGAACAGCATGCCGAGAAGCGCTAGTAGCAGTCCGGGCTTGCCGAATGGAATCGCCGCTTCGAGCGCCGAGGAGCCGGGAATTTCCGGGCTGACATTGATCGGACCGAACAGCTGGGCTGACGCGGCAAGGATGGAGATCGCAAGCAAAGAACCGAGCCCGAATCCGACCGTGCAGGTCACGCGATTGGTCAGCAGGTCCTTGGGACCCCAGCCCTCCTCGATTCCGCCGGATGAGTAGAAATAGGATTCGTATGGGAACAGCACGGCGCTGAGGATGGCGACGACGAAATAGGAGAAGGTCAGGAGCTCCTTGGGGCTAAGGCCGCGCGGCACGTGCGGAACGAGACCCAACGCGACTTTCGCCCAGGGCGGGTGAATCGCGACGAGCGCGACCGCGAAGATGATCATCATAAGGCCCAGCAGTCCGTAAGTCCGCTCGATCCATTTGAACGGCAGAACCCACATCGAGGTCATGAGCACCGCAACGCTCAGCAGCGCGAGGAATGGATAGGGCCAGCCGGTCAGGTAATTCAGGATCAGCGCCATCCCGCCGACCTCGGCCGCGCAGGTGATCAAGGTGCTGATCAGCGAACCGACCAGCGTGACCAGACCGAGCTTGAGGCCGAGGCGGTGCCGCATCAGGCTGAACACCGGCTGCCTGGCGATTGCAGCGACGCGTCCGCTCATTTCGCCGAACACGCTCATGCCGATCGTGCCGAGCACGAACACCCAGATAAGAGCGTAGCCGAACAGCGAACCAGCCTTGGCCGCAAAGACGAGCTCGCTGATGTCGACGAAGCCGCCGACCGCGGTCATGATCCCGAGGGTCAGTTCAAGCGGATTCAAGACTGTCCTCGAATCGCCTGAGCTTCTCCGCGTGCGCTCTCAGCTTTTCCGGCGGGGCGTCGTCCGGCTCGCGTAGGAGGGCGTTGATTTCGGTCGCGTACGCGCTCTCGGGCTCGGTCAGCGACCGCGACGCCGTTTGAAGCTGCTCGCGCACGCTTTTGCGCATCGTCTGTACGTACGTCGGCGTCAGCTTGCCCTGGCTCGCCAGAACGTTGACCAATGCCCATTCAGCTGTGAGCGAGCGCGCCTCGCCAATCGACGGAAGGTCCGCTTCCGGGCCTTTCGAACAGGCTGCGATCGTCAGCGCAAACAGGAGCAGCCAGCGCATGGCCTCAGAACCGTTCCGCAGGCGGAGCGGTTCCGGTCAGGTCTGGGCAGCGGCGATTCGATGGCCTTTGTCTGAAAGCGTCCGGAAAGTGATCGAAAAGCGCAGCGCGCCGCCGGGCGCGATGCTGTGCTCCCAATCACGCCGAGCTTCACCCGCGAGCAGATATGCTGAGCGCGGTGCGGCATCGATGTTCGCTCGCTTGAAACCGGTCGATGTGCGCTGCCGAAAGCGCAGTGTCGCTAGTGTATTGAGCGAGATGCCCACGACCCGCTCGAACACGTCACGGTCACGGTGCCAGCCGATGCCCGCGCCGGGGTCATAGCGCGCGAGCAGGACGTTGACGAATTCGCTCGGCTGGAGCCCGGCGAAGGCGGCAGCGCGCGCTCGGACGGGCTCGATCCAGTCGGGGATCGGCTCCGCCTGGGTGAAGCTCGCGTCGTCGAAATCGTAGCGCCAGCCAAAACTCTGCGTCCGGCGGTTGCCGATGAAGCCGTGAAAGCGGAACGGCGCGAGCTCGAGGCTCTCCATCCGGACAATAAGCGCACGCTCCTCGGCCTCGCCGATCACCGCCTCCTCATAACGAAGCCCTTCGATCAGGGGCGTGTCGAACAGCAGGCTCACGCCGCGAACAGCTCCTTGAGCTCGGATGGCCGAAGCTCGGGCGCGAGCTGGTCGAAGGTGCATTGCTTCGGATCCTTGTCGGGCCGCCACCGGACAAAGCCCGTGCCATGGCGGAAGCGGTGGCCGGTCACCTGATCGTAGCGGACTTCGACCACCAGCACGGGCTTTAGCGGCTGCCATGCCATCGACCGTTGCGTGCTCCACCGACTTGGACCGCCGGGGGCGCTGCCGGTGAAGCCGGGCGGTTCGACCAGCGCCTCAAGCTTCTTCGTGAGTGCCGGCCGCTCCTTCGCCGGAATCGCCGAGGTGAACCCGACATGATTGAGCAGGCCGTCGTCGTCAAAGAGGCCGAGCAGCAGCGAGCCGACCTCCTTCTTCTTCTCGGCGTAACGAAAGCCGCCCACGACGCAGTCGGCCGTGCGCTGCTGCTTGACCTTGATCATCGCCCGCTCGCCAGCGCGGTAGTCCTGGTCGGCACGCTTGGCGATGACTCCGTCCAGCGCGCCGCCGCTGCGCTCCAGCCAGCCAAGCGCCGCATTGCGGTCGCGGGTCATCGGCGAGAGTTGGAGGCCCGCGACAGCATTCTCGTGGAAGAAGGTTTCGAGTTGCTGACGGCGTTGCGCCAACGGCAGGGCAGCGAGTGATTTCCCGTCGAGCTCGAGCAGGTCGAAAACCATTAGTTCGGCGGGGGTCGCGGCGGCCAGTTTTAGCACGCGGCTCTCCGCCGGATGCAGCCGCAGCTGCAGCGCGTCGAAGGACAGAGCATCGCCGACCGGGATGATCAGCTCGCCATCGAGCAGGAAGCGTTGGGCTTTCGTGCCCAGCAGCAACTCGACGACATCGGGAAAGTAGCGCGCGAGCGGCTTGCCCGACTTGGAAGTGAGCGTGACCTCGTCGCCGTCACGGCGCGCGAGGCAGCGGAAGCCATCCCACTTGGGCTCGAACTGCCAGCCTATTCCCTCTGGCAACTCGGCCGCGAGCAGGGCTTCCATCGGCGCGGGGACATGGGATTTCGCCATTCGCAGACAATCGCCGGCGGCTTGCAGTCGTTCCCGTTGCGCGCATCCACACTGCTGTTACGCTGACGGTCCGTTTCGAGGAGAGAAGGATGGCATTCGACCCGAACGCCGCAACGGCGCGATATATCGACAGTCTCGGATCGGCCGCGCTGCAGAAGGCGCACGACTATACAGTCGGCAAGGAATGGATGCTGCTGTGGGCGCTGGTCGTCTCGGCCATTGTCACGTGGCTGATCGTACGATCTAAAATTCTCGACCGGCTGGAGACCAAGATCGCGGAGCGGCATCGGAACTTGCGTGCCTTTGTTGTCTCCGCCGTTTTCCTCGTCATCTCCTCGCTGCTGACGCTGCCGTGGTCGCTCTACGCGGACTATTTCCGGGAGAAGAGCTACGGCCGCACAAGTCAGCCGCTAAACGACTTCCTGATGCAGGGCGGCATCGCGATGCTCATTTCCGCGCTTGTCGGCGGGCTGTTCCTGATGGGCGTCTACTGGCTGATGCGCCGGACGGGCAAACGTTGGTGGCTCTGGTCGGGCGCGCTGACCGCAGCCGCGCTCGCCTTCTTCATGCTCCTCTCCCCGGTGCTGATTGAGCCCTTGTTCAACAAATATACGCCGGTTCCTCCGGGGCAGGTTCGCGACGCGGTGGTGGCGATGGCCGGCCGCGCGGGCATTCCGCCGAACAAGGTCTACATGTTCAACGGCTCTCGTCAGTCGAACAACTTCACCGCCAATGCCGACGGCGTCGGAAGCACCGCCCGGGTCGCCATTTCCGACGTGGCCTTCAAGAACGCTTCGCTGGACGAAGTTCGTGCCGTCACCGGGCACGAAATCGGACATTATGTGCTCAAGCACACCTGGTGGGGAATATTGTTCTTCTCGATCCTCGCGGTCGTTTTTCTCTGGCTCGCCGACCGTCTCTTTCCGTGGTTCGCGCGGAAATTTGGAAGCAGCGCAATGATTGGCGATCCGCGCGGCGTCCCGATCCTGATGTTTGTGGTTGGAGTCTTGAGCTTCGTTGCGTCGCCGCTGCTCAATACGTTCAGCCGGACATTGGAGTCACAAGCCGACGCTTATTCGCTCCGGACAGAGAACCGGCCTGATGCCTTGTCGACCGCGCTCGTGAAGACGGCCGAATACCGCTATCCGCGGCCCGGCAAGCTCGAGGAGATCGTCTTCTACGATCATCCGTCGGTCGAACGCCGCGTCCATACCGCGATGGAGTGGAAGGCAGCGCATCCGGAGCCCCCGACACCCTAGGTGAAGCTTTCACGTAGCCGATAGCGCGGCTGCCTTTAGCTTGTGCGCCGCAGCAAATGCGGGGGCGCAATGGCAGGCCAGCTCACGATCGACAGCGGCGACACCGCATGGATGCTGACGTCGACGGCACTGGTGATGCTGATGATCCTGCCCGGGCTGGCGCTGTTCTACGGCGGGCTGGTCCGCGCCAAGAACCTGCTCAGCGTGATGAGCCAGGTGCTCGGGATCACGGCGGTTGCGATCCTGAGCTGGGTCTTATGGGACTATAGCCTCGCCTTCCACGGAGCTGGCCGCTTCATCGGCGATCTGTCGGTGGCAGGCTTTGCCAGCTTGACCGACGCGTCGGCGTGGCCCGTCGGAAGCGCCGGCAAGGCGATCCCGGAGCTGGTGTTCGCGGCGTTCCAGATGAGCTTCGCGGCAATCACCGCGGCGCTGGTGATCGGCGCGTTGGTCGAGCGCGTGCGCTTTTCGGCGGTGATGCTGTTTGCCGCGCTGTGGCTGACGGTCGTCTATGCCCCCATCGCGCACATGGTGTGGTCCTCCGACGGCCTGTTGTTCAGGTTCGGAGCGATCGACTTTGCGGGCGGCACCGTCGTGCACATCAATGCCGGCGTCGCGGGGCTGGTCGGCGTCGCCTTTGCAGGGCCTCGCATCGGCCATTTGAAGGAAGCGATGCCGCCGCATTCGTTGGCGCTGACGATGGTCGGCGCGGGGCTGCTGTGGGTCGGCTGGTTCGGGTTCAACGCAGGCTCGGCGCTCGAAGCCAACGGGGTTGCCGCCGTCGCGATGGTCAACACCTTGGTCTCGCCCGCGGCGGGGCTGCTGACGTGGATGGCCGCGGAGCGGCTGGTGTCGGGCAAGCCGTCGATGCTCGGCGGCGCGTCGGGCGCGGTGGCCGGACTGGTCGCGGTAACGCCGGCTGCGGGAGTGGCCGGGCCGATCGGCTCCATGCTGCTTGGCGTCGCCGCGAGCCTCGTCTGCTACGGATTCGTCGGGTCGTTGAAGAACCGGCTGAGGCTCGACGACAGCCTCGATGTGTTCGGAATTCACGGGCTCGGCGGGATCATCGGATCCATCGGCACGGCGATTGTCGCTTTGCCGATGCTCGGCGGGCATGGCGGAGCGAATTACGCGCTCGGCCACCAACTGGTCGCGCAACTTGCCGCGGTCGGCGTCGCGATCGCCTGGTCGGCAGCGGGATCGGCCTTGTGCTTCGGCATCGTGAAGCTTGCCATGCCGCTGCGCCATGCGCGCGACGCCGAACGCGAGGGGCTCGACATCGCTGATCACGGCGAGAGGGCGTATAATTACTGAGGACAACAAAAAAGCCGCCCGAAGGCGGCTCACGAGACGATGGCCCCGGATCAAGTCCGGGGCAACGCAAATCTAAGCTCGCTCTCGCTCGCTAAGGATTTGTCGTTGGTTGCGGGGGCAGGATTTGAACCTGCGACCTTCAGGTTATGAGCCTGACGAGCTACCGGGCTGCTCCACCCCGCGCCAA
>JAZKBB010000020.1:82128-92482 GCA_040388865.1 Pseudomonadota bacterium | reverse complement strand
AGAAGATCACGGTCGATGTGAAGGGCGAGATCCTCGAGCTCAAGAACACCATCAACACCATGGTCGATCAGCTCAACGGCTTCGCTTCGGAAGTGACGCGCGTCGCCCGTGAGGTCGGCACGGAAGGCAAGCTCGGCGGGCAGGCGCAGGTGCGCGGCGTCGCCGGTACGTGGAAGGACCTCACCGACAATGTTAACCTGATGGCCGCGAACCTCACTGGTCAGGTGCGCAACATCGCCGACGTGACCACCGCCGTGGCTCGCGGCGACTTGTCCAAGAAGATCACCGTCGAAGTGAAGGGCGAGATCCTCCAGCTCAAGAACACCATCAACGTTATGGTCGACCAGCTGAACGCCTTCGCGTCCGAAGTGACACGCGTCGCGCGCGAGGTCGGCACCGAAGGCAGCCTGGGAGGCCAGGCGCAGGTGCCGGGCGTCGGCGGAACGTGGAAGGACCTGACCGACAACGTGAACCTGATGGCGACCAACCTCACGAACCAGGTGCGCGGTATCGCCGAGGTCGTGACCGCGGTCGCCCAGGGCAACCTCAAGCGCAAGCTGACCCTCGACGCCAAGGGCGAGATCGCGGCCTTGGCCGACACCATCAACTTCATGATCGATACGCTGTCGACGTTTGGCGACCAGGTGACGAACATGGCCCGCGAGGTCGGCATCGAGGGCAAGCTCGGCGGCCAGGCCCGCGTGCCGGGCGCCGCCGGCCTGTGGCGCGACCTTACCGACAACGTCAACCAGCTCGCGGCCAACCTCACTAACCAGGTGCGGTCGATCGCCGAAGTGGCGACCGCCGTGACGAAGGGCGACTTGACGCGATCCATCGCCGTCGAGGCGTCGGGCGAAATGGCCGCGCTCAAGGACACGATCAACGAGATGATCTCGAACTTGAAGGAGCAGACGCTCAAGAACGCGGAGCAGGATTGGCTCAAGACCAACCTCGCCCGCTTCAGCCGGATGCTTCAGGGCGAACGCGACCTCGCGACGGTCTCGAACCTCATCATGTCCGAGCTCGCGCCGCTTGTGAACGCGCAATATGGCGTGTTCTACGTCACCAAGCGCGAAGAGGAGGAGACCAAGCTCGAGCTTGTGGCGAGCTATGGCGCGGAGAGCTCGAGCGAGCTCAAGCAGGAATTCCACCTGCGCGAAGGACTGATCGGGCAAGCGGCGGCGGACCGGCGGCCGATCCTGCTCAAGGAGGTCCCACCCGATTTCATCCGTGTCGGCTCGGGCCTCGGCCATGCGGCGCCGGCCAACGTCAACATCCTTCCGGCCTTGTTCGAGGATGAGGTTAAGGCAGTGATCGAGCTGGCCTCGTTCAGCGAGTTCAACGAAACCCACCAAAACTTCCTCGACCAGCTGATGGAATCTGTCGGCATCGTCTTGAACACGATCGCCGCCACGATGCGCACGGAAGGCCTGCTGAAACAGTCCCAGTTGCTGACGCAGGAGCTGCAGGCGCGGCAGACCGAGCTCACCCGCAAGCAGCAGGAGCTGCACGCGACCAACGAGGAGCTTCAGGAGAAAGCGCAGCTGCTCGAGAACGAGAAGAAGCAGGTGGAGGCCAAAAATCTCGAAATCGAAATGGCTCGCCGGGCGCTCGAGGAGAAAGCCGAGCAGCTCGCGCTCACCTCGAAGTACAAGTCCGAGTTCCTGGCCAATATGTCCCACGAACTGAGGACGCCGCTCAACTCGCTGCTCATCCTGTCGAAGCTTCTCGCGGATAATGCCCAGGCAAACCTGACCGAAAAGCAGGTCGAATTCGCCCGGACGATCAACTCGGCGGGCTCCGACCTCCTCAACCTCATCAACGACATCCTCGATCTGTCGAAGGTCGAATCGGGAACGGTGACGATCGAGGTCGGCGAAATGCCGGTGCAGCATCTGAAGCAGCACATGGAGCGGACGTTCCGGCAGCTCGCTGCGGACAAGGCCCTCGACTTCAATGTCAAGTTTGATCCCAAGCTGCCGCAGACCATCCGCACCGACGAAAAGCGCCTGCAGCAGATCGTGCTCAACCTCCTGTCCAACGCGTTCAAGTTCACGTCCAAGGGCAGCGTCACGCTCGGCGTTCGGCTCGCGAACAAGGGTTGGAGCCCAACCCACTCGGTCCTCCGCCACGTCAGCCGGGCCGTCGAGATCTCGGTCACCGACACCGGTATCGGCATTCCCGAGGACAAGCAGAAGCTGATCTTCGAGGCGTTCCAGCAGGCCGACGGTACGACCAGCCGCAAATATGGCGGCACCGGCCTCGGCCTCTCAATCAGCCGCGAAATTGCGCGCTTGCTGGGCGGCGAGCTCCAGGTCCGTTCAAGGCCGGGCGAGGGGTCGATCTTCACGCTTTACGTGCCGCTTGAGAGTGAAGCGGCGGTCGGCCTTGGTACCGAGGGAACGCCGGCCCGGTTCGAGAATAGTGGAGCGGTGGTCCCGACAGCGCTTCCCTCCGGGTTCGAGGTCAATGACGACCGCGACGAGCTTGGCAAGGAACCGTTCGTCCTGATTGTCGAGGATGATCCGACCTTCGCGACCATCCTTCTCGATGCCGCGCACGAGGCGGGGCTCAAGGGCGTTGTTTCGACAGCCGGAGCGGGCACGCTCAGCATGGCGCGCAAGCTTCAGCCCAGCGCCATTACCCTCGACCTCGGCCTCGCCGACATTGACGGGTTCGTCCTGCTCGACTTGCTCAAGCACGATCCGCTCACGACTGGCGTTCCAATCCACGTCATCTCCGGCGTGGACCGCAGCGGGTCCGTGCTCGGGATGGGCGCGTTCGGCATGACCGAGAAGCCGGCCGAGCGGGCCGAGCTGGTGCGCGTGTTCGTCGCGCTCCGGGAAGAGGCGTCGGGGCAAAAGCCTAGGCGGCGCAAGCCGCGGGCTGTCGAACCGGCGGGCGCGATGAGGCGGGTTCCAGAGCTCGCCGGCGCCAAGGTGTTGATTGTCGACGATGACATCCGCAACATCTTCTCGCTCACGAGCGTTCTTGAGAGCCATGATGTGGAAGTGCTCCACGCCGAGCGGGGGAAGGACGGAATTCTGATCCTTGAGCAGACACCGGGCGTCGATCTAGCGCTGATCGACATCATGATGCCCGACATGGATGGCTATGAGACGATGCGGGAGATCCGGCGCCTGCCGGAGCTGTCGGGCCTGCCGCTGATCGCGGTCACCGCCAAGGCGATGAAGGGCGACCGCCAGAAGTGCCTCGACGCCGGCGCGTCCGATTATATCGCCAAGCCGGTAGACATTGAGCTGTTGCTCGCGCTGCTGCGCGTCTGGGTGGCGCGAGCCCGCCAATCGCAGCCTGCATTGGCTCCGCTGGAGGCGGCGGAGTAAGCGTGAACCGGCCTTTGGGAGAAATTCCCGTCGCGCGGCCGGCCGAGCTGGAGCCGCCGGCGGAGCTCGGCGTTGAGCGGGCGCGCGTTCTCCTGGTCGACGACGATGAGCGCAACCTGCTCGCCGTCGCCACAGTCCTCGAGGATTTGGGCGAGGTTGTTCTCGCCCGCTCGGGTGAGGAGGCGCTACGCCATCTCCTCAAGGGCGAGTTCGCCGTCATTTTGCTCGACGTCTACATGCCTGGCATGGACGGCTACGAAACCGCCCAGATCATCCGCGGCCGCGACCAGACCAAGGGTATCCCGATTGTTTTCCTGTCGGCGGTCAACAAGGAGACCGAGCACCAGCTTCGCGGCTATTCGATGGGCGCGGTCGATTATGTGTTCAAGCCGGTCGATCCGATCATCCTGCGCTCCAAGGTGAGCGTGTTTGTCGAGCTTTTCGAGAAATCGAAGGAGGTCGAACGCAAGGCCCGGCACGAACAGGCGTTGCTCGATGCAAACCTCCAGGCGAATGCCCGGATGCTCCACGCGGAGCAGGAGCTGCGGCGCTCCGAGCAGCGGCAGGCGGCGATCATCCAGTCGCTGCCGATGGTGCTCTATCTTGAGCCCTACGAGAGCCCGCAACGAGCGCCTACCTATGTCAGTGGCGACCTCGAAGCGATCACCGGCTTCACGCTCGAGCAGGTACAGTCGCAACCTGAAATCTGGGCCGGCCGCCTCCATTCCGAGGATCGCAATCGCGTTCTTGCGGCCTTGGAGGCCAGGCGGAGAACCGGGCGTTCATCGATCGAATATCGCTGGCAATGCGCGGATGGGGGTTTCAAGCATTTCCTTGATCAAGCGGTATTGCTCAAGGACGGAGACGGCAAGCCGGTCGAGTTCGCCGGAACGCTCACCGACATCAGCGAACAACGATCGCTCGAAAGCCAGCTCGCTCAAGCGCAGAAGATGGATGCCATCGGCAAATTGACCGGTGGCATCGCGCACGACTTCAACAACCTCCTCGCGGCGGTAATCGGCGGCCTCGGGCTGCTCGAGCGGCGGGCGTCGCTTGGCGGCGAGCAACAGCGCGTCCTGACCATGACCAAGCGCGCCGCCGAGCAGGGCAGCGAACTGGTGCGGCAGCTTCTGGCTTTTGCCCGTAGGCAGCGGTTACAGCCCGACCCGGTCGAGGTAAGCGCCCTGCGCGAGGCGGTGTCGAACCTCCTGGCGCACACCCTTGGCGGACTGGTGAACCTCGAGTGGAAGATCGCCAAGAATGTCTGGACGGTCTTTGCCGACCGTGCGCAGCTCGAGCTTGCCGTCGTCAACCTTATCATCAACGCCCGCGACGCCATGCCGTCGGGCGGCACCGTGACCGTCAGCGCGGAAAATTGTGACGTTGAGCAAGAAGACTTCACCGGGGTCGCGCCAGGCGAATACGTGCGCGTCTGCGTTTCCGACACGGGCACCGGCATTTCGCCCGAACATCTCGAACAGGTGCTCGAACCTTTCTTCACAACCAAGGAGGTCGGCAAGGGCAGCGGCCTTGGTCTCAGCATGGTCTATGGGTTCGCCAAGCAGTCGAATGGCGCGTTTCGCCTGGCGAGTGAGCTGGGCACCGGAACGATGGCGGAACTTTGGCTGCCGCGCGCCCCCAATTCGGCGGCCCAACCAGCCGAACAGGAGCCGGAGCCCTCCGCGCAGATGTTGCGTTCACTCAAGATTCTGCTGGTCGACGATCATCCGGAGGTGCGAAGCACGACGGCGGCGCTGCTGGAGGATTGCGGGCACGACGTCCAGCAGGCCGAAAACGGCGCGATCGCGCTCGAATCCCTGAAATGCCGCGAATGCGACTTCGACCTGCTCATCACCGATTATGCGATGCCGCACCTGTCCGGCACCGACTTTCTGCGCGAGGCGCGGCTACTTTGCCCCGATGTGCCAGCCCTGCTGATCACCGGCTATGCCGAAGTGGAGATGATCCGTGACCGCCCGCCGGGTGTCGAGGTGCTGTTGAAGCCCTTCACGCCGGGCAAGCTGGAGGCGGCGATGGCCCGCAGCTGCGGGGCGGAAGCGCTCGCCTCCTGAGGCTCATTCGGGTCGTTTTCTGCTAAACGGCATTAGGCGCGGGATGAAGCGCGCAACCTCGGCTAAGGCGCGCGGTTCTAGACGCATCCACCCGCAATCCGCCGAGTCCAGAAAGTGCCACCCGAGAACGCCCCCGGTGATGAGGGATCTGACGCAGCCAGCGCGCAACTGAACGACGGCTTGAGAAGCTGCCGTACAGTCGTCAGAAATTATCGCGCTTTGATCGCCGGTGACGAGGGTGAGGGAAATGTCGCGCGCGACATGATTGAGCCTGATCCCGTCGACGAAAAGCCGGCCAATTAGCCCAATCGAACTCAGATTGCGAAAAATGGTGGACGCACTAGGGCTCGAAGCTAGTTGCCAAATGGCGACCATCGCCACCATGGGAGTGTCCCAAAACCGCGAATAACCGCCAATTTTTCTCATCCTTCCACCGGCCCAATGATCGGATCGCACTAGGAGCGGGTGGGGGAGTTCGCAAATGGTCGTTTGATAGGCGTCGACTGTAGCCTTCGATGCCTAGGATTTGTGGCAACCGTGGGTCACCTAGTGGCAGGTTTGGGTGGAAAGCCGCCATTAGCCAAGTGCATCTAGAGTCTGGCAAGAAGGGCGAGAGAACCAGCGAAAATTACCAAGGCCGCGATTGTTAGCCCCATCCAGAAAAGCACCGGCTTGTTAGCGGTTGAATTCCAAGGAAACAGCGAAGGCCCAATGATGCTCGCCGCAATCGCCAGATAAATGGCGGTCGACCAAGTTAGGGGAGCGGATAGCCCGAAGGCCAAGGACATGACGCGAGTCAACACAACGTCAAAAACAAGAAACGTTGCGACGACTACCGCTGTAGCGCCCGCGAACTGACTCCTACGGGCCGCAATAAAGAGAAGTGCTGCCCCGAGAATGGCATTCCGTGCTCCGCCTATGACCGCGAGGTGCACGACCAGTATTGGGATATGGTTCGGGTTCGCCACCGCCGTCCATGCGCCGCGCACAGCCAGCGAAAGAAGCGCAATTCCGCCCGCGATTAGAACGGCGCCGTTAGGCGCCCTGACAAACTTAGAAACCATTCTCACCTCCGCACGAACCCGAGCGGATGCACGATGCTGCTCATTTCTTACGTCTGCAATGGGTCGAGCGCTAATGGCAGGAATGGGTCGAAAGCTGCCACTAGCGAAGGCAATTTAGAACGCTTTGGTCAGGCGAACCTCGCCCCGCAGGCGGCGCTGCTGGTAAAGTGGAAGTGTGGAATAGTTTCGAGTGACGCTTACACTCAGCGTGGGCGCTAAACCTCCGAGATTCCAGTCCCGCTTGTAGATGCTGAATGAGCCTTGCAGCAGCCAGTCGCGGCGCACCTTCCCGAACGGCGCAAGTGGGCCATCCCCCGCTTGGCGAGCTAGGTCCAAGGTAATCTGAGGCCGCAGGCCCCAGCCGATTTCCTTGATCACCCCGATTCCCATGCGTCCACGCCAGAAGGCCTGGCCGGGGTCGCCGGCCAAGTTACGCTCGACCCCAAGGTATGCGGAGCCAAGCGACGTTCTACCGAGTGGCCGATTGGCCGACATACGTGCTTCCGCATCCCAGCCGTCGACGTCACGGCGGCGGGCGTAATCGTTGTGGCGGACCAGCAGGGTCCCGCCGACGGTCCATTTGTCACCGACCAGTTTCTCATAATCCAGATGTCCGCCGAAGCTGCTCACGAGTGAGCGGCCGCCGTACCACCGCTTCAAGCCCGTGACCGTCGTCCGGAACCGTCCGCCAGCAGATTTGAACTCCGGTCCAGCCTCGGCGCCGGCATAGGCATCATCGAAGTCATGCGCACGATAATGCGTCCATCGTCCATACGCGCCCAGGTAGATTGGCACTTTTCCGAACCGGTTCAGGCGAACCGACGCGTCTCCGCCCGTAAACATTCCGGTTCCCGAGCGGGCGCGGGCATTCGGGTCCAGCTGGAATGGCAGACCGTAGATGTCGACCGTTTGCTTGTCGGTCGCGGAGTTGATGTTGCTGTCCGGGGCGAACCCGACGTCGATGTCGAAACGCCAGGATCGGCGGGCGCGAATTGCTTCGCGAAAACGAACGATATTGAGGCTTACAGGACCCGTCGGGTGCTCGGCGGCAGCTAGACGGAAATGATAGTCCGCCTGCTCGTCCTTCTTCTCCATGAACAATGTTCGCGCGAGCTCAAGGCGGACGCGGAGCAATCGTGGATCGTGGTCGAGAATCTTGCGAAAGCTCGCTTCGGCACGACTAAAATCGCGCGCCGCATAAGCATTCATCCCCTCAATGAACTCGCGCTCGATCGCCGGGTTGAACTCGGCACCTTGCGCATGAGCCGGCGTGCTCACCCTCGCGCCGAGCAAAAGGGCGAAGAGCAAGGCGGCAGATGGTCGGCGCAGCACCGAAGGTTCCGGGAAGTGCCGTTGCTCAAGGCTGCTGATGACCGATGAAGGTATCCTTGATTGGCGCGCCAGCCGCGCGGTCGAGCGAGAACGTGCCGCCAATCTCTTCGGCGTGCGGGCCAAAAAAGGCTCCGTTCATCGACCCCGTCACAGGCTCGCTCGGCGGGGTCGCAACCGCATTGGTGGCGCTGTAATTTACGGTGCCACTCAGCAGGATGTCGAAATAGCCTTCGTTACTAAAGGTTGAACTACCGCCCACATGGATTCCAAGGATGGCGGCAGTGCTGATGGCCGGTTCGCCGTAGATGAAATCATCGTCATAATGACGATAATCCTGATCGATCCGCGTCGCGATGGTGCGGAGGCCAAAGTCTGCAGTCAGGGTGAAGTACAGACCCGGATCCGCGGAGTCGTAATAAGGCGCGAGAAGCGACAGGGTGTGCGCATCGTAAGTCGCTGTCCCGGATACTGGGATGCCGGAAGGCGGCGTACGGTTGCCATTGACGAATAGCAGGTCGGTGCTCGGTGCCACGCCCGGCGTTACAACCGATGATGCCCACTCTCCCATCGCGACATACGCATTCCCGATGTTGTAGGTCAGCATCGAGGTCGTGCCGGTTACGGCAGACGTCGACGTGCCGCGCTGGAAGTCGGAGTATCCAGCCAGTTCTTCACTGCCGTCGATATGAATGCGGTAGAAGGAGAGGCGCTGTCCGAGATATTGCGGCCATGTTCCGCTTTTGTCGTCTTCGTAAAATTGGGATGGGTCGCTGAGAGTCGGGCTCCAGAATCGTACGGGGCTAGGGAATGCAATCCCACCAGTCGGCATGATACCCGGAGCGTCGAGCTTGAAGTTCAGGACATCGCTTTGCTTGGCGACTAAGAAGCTGGCCTCGCCAGGCGTGAGTATATGAGTGGAACTTGCGCCATTGCTCGGTGTCGAAATGACCCTGCCGACCAGGTCGTAAGATCCTGCGTGCGTTCCCTGATAATCCAGGGGTGTCATTTTCACTTCGAGTTGGGGCGTCGCGGTTGGCGTCGGAGTGGGTGTGAGCGGCGCTGGCGGAACGCTGGCGACGGAACCACTCTCGCCGCCGCATCCTGACAGTATCAGCGCCAGTGGGAGAATTGACGCGCTCGTAGCTCGCATGAGCGATTCACAAGACATAGCTCTTCCTTTCGAGAATGGGTTGGCGCGATCAGGGTCGCTGCTGACCCACGAAGGCATCCTGGAACAGCTGGCTTCCGTTGGCTCGGTCCAGCTCAAAAATGCCGCCAACCTGCTCTGCATGCGGCCCGAAGAAGGCGCCATTCATCGAGCCTGTCACTGCTTCTGCGGCAGGCAGCGAAGGCGTATTGGTCGGGTAGCTCCCCCCGTTTACCGTGCCGTTCAGCGGAATGTTGAAGAGTCCATCCGCACTGAATGGCGCGCTCCCGCTGACGTGGATTCCGTAGGCGAGCGGATTGTCCAGAATGTCCCCCGCCGGGTCGTAGCGGTAATCCTGTAGGATGCTTGCGGACATGGTGCGCTGGCCAAAGTCCGCCATGAGCGAGAACGGGACACTCACCCATCCGTTTAGCGTTCGAGCATCATAGGTTGCGGTACCGGAAACCGGGATACCCGATGACGGTGTCCGGTCGCCGTTGACGAACAGCAGCGAACCCGAGTCAGACCCCGCGACTGCTTGAGCGCTCGGATCGATGACCTTCCACGACCACTCCCCGAGGGCCACGTACGAATAGCCGATGTCGTACTTCAGGCTTGCTTCGAGCTGGTTGGCCGACCCTGATAAGGGCGTGCGCAATACAGACAGACCGCGCGCGAAGTCGTAAGAAAATAGTTGTTTTCCGCTGGCTTTGTCCAAAGCCGTTAGACGCTCGCCGAGGTCCTGCGGCAAGTCGCCGTATGAAGATTGCAGGTAATGATAAGCGACGGTCGAGTTGATGTCCCAGGAACTCTCGAAGTCGGAATCCAGAGAGGTCGCGGACGCCGGCAGAATTCCCGTCAGTGCGTTCAGCCGAAAGCGGGACTGAACGTCAACAATCGAATAAGTGTCCATGCTGAACTCGCCCGGCGCAGCTGTGCGGATCGTTGGCAATGCCCCGCTGCCTGGAACCAAGGTTAGCAGACCGAGCACGTCATAAGTGCCAAGCCGTGTGGCCGGAGAATCCAGCCAGCTTTTCGTAACCTCGATGGAAGTCGACGCGGGGTAATTGTAAGTCATTGTGCCCGCGGGCAAGTTTGAGGGCGTCGGCGTCGGCGTCGGTGCCGGAGTCACCGGCGGAGGCGGAATGTTGGCGACAGTGGTCGTATCTCCGCCGCATGCCGACAGTAAAAGGCATAGTGGCACGGCGAGGCTGCTGCTGGCGTACAGTTGTGGTGCGCAAGACATGGCCGTCCTCCTCTTCGTGAAAGGACCGGTCGCAATCTTAGCTAAGCCGTAGAAATTTCCGGCCCGATCTCTCCCCGATCCCGCCTGATCTCTTTCCGATCACGACCGCGCTATTGCCGCCTGATATTCATCCCCGTTGCATCCGTGTT
>JAZKBB010000020.1:72854-82118 GCA_040388865.1 Pseudomonadota bacterium | reverse complement strand
CGGGAAGCGGGGAGCTGATGTCCGAGGCAACCGATGACGCCACGCCGGTGCAGAGCGTCGATTTAGCACATGAGGCGGACTTCGACCTGGGATCGCTCCACGTCCGTCCAGCCAGGTGCGAAGTCCAATGGAACGACACGTCGGAAATCCTGCAGCGGCGCGTCATGCAGGTTCTGGTCGCGCTGGCCCAGGCGCACGGATCGGTCGTGTCACAGGACGAGCTCGTCTCGCGCTGCTGGCGCGGGCTATCGGTTACGGACGACGCAATCTTCCGATGCATCAGCAAGCTTCGTAAGCTTGCAGCGGACTACACGGACGCACCCTTCACGATCGAGACCATTCCGGGGGTGGGCTACCGCCTGACGTCGCCGGGGGCGCACGAAGGCGAGCGAGCGATCGGGAAATTGCGTCGCCGGCGCTTAGGTCTCGGCGCTCTATTGGCTGCGGCTTCACTTGCAATCCTGATCCTGGCGGCAACGTGGATAAGCCGCGGCGGCTCCGGTGAAGTTCGCTCTAACCGCGTGACCGTGATGCCGTTCGAAGCGTTGAGCGGCTCCGAAAATGCGCGCGCTCTTGTGCGCAGTATCCCGGACGAGATCGTCAACCAGCTCGGTGACAGCCAGGTTGAGGCTGTGTCGGGAGGCCAGAAAGACGGTCGTATAACGGGAGGCAGCGGATCCGCACTCCTTGTGACTGGGATACTGCGCGATGACGGTCTCGACACTAGTGTCGACGTCCGGATCGAGGACGGCTCAACAAGTGCCGCATTGTGGTCGAACCATTTCGAGCGGGCCAGCGTTCAAGCTTCGGACTTGCCGCTCGAGATCGCGGCCCGCGTTACGGACGTGGTCAACACGATCAACTTTGCGCGCGGCTCTAACCCACCGTTGACCGATCGCTCGGCGCTGTCAGCTTTGGTCCAGACGACCGACATGATCCGTGATGGGGACCGAGATGCATGGGCCCAAATGCTCGATCATGCGCAAGGGATCGTGGCTCGTTATCCCGACTTTGCTTTCGGCCACGATGTGCTGGCCTATGCTTTTTTAGTGGCGGCGGAAAACATAGATGTTGCCGACCGCGCCCGTGCGATGACCGACGCTGGCCGCCGCGAGGCAAACCTGACGCTGAAACTCGATCCCCAGGACGCAGGCGCCTACGCGATGCTTGCGGGTCTGGAGCCCCCTTACGACTATCGAGCCCAAGAGGCGATCCTGCTACGCGGCGTGAAAGACGCAAGACACCCGAAGGGAGCGCTCGGGGGACTGTTGTCGGCGGAGGCCAGGCTGCAGGAAAATGTGGGGCGCTTTCGCGAATCCCTGAGCCTGCGGTTGACCGCGCATGCCAAGGATCCGTGGGGCGCGCCGAAAACCGCCCAGCTGGCGCAAAATTATGCCAATCTGGGGAACTTGGCCGCGGCGCGAGACCTAATTGAAAAGGGCATTCAGCTTTGGCCAAACCATTCGGGAATGCGAGCCAAACGCCAGTTTATCGCCGGCTTCTACGAGTCCCCCTCCGAAGCCCTGAAGATTCTCAATTCCCTCGACAGTTTGCCGTCACCGGATGAGAGCAATGCGATCTGGAGAACCTTTGTCGAAGCCAAGGCGGCGCATTCCGAGTGGGTAACGGCGGCGGCCATTAGCAAGATTCGCGAGGACGCCGATCAGGCGAAGGTTTCGCCCGAAGTTGAAATCATGATGCTGGCTAACCTAGGGGCGACCCAACAGGCCTTTCAAATCGCAAATTCCACGGTCGATCATCAACAATTGGAAGCGTGGTTCCTGTTCACACCCGTAACTCGCAATATGCGGCAGAACCCCGAGTTCATTCACCTCGCCGACCGCATGGGCCTGATCAAATATTGGCGGGAGACGGGCAAGCGGCCCGACTTCTGCAACGTTAAGGCGAGACGCGCGGAGTGCAGACCTGAGCTCTTAGCCGCAATCAATTCCCGAAGCTCATCGTGACGCTAGCGAACAAATAGCGGCCTAGTGAATCATACCATTCGGGGTAGGTATTGCCGTTGACCGGTCCACCGCCGGCCGCAGTATTTCGAATGATGAGTGGCGGTTCGCGGTCGAAGACATTGTTCATGCCGATACGAAACTCGAGTTCCTTCCTAACCTTGAACACTGTCGTAACGTCGACATAGTCTTGCGATGGAAGGGTCGCGCCGGCCGGGCTCACGTTGTTCGTCATGTTGAACTTCGGGTCGAGCGCTGCAAGCTTCAAACCGCCAATGTGCCGCCAGCGGATCGACACGGACGGGCCGCTTGGTGTTTGCCACGTTGCCCGTGCGGCATGTCGCCAGCGAGGTTGAATGCTGCATGGATCGCCGAACAGGCCCGCGCAATCGTAGGGTCTTGAGAGGCCGCCCTTGTCGACTATCCATCTCAGGACGTAGCTGCCAAGAGCTTCCAGGTGGGCTGAGCCCAGGCGTCCGAGGGGCGTCGCGTAAGATGCTCCGACATCAATACCGCGCGTTCGAAGCGCACCGATATTGGCGTCCCGGTCATCGATATAGCCGCCGGCGAGCCACAGTGATCCATTCGGATCGCGGTGAATGCGGCTGCAGAGAGCTGGGTCTCCGGTCGCAATACAGGTGTCGACGATCGACTGGGCGCCGATTGGCGAAATGGCGCCTTTCAGCCGGATGTCCCACCAGTCGATGGTGGCATTGAACCCATGGACTAACCGCGGCTCCAGCACGATGCCGATAGTGCGAGTTATCGCCGTTTCCGGTTGCAGATTGATGTTGCCGCCGTTGATCGAGTTATAGGCTGAGAGATCCGCGGGTGATGCGAGGATGTGGCCATATTGCCCGGGCGTCACTCCCGTTCGCATGCACTGTGTTTCGGAAGGGCCGGGAGCTGGGCCTGCGCATGGATCGCGATCAAATGAACTTGCCTGGATGGGGGTGAAAAGTTCCTGGACGTTCGGGGCGCGATTTGCCCGTTGTTGGCTTGCCCGAAACCGGAGTCCTGTCACTGCTGTGACGTCGACGGCCAGCTTGTACGCGTAAGTCGAGAACTTGTTTGAGCCGTTGTCGTACCAGGATTTGCGAAACCCACCTTCGAGCGCCAGTCGTCGCACCAATTTGTCGGTGACGAGGGGGAGGCGTGCTTCACCGAATATTTCATTCGTCGCGATCGCGCCCTGAACGGATGATACCTGCGGGGTGAATCCCGCGATGTCGCCGCTTTGGGAAGACGCGTCGGGCTCAAAGTCGACGGAATCCTTGCGATGCTCTGCGCCGACGTTGATTGCCGGCCCCTCGTAAGACCACGGACTGCGAATTCCCCAACGTTCGAGCTCTATCGTGGCGTTGGCGTTTGCAATGCGCTGTTCGAACGAGCCCCGCGCGGACAAGGGAATGGTCAGATACGCGACTGATCGAGACGACACCTGGCCGGGCGCGAATATGTCCCAGGGCACGCAGTTCGAATCTGCGCCGGTCGCGGAAGAGCCCAGCTGACGAGCGATCAGTACCGAACGGCATGTCGGCTGGCCGCTGGACGAATCGGTGACGACGTCGAGTGCCTTGTTCAGCCGGGAGATCGACAGAATGTTGCGTATTCGTTCATCCAGATCGACGCGACCGAACAGGTAGCTTGCGTCGTAGGTGACGGCTCTTCCCAAGTCGCCCTTAAGTCCGCCAAGCAGCCGCACGCCCTTGTGACGCAAATCGTCCTGTATCGGCCCGCTTTCGACGCTACGACGTGCCACCGCGAGCCAGCCGCGATAGTATGTTGCGCCGCTCACCGGATCGACAAACGGTGTGGGGGCCCCCAGGACCTGCGCTAAATTCCCGTCTTGATCGATCGCTGGAATCTCGCCGACGAAATTGCCTGTCCTGCAAATGAGGCCTCGCTGCTGAGCAGACAGGAGCGGGTTATCGCAGTTGATGGTTTGAGTGTTCGTGGCGTCTCCCGATGGACTGGTCTGCGCAATAGACCGGTCATTCATGTACATGACTTCGGCATACCCCTGGGCCGCGCTTGACAGATCAACAGTGACGAAGCCGCCAGCGGTGTAACGCTTGTCCGGCCGCTGAAAGAAGTTCCAGGGAGTGATGTTGTATCGGCCCAACCCGGGGACGAAAGTGCGATCGGGCGTAACCTGGTAAACATTGCCGAGGTTGTCGAAGAAGTTTCCGGGATAGGCGAGGGTCGCGCCACCGCATTCGAGGATGGAGGACGGTCGTTGGCTGACGATCTTCGCGGTGATGGCACACGCACTGTAGTCGCGCTGATCCTGCGTCAGCGCGGCTATTCGGCGATAGCCGGCGTATAGGGTGGCATGCGCGCGATCGCCGAAGAAGCCGCGCCCGAATGCTACCGAGAGATTGTCGCGCCAGCCGTCGAAGACACTACCGACAGGGTATGGATAGTGCTTTTGGTCGAGCAGTCCTTGCACAAATCCATTCCGGTTGTCGTGCTGATACCCGCCGACCTCCCCCTCGGCTTTCAGGCCGCCGAGCCTGGTGGCGAGGATGAAGTTCACGACCCCAGCAACAGCGTCAGAACCGTAGACCGCCGCCGAGCCTCCGGTCAGCACTTCGACGCGCTGGATCAACGACGTTGGGATGCTGTTGATATCGGCGACCGAAAACCGCGGGTCCCCCGGCATTAACCGGCGACCATTCACCAGAACGAGCGTCCGGACAGAGCCAAGTCCGCGCAAATCGACGGCGGCAGTACCTGTCGCACCGGCGGACACGAACTCGCCTTCCGATGGATTGACCTGTGGCAGCTGATTCAGAACCTCTTCGGCGTTGCTTGCCCCTTCGAGCCTGATTTCATCGCTACCAATCACCGTTACCGGACTAACGGCTGTCAGATTCGTTCGCGGGATGCGTGACCCGGTAATCACGATCTGAGCGGCGCCTTTGCGCTCTGGTGGCGACTGAGGACCAGTTGTGGATTGCTCGTAAAGTGGCGCCTGAACGCCATCGGCGACGACGGCCGACGACAGCCAGCCCGCAGTAAACGCGACGACGAAATATAGTTGGACGGGTGCCCCCAATCGCTTTCCCTCACGCGATGCGGGGCCGAGCTCCCCAACGGTTTCGGTCAAGTCGAGTCGGGAAACCTACACTAGTTTATACAAAACGTATTCGAGATCGGGACAACCGGCCGCTGGTGCGCGCAAACAAAGTTTTGGGGCTAGTGGCAGGAATGGGTCGAAAGCGGACGTTAGGCGGCAGACTAACCGAAGACGCGCCTCAGAGAGGACCTGCGGTAATCGTGAGCCGAAATGATCTTGGGATCCCCATTGCGAGCAAGTTCGAACCGGTAGACGCCACATACCGCTTCGAAAACAGGTTCGCTGCATTTACGCGCACGGTTATGGGAGCGCGGGCAATCTTCATTCCATAATATCCGCCGATATCGACTGTCGCGTACCCTGGCACGAAAAGGCTGTTTTCGGGATTGATCGCTCTCTTGCCAGTGAAGGCCAGCCCAGCGCTCACGCCGCCGCGGTTAAGCCAACGGGAAAGCTTGTATTCCGCGAAGACGGACCATTGCCAGTGTGCACTGTTTTCGACGCGCTTCTCGTTGATGACCGGATCGCCGGGAACATCTTCTCGCGCGTCCAGCAACAGCGCGGATCCTATGATCGAAAGGGAGGGCGTGATGTCGCCGTTCACCCCTGCCTCAATTCCACGGAAATGACCGGTGCCGTCATTTACGAACCTATTGGACGAATTCACGTAGGTAAGGCGCCGATCGATGTCGAAATAGGCAAGACTCAGAAGGGATGTCTTTGTCGGCTTGATCTTGACGCCAGCCTCCCGTTGCCTCGACTTGCCGGGCGGAAGAATTTGGCCCTGGTTGAGGGTAAGGTTCGGCGCGGGAGGTTCGCTTTCGATGCCATCGATATAGCTCGCGTAAAGTGTTGCGCTTGGCACCGGGCGGTAAAGGGCAGCCACAGAAAACGTTGCCGGATGCGCGGTGAACGTCCGGGTCCACTGGTTTCGACTGACCGCGACGAATTGCCTGTACTGCGACTGGCGCGCACCGAGGATGAGCTGGAACCTTTCGCGAGAGGCTCCCCCGAAGCTCACGCGGTCAAACAGGTATAAGCCAGTGTCTACGTTCTTTGTATCGCGGGTGGGATCGTAGGCGGCATTCCCATCGAAATTCACCTCGCGGAGGGCAACGGGAGCAAAGGCACTCTGCCGGCAACTCGATCCAAGCCCGAGTTGAATGCATCCGGCACGATTGAGGAAACCGGCGGCTATTACGGGCGGTGCGAAATACTGGCGGCTTTGCTGCCTAGCAAACCCAAAGACGAACTTGTGCATGAATGCGCCGGTGTAAAGATTGCCGGTGGCATCGGCCCGGATCTCTGAATTGCGATAGAGCTGACCGTTTGCCGCTTGAACCGTCAATGTCCCCAAGCCCGATACGGGTTCGAACTGTGCAAGCATGCTTAGCCGGCGATCACGCCGCGCATCTGAGAAGCCACCCTCGGTCGTCAAAGTCCAATCGGAGGCGAAATCCCATCGCATTCGCGCGACGAGATTGGTCTCACTCGCGCGGTTCATGAAACTGCTACTTCCTGCATTCTCGCGCGGATCCGGTAAACGCGGTAGCTGCGTGAGGAGCTGGGAACGGATAATCGGACCCTGGAGAATCGTCGGCTCGGTGACGTTCCTGCGTATGTGCTCCAGGTTGAGATCGAACTTGATTGAGTCGGAGGGTTGGATGGAAACAGTGGCGGCCTGAAGCCCGCGATCGCCCCGGGTGTGATCGATGCCCGAATCTATCGTGCCGCCGGCAACCGTCAGCCGATATCCGAAGATTCCCGACGTCGCTCCGCCATCGGCGGTAACCTGGACCTGGCCGTAATTGTTCGCAGAAATGGAGCCGCTAAGTTCAAGCATGCGCGGCGGACCGCGTATCACCATGTTGATGATTCCCGATGGTGTCGAGAACCCATAGTAGAGGGCCGACACACCCTTCAGGGCTTCGACGCGCGCCTTGTCCTCAAGCGGTTGTTCGATGAAATTGACAGCCGACAATGAGCCGTTCAGCTTGAAATTGGTGCGGGCGTCGATCGGAATCCCGCGCATCGAGACGTTGCTCAGAACCGAGGGACTAACAAGCAGGCCGGTGACCCCGGCGGAATTGCGCAGCACCTCACTGAGGCTCAGGTCCTGTTGCGATCGGATGACCTCGTCGGTTACGACCGACACGGTCATGGGTGTGTCAAGCTGATCGGCGCCGCGAAAGGTGCCAGCCTGAATGATGTTCGAGCGCGACCCGTCTTGCTTCTCGCCGGTGATTACGATTTCTTCGATGGGCGCGGCGGTCGGATGTGGATGGCTGGCCGACGCTTGGGCCGTTGACCCCATTACAAATATGCACGCCGCACCGCTCGCCCCGACGGCAGTCGTCAAGCGCATCGATCCTCCCGATACTTGAGGCTGTCAGAATGTGATAAGCCTGCGGGCGTCTCAATGTTGTCAAAGGGACCCGGGATACGCGCTTTCAGCTGATTTTTGCGCCAATGGTCGCCGCGTGGTCGATTGCCGCCTCGCGGGCAGAAGTCGCGCCCGCCTCGTCCGCCATAGCTCCAAGGTGGGTCACAAAGCCAACTCCTGGTTCTGTCTGCGCCACCCAACCGACTACCGACGGAACCAAGCCCAAAAGACCATTCTTTCGATTCAACGGGACGACCGATGGTGCAGGCTTCGGCTGTGCGGAGACGGGACCATTTCCCTGGCACGATGGAAAGCATTGGTACGTCCAAGAAATCCAGGCGCTTGGCGCCACTGGAAACCCTCGATGTCCCGGCCTGGGCCCCTGTTACGTAACCCTGATCCGCGCGTGCTCCCTGGAAGCTCACAGGGGCGATTGGACGCCGGCGATGTCCGAGGCCGGCGACGCGGGCTGTGGGCCCTATGAACCTTCTGTGCAGTTTTCGTCGCACCCTTAGGTTGCGCTTCTGCCATGGTAGAACGGGGACTCTTGGCGGCTTGCGGGCACCGATCGGATACCGCGTCACTGTCGCCCGATCACGCGGCAGACTGGCTCGTGCTTCAGCGTGCAAAAGTCCGGCAGATGGCTTTGACGCCAGTAGCGCATCAATCCAACCCGCTCGGCGATCCGAACGAATCTTGGGTCCTCGCGCAGCGGAGCGAGTGCTGGCGCCGACAATGCACCAAGCCCAAGGCGCTGCGGCGTTTGGAGGAATAGCCGATCCTCTTCTTTCGCGTCGCGCGCCATCAAGGCTGGGAACAGCCGGTCGGCAAGCACGAACGCGCCGTCGATGTCGTCGATCCTGGTCATTGCCACAAGGCAGAAATATGCAAGGGTGCGATCCGCGGTTGAAAAGCAGCGCGAGCGGACGTCCTGTCGTTTCCTTGTAGCGATGTCGGCAGCGATCGAAGTGACTGCCTCCCGATCTATAACATCGATGTCCGCGGGCATCGCCGCAACGAACGGCGCGACATCCTCAATGTTGCCGCCATCGAGCATGCCTTCAATGCGGTCGGAGAACACCAGATGGAAGTCGGGCCACCAGTGCCGGACGTGCTCGAATTGCTGGTCCGCTTGTGTCTTCAGGCCGAGTCCTTCGAGCAGCATAATGGAGGCTGACAGACGTCCAGCCATATATGGCATCGCGGCAACCGCCAGCCGATCATAATCGAGCGCATCATGGAACCGGCCGACGTCCACCAACTGGTTGCGTAAACCAGCGGCGGCGAAGGGCGAGTGAGGGTCGATAGCGAATGCCTTCCGCATCGCGGTTTCGCACTGGGCCATCCTCACCGGCGAATAGAGCTTGCAATCGGGCCACGCGACGTCGCCATAATTGGGTGCGAGAAGGCGAGCTCGCGCCGCCGCCGCTCTCCCCTTCGCTAGCGCCGCCGGACGATCCGCCAATGCCAGAAGGGGCAGTGCGTGAACGGTGCTCATCGCCAAGCCCAGTTGAGCTACGGCCGAATTAGGCATCTGCGGCGCTATTCGATCGACCGCCTGATACGTGCCGATTGGATCTTCGAAGACGATCATCATCGCCCACTGCCGGAGGACCTCTCCAGTCAGTCGAGCATCCCCCGGCCTCTGCTGGTCTAGAGCCATCATCGACCCTGTCGAGGCCAGCGACGTCGCTGCGAACGCGCCGATCTGCTCGGGAAGCTCTTTCACCTGCTCGCGACTGACCCTGAAACGTCGCGACAGCAGAAGCGTGTCATGGGCTAAGTCGTCCAGCTGGAGAGTGGCCTCGATGCTGTCTCCCGCCGACTGCATCTGC
>JAZKBB010000020.1:69234-72844 GCA_040388865.1 Pseudomonadota bacterium | reverse complement strand
ATCTGCCCCGACAAGCGAAGATTGGCACTCTGGTCCCGCGCTGATCCGCGGTGCGGCTTGATCACCGGCAAGCCGCTATTCGCGAGCATGTCGGCGACGACCGCGTCACTCGCCTGCGCAGTCTCGCTCGCCAGTGGCCCACCGGAAGCAGCAAAGGGGACCAGCTCGATGGCGGGGAGTGGCGGATGCGACTGATCGGGGTGGTTTCGAAGCAGGAGCAGTCCAGCACCGGCGAGCCCAAGCGCCGCTGCCGCGGCCACGATCTTGATGGGCTGCGGCAGGACGCGTTCGCTCTTTCGACCAGAGCCAATCGCGCGCGCCGTCGGCTCCGCCGATGGTCCCCCGAGGAACGAAGTCGCATTACCGGCCACGGCCGACGCGCTTTGCATTTCGAGCAACCGGTACCCGGCGCGCGGAATCGTTTCGATCTCGAACCCGCCCACGCGCTGCGCAAACTGGCGCAGCATGGAGATTGAACGATGGATCACGTCGTCGCCGACGTACCGGGCATCCCAGCAGAGCTCGACCAGCTCGTCGCGGGTCACGACACAACCCTTGCGCTGGGTAAGGGCGATTAAAACCTTGAGGTTCTGGGGTTGAAGTCTTTCGTTACCGCCTTCGAACTGAGCTTCGCGCGAACTTGGATCGATGCTTGCGTGACCGACCGTGAAAGGCCGCTCCGACGACAAAACTATCCCTGGCTGCTTCCGGCTGACGATTGCGTCCATCACAGGCCCCTCGTGACAACCTACCAAAAGCAGTGCTGCAACTCCATGCAAGGCTGGCCAGTAAAAACTCAGGAATAAATCAGCCGTCGGCCATGGAAGTTCGGCAGCGACGCGATGCAACATCCGTCCATCGATCACGACCCGGCGACTTACATCGATCAATGAAGCCCTGCTGCGGTCCACAGACGGAGGATCTCGATGCGTATCAACCCGCGATGCTATATCTTGGCAGTAATCCTCGACATGCTCTCCGCATGCAGTGGTGGCGACGGCGGGGTCGCTTCCATCTCGCCCTCTCCCGCGCCTCCGGGCTCCGGATCGCCTCCCACGGTCACACTGGGAGCACCGATCGCCAACAACTCAGCGCCGCTCGTCCCTGGAGCGCTGACATCCAGCCCCGCGCTCATCGAAGCCGGTCCCGCCTCTGATGGCTTCGGCGCCATAAGCACGCCAACCTCTTTCCCGATGTTGTCGACCGACGCCACTGCTGGGGATTTTGCAGGCAGCGCTTCGCACGCCGCAGCTGGAGGCACGATAACGTTCTCAACAAGCAGCAAAAGCATAAGCCTGAACTTCCCGGTGCCGTCCGGCACATATTTGAGCAACTATCTCGTCACGGATGGCGCTGACCTCGATTACACGAGGTTCGGCTACTGGTACGTCGACGATGGTATCGATGGGCCCTTCGCTCACGGCGTGTGGAACGTCGGTTTTGCCACGCCCGTCACCGCCATCCCAACCACAGGCCTAGCCAGCTACACAGGCACCACAACCGGATTGTATGACGAGAGCCACGCTTGCGGCTGCCAAGACTGGTTCACGGTCAGATTTTCCGGTGACATGTCGCTCACCGTGAATTTTGGGACGAAAGCGCTAACCGGCAGCTTCACCAATCTGGCGATCACCGGTGGCTATCCGGAAGGATCGAAATATACCGGCCTCCTGCAGCCGACTCTGAACGACGTGAGTTTCACCGGATCGATTGACACCACCCGCAATTGGTTTTCCGGCACGACGGGAGTGACTAACCAGCCCGCGGGTCAACAAGCCTTCACGCCGGGTGCATCAGGGTCGATCACCGGCATGTTCTATGGCCCCGCGGCAAACGAAGTCGGAGGTGTCTGGACCTTGAGCGACAGCGTTCGGAGGCTGATCGGCTCTTTCGGAGGCAAGCAGCACTAAGGCCTGGAGGGCGAGAGTGCTGCTAATGATCGCCGCCACTGTGCTCGCTGCTGGTGGCCTGCCCGAAGGCGCGCCGCTGCCGCCTCCCGCAGAGCCGGGCCGCCTGCTGGCGGCCGGCGACGTGGCAATGGCAACCACACTCTTGCAACAACGCATCGCAACGAACCCGCGCGACGTTGAAGCCTATTTTCTGCTTGGCATGATTGCCGTTCGCCAACGTGCTTACGGTACTGCAAACAAGTATTTCCGTGAGGCGTTAGCAATTGCTCCGGGTCAAGTGCGCATTCGTCTAGAACTTGCCCGAGTCCTTTTCCTGCAGGGGAATTACCGTTCAGCGCTTCGACATTTCCAGCTGGTTGAGACCGGCCATTTGCCTCCAGCGGTGCGGAAGAACGTCGACCGTTTCATCGGTGCCATTCGGAATGCGAAAGACTGGTCATACAATCTGGATATCGCTCTTGCGCCTGACACGAACATCAACAATGCGACGAGTGCGAGCGAGGCATTGATCCTCGGCTTGCCTTTCACGATCGATCAGAGTGCTCGCCGCAAAAGCGGGACAGGTCTGGCCCTGAGTGCCAACATCGA
The DNA here is from genome assembly GCA_040388865.1 of Pseudomonadota bacterium. GTDB lineage: Bacteria > Pseudomonadota > Alphaproteobacteria > Sphingomonadales > Sphingomonadaceae > Sphingomicrobium. The sequence goes on along the minus strand of JAZKBB010000020.1, from coordinate 70,346 downwards.
GTTTGCACCCCGCGTGGCCAAGCATGTGCGCTGGCGCATGGGCGCGTTCACGGTCCGGCGCGACTATCGCCGAACGACCTTCGATGATCATGTTTATGGCGCCTACACTGGTCCGCGCACTCAAGCGGGCGCGTTCGACATCAGTATTTTGGCGTTTGCAAGCATCAGGGATTACGGCGGCAGAGTATATCAGCACTCGTTAGGCGGCCGGCTCGAAGGAGCTTATTACACGTCGCCTAAAACCGTCGCGCAACTCACGGTCAATGTGGAACATCTCAGCTTCCCTGCGGCGCCCGCGCAGGACGGGATGCTCCTCACGCTCGACGCCGGATTGATCAAAGCATTCACGCCCGTAAGCAGCGGCAGCGCCGAAGTGGCGGCCTTTCGTCAGGCTTCCAGCTCCAACTACTACTCGAACCGAGGCGGGCTACTCGGCTTTAGCTATCGCCGTGAGCTTGCGGGGGGCTTTGGGATCGAGCTTCGGCCTTCCATTTCGTACGCGCGCTACGACGCCGCCGACCCCTTGTTTGGCAGACGTCGCACCGATTTCAACAAAGAGATAAGTTTGTCCGCCGCGAACCAAAAGTTCTCGGTTTGGCAGTTCACGCCGCGGCTCACGTACCGCTACTCGCAACGGTCGAGCAGTATTGGCGTCTACTCTTACCGCCAGCATCGCCTCGAAATCGGATTGGCCACCGACTTCTAAGCTGCAGTGGCGGCCACAAGCTTTAATGTCTCCATTGGTCGAAAACAGAATCCGCCTAATGGCAGGAATGGGTCGAAAGCTGCCACTAGCTCATTCGTCTGGTGGACATGTTCCCCACGAAGCCGAACGGCTTTTCCGGCATCGACATGTCCACATCGGCCTCACGCAAGAATGGTTCCAGGCTTTCGGCTGTCTCGCCGTGTTTGAACCAGTCGGGGTGAGCCGCCTGCGTTGCAATCAAAGCCATGCGCCAGTCAGCCCATGCGACCTTTCGACGCATCTCGCTCAACCGCTTGCTCACATCGCGAGCGACGTGTCGGGGAGCATCCTTGCGATACAGCCGCGCTTTTTCACTCATCGGGGCTAATGTCCGCAATGGGTCGAAAGCGGTCATTGGCGTCCGCAG
>JAZKBB010000020.1:0-69224 GCA_040388865.1 Pseudomonadota bacterium | reverse complement strand
GAGGCACCTAACACTGGGAGTATGTCTAGCGTTCGGCACTCGAGAGCGCGCTGAAACGGAGGGGGACTTACCAAGAAGTCATGACTGATAAGGCGCAGAAAACCGCCAATAATCGACCACCACCCAGCCCCCCACGGGAGGGGGGATCGGGCCTAAAACGGCCCTTTTCGGCTCCAAGAAATGGCTGAAAACTGCGAAAAATGGTGGACGCACTAGGGCTCGAACCTAGGACCCGCTGATTAAGAGTCAGCTGCTCTACCAACTGAGCTATGCGTCCACTGCCGTCAGGCTTTAGCTCGCCGGCGTCTCAAGCGCTCTGGAGCGGCGGCGCCGGTAGCATGGGCGCAGGTGGGGCGCAACCGCTGCGCCTTCAAGGCTTGTTTGCCTTAAGGACGTTGCGATAGGACGGCGCGGCTCTCTCATTGAGGATGCCGCCCAGTGTCAATCCGCAAACCCGTTTTCGCTCTCCTCGGTGTGTCGCTGCTCTCGATCGCTGCCGCGGCTAGTGCCGCCACTGTCAATCCTGCCCAGTTCCAAGAGCTCAAGTGGCGTTCGGTCGGCCCGTTCCGCGGCGGTCGCGTGCTCGCGGTGACCGGCGCTCCGGACGACCCGCGCTGCTTCTACTTCGGCAGCGTCAACGGCGGCGTCTGGCGGACCGACGATGCGGGCCGGACATGGGCGCCGATCTTCGATTCCGTGAACGTCGGTTCGATTGGGTCGATTGCGATTGCGCCCTCGTCACCCAAGCGAATCTACGTCGGCACGGGTGAAGCCGACATGCGATCGGACATTGCCCAGGGTATTGGCATGTTTCGCTCGGACGACGGCGGCGCGAGCTGGGAAGCAATCGGCCTCACCGACAGCCAGCAGATCGGACGGATCCTCGTTGATCCGCGCAACCCCGACACGGTGATTGTCGCCGTGCTCGGGCATCCGTACGGACCTAATCAGGAGCGTGGCGTGTTTCGCTCGACCGACGGCGGCCGGCATTGGACCAAGACATTGTTCAAGGGTCCCGATACCGGCGCGATCGATGTAGCGTTCGAGCCTGGCAATCCGAATGTGGTCTATGCCGCCTTGTGGCAAACGCGGCGTCCGCCTTGGAACGCTTACCCGCCGTCGAGCGGTCCCGGCAGCGGTCTCTACAAGTCGATAGACGGCGGCAGGAGCTGGCATCAGGTAATCGGTCACGGCTTTCCGGGCGCTCCCGGCCGGATCGGCATCGCCACCAGTGCCGCCAAGCCGTCGCGAGTCTATGCGTTGGTCGACAGCGCGGAGCAGGGGCAGGGCGGTCTCTACCGCTCGGACAATCGCGGCCTGACCTGGGTCAAGGTCACCGGCGACAAGAGGATCTGGAGCCGCGGCTGGTATTTCGGCGAGATCACCGCCGACCCGAAGAACGCCGACCGGGTGTGGACTCCCAACACGATCCTCCTGCGTTCGGATGACGGCGGCGCCCATTTCATTCCGCTCAAGGGCGATCCGACCGGCGACGATTTCCACAGCCTATGGATCGACCCGAAAAATCCCGAGCGACGCATCATGGGTGTCGATCAAGGCACGCTGGTGACCCTGAACGGCGGCAAGACCTGGAGCAGTTGGTACAACCAGCCGACGGGCCAATTCTACCACGTCTCCACCGACAACCGCTTCCCTTACCGGATCTACGGGTCGCAGCAGGATTCGGGAGCAGCGGCGGTGCCGAGCCGGAGTGACAGTCCGGCCGATGGCATCAACATGACTCACTTTCACGAGATCGCCGCCGGCGGCGAAAGCGACGAGATCGCGCCTGACCCCGACGATCCCGACACTGTTTACGGCGGCCGGGTGGAGCGGTTGGACCTCAAATCTGGCCAGGCCCGCAACGTCGATCCAACGCTCGCATTCCCTGGAGAATACCGCGGGGAATGGACGCTTCCGCTGACCTTCGGCAAGCGTGACCATTCGCTGTATTTCGGCAACCAGCGGCTGTTCCGCACGACCAATGGTGGCCAGACTTGGGTTCCGATCAGCCCCGATTTGACCCGTCCTGATCCAGGCGTTCCACCGACGCTCGATCCACCGACGGTCAAGGATACGGCGACCAAGGGGCCGCGGCGCGGGGTCATTTACGACATCGGTACCTCGCCGCTGCGCGACGGGCTGATTTGGATCGGCACCGACGATGGGCTGATCTGGCGAACCGAGGACGAAGGCGCGCATTGGCAGAACGTGACCCCAGCGGGCCTTCAGCCCTGGTCCAAGATCGGGATCATCGAGCCCTCGCACTTCGACCCGAACGTCGCTTATGCCGCGATCGATCGTCATCGGCTCGATGACCAGCGACCCTACATGATGCGGACGCGCGACGGCGGGCGCAGCTGGCAGCCGATCGTCAGCGGATTGCCGGTCGAAGGCGGCCCGAACTCCGTCAATGTCGTCCGCGAGGACCCCGTTCGGCGCGGTCTGCTGTTTGCCGGAACCGAGCGCGGCGCGTTTGTCTCATTCGACGACGGCGACAACTGGCAGCCACTCGCCAATGGGCTACCGGCGACGTCGGTGCGCGACATCACCATCCACGGCGACGATGTCGTGATCGCGACCCACGGGCGCGCGTTTTACGTCCTCGATGACATCGTTCCGTTGCGTGCGCTTGCCGCCAATGCGGTCAATGCACCACGGCTGTTCCCGGTTGCGCCGGCGGTGCGCCTGCACGAGCCGCAGTTCACCGGCACGCCGATGCCCAAGGATGAGCCGCTTGCGCCCAATCCGCCACTCGGCGCGATGATCGACTACAATATTACCGGCGCTCCCTCCGGCCCCGTCGAGATAGCGATTTATGCGCCCGATGGAGGTCTCGTGAACCGCTTCAGCAGCGCCGACCCGGTCAAGCCGCTCGACCTGTCGACGCTGCCGGTCGCGCCGGAATGGGTTGTGCGCCAGGCGCCCCCCCTGGCGACGCCGGGGCATCACCGCTTCGTGTGGGACCTGCATTATGCCAAGCCGGGTGGCGCCAAGGACAGCAGCCGTCTCCAGGGTGTATGGGCTCCGCCGGGCCAATATGTGGTTGAGCTGACCGTAGGCGGCCAGAAGTTGCGCCAGCCGGTGACCGTCGTCGCCGATCCACGCGTCAAGGTTACCCAGGCCGATTTCGAGGCCGAGTTCCTGCTCGCCAGGCAAATCGAGCAGGCGCGGATGCGGGTCCGAAGCATGCTCCAACAGGCCGGTGAGCTGAAGTCTCGCCTGACCAAGGCCAAGGGGCAGGCGAGCGCAGCCAATTTGCAGTCCGGATTAGACTCCCTCGTTGGTGAAGACGCGCCGATCGGGGGCAAGACGCCGCCAACCACGCTCACATCCATCTCGGAATGGCTCGATAGTTTGGCGTCGGCGGTCGACGGAGCCGATGCGGCACCGTCAGCCGATGATGTGCACGGGTTCGAGCTGGTCTCCGGCGCGCTCAATGCGATCGCGCCGCGCTGGGCGGCGTTTGAGGTGCAGGCTGGCTCGCAGCTTCCGCCTGTCTAGTCAGGCGATCCGCGATACCGTCCGTTGCTGCCGCTCGAGCGCCATCAGGAGCCCGAGGCAGAGCATGATCGTCATCACCGCCGATCCTCCAAAGCTGACCAGCGGGAGCGGCACGCCGACCACCGGCGCGAGCCCCATGACCATCAACAGGTTGATCGAAACATAGAAGAATATCGTCGCGGAAACCCCGGCCGCCGTGAGCTGCGCAAACCGTGTGCGCGCATTCTGGCTGACCCGCATTCCCCAATGGATCACGGCTGCGAACGCGCAGATCAGGATGACGCCTCCGACGAGACCCCATTCCTCGGACATTGTCGCAAAGACGAAGTCTGTATGGCCCTCGGGAAGGTATTGCAGATGGCTTTGGCTGCCGTGGAGAAAGCCCTTGCCCCAGATTCCCCCCGAACCAATCGCGATCTTCGACTGTGCGATGTGATAGCCCGCGCCGAGCGGGTCGCTGTCGGGGTTGAGGAAGGTCTGGATGCGCTTTTTCTGATATCCGTGCATCATGCTGAACACGACCGGTGCAGCGACGCTGACCGCGGCGACCGGGGCTGCAAATACCCACCATGGAAGCCCGGCCAGGAACATTACCGTTACGCCGCACAGCAACACCATGATGCAGGTCCCGAGGTCCGGCTGAATGAGGATCAGGACGGCGGGCACGCCGAGCAGTGCGAGCGCCGGCCAGATTGCGCGCCATTTGCGGATCTCGGCGGCGGGAACCAGCTCGTAGAAGCGGGCGAGAGTGAGCACGATCGCAGGCTTCATGAACTCTGAGGGCTGGAGCCGGATCGGCCCAAGGTCGAGCCACCGCTTGGCACCCTTGCTGACGAAGCCGAGCCCCTCGACACCGACCAGCATCACCAACGTGATGCCGTAGAGCGGGAAGGCGATCGACTTGATGGTCGATTCCTTCATCCACGACATGGCGATTGCGATGGCGAGAAACGCCACGAAAACGATCGCCTGTTTGATTGCCCACGGGTGAATAGAGCCGCCTGCCGCCGAATAGAGCACGACCAGCCCGAACGTCGCGATCCCGAGGACGATCGCGATCAGTCGCCACGGCAGCTTGGCGAGCGGCCGCGGAATGATGGCCGAGGTGATCATGCGGTCTTGGCGGGAAGCGGCGGGAGGCCGTTGGCCTGGCGCCACGCCGCGGTCTTGCGCGCCATGCGCACGTCGGGCGGACCGCCGATGCTCGCCTCGAACGCCTCGAGCGCGGCCATCGCCTTCCGTTTGTCATAGAGAAACGTGATCGTATCGCGAATCAGCGGCGCGGCAACCGCGGCGCCGAAACCTCCATGCTCAACAATCGTGGCCGCGGCATAGCGAGGATTGTCGAACGGCACGAAGGCCATGAACAGCGAGTGGTCGCGGAGCTTCCATTGCGACGCCGTATAGTTGCCGCGTTCGCCAGCACTCAGGTTATGAGTCTGCGCGGTGCCGGTCTTCCCGGCCATTTGGATCCCGTCGAGCGGCAGCTTGGCTGCTGCAGCAGTCCCGTGATCGACGACTCCCCACATCGCAGTGCGAATGAAGTTCAAATGGTCCTCGTCGACGGCAAGTTGGGTCTGCGGCCCGACCGGCTTGTTCTTGAGCAGGCGCGGAACGACCCGCTTCCCGGTCGCAAGGCGGCTCGCCATCGTTGCCAGCTGCATGGGATTGATCAGCACCATGCCCTGACCGATCGACATGTTGACCGTGTCGTACCCCTGCCACTTCCGATGATATTTGCGCATCATCCAGTCAGGATCAGGGATGGTGCCGAACCGTTGATTATCGAACGGCAGGTCGAACTTCTCGCCAAAGCCCATCGACCGGACCATCGGCGAGAGCTTTTCCGCCCCGACGCGCAGGCACATGGTGTAGAAGTAAACGTCGCAACTGTGGACCACGGCTCCATCCATATCGAGCGGGCCGTGCCGTTTGTCGCAATGGAAAGTGTGATTGCCGAGTTGAAAGGCGCCGTTGCACACCACGATCTGCTTGCGGTCGATACCGGCATTGAGCAGCGCCATCGCCATTGACGGCTTGATCGTCGAACCTGACGGGTAAAGGCTCTCCAGCGCCTTGTCCACGAGCGGCACATGGTCGTCGCCCGACAGCATCTTCCACTCGTTTTGGCTAATCCCGTCCGAGAAATCGTTGGGGTTGAACGAGGGCATCGACGGCATTGCCAGGATGTCGCCGTTGGTGACGTCCAGCACTACGACCGAGCTGGATTGGTCGCCGATCCGCCGCGCGGCATATTGGTGAAGATCGGAATCGATCGTGAGCTGAACGGTGCCGCCGCTGCGATCGGGTTTGGGGTCGAGCTCTTTGACCAGCTTGCCCCGGGCGGTGACCTCCACGCGCTGACCTCCCGGTTCACCGCGTAACGTCTGTTCCAGCGCCTTCTCAAGACCTTCTTTACCGATCTTCACACCGGGGATGAGCAGCAGAGGGTTCTTATTCTCTTTCTCATATTCGATTACTGATGCCGGCCCTACATAGCCGACCAATTGGCCGACGGTGGATCCGCCGGGATAGAAACGGGTGAAGCCGCGCGATGCCGCAACGCCCGGTAGTTCCGGCAGCCGGACGGTGATCGCCGCATATTGCTCGTAGGGCACATTGTCGGCGACCGACACCGGCTGAAATCCTCGCGATGCGGCAAGCTCGCGGGTGATCCGCTCGACCTCGTCGGGCGGCAAATTCATCAGTTGCTGGAGCTCGGCGATGACGCTGGGCCCATTGACGATCTGCTGCGGGATCAGGTCGACCCGGAAGCTCGCCTTGTTGATCGCGATTGGCTTGCCGTTGCGATCGATAATCCAGCCACGCCGCGGTGGCACAGGGATCAGCTGGACCCGGTTGCTCTCGGACAGGAGGTTGTATTTCTCGTTCTGCGCGATCGCCAGCCAGCCCATGCGCCCGATCAGAAGCCCGCCGACGGCCGCTTGCGCACCGCCAAGCAGCATCATCCGGCGCGAGAAAGTGATCGACTGATGGGCGGTCGTGATCCGCATGTGCTTCATCGCCCGAGCCTCCAGGCGTCGATGCGGGAAACGATCCATGCACAAAGGGGGAAGCCGCAGATCGAAATAACGAGCGGCGGCACCATCTGGCTCAAGGGCGGTGCGCCATTTACGAGCCCCGCGACGCGCCACTGCAGCCATTCGTCAATTGCGATCAGCACAGCCGCCAGCACCCATTCCGTCCGATAGTCCCGCCACATGGTGCGGCGGTCTATGAGATCGAGCGCGAGCATCGTCGCGCTCCACAAAGCGATTGAAAACCCTAAAGGATATCCCGTGAACAGGTCGTTGACGAAGCCCAGCGGCGCGGCCCACCAGGCGGGCCACGGGTCGGCTCGAAGCAGCCGCCAGCCAATGAACATCAGATAGCCGAAATCAGGATACCATCCGCTCGTCGAGATGATCGGCAGTGTGCACAGGAGAGTTGCAGCGACCACTGTCGCGGCCGGAACGTAAGCGGCATAGCGCCGCGGTGCCTGGCCGATGCGACGGGTGGGGGTCAGCGCGGCGCGGACCATCAGGGGCGCGCCGACGTGGGAGGCGTGTTGTCGGATGCCTCCGCCGCCGGCTCGAACGGCGGCTCGACGATCGCGAAGCTCGTCGTCGCGGGATCGGCCAGTGGAAGCGCAACCGCGCCGTCGTCGTCGAGCTTTACCACCCGCGCGATCGGCACCAGCGGCGGATAGAGACCGCCCGTGCCCGACGTGATGATGATGTCGCCGCGCTTGAACGGGTTGCGACCGACCTCAAGCGGCCGGACATCGATGGTGCCGTCCCCGCGGCCTTGGGCGATGACAGGGATTCCACTTCTCAGCAGCCGCGCCGGCACGATGTTCGCATGGTCCGATACCAGCAGAACGCGCGACGCCAGCGCGCCGGTGTCGATGATACGGCCGATCAAGCCATCGGGCGAGCGCACGGGCATCCCGATCTTCACGCCGTCCGTGGAACCCACCGACAGGATGGCAAAGCGGCGGGGGCTGTTGAACGATGAGCCGACCACGCGCCCGACGGCGATGGTCGTTCGCTCATGCTCGCGTAGCTGAAGTACGGCCTTTAGCTGCCGGTTTTCCTGGTAAATGGCTCTCGCTTCGACCATCCGCCGGAGCATTGCCTGGCGCTCGCGCTTGAGCTCGGCGTTTTGGCTAGCCGCGTCCCAATAATTGCCGGCGCCGGTGAAGACGCCCTCGGCGGTTGCCGTCACTTCGTGCAGAATTCCGGTCACCGGCGCGGTTACGTCCAGCGCGGCGCCGCGCACGCGATCGAACTGCTGCGGCGCAACGAGCGATAGAGTTAGCAGGACCAATCCGACGATGATGCCGGCAATGACCGCAATTAAGCTGAAGAACAGCCCGTACTGGGCCCGACGCGACCAGCCGGGACGCGCGGTCGCCACCGCTCAGCCTCGCGCTATGCGGTCTGGAGCACGCCGCGGAACTGCTCTTCCTCCAGCGCGCGGCCGGTGCCGAGCGCTACGCAGGTGAGCGGATCGTCGGCGACGGTGACGGGGAGGCCGGTTTCGTCGCGCAGCACCTCGTCGAGGCCCTGGAGCAACGCGCCGCCACCGGTGAGGACGATGCCCTGGTCGCAGATGTCGGCCGCAAGCTCGGGCGCCGTGTTCTCGAGCGCGATGCGGACGCCTTCGACGATGGTCCCGACCGGCTCGGACAAGGCTTCCGCGATCTGGCCCTGGTTGATCGAAATCTCCTTGGGCACGCCGTTGACGAGGTCACGGCCCTTGATGTGCACGGTCTTGCCGATGCCATCGACCGGAGGCTTGGCGATTCCGACTTCTTTCTTGATTCGCTCGGCCGTGGCTTCGCCAATCAGGAGGTTATGGTTGCGACGGACGTAGGAGCTGATCGCCTCGTCCATCTTGTCGCCGCCGACACGCACCGAGGTGGTGTAGGCAAGGCCCCGCAGCGACAGTACCGCGACTTCGGTCGTGCCGCCGCCGATGTCGACCACCATCGATCCGATCGGCTGGGTGACCGGCATGTCGGCGCCGATCGCGGCGGCCATCGGCTCCTCGATCAGATAGACCGCGCTGGCGCCGGCGTTGGACGCGGCGTCGCGGATCGCGCGGCGCTCGACCGAGGTCGAGCCCGACGGCACGCAGATCACGATTTCGGGGAAGCGCCAGGCGCGCATCTTGCCGCCGTGCACCTTGTGAATGAAGTGTTTGATCATCTGCTCGGCGACGTCGATGTCGGCGATGACTCCGTCGCGCAGCGGCCGGATGGCTTCGATCTGGTCCGGGGTCTTGCCCATCATCAGCTTGGCGTCGTCGCCGACGGCCTTGACCTTCTTGACGCCGTTGATGGTCTCGATGGCGACGACCGACGGCTCATTGAGCACGATGCCGCGGCCGCGAACGTACACGAGCGTGTTGGCGGTCCCCAGGTCGATCGCCATGTCGTGCGACATCCATTTGAACCAACGATTCCAGAACATTCGATCCCCGCCCTCTTGATTGATTGTGCCCGCCGCCCGGGCGATACGCGAACTTAATAACTGATTGTTCTCAGGCCATTGAATGCAATCTGAATTTTGAGGAAAATCAGTGCTTCGCCGGTTGCTTCGGATTGGGTTAAGACCCTTAACATGTCAATAAGAAGGCTGCCCCCGGAGCTCATCAATCGCATCGCCGCCGGCGAGGTGGTCGAGCGGCCGGCTAGCGCTTTGAAAGAGTTGGTTGAAAACTCGCTCGACGCCGGTGCCGGTCAGATCGCGGTCCGGCTCCACGCCGGCGGGCTCGAGCTGATCGAAGTCGCCGATGACGGCTCCGGCATGGCGCCCGACGAAATGCGTCTGGCATTGGAGCGTCACGCGACCTCGAAACTGCCGGAAGACGCGATCGATCGCGTGACGAGCTTCGGCTTCCGCGGGGAAGCGCTGCCCTCGATTGCGAGCGTCTCGCGGCTGGCTTTGGAAAGCCGGGTCCGAGGATCCGACGGCTGGCGAATCGAGGTGGATCATGGCGTGGAGGTTGGCGAGGGGCCGGCAGCCTTGCCGACGGGCACGCGAATCCGCATCGAAGGACTGTTCGACAAGGTCCCCGCCCGGCGAAAGTTCTTACGCTCCCCGCGATCTGAATATGCGGCCTGCCTCGATGCGGTGAAGCGGCTGGCGATGGCGAGGAGCGATGTCGCCTTCACGCTCGATCATGACGGCCGCCGCATCCTCACCCTTCGGGCGGCAGATGCGCCGACTCGCGTCGCAGAGCTTTTGAGCCACGAGCTCGATCGCCATGGCATCGGCATAGATTGTACGCGCGACGGCCTGCAGCTCACCGGCGTCATCAGCCTGCCGACCTTCAACCGGGGGATGGCCGATCACCAATATCTGTTCGTCAATTCGCGCCCGGTGAAGGACCGGCTGCTGGTCGGCGCGCTCCGGGCCGCATACCGCGACCTGATTCCTCGTGACCGTCACCCGATCGCGGCTTTGTTCCTCGACGTTCCGCTCGAGGAGGTCGATGTCAACGTCCACCCGGCAAAAACCGAAGTCCGCTTCCGCGACCCGGCCTCCGTCCGCGGGCTGATCGTCGGCGGGCTCCGTCACGCGCTCGACGAAGAGAGCCAGCGCAGCGCGACGCGCACTCAGGCGGCGGCGCCGGTCCTGTGGACCACGAGCGAGAGCTACGAGCCCCAGTCGAAGCTGACGCTTGGCTCTCCCGTCGTTCGCGAATCCCAGACGGCGTTCGAGCCGATATCCTTTACTCCCTACGGACGAGCCGAAGCGGCGGTTGAACCGGTGCCGATCTACCCGCTCGGCGTCGCCCGCGGCCAGGTCGCGGCAACGTACATCGTCGCCGAAGCCGAGGACGGCCTGGTGATCGTCGACCAGCACGCCGCGCATGAGAGGCTGGTGCTCGAAAGGATGCGAGCGGCACGTGAAGATGGGGTAATTGCTCGCCAGGCGCTGCTCATCCCTCAGGTCGTCGAACTGGACGAGCCAGATTGCGAACGGCTTGAAGGAGCCGCCGCTGACCTTGCCGCCATGGGGCTCGATATCGAGCGCTTCGGCCAGGCGGCGATGCTGGTCCGCGGGGTTCCGGCTGCCTTGGGCAACACCAACGCCGCCGGGTTGCTCGCCGATCTTGCCGCGGAAATTGCCGAGCTGGGCGGCCCGCTGAGCCTGCGCGAAAAGCTCGACCACGTTGCCGCGACCATCGCTTGCCACGGCTCGGTCCGCGCCGGGCGAATACTATCGGTAGCGGAAATGAACGCGCTGCTTCGTGAGATGGAGGTTACGCCGCGCTCGGGCCAATGCAACCACGGTCGGCCCACTTGGGTGAAGCTCGGTCACGGCGAAATCGAAAAACTGTTCGGCCGGAAGTAGGACGCACCCTCAATGCTCTACCTGATCGTTTTTCTGGGCGCCGGGCTCGGCGGCGCGCTGCGCCACGGGGTCAATGTCGGTGCGGCTCGATTGTTCGGCTTTGGCTTCCCGTTCGGGACATTGATCGTGAACGTCCTCGGCTCGTTCCTGATGGGCCTGCTCGCCGGCTATTTCGCCTTCCGTCCGGGAATCGCCCAGCATGCGCGACTGTTCCTCACGACCGGATTCCTTGGCGGCTTTACGACGTTCTCGGCGTTCAGCCTCGACACGGCTTTGCTGGTCGAGCGTCACACTTACAGTCTCGCCGCTGGCTATGCCGTCGGCTCGGTCGCCGCCAGCGTCTCGGCATTGTTCTTCGGCCTGGCGATGTTTAGGGGCGGCGGCCACCTGCCATGAACATCAATCTCATCCCGACCGGGGACAATCCCCCCGAGAACATCAACGTCGTCATCGAAGTGCCCGTCGGCGGTGAGCCGGTGAAGTACGAGTTCGACAAAGTATCGGGCGCGTTGTTCGTCGACCGCATCCTCCACACGCCGATGCGCTACCCGGCGAATTACGGTTTCGTGCCGCACACGCTGTCGCCCGACGGCGATCCGCTCGATGCGATGGTCATCGCGCGGTCCCCGTTTGTCCCCGGCTGCGTCGTTCGCGCCCGCCCGATCGGAGTCCTCAACCTCGAGGACGAGCATGGCGGCGACGAGAAACTCGTCTGCGTCCCGGTGGACACAACCTTCCCTTATTACGCCGATGTCGGCGAGCGGCAGGACCTGCCGTCGATCGTGCTCCAGCAGATCGAGCATTTCTTCACTCACTATAAGGACCTCGAGCCGGATAAGTGGGTCCGCGTCGGTAAATGGGGAGATGCCGCCGATGCGCGCCGGATCGTCGTCGAAGCGATTGCGCGCGCGAAGGAAACAGTCGCCGAGAGCGTCTGATTCTGCTAGGTTTTACCCGTTCGTGAGCAGAGGGGTGCGCCATGGCAGACCAGGACCGCATTTATTTCGCTCAACGAGCAGCCGAGGAACAACAGCTTGCCGAGAAGGCGGCGCAGCCTGACGTCGCCGAGGCCCACCGCAAGATGCAGCGCGCCTATCTTGAACGGGCCAGCGTCGGCGACCGGCCCGATCAGCGCGAGACGATCGGCTGATCAGCCTTCCGCCTCGCTGAGGCGGCGGTAGGTCTTCTCCAGCAATGTCCGGCGGTTTTCCTCCCGCGCTTTCTCCAACTGCGGATAGCCGTCCGTTTCTTCCTGCCCGAGCTCGGCGGCGAACTTGCCGGCGCGAACCTCGGCTAACACCTGCGCCATGCGTTCGCGGACGCTTTCATCGACGATCCGCTTCCCGCCGAGGAGCGCGCCAAGTTCGGCGGTGTTTGAAATGACTTCGCGCATGCCCGCGATGCCGCGCGCCTCAATCAGCTCTGCGATCAGCTTTAGCTCGCCGACGCACTCCAGATATGCGAGCTCGGGCGAAACGCCCCCGGCGACTAAGGTCTCGAAGCCCGCAATCAGCAGCTCGGGAACCGCGCCCCAGACGACTGCCTGCTCGTTGAACAGGTCTGCTTCGGCCTCTTCGGCGAAGGTCGAGGCGATCAGCCCGGCGCGGCCGCAGCCGATCGCCCGGCCGTACGCGAGCGCGATGTCGCGCGCCTTGCCCGTTGCGTCCTGCGCCACCGCCCACACCGCTATCATGCCCTTGCCCTCGGTGTAGAGCGAGCGGAGCGCGGTGCCGGGACCCTTTGGCGCAAGCAGAAAGACGTCGAGGTCGGCACGCGGCTCGATGAAACCGAAGCGTACCGACAGGCCATGGCTGAAGCCCAGCGCCGCCCCTTGCGGAAGGCGCGGCTCGATTTCTCGATAGAGCGCAGTGTGAATCTCGTCTGGGGCGAGCATCATGACGATGTCCGCGGAGGCCACGGCCCTTTCGAGAAGGTCTGTCGTCAGGTCAGCGGCTTCCGCCTCCAACCTGCTATCGGACCCGCCGCGCAGCCCGACCACCACATCGATTCCGCTGTCCTTCAGGTTGAGCGCCTGCGCGCGGCCCTGGTTGCCGTAGCCGAGGATTGCCACGCGCTTGCCGGCCAGCGGGGCGGGATCGATGTCGGCGTCGCGCAAAAATTCCATACTTCCGTTCGCCCTGAGCTTGTCGAAGGGCTGTCCTTCTAGCCTGGTGCTTTGAAGAAAGGGCAGGGCTTCGACAAGCTCAGCCCGAACGGATGTGGGAGATCAAAGCCAGCGCCTCACCCAGCCGGTCCACATCGAGCGCTTCCCTAAATCGCGGCCAATCGGCCGGCGGCTGGTGCGCGAACCAGGTATATTGCCGCTTGGCGTAGCGCCGCGTCGCCTGCTGCCCGGCGGCGATCGCTTCATCGAGGCTGGAATTGCCCAACAAATAATCGCTGATCTCCCGCACCCCGATCGCGCGCATCACCGGCAAATTGGGGTTGAGCTTGCGCGCCAGCAGCGCCTCGACCTCAGCCACGGCCCCTTCGTCGATCATCCGGGCGAATCGCTCGTCGCAGCGGGCGTAGAGCCACTTGCGCGGAGGCAGCAGGATCAGCGGCCGAAGCTCGACCGTATCCGCAATACCGCCCTGCTTTTGCGCCTGCCACTCCCCGAGCGTGCGTCCGGTCGAAAGAATCACTTCGAGGGCGCGGTTGATCCGGGCCGTGTCGCTGCAGTTGAGCCGCTCGGTGCTCGCCGGGTCGAACGTCTTGAGCTTCAAGTAATTATCGACCGTATCGGTGTCGCGGACTAGCGTCCGAACTTCCGGGTCGATCGCCGGCACCGGCGCAATCCCGTCTAGAAGCGTGCGCAGGTAAAGCCCCGTCCCACCGGCAAGGATCGGGGTTCGTCCGGTCGCGTGGATGTCGTCGATCTCTCGCCGTGCCATAGCGGCCCATTCTGCGGCGGAGCAGGGCACGGTGCCGTCCTGCACACCGTACAGCCGGTGTTCGGCAAGCGCGCGTTCCGCCTCATTCGGCGCCGCGCTCAGAATCCTGAGGTCGCGGTAGATCTGCGCGCTGTCGGCGTTGACGATTACGCCACTTATTTGCTGTGCAAGCGCGAGCGCCAGTGCCGACTTGCCGCTCGCCGTCGGACCGGCGATTACCACCAAAGGAGGCTTTGACACTTCGATGGCCATTGCGACGCTGATAGCAGCGGGACGGCTCGATGACAGGCTGCTCGACCGCGTGCTCGGGCTGCTTCGCGAGCTTGACCCCACGGCTGCCTTCCTGCGCTGGATCGACGAAGGCGACGCTGCGGACCTGCGTTTCGCCGGCGTCGCGAAGGACGCGCGCTGGGCGCTCGACGGCATCGACGGCGTCGACGTGGTCGTCCTGCCGGAAGAGCCGCGCTGGAAGCGGCTGCTCGTCGCCGACATGGACTCCACGATCATTGGCCAGGAATGCATCGACGAGCTCGCCGATTACGCGGGCCTCAAGGACAAGGTCGCGCGCATCACGGAGCGGGCGATGCAGGGCGAGCTCGATTTCCCGGGGGCACTCAGGGAAAGAGTGCGGCTGCTGGCCGGGCTCGACGAGCGCGAGCTCAAGCGCTGCCTCGATGAGCGGGTCCGGCTGACGTCGGGCGCTGAAACCCTGGTTCAGACGATGCGCGCCGGCGGGGCGAGCTGCCTGTTGGTGTCCGGCGGCTTCCTGTCCTTCGCCGAGCCGGTCGCAAGAACGGTCGGCTTCGATCGCGTTCGCGCCAACCGCCTGGTTTTCGCCGGCGGCAAGCTATCGGGCGAGGTCGGCGACCCGATCGTCGACGCGATGGCCAAGCGCGATGCGCTGATCGAAGTGCGCGGGCAGCTTGGCCTCAAGCGCGAGGACGTGCTCGCGATCGGCGACGGCGCGAACGATAAATTGATGATCGAGGAAGCAGGGCTGGGGATCGCGTTCCGCGCCAAGCCGGCGCTGGTCGATGTCGCCGACGGCGAGCTTCGCCATCACGGGCTCGATGCGCTGCTGTGGGTGCAGGGCGTCCGCCGCCGCGACTGGTTCAGGCGCTGATTATCTGCCGGGGACGGCGAAGCAGGGCACGCCGATCGAGCTGCAGGCCGCGCTTGCCGCGGCCTTGCTTGCGAATGGACCAACCTGGAGCCGCGTGATCGCGCCACTGACGACATAATAAGGCATGCGGCCGGCGAGCGCGGGCTTGCTGGACACGCGCTGGTAGAGCCCTTCAGCCGATGCCCGCTGCGAAAAAGCGCCCAGCTGGATCCGCCAGCCGCCCGAGGCGACCGTTGCTGCTGCCGGTGGCGGCGAAGCCTTGATCGGAGCCCTGACCGCCTTCACGACGGGCACTTTGGCCGTCGCAACCTTCACCGGCTTGGGCTTGGAGCTTGGCGGCGGCGTCTGCTTTGCTTTGGCCTGCGCCAGCGCGACAGCCTTTTGGCGCTCGGCGACCGGAATCAGCTGGTTGAGCTGGGCAAGCGTCTGCTGGGCGGGCTCGAGCCCCTGCGCCGCGGCGCGGCTGACAAGTGCATAAGCGAGCACCCGGTCCTGCGGGACTCCGTCGCCGTTGAACAAAGCGGTGCCGTAAACCAGCAACGCGCGGGGCTCCCCCTGGTCGGCAGCAGCCTTGAGCCATTTCAGCCCGCCTACGCGGTCGCCATTCTGGAAAATGAGAAGCCCAAGGGTCGTCTCGGCATCGACATGGCCGCTGCGTGCTGCCCGTTCGAACCATATTTTGGCGACGGAAAGGTCGAGTGGGACTCCGCGACCGAGGCGATAGGCCTGGCCGAGATTGAACTGCGCGTCCGCGTCGCCGGCCTCCGCGAGGGGCCGCCAGATCGTGATCGCGCTCGGATAATCGGCCCTCTGCCAGGCATCGATGCCGGCTTTCACCGATTGTGCCGGAAGCGGCGCGGCGATCGCCACGGCCAGCATCGCAGCAACTAAGTATTTGGCACTCATGCGTTAAACCACCCCCGCTTTCCTTAGCCCAGAGCTCGGCAACCGCAAACAGGGTCGTGGGAATGTTAACCAGATTTTAGAGCCTCCAATGTCACTCCGCTTGCTGAACTGACGTCAATTCACGCGAGGGGAACTAAATGCGCGTCCTGGCAATGGCATCGCAGAAGGGCGGTTCGGGTAAAACGACCCTGTCCGGCCATCTGGCGGTGCAGGCCCAGCTCTCTGGGGCGGGCCCGGTATGCCTGATCGACATCGATCCGCAGGGCAGCCTCGCCGATTGGTGGAACGAGCGCGAGGCCGATATGCCCGCTTTCGCCCAAACCACCGTCGCCCGTCTCGCGTCGGACCTCGAAGTGCTTCGTCAACAGGGCTTCCGCCTCGCGGTAATCGACACCCCGCCGGCGATCACCATGGCAATCCAGAGCGTCATCGCCGTTGCCGAACTCATCGTCATCCCGACGCGTCCGAGTCCCCACGATCTTCGCGCAGTCGGCGCTACCGTCGATCTTTGCGACCGCGCCGGCAAGCCTTTGATCTTCGTCGTCAACGCGGCGACTCCCAAGGCCAAGATCACCTACGAAGCCGCGGTTGCGCTGTCGCAGCACGGCACCGTGGCTCCCGTCACGCTTCACCATCGCACCGATTATGCGGCGTCGATGATCGACGGGCGTACTGTGATGGAAATCGATCCCAACGGCCGCTCGGCCAAGGAAGTGACCGAGCTGTGGGACTATATTTCGGACCGGTTGGAAAAGAATTTCCGCCGTACCGTCTTCGCCGCCCCGGGCGCTGCGCCGGGCGCGCCTGCTGCAACTCCACGGCCGGTCGGCGGCTTCGGTCGCCGCGTCGTCGGTCAGTAAGGGGGCATAAAGGTGCCCACCGAAGCCAAGCCTTTCGCTTCTCTCTCCTCCGGTCTTCTCGCCCGCAAGGGCGCGGCTCGCCCGGCTATGCGCCCGCAGGGCTTCGGCCAGGTCGGCAACGGTCTCGAGGACCTCGGTTGGGACGACATGGGGTTCGAACCGCCGAAGGCGGCCGAGGCCCCGCGCGACGAGGATCATGATGCGTTCGGCGACGATGTCGTGGAGCATCCGCGTGTTCATCCGACGGGCCTGACCCCGGTCGGCTCGCCGGTCCACGACCAGCAGGCCGAGATCGTCGAGCGCTTCAGCGCCGCGGAAGACGCCGAACGGTCGGGCGGCGCGGAAGAAGCAGACGAGCCGCAATACAAAGAAGCCGACGAACTCGCCGAAATCGATGAGCCGGACTTCAAAGAAACCGACCAGATCGTCGAGTTCGAAGAACCGGAGCCCGAACAGGCTCCCGCACCCTCGCCGGTGCTCACCAAGCCGGCCCACAAGGCTGCCGCCAAGCCGGTGGTCGTTGCGACCACATCGTTTGTGCCGGGTCCGCGCACGTTTGTGCGCCCGCGCTCCGCACCAGGAACCAAGGCCAAGGCGGCGTTTACGCTCCGCCTCGATACTGATCGTCATCTCAAGCTGAGGCTCGCATGCGCCGTGGACGGGCGCTCCGCGCAACAGCTTGTCACCGATGCACTCGACCAGTTGCTCGAGCGCATGCCCGATCTCGACGGGCTCGCCCAAAAGGCAAAACGTGGGGGTAACACCAATGAATCAAGCGCTCCGTAGCAGCACCGCTGCCTCGATAGTCCTCGCCTCAATTCTCGCCGGATGCGCGGCGCCCGGAGCCCAAACAGGGGCGGCCACCAGCTTCGGCGGCCAGGTTGGCGACGTCGGGCTAGCTACGCGGGCGCTCGAGGCCCTCAATTCCAACAAGGTGCCGCAGGCGATCCAGCTCGCCGAGCAGGCGGTGGCGAAATCGCCGACCGATGCCGGTTTTCGTGCTTTGCTCGGCAATGCCTATTTCGCGGGCGGCCGTTTCCGCTCGGCGGAAGCCGCTTACACGGATTCGCTGACCATTTATCCGAACCAGGCCCAAGTGATGCTGAAGCTCGCGCTGGTTCAAATCGCGCTCGGCAAGAAAAATCAGGCGATCGCGACGCTGAATGACGCGCGGCCTGCGCTCGGTGAATCCAACTACGGCCTAGCTATGACCTTGGCCGGTCGCACAGCCGACGCAATCCGCGTTCTCGAGCCGGTCGCGCGCGATGCCAATGCCGACGCAACCGTCCGTCAGAACCTTGCGCTGGCCTATGCTTTCGCCGGCAATTGGGACAATGCCCGCGCCATCGCGGCGCAGGACGTCCCTGCCGGGCAGATCGACGCGCGCATCCACCAGTGGATGCAGCTGACCTCGCCGAAGTCGCCCGCAGAGCAGGTGGCCTCGCTGGTCGGCGTGACTCCCGCCGCCGTCGACGAGGGCCAGCCGGTCAGGCTCGCGCTTTCGCGGCCTCAGACGCAAGTGCCCGCGACTCAGCTCGCGCAAGCTGCTCCTCCCGCTAAAGCTCCGGCCCCGGTGGCCCCGGCGGCACCTGCACCAGCTCCGGTCGTTGCCCTCGCCGCGGCTCCTGCAGCCGTTCCGGCTCCAGTCGTCGTTGTTGCCGCTTCGATTCCGCCGGCGCCTCCGCCAGCTCGTCCAACGCTCGCCGCGATGGCCGCCACTGCGGTCTCCGAAGCCAAGGCTGTGTTCGCCTCGGTCATGCCGCACAGCAATGCACCGATCGCGAAGCCAAAGTCGCATTTCGTCGCCGCCGCCGCTCACCGTGGCAATTCGCCTGCGGTCGTCCAGCTCGGCGCCTACGGCTCGCCTAACCGGGTGCTCACCGCCTGGAACGGCACCGCCGCGAAATATGGCGTTCTCAAGGCCTATGTGCCGATGAGCGCCAAGTTCGTCAGCGCCAAGGGCATCTTCTACCGGCTGTCGGTCCGCGGCTTCGGCAGCGACGCCGAGGCGCGCAACGTCTGCATGTCGTTACGGCGTCAGGGTGGAAGCTGCTTCGTCCGCAATAGCTCGGGTGATCAGCCGGTCCATTACGCGATGCGCTAACGCGCGTCGGACCCGACGACGACTTCCAGGCAGGCCATTCTGACTGCCACGCCCATTTCGACCTGGAGCGTGATCAGCGAGCGCTCGGGATCGTCGGCAATCGCCGAATCGATTTCCACGCCGCGATTCATCGGTCCCGGGTGCATGACCGCCGCTTCGGGTGAAGCGGTGCTGAGCCGCTCCCGGGTCAGGCCGTAGCGCGCCAGATATTCGCCGGGCCCGTCGTCCAGATCCTCCTCGAGCCGTTCGCGCTGGACGCGGAGCATCATCACCACGTCCGCTCCGGAAATTGCCTCGTCGACCGATAGCGGAGGAATGCCATCAGGCATCAGCGCCGGCGGACCAGCGAGACGAACCTCGGCGCCGAGCCGGGGCAGCAGTTTCGCATTCGATCGCGCGACGCGGCTGTGCCGGATGTCGCCGCAGATCGCGATCTTGAGCCCCTCGATCTCGCCGAAGCGATGACGAATCGTCGCGGCGTCGAGCAGCGCCTGGGTTGGATGCTCGTTGGTCCCGTCACCGGCATTGAGCACCGGCGCGTCCATGATCAGCGCGACCGCGGCCGGAGCGCCATTCTCTCGGTGCCGCATGACCAGCGCATCGGGCCGCATCGCATTCAGGGTCCGTGCCGTGTCCTCGAGCGTCTCGCCTTTTTGGACCGAGCTGCGCTCGACCGACAGGGAAATGGCTGAAGCGCCGAGCCGGTGCGCTGCAGTCGCGAACGACATCGCGGTGCGGGTAGAGTTTTCGTAGAACAGGTTGAACACGATCTTGCCGTGGAGCCGCTCGGCCGACCGGCGCCCGCGATTCCCGGCGAAAAATTGCGCCGCGCGGTCGAGGATCTCGGCGATCTCGGCGTCGCTCATGGCGTCGATGGAGAGAATATCCACGAAGCGGTTGCTTATTGCGGACTATCGAGGTTGGCCAGAGCGTCGAGCGCGCCCTGCAATATGTGCGCGGCGGCGAGCGCATCGACCTTCTCGGCGCGCTTCGCCCGGCTGACATCGGCGGCGATCATCGCCCGCTCGACGGCCTGCGTCGACCAGCGCTCGTCCCACAGCAGCAGCGGTAATCCGAGCGGGGCGAGGTTGCGGGCGAAGGCGCGGACCGACTGGGTGCGCGGGCTATCGCTGCCGTCCATGCTCAGCGGAAGTCCGACGATGAGCCCGCAAACATGTTCGCGCTCGACGAATGTGCGAAGCTGCGCGAGGTCCTGCGTGAACTTGGTCCGTCGGATCGTCTCGGCGGGCCCGGCGAAGTGCCACCCGGCGTCGCAAATCGCGAGCCCAATGGTCTTGGTCCCAACGTCTAGCCCGGCGAGCTTGCCGCCATTTGGGAGCGCGGCGGCGAATTCGGCGGCGTCTATGGCGATCAGCGATGCCATTCGGCGAGTCTCCTCTTGGCATCGCGCCGGATCGATCCCCAGAACAACGCATAATCATACACATGATAGTTGTTGCCGGGCAGCACGAACGAACCGAGCTGCGGCGGCATCCCGTCCAGGATCAGCAGCCCCTTGTCGCAATGCGCGCCCACGGCTGCGGGTTGAAGCGTCGCATTGCTCATATCGGCGGTGGGAATCAGCGTTCCTGCATTGTCGCCCGGCTGTGCCGCGCCATTCTGGATGCCGGTGATCGGGTTGACGCAGAGCGTGTCCTCCCGTCGCCGCTCGCCTCCGTTGAAGCCGCGCGTCTTGTTCCATTGGCTGAAGATGAAGTCGGGGTTCGGGGGATCGGCGAAGGTCATCCACGAGAGGATGCAGCCGGTCTGACCCGGCGAGGCGCAGGCGGGGAGCCCCAGCGCGCCAAGGTCCGCCGTGGTGCTGATCGGCCAGCCGACCACATAGACAGCGACGATCCGCTTCGCGATCGGCTTGCCGGCGACCTTCTCGCGCAGCAGCCGCTCCAGGTGCAGCGCTCCCTGGCTGTGCCCGGCGAGGATGATTGGCCGGTCGCCCGCTTCCCGAACGAACTCGTCGAATGCCGCGGCGACGTCGCCATAGGCTAAATCGAGCGCCTTCTGCGCATCGTCGCTGTTGAGCAGAAAGGCGCCATAAGCCGCCTGGCGATAACGCGGGGCCCAGACCTGTCCGACGCTGTTGAACGCGCTGGCCTGGCTCTGGACGAACAGCCGCGTTCGAAATTCAGTCTCGCCGCCGGGCTCGATCGACGCATTCCACGCCGCCGTCGTCAGATAGGTAGTCGGGTGGATGTAGAAGACTGCCGCATTTCCGGGCTGCGCTCCCGCCACTCCAGTCGGGATCCAGCGCGATGGGTCGGTGCCGAGGTCCGGCCGCGCCAGCCAATTTGCGGCCCGCGAATAGTCAGGGCCGGCTCCCGCGGCGGCCGCGTGGAAATGCCCCTTGGGCACCGCCTGATCGAGCAGCACTCGGCCGCCCCATTGGTAGATGGCGAACGCGCCCGCCACCACCAACAGCGTGATGAAGACAATGCAGCCGAGGAAACGTCGCGCGTACATGAGGCCTCGGCGGTTACGGGCAGGGCCTCACGGCGGCAAGCGGGTTGCTCCGTCCCGGCGCTGCAACTCGGGGCAGTTGCGCATTTGCGACGAGTTGAGGCTAACCGTAGGAACTCTTTACCTAAAACGTGGTTAACCGGACGTTATTCGGAATTAACCGCGGGCCATACCGACAGCGGCGTGCTCGAGTTGCGGAAAGGGGTGCCTCATGAAGTTCCCGCTTAAATCAACATTGGCAGTTGTTGCATTGTGCGCGGCCACTCCCTCCATGGCGGCGCTTACGCTCGTGAACGGCGGAACGTGCAGTACCACCACGCCCAACCCCGATGCGACCGCCTGTGCTGGTGCTTATGTGGGCAACCTGCTCAACAACGACAGCATCGGCGATATCAACCTCGCGCTCGATGCCCTCGTCGGCGGCAATTATACGCCGGACGTGCTCTGGTCCGCACTCGACCCGACCAAGGCGATGGTGTCCGGCAGCGGCGACGATCCAACGGGAACCATCACGTTCCAGCAGGCGCTTTCCGGCAACGTTATCCTCGGTGTTCACTTCGGTGACGCGGGAACGGGGCTTGGCGACCGCACGATCTTCTACCTGCTCAACCTGGCCCCAGGCACGACCAGCCTGGCGCTCAATACGCAGGGTTTCTCCGACGCGGTATTCATCGCGGATGCGGTCCCGGAACCCGAGACCTGGGCGATGATGCTCCTCGGCTTCGGCGCGATCGGCTTCGCGATTCGTCGGGGGAAGGCGCGGCGACCGCGGCTCGCCTGAGCTGCCGAAGCATCAGCCCTTCTTGCTGGCCGCTACGATCTGGTTGATCTCCTGAGTCAGCTCGGTGTTTTGTTCGAGAAGGCTGTGGATTTCGCCGCTGATCTTCAGCAAAGCCTCGGCATCGCAATAGGTCTGTTCGAGCTGCCGGTCGGATTTCTCGGCCGCGACCTTCTGCCCGACCATAATGATCGACAGCAGGACGAGCTGCAGGAAGGTCTGCGCGATCCACGCGACGAGCGTCGCCGTGCCACCGCGGATCGCTGCCGGCAGGCTCACGAGTGCGAGCCCGGCGAAGACATAAGCGCACCACATGGTGCCGACGACCCTGGTGATGCTGATCGCCAGCCAGTCGTTGAACCGCGTCTCGCGCTTCTCGAGCGGCCGCAGATATTTCTTCCTGAATTCGAGATACGGGCTGAGATGGTGTTCCACGGGACCCCCTTGGCTATGCCGCCATGGCTTAGCGCCGCCGCGCGGCTGTTCCAGTTAAACCGCGCTTGTCGCTCATGAGGGTCGCCGCTATCCGCCGCTCATCATGCCGGTATCGAACGAACAGGTGCGCCATATCGCCAAGCTAGCGCGGATCGCGATGAGCGACGAGGAGATCGAACGCCTCGCGCCCGAGCTAAACGCCATCATCGGCTGGGTCGAGCAGTTGGGCGAAGTGAATACGGACGGCGTCGAGCCGCTGACCGCCGTGATCGACCTGAAGCTCAGGCTTCGCGACGACGTCGTCAACGACGGCAACATCCGCGATCGGGTTCTCGCCAATGCTCCCCAAGCGCAGCACGGCTTCTTCGCGGTGCCAAAGGTGATTGAATGAGGCGCGCAGCGACACATTCAATCATCCCGGACTTGATCCGGGATCCGCTTGAAAAAAGGCGGGTCCCCGCTTTCGCGGGGATGACGAATTGATGCCTGAGCTTACCTCACTCAACATCGCCGAGCTGCGCGACGGCTTTCGCGGCGGCGATTTCAGCGCGCGCGAGATCGCCGACGCGTACAACGCTGCCGTCGCTGGCGCGAAGTCGCTGAACGCGTTCACCCTCGAAACGCCGGACGATGCTCTGGCTGCTGCTGACGCGGCGGACCAGGCGCGCGGTTCAGCCGAGATCCCACCGCTTGCCGGCATTCCACTCGGCATCAAGGATTTGTTCGCCACCAAGGGAATCGACACGACAGCGGGCAGCAACATCCTCAAGGGGTTCAAGCCGCCCTACGACAGCACCGTCACCGCTAATCTGCGCCAGGCAGGCGCGGGCATGCTCGGCAAATTGAACATGGACGAGTTCGCCATGGGCTCGTCGAACGAGACCAGCGCCTACGGACCCGTAATTTCGCCATGGCGGAGGAAAGGCAGCAATGTCGGCCTGACTCCCGGCGGCTCGTCTGGCGGATCGGCGGCGGCCGTCGCATCGCTGATCGCGCCAGGCGCAACCGGTACGGACACCGGCGGCTCGATCCGCCAGCCTGCAGCCTTCGCCGGCATTTGCGGGATCAAGCCGACCTATGGCCGCTGCTCGCGCTGGGGAATCGTCGCCTTCGCCAGTTCGCTCGACCAGGCCGGGCCAATGGCGCGGACCGTGCGCGACTGCGCGATCCTGCTGGAGGCGATGGCCGGCTTCGATCCCAAGGACTCGACCTCGCTCGACCTCCCGGTGCCGCAGTGGGAGGCTAACCTCTCCAGCAATCTCAAGGGCAAGCGCGTCGGCATTCCCAAGGAATATCGCATCGATGGAGTGCCAGCCGAGATCAACGCGCTTTGGGACCAGGGCATCGAGTGGCTGAAGGACGCCGGCGCGACGCCGGTCGAGATCAGCCTCCCGCATACCAAATACGCGCTTCCGACCTATTACATCATCGCCCCCGCCGAAGCCTCGTCCAACCTCGCCCGCTACGACGGCGTTCGCTACGGTCTCCGCGAGGAAGGGGTGAAGACGCTCGATGACATGTATTCGGCGACGCGCGCCGCCGGCTTCGGCGCAGAGGTCAAGCGCCGCATCATGATCGGCACCTATGTGCTTTCGGCCGGTTTCTACGACGCTTACTTCACCAAGGCCCAGAAGGTGCGGACGTTGATCAAGCAGGATTTCGCGAAAGCATTCGAACAGTGCGACGTCATCCTGACCCCGACCGCGCCAAGCGCGGCGTTCGGCATCGGCGAGACGACCGATCCGCTGGCGATGTACTTGAACGACGTGTTCGCGGTGCCCGCGAGCCTTGCGGGGCTGCCGGCGATGAGCGTCCCCGGCGGGCTGGACGGGCAGGGCTTGCCGCTCGGGCTGCACCTCATCGGCAATGAGCTCGACGAGCAGACCGTGCTGAACGCCGGCCTCGCGATCGAGGAGCGCGCGGGCTTCACCGCGCGCCCGGAGAAGTGGTGGTGAACGAGTTCTTTGCTCCACCGTTCGCCCTGAGCCTGTCGAAGGGCTGCTTTGTTCTTGTCGACCACAGAGAAGGGCAGGGCTTCGACAACCTCAGCCCGAACGGAATTGTTTATGTCTGACTACCGCATCACAGGCGAAACCGGTGAGTGGGAGGTCGTGGTCGGCCTCGAGGTCCACGCCCAGATCACCGCGACGGCGTCCAAGCTCTTCTCCGGCGCGGCGACCGCGTTCGGCGCCGAGCCCAACACCCAGGTCAGCCTGGTCGATGCGGCCATGCCCGGCATGCTCCCGGTGCCCAACCGCGAGTGCATCCGCCAGGCGGTGCGGACCGGCATGGCGCTCGACGCGAAGATCAACACATGGTCGCGTTTCGACCGTAAGAATTACTTCTACGCCGATCTGCCTCAGGGCTATCAGATCAGCCAGCTCTACCATCCGCTCGTCGGGGAGGGTGAAGTCGAGGTGCTGCTCGACGAGAAGGACGACGCCAGCGCCAAGCGCATCGGCATCGAGCGCATCCATGTCGAGCAGGACGCGGGCAAGCTGATGCATGATCAGCACCCGACGATGAGCTTCGTGGACCTCAACCGCTGCGGCGTTGCCCTGATGGAGATCGTGTCGCGCCCCGACATGCGTTCTCCAGCAGAAGCAGGTGCTTACCTCAGGAAGCTGCGATCGATTCTCCGCTATGTCGGCTCGTGCGACGGCAATATGGAAGAGGGTTCGATGCGCGCCGACGTCAACGTCAGCGTGCGCAAGCCGAACGGTGAGCTTGGAACGCGAACCGAGACCAAGAACGTCAACAGCGTCCGCTTCGTCATAGCGGTCGTGGAGCATGAGGCCAGGCGCCAGGTCGAGCTGATCGAGGGCGGCGGCACGGTCGTCCAGGAAACGCGGCTGTTCGACCCGGACAAGGGCGTCACCCGATCGCTCAGGTCGAAGGAGGACGCGCACGATTACCGCTACTTCCCCGACCCCGATTTGCTTCCGCTCGAGCTCGACGAGGCCTTCCTCGCCGACTGCCGCAAGTCGATCCCCGAGCTGCCCGACGCCAAGCGTAAACGCTACGAGCTGATGGGAATTTCGCCCTATAACGCGTCCGTCCTGACCGCCGAGGTCGAGACCGCCGCCTGGTTCGACGCGCTTATCGTCAATGATGTCGACCCGAAGCAGGCGGCCAACTGGACGGTCGCCGAATTGTTCGGCGCGCTCAACAGGCTCGGCGCCACCATTGCCGAAAGTCCGGTTTCGCCGGCGCACGCTGCCGAACTGCTCAAGCTCGTCGCGGACGGAACCATCAGCGGCACGATCTCCAAGCAGGTGTTCGAGATCATGCTCGAGACCGGCGACCCGCCATCGAAAATCGTCGAAGAGCGCGGCCTCAGGCAGACCAGCGACACCGGCGCGATCGACGCCGAGATCGACAAGGTCCTCGCCGCCAATGCGGACAAGGTCGAGCAATACAAGGCCGGCAAGGAAGCACTGTTCGGCTTTTTCGTCGGCCAGACGATGAAGGCGATGGCCGGCAAGGCCAATCCCGGTGTGGTCAACGAGCGGCTACGGGCCAAGCTCGGTTAAATCGTCATGCCGGGCTTGACCCGGCACCCGCCTTCTTCTTGCATCTGTAACAATGAGAAGGCAGGCCCCGGATCAAGTCCGGGGTGACGGGGAGTTCCAATGCGTAAGTTCATTCTCGCCGCCGCGGCTTTGTTCGCTACTCAGTCCGCCGCTCAGGCGCCTGCGCCCCCGCCCAAACTCCTGGTTGTCATCTCGGTCGACCAATTCTCGGCCAACCTGTTCGACGAGTACCGCCCGCAATGGACGCTCGGCTTAGCCCGGCTCGCGGCGGGGACGGTCTTCCGCAACGGCTATCAAAGCCACGCCGCGACCGAAACCTGCCCGGGCCATTCGACGCTTCTGACCGGCGACCATCCCGCGCGCACCGGGATCATCTCCAACGCGTGGATCGAGCAGAACCTCGCGCGTTCCGACAAGAGCGTCTATTGCGCCGAGGACGAGAGTGCCCCCGGCACCAGTTCGACCGCCTACAAGGTCTCGCCCAAGCATTTGCTGGTGCCGACGCTCGGCGAGCTGATGAAAGCGAAATGGCCGGCCAGCCGCACCGTCGCTGTATCGGGCAAGGACCGTGCCGCGATCATGATGGGCGGGCAACGTCCGGACCAGCGCTGGTACTGGACCGGCACGAAGTTCGACACCGACCTTTCCGGGGTGAGCGTTCCCGGCGTCGTGCCCAAGGTCAATGCGGCCGTAGCCGCGGCCCTCGCACAGCCACTTCCGCCGCTCGACCCCACTCCCTTCTGCCTGAGCAAGGCTCGTGACGTGCCGGTCGAAGGCGGCGGCAAGCCGGTCGGCGGTGGCCGCTTCGCTCGCGCTGCCGGCGATGTTAGCGCCTTCCGCGCCTCGCCCGAGTTCGACGGAGACACGCTGGCGCTTGCCGCCGCGCTCGTCGACGAATTGAAGCTCGGCCGCGGTCCGGCGCCCGACCTGCTCGCGATCAGCCTGTCGGCGACCGATTATGTCGGCCATGCCTATGGGACCGAAGGCGAGGAGATGTGCCTCCAAATGACCGAACTCGACCGCGAGATCGGCGACTTCCTGAATATTCTCGACAGCCGCGGGATCAACTATTCGGTCGCGCTCACCGCCGACCACGGCGGCAAGGACATTCCCGAGCGCGAGCGGCTTGCCGGCGTTGCGGGTGCGGCGAGAATAAGCGCCAATCTCGCTCCGGCGACGATGGGCAAGGCGCTGGTCGCCAAGCTCGGCCTGAGCGGTCCCGGGTTGCTCGGTTCCAGCGCCCAGGGCGACATCTACCTCGACGCGCACCTCAAGCCCGCCGACCGGGCGCGGCTGCTCGCGGCGGCCGTCGCTGCCTACGAGGCCGATCCGCAAGTGGCGGCTGTGTTCACCGCGAGCGAAATCGCCCGCACCCCCGTGCCGACCGGCAACCCGGTGGACTGGAGCCTGCTTCAGCGCGAGCGGGCCAGTTACTATCCTGGCCGTTCGGGCGATTTCGTCGTCTTCCTCAAGAAGGACATCACGCCGATTGCGGACACCAGCCACGGCTATGTCGCGACCCACGGCTCGCCCTGGGATTATGATCGTCGTGTGCCGATCCTGTTCTGGCGCCCTGGAACAAGTGGCACGACAATCCAGCAGCCCGTCGAGACGACCGACATCATGCCGACCATCGCCTCGACTGTTGGTCTGCCGGTCGCCCCCGGGTCCGTCGACGGTCATTGCCTGCCCGAACCGGCCGGCGCTGCCTGCGGGCCCTAAACGACTAGGAAGTGGGTGACACTGGCCCCGCGGGCGGCCGGGTGCCGGGCGAGGGCACGTCGACGTCGGGCCTGCGCGTTGGTGTTTCGGGGGGAATAGGGGTCGGCTGGCCAGGCAACGGCGGAACGGGACTTCCGGGCTCTGGCTCGCCGGGGTTTGGCGGCTGCTGCATTTGGCGAATC
Organism: Pseudomonadota bacterium; assembly: GCA_040388865.1. Lineage (GTDB taxonomy): Bacteria > Pseudomonadota > Alphaproteobacteria > Sphingomonadales > Sphingomonadaceae > Sphingomicrobium. The sequence continues at coordinate 41,341 of JAZKBB010000020.1, read as the reverse complement.
TCCTTTGAGATACCAACGATCGCCGTCGCTCCGGGTTGCCCAACCGGCCCCGCCTGTTATAGGCCCGCTTCCTTTCAACGTCCGGCGCGGGCGTGGCGAAATTGGTAGACGCGCTTGGTTTAGGTCCAAGTGGGAGACCGTGGGGGTTCGAGTCCCTCCGCCCGCACCATGGCCACGCGCAAGCAATCCACCGGATTGCCGAGCATGACCATCGCGCAGCGGGCGGAATTTTTTACTAGGATTGTTGAGACTGTGACCATCAAGACCGTCGAGACCGAGAACGAGGGCCTGAAGCGCGCCTTCATGTTGACCATCCCAGCCGCGGATATCGAGGCTCGGGTCGACCAGGAAGTGAAGCGCCTCGCGCCGCAGATCCGCATGCCGGGCTTCCGGCCGGGCAAGGTGCCGGCCAACCTCATCCGCAAGATGCACGGCGAGAGCCTGCGCGGCGACGCGCTCAACGGCGCGGTACAGGACGGCGTGCAGCAACTCCTCAGCGAGCAGCGCATCCGCCCGGCGCTCCAGCCGCAGGTCGAGCTCGACGATAGCTATGCCCCGGGCAAGGACGCCGAAGTTCGCGTCAGCCTCGAGGCGCTGCCCGACGTGCCCGCTCCCTCCGTCGAAGGTCTGAAGCTCGAGCGGCTGACGGTCGAGCCCGACGAGGCCGCCGTCGACGAGCAGATCAGACAGCTCGCCAACCAGAGCAAGCGCTGGGAAGACGCCCCGAAAAAGCATGTGGCCGCGACCGGCGACCTCGTGGTCATCGATTTCGCCGGTGAAGTCGACGGCGTTCCCTTCGAGGGCGGGACGGGCGAAGACATGTCGGTCGAAATCGGCGCGGGTCAGCTGATCCCGGGCTTCGAAGACCAGCTCGTCGGCGCCAAGGCCGGCGACAAGCGCGAGATCAAGGTCACCTTTCCCGACGATTATCCGGTCGACAATCTCAAGGGCAAGGATGCGACCTTCGCCGCCACTGTGAAGGCGGTCAAAACCGCCGGCGAGACCAAGGTCGACGAGGAATTCGCGAAGACCCTGGGTTTGAACGACCTCGACCAGCTGAAAAAGCTGATCCGCGACCAGCAGGCGCAGGAGCACAACGGGCTTACGCGCACGCACATGAAGCGCCAGCTGCTCGACCAGCTCGCCTCGCGCCACGATTTCGCGGTGCCAGAGTCGATGGTCGAGGCCGAGTATCAGAACATCCTCGCGCAGCTGAAGCATGAGGCGAGCCATGAGGCCGAGCCCGACGCGGCGCTCAAGGAGATCGAGGCCGAGGCCGATGATTACCGGCGCATCGCCGAGCGCCGGGTGCGCCTCGGCCTGCTGTTGTCCGAGATCGGCGCCGCCAATGGCATCGAGGTCAGCGAGCAGGAAATGAACCGCCTCGTCATGCAGGCGGCCTCGCAATACCAGCCCAAGGACCGCGAGACCTTCATCCGCTACATCCAGCAGGAGCCGATGGCGGCCGCCCAGCTCCGCGCCCCGCTTTATGAGGACAAGGTGGTCGACTTCCTCTTCGAGCGCGCCGACGTCAGTGACCGCTCTGCAACTCGCGCCCAGCTCGAAGCCGACCTCGAATCGGAGGAAGGCCATGTTCACGGCCCGGGCTGCGGCCATGACCATGCGCCTGCGCCAAAGGCGAAGAAGCCGGCCGCCAAGGGCAAGTCCAAGGCGACTGCCGCCAAGGACGATCTGGTCAAGGACGAGCCGGCAAAGGGCCCGGTTGCGAAGGCTTCGGCTAAACCCAAGCCAGCCAAGCCGCTGAAGGATGCGCCCGCCGCCAAGACGCCTCAGGCCAAGGCCGAAGCCAAGCCGGCAGCAAAGCCCGCCGCCAAGAAGGCGCCAGCGAAGGCCGAAGCGAAGCCGGCAGCGAAGAAGGCTGCGCCGAAGAAGAAGTAACTACCGTTCGTCCTGAGCTTGTCGAAGGACTGTCTTTATCCCTACACCGGAGCAAGGAAGGGCAGGGCTTCGACAAGCTCAGCCCGAACGGTTGAGGGGGACATGGAAGCGCAGCAGCTACCACGCATCGCCGTGCTTCTGCCCTGCTACAATGAGGAAGCGGCGGTCGCGGCCACGGTCGCGGGCTTTCGCGCCGCGCTCCCCCAAGCAACCATCTACGTCTACGACAACAACAGCTCCGACCGCACCGGTGCGGTCGCCGCCAAGGCCGGCGCCATCGTCCGCACCGAGCGCCAGCAGGGCAAGGGCCACGTCGTCCGCCGCATGTTCGCCGACGTCGACGCCGACGTTTATTTGATGGCCGACGGCGATCTGACGTACGATCCGAAGGCCGCCCCGGCGATGGTCGACCTGCTCCTCGCCGAACAGCTCGACATGGTCGTCGGCACCCGCCGCCACGAGGAGAAGGAAGCCTATCGGCGCGGCCACGCGCTCGGCAACCGCGCCTTCACCGGCCTGCTCTCTGGCCTGTTCGGGCGGAGCTTCAGCGACATCTTCTCGGGCTACCGCGTCTTCTCGCGTCGTTTCGTCAAGAGCTTCCCGGTGCTGTCATCTGGCTTCGAGATCGAGACCGAGATCAGCGTCCACGCGCTTGAGCTTCGGATGCCGGTCGGCGAGGTCGAGACCGCTTATGCCGCCCGCCCCGAAGGCTCGGCCTCCAAGCTTTCGACCTATGGCGACGGCTGGCGCATCCTCAAGACCATCGTCACTCTCTACCGGGTCGAGCGTCCGGTGTTGTTCTACGGCTCCATCGGCGCGCTGCTGCTGGCGCTGGCGATCGTCCTCGCGATCCCGCTGGTGATGACCTATCTTGCGACCGGCCTGGTGCCGCGCTTACCGACCGCGATCCTGGTCACCGGGATGACCATCGTCGCCGTGCTGTGCTTCTTCACCGGCCTCATCCTCGACACCGTCACCCGCGGCCGCCGCGAGGTCCGTCGGCTCGCCTATCTGTCCCATTCCGCACCCGGCGCAACTTGAACCTTTCGCCCTTCGCGCCGATGTAGTCTCCAGCCACAATCTTTCAGGAACATGCCACCCGTGACCGACCATCAAGACATTCTCGCCCAACTCGTCCCCATCGTCATCGAACAGTCCAGCCGGGGCGAGCGCAGCTTCGACATCTATTCGCGGCTGCTGCGCGAGCGGATCATCTTCGTCACGGGCGCGATCGAGGACCATATGGCCTCGCTCATCACCGCCCAGCTCCTGTTCCTCGAGGCCGAGAATCCGAAGAAGGACATCTCGATGTACATCAACTCGCCGGGCGGGGTGGTGACGGCGGGTCTCGCGATCCACGACACCATGCAATACATCCGTCCCAAGGTTGGCACCGTGTGCATCGGCCAGGCTGCGTCGATGGGCAGCTTCCTTCTCGCCGCCGGCGAGCCCGGCATGCGCGTCGCGCTCTCCAACGCCCGGATCATGGTCCACCAGCCGTCGGGCGGCGCCCAGGGCATGGCCGCGGACATCGAGATCCAGGCGCGCGAGATCCTGCGCATGCGCCAGCGCCTCAATGAGCTTTACGCCAAGTACACCGGCCAGAAGATCGAGGACATTGAGAAGGCGATGGACCGCGACAAGTTCCTTGAGACCGACGAGGCCAAGGCCTTCGGCATCATCGACGAAGTGTTCGACAAGCGCCCCGACGCGAGCGAGGACGGCGGGACCGGGGCTGCGAATACCAGCAACGCGTAGCCTTTCGTCATCCCCGACTTGATCCGGGAAGTATCGGTCGGATTAGTCGTGAGGGACCACACCTAATGTCCTCAATAGGTTGAAAGCTGGCATTCGGCCGAAAGTTCGACACTCAGCAGCTGCTCATTTCCTCGCGCTGGTCTTGTAGTTCGTGCCGCATCGACGCCTCAGGCACGCTGACATGCGCGCGTTGAGTCCAGTGCAGGAAATATTTTGAAACGGTCGTCAGAAGGTCATTGTCGTGACGGGCCCGCCCCGTCGCCGTTAACATGGCTTCCCGGTCGGCTTCCGACGGGTGCGATGGCAGCAGCCGTATTCGGTAGAGATCCCCCCAGTCGCTTGATTCGCGAAGAGCTGCCTCGTTCATATCCGGGATGAACACATAGGCCGACGACCAGTTCGACATGCGCCCGGTGGTCATGTGCGAAGTCGCACCGGAGGACACTGCCGCGCGCCACGCATTATCGTCCCATGTGCGGAAGGGCGGGGCGGCTATCGTGGGCGGTGAGAAATACCCGCCGTGGTCGCGCTGGGCGACAAGTGCACGCTCAATCCTGTCCAGCTGTGCGGCAACGCAATGTGACAGCCGGAGCCGAACTTCAGCCTGTGGGCCGTCATCCTCGCCCAACTCTTTCGTCATGGCCGCCTCGGCCTCAAGTCCGCGTCGGTGCCATTGGGCTTCCTCGACTAGCTGCTCTGCTCCAAGTGCGATGAGAACGCCGATGACAATGATACCGACTTCGCCAGCGAACGCACGCCAGCCGTGCAGCGGTTTCGGCAGATGGAAATGCATGCAAGCCCCCGTTCGGAGCTGATGCTAACAGAGGCGCTAATGTCCGCAATGGGTCGAAAGCGGACATTACGCGCATCACACGGGCATTCGCCCAAAATGCCGTCACGAAGTAAAATTCGTGACGTCGATCCGCTCGCTTCGCGACCCGTCGGCCGGCTTTCGTCATCTCTACGCGCTGCCTCCCGATCGCTGCGCAACCGCTCGCCTGCGCTCGGTGGCTCAAGCAATGTTCCCTACTTGTTCTCATTGAACAAACGCGGTACACGCGATTCTTCACCGGCGGGGCCCAAGGTAGGGCCAGCCGCTTTTGATTGACGCTTGAACGGAGGCAGGGGACATGGCAGCGCAACTCAAGGTTATCGGCAGCACATTGGAAACTCCCGGAATGGATCGTCAGAAGGCCCTCGAAGCGGCGCTCGCCCAGATCGACCGCGCGTTCGGCAAGGGCTCGGCAATGAAGCTCGGCAGCCGCGAGAAGATGGAGGTCGAGACGATCTCCAGCGGAAGCCTCGGGCTCGACATCGCGCTTGGCGTCGGCGGCCTGCCGCGCGGCCGCGTGATCGAAATTTACGGGCCGGAAAGCTCGGGCAAGACGACGCTTGCGCTGCACGTGATCGCCGAAGCGCAGAAGAACGGCGGCACCGCGGCCTTCGTCGATGCCGAGCATGCGCTCGATCCCGGCTACGCCAAGAAGCTCGGGGTCGACATCGACGAGCTGATCGTGTCGCAGCCCGATACTGGCGAGCAGGCGCTGGAGATCGTCGACACATTGGTGCGCTCGAACGCGATCGATGTTTTGGTGGTCGATTCGGTCGCCGCTTTGGTGCCGCGCGCCGAGATCGAGGGCGAGATGGGCGACAGCCATGTCGGACTCCAGGCGCGGCTGATGAGCCAGTCGCTGCGCAAGCTCACCGGCTCGATCAGCCGCTCGCGCTGCATGGTCATCTTCATCAACCAGCTGCGGATGAAGATCGGCGTCATGTATGGCAATCCCGAGACCACGACGGGTGGCAATGCGCTTAAATTCTATGCCAGCGTCCGGCTCGACATCCGCCGCACCGGCCAGATCAAGGATGGCGACGACATCGTCGGCAACACGACGCGCGTCAAAGTGGTCAAGAACAAGGTCGCGCCGCCGTTCAAGCAGGTCGAATTCGACATCATGTACGGCGAAGGCGTCAGCAAGGTCGGCGAGATCCTCGACCTTGGCGTCAAGGCCGGTCTGGTCGAGAAGTCGGGTTCCTGGTTCAGCTACGACAGCGTGCGCATCGGCCAGGGCCGCGAGAACGCCAAGACCTATCTCAAGGCAAATCCCGACGTCGCCAAGCGCATCGAAAATGCGATCCGCGGGCGGACCGAGGAAGTCGGCGAGGCGTTGATGGTCGGCGCCGAACCCGATGAAGACGGCGAACTGGCCGAATAGCCTTCACTCCCTCTCCCGCTTGCGGGAGAGGGTTGGGGTGAGGGTGTTTCTGTCTCCCCATCAGCGGGCGGATGAAGCACGCGTCTCCGCCCGCTGCACCCCTTTCGAGTTAGGCGAGATCCTCCGGAATTGAGGTGGATTCCCTTACCGCTTCCTGTTCTTCGGGATCAGCTTGCATCGGTGCGAACAATCGCTTGGGTTCGGTGAGGACGATCAGCACGAACCCGCCGGCGGCGCACAGCGCCGTGCCGATGATGAACGGAGTCGCGGTGCCGTCGAATTGTTGGCCGATGGCAAAGCCGATCAGCGCCGCGCCGACGGTACCGATCACGCCCTGGACCGACGAGGCGGTGCCGGCGATCGGCGCCATATGCTCCATCGCCAGCGTCCCCAGGTTCGAGGAGGTGAACGCAAAGCAAGCCATGGTCAGCGCCTGGAAGACGATGAACACCGCCAAGCTCTCGTAACCGGCGAGCGCGATAGCGGCATGGACCGCCGTGACCACAGCAAAGGCAAGCGCCGCCGAATGTCCGACGCGGCGCAATCCAAAGCGACCGACGACCCGTGAGTTGAGCCATGAGGCCAAGGCCATCGGTGCCGCGATCGATGCGAACACCAGGCCGATGAAGCGGCCCTCGTGAAAGGCGTCGAAGACGATCTGCTGGATCGAGCTGATGTAGGCGACCAGCCCGGCGAAACTGATTGTCGTCGCGATCGTGTAGCCGCGCGACTGCGGCTCTCGGATTGTCTCGGCGATGGCGTCGAAGGTGCCACGCCAGCGGAGCGGCCGCCGGAATTCGGGGTGCAGGGTCTCGGGCAGCCGCAGCCACGACCACGTCAGCATTGCCGCGGCGTAGAACGCAATGAGGACGAAGATCGCTCGCCACGGCGCGAACAGGAGGATCAGCTGACCGATGTTCGGCGCGAGCACCGGCACCAGCATGAAGGTCATGAACACCAGGCTCATGACCCGCGCCATGGCCTCGGCTTCGAACAGGTCGCGGACCATGGCCACTACCAGCACCCGGGTGACCGCCGCCGATGCACCCATCGCCACTCGCCCTGCGATCAGCAGCGGGAAGGTCCCGGCTGCGGCGCAGAGGAGAGCGAATGCCGCGTAGAGGACCACGCCCGCCGCAAGGATTGGCTTGCGCCCGAACCGGTCGGCCAATGGCCCCCACAGCAATTGGGTTGATGCGAAGCCGAGGAAGTAAGCAATGACCACCAGCTGCTGGTCGTTTTCGTGCGCGACGTGCAGCGACCGCCCGATGTCGGCCAGCGCCGGGATCATCGAATCGATCGCGAAGGCGTTGAGCGCCATCAGCCCGGCGAGCATGAAGGTCATCTCGCGGGTGCCGGGGCGCTTCACGCCATCATGGGCCAGGGAGTCGAACATCAGAGGCGAGGTGACCGGCTCAGTGCGAGGGAGCGGGGAGGGGCGCGATATCGGGCGAAAGCGGAGGCCCCAGTTCGCCTTCCCACCGGGCAATGACGCTCGAAGCCACCGCATTGCCGACGACGTTGGTGCCCGACCGGCCCATATCGAGGAAGTGGTCGACGGCCAGGATCAGCAGCAGCCCGGCGTCTGGTATGTGGAACATCGGCATGATCGCGGCGATCACCACCAGACTGGCGCGCGGCACCCCGGCCATGCCCTTCGATGTCACCATCAGCACCAGGAGCATGGTAATTTCCTGACCGAGGCTGAGGTGGATGTTGTAAGCCTGTGCGATGAACAGGGTCGCGAAGGTCATGTACATCATCGAGCCGTCGAGATTGAACGAATAGCCCAGCGGCAGGACGAAGCTGGCGATGCGCGGCGGGACTCCGAACCGCTCGAGCTCCTCGAGCGTGCGCGGGTAAGCAGCCTCCGACGAAGCGGTCGAGAAAGCGAGGACCACGGGATCGCGGATGTAGCGCACCAGATGGCGCGTGCGCGGCCCGACGATGAGGAAGCAGACGCCGATCATCACGGTCCACAGCACGGCCAAACCAAGATAAAAGCTGCCGACAAACTTGCCGAGGGTGGCGATGATCTGCGGCCCTCGCTCGGCGAGCGCGCTGGCCACCGCCGAGAACACCGCCAAGGGCGCGAACCGCATCACGTAATTTGTCAGCTGGAGCATGACCTGGACGAGCGCTTCGATGCCTCGAACCAGCGGCTTGCTCCGGTCTCCGACGGCCGTCAGTGCGACTCCGAAAAAGACCGAAAAGATGACGATGGGCAGAATCTCGTTGTTGCTCATCGCCTCGAAGATGGATTGGGGCACCAGGTGAGTGATGAACTTGTCGAAGCTAAACGCGGCAGTCGCGACCCCGCTCGCAGCGGTGACCGGCGGCAGCGGTAGGTTCAGTCCAACGCCGGGCTGAAGCAGCGTCACCAGGATCAGCCCGAGCGTCAGCGAAACCAGGCTGGCGAGAACGAACCACAGCAGGGATCGCACTGCGACCCGGCCGAGCGCCGCGATGTTGCCCATGTGAGCGATGCCGGCGACCAGGGTCGAGAACACCAAGGGCGCGATGATCATCTTGATCAGCCGCAGGAACAATGTGGTGACGATGCTCAGGTAATCGGCAATCTCCTTGAGCCTCGCCGCGGCTTGGGGGCTGCCGTCGTCGATGGCCGCGTTGATCGACCATCCGGCGACCACGCCAAGGACGAGTGCAATCAAAATGTATCGGGTCAGTCGCTTGGCCATTCGTGCTCCCAAGCTGCTGATGCGGGTGCCGTCAAGCTTCACAGGCGTTGAGCGCGTGGCTAGGGGTTCGTCCATGGCAGCAGACCGCAGTCCGGCGATTGGAGTCCTCGAGTTCGGCCGGGCGATCCTTCACGATGAAGCGCGCGCCCTGGATGCGCTTGCCGACCAGCTCGGCATCGCGTTCGAGAAAGCGGTCAAGCTGATCTGTCGCTGCCAGGGCAAGCTGATCGTCAGCGGCTTGGGCAAATCGGGGCATGTGGCGCGCAAGATCGCGGCGACTTTCGCCTCGACGGGGACGACGGCGGTGTTCCTCCACCTCGCCGAAGCGATCCACGGCGACCTCGGCATGGCCGCCGAGGGCGACATCGCGATCCTCATTTCACAAAGTGGAGAGACGGCAGAGCTCGAGCCGGTGATCGAGCATTTCCAGCTTGCGCATATCCCAATCATTGCCATCACCGGGCACCCCCGGACGATGCTCGCGATGGCGGGGACCGCGTCGCTCGTGTTGCCGCATTGGCCCGAGGTCGGACCCGAATCGGTCGCTCCGACGACCTCCTCGACCATGGCACTGGCGCTTGGGGACGCGCTGGCGATGACGGTGATGCGCCAAAAGGGCGTTACGCGCAGCGATTTCGGACGGCTTCATCCCGGCGGGTCACTGGGCACGAGGCTGAGGCCGGTGCGGCGGCTTATGCATGGTGGCAAAGCCCTCCCGCTGATCGCCGAAAATAGCTCAATGCATGACACTGTCGTTGAAATGTCGGTCAAGCGGCTGGGCGTAGTCGGAGTGACAGACTCAGCCGGTTATTTGATCGGCGTAATCACCGATGGCGACCTTCGCCGGAACATCGAGCGGGGGCTCGAACATAGCGCCGGTGAGTTCATGACCCGCGATCCCAAGACGATCAGCCCGGACGATCTAATCGACGACGCGTTGAGCCTGTTCGATGAGTATAAAATCACCGCTCTGTTCGTCGTCAAGGAAGACGGCCGAGGGAAGAAGCCCGTTGGCGTGCTTCACATTCACGATTGTCCCGCCGCTCGATGAATGTCGCGATCCTGATCCCGGCGCGCTACGGTTCGTCGCGATATCCGGGCAAGCCACTGGTTCCACTGAACGGAGCAACCGGCGTTGCCAAGCCGCTGATCCAGCGGAGCGTCGAGGCGGCGCGCCGCGTGTCGGGCGTGTCCGGGGTGTTCGTCACGACCGACGACGAGCGGATCGCCGATGCCTGTCGCGACTTGCGCGTAGGCGTGATCATGACATCGAGCGAATGCCGCAACGGCACCGAGCGCTGTGCCGAGGCATTGCCGCAGCTGCATGGCCCCGAGCTGGTGATCAACTTTCAGGGCGATGCACTTCTGACGCCGCCGAGCTTCGTCGAGGCGCTCATCGGGCGGATGCGGAATGATGCAGATGCTTTGGTTGCAACGCCGGCGCTGCGTCTGACCAGCGAGGAGGTTCGGTTGCTCCTGGCCGAGGAAGCAGCAGGGCGCGTCGGCGGAACGTCGGTCGTGACTGACGGTCAGGGGCGCGCCCTTTATTTCTCCAAACGGCTGATCCCGCATCTGCCGCCAAGCGCCCTCGACGACGAGATGTCGCCGATCCGCCTCCACATTGGTGTCTATGCTTATCGTCCTGTCGCGCTGGAGCTCTACGCGGCCACGCCGCCGAGCGAGCTTGAGCAATTCGAAGGCCTCGAGCAGCTGCGGTTTCTCGACGTCGGCGTGCCGGTCGCGGTCGTCGATGTCGCGCCGCCAGCGTACGGCTTGCGCGAACTCAACAATCCCGAGGACCTTGCGCCGATCGAGCAGGCGCTTCGGGAGGCCGGCCTGGAATGAGTCCTTTGGAGAAGCTCGACCCCAAGTACAAGACGATGTTGTGCGACATCTGGGGCGTCGTTCATGATGGCGTCTCGCTCTATCCTGGAGCCGCAGCCCGCCTCTGTCAGTGGCGCGACGAGGGCCGCAAAGTAATCCTGATCACCAACGCTCCGCGCACTGCCGATGCGGTGATCCGCCAGCTTGGCCGCATCGGCCTTCCGCGGGATTGCTGGGACGGAATCGCGACCAGCGGGGAAGCAGGCATCGAGGCACTCAATGCGCTCGGGCAGCCGGTAGGCTTTCTCGGCACGACCGAAGACCGCATGATCCTCGAAAGCCGAGGAATCCGAATCGCGGAGGGCGACGACTTCACCGATCTCGCTTCCACGGGTGTCACCGCGGAACGGCCGCTTCCCGAGCAATATTGCCCGGACCTCGAGCGGTGGGCGGCACGTGACGTGCACATGCACTGCCTCAACCCAGACCGGGTGGTGATGCGGGGCGGCGTGCTCGAGGCATGCGCCGGTGCCATCGCCGATCTCTACGAACAACTCGGTGGCCGGGTAACGTGGTATGGCAAGCCGCATTGCGCGATCTACCGTCACGCGCTCCATTTGGCCGGAGATCCTTCGCCGGACGAAGTTCTAGCGATTGGCGACGCGCTGCAGACGGATATGCTGGGTGCCGCGCGGATGGGATTCGACGCCATTTTTGTCAGCGGCGGCATTCACGCCGGCGAGTCGTTCCCGGTTGACTTCGCAGCGTGCCATGGGCTCGGCAACTGGCGCCCGATCGAGGTGGTTGAGGGGCTTGCCTAACCGGCTAACGGGCGTGGGGCTCTAAGTCCTCCCTGGACCCGGATGCGGACAACAGTCTCCGGCAGCCGCCCTTCGAGCGCACCGTTAACCGCCGAGCACGCGGTCTCCAAGGCGTCGGAATTGAGGGTGCCACGGCGGGGCTCCTCGACCGTCCCGATCAGGCCGCGGGCGGCAAGATCGTTCCAGAATTTGGTCAAGTCGCGCATCCGGAATCGTTTCCCGCGGACCGCCTCGACGAGACCAATGAACCTGCCGATCGGATTGGGCTCAAGCGGGATCAGGCCAACCGGTTTGCCGGTAACGACGGCTTCCGAAAGCATCGATACGCTATCGCCGGTAACGTGAATTTCGTCCGCGGCGGTGAGCAGCGCATTGTAGCGAGGGAAATCGCCATCGACGACCGCGAGCGAGCCCAGCTCGGCGCGCGCCGCTGCGGCAAGACCGCGCGAAGTGCGTGGACTAGTCACCGCGATGACCGAGCCGCCCTCGCGGTCGGCGGCGCGGAGCAGCGTGCGTGCTGCAGCTCGGATCGTCGATCGACGCAATTGCCACAGCGATGTGGCACCGCCGAGCGCGATGAGGCGCCGCGGCCGAGGAAAGCTCTCTAGCCACCGCTCTTCCGCGCAGTCCGGTGCAGTTGGCGGGTTGGTGATCGTGACGGGTAAGCGAACGACGTTCTCGACATCGCGTACGGCATATTGCGGGGTAGTGATAACCAGGTCGAAATAATGAGGTGAGACCATCGGATCGCCGAGCCTAACGATAGTCGCCCGGCCACCGGATGCTTCTTTGATGTACCGGGCAACGGGCGCGCTTCGCTGGCCGATGCCGATGACGAGCGATGGCCATGGCGGCGCAATCTCGGCGCGCGCTTCAGGCGCCAGTTGCGAGACGGCGACACTGCGCAGAACGGCCGGCAAATGAGCGAACCAGCGGTAGCGCATCTGGATGGGACGGTACGGGACGCCGAGACCTTCGGCGAGCGCCAGCACCTGATGGTTGTCCCCCCGGTGCGGACCCAGGAGCACCCACACGTCCGCACGCTTGGTCGCCGGCATATAACTTTCGATTAGCTAGAATGTCCGCGCGCGTCCATGCCGTGGATCAGCGTCTGCCGCCAGCGTTTTTGCCGATATTGTCGCGGTGGCGGCGACGGGCGCGGTCGGCTAACGCTTCGCCCGATGAAACTGCTTGGACGCCCAGTCGGGCTCGATCAGCCCCTGTTCCTGATCGCTGGCCCATGCGTGGTCGAGAGCGAGAAATTGCAGCTGCGTACTGCGGAACGGCTCAAGGACATCACCGGTCGGCTTGGCATTCAGTTCATCTTCAAATCGAGCTTCGACAAGGCCAACCGCAGCAGCGACAAGAGCTATCGGGGGCCCGGAATGGATGAAGGCCTTCGAATCCTGGCCAAGGTCCGCGCCGAGATTGGCGTCCCGGTGCTGACCGACGTCCACGACATCCCGCAGATCGCAGCCGTTTCGGAGGTTGTCGACGTGCTTCAAACGCCGGCGTTTCTCGCTCGGCAAACCGATTTCATTCATGCCGTCGCGGCTTCGGGCAAGCCGGTGAACATCAAGAAGGCGCAATTCATGGCGCCGGCGGATATGAAGAATGTCGTGGACAAGGCGCGAAGCGCCGCCCGGGCCGCGGGGGTCGGGGACGAGACCATCATGGTGTGCGAGCGCGGCGTATCGTTCGGCTACAATAATCTGGTGAGCGACATGCGCAGTCTCGCCATCATGCGCGACACCGGCTGCCCGGTGGTGTTCGATGCGACCCACAGCGTGCAGCTGCCGGGCGGGCAGGGGACAAGCTCGGGTGGTCAGCGCGAGTTCGTCCCGGTGCTTGCGCGCGCCGCGGTCGCAACCGGAATTGCTGGGTTGTTCATGGAAACGCATCCCGACCCGGCGAATGCCAAGTCGGACGGACCCAACGCGTGGCCGCTCGACCGGATGGAGAGCCTTCTCACCACCCTCGTCGAGCTTGACGCGCTGGTGAAGCAGCGCGGCTTCGAGGAACTGGAGGCCTAGGGCTCAGGCCGGTTCCGGCACCCGTTGCTGGATCACCTTTTCGGCCAGGGGGCCGTTGAGTTCGGCCAAATGGTCGAACTGTGCCTCGTAGGTGGCGAGGCCCTGGCTTTGCGACCGTAGCTCCGCCTCCAGTCCAGCTAGTTCCGCCTCCGGGATCAGCGCATCGATCCGGTCCCAGCCGGTCCAGCCATCGCGCGGGCCCATGCCGAGCATCTGCCCGCGACGTCCCGCCACGGCCGAGGTGATGCGGCTGGTTGCGCTCGATGGGCAGACCACGGTCAGTTTGTGCACCGGTTCGAGCAGGTGAGGGGCTGCCGCCGTCAGCGCTTCGTGCATCGCAATCCGCCCGGCAAGCCGGAACGCCAGCTCGGATGAATCGACGCTGTGATAGCTGCCGTCGATCAGTGCGACCGCGCAGTCGACCACTTCGAAGCCGAGCGGTCCTTTGCGCATCGCTTCGCGCACGCCGTCTTCTACCGCCGGTATCCATTGCTTTGGTACCGAGCCGCCGTGGATCCGCTCCTCGAAGATGAATCCGGAACCGCGAGGAAGCGGTTTCACTTCGATGATCACGTCGCCGAACTGCCCATGGCCGCCGGACTGCTTCTTGTGGCGACCCTTTTGGGTGACCGGCTTGCGAATGGATTCGCGGTAACCGACCGTGGGCGTGTGGCTCTTAACCTCGACGCCGTACCTGCGCTTGAGCCGAGCGATTACGGTGTTGAGATGCTCGTCGTTGACGCCCCGGAGACGAATTTCGTGATTGGCCTCGTCATGTTCGACGATCAGCGCGCCATCCTCTTCGCTCAGGCGGTGGAGCGCACCTGACAGCTTGACGTCGTCCTTGCGGTCCGCCGGCTCGATCGCGACCGCGCAATTCCGCGCCGGATAATCGATCTCGATTGGCGATGGGAGCTTGCCCGAGCCAAGCCATTGTCCGGCTTTGACCGAGTCGATCTTGGCGACCGCGACGAGATCGCCCGGGCGGGCTTCCCCGACCTTGACGGTTTTCTCGCCCTGCACCTTGAACAGGGAGCCGACACGAGCGTGGGCGCCGTCGTCGACCTTCAGGTCGGAGCCCTCTCCGATCCGCCCGCCAAATGCCCGGCCGATTGCCAGCCGGCCGATCGATCCGTGAACGACCTTGAACACGTACAGCGCTGGATCGGTCACGCCGAGCCGGCTGCTGGCGGCGTCGGCGCTCGGCACCTCGTGACGCATCGCCTTGAGTAGCCGCCGCACGCCCCATGAGCTGATCGCCGAGCCGAACAGGACAGAGACGCCGAGATTGTCGCCGGTCTCTCGCGCGAGATCCTGTAGGACTTTGTCCCGCGCCGGAGACTCATCCATCAGCAATTGTTCGAGGAGTTCGTCATCATGATCGGCGAGCTGCTCGAGCATGTGCGTGCGCGCTTCGGCCTCGCGTGCCTGCAGGTCGGCGGGAATGTCGATTCGCTCCGACTGCTGGCCGGCGCGATATTTGAAGGCATATTCGAGCGCCAGGTCGACAAAACCGTTGATCTTCTCGCCGTCCCAGATCGGAATCTGGCGGCCGATCAGCGGCGACACGCTCATCGGTTGAAGCGCCGAGAGAAGGTCGCGGATACGGCCATGCGCCTGGTCGATGCGATTTACGAAAATGACGTGCGGAATACCAAGCTCGTCGAGCGCTCGAAGGGCGGGCGCGACGAGCGGCGCGCGCGACGGGTCGGGATCGACCACCACGATTGCGACGTCGGTGATCGCCAGGGCTTTGGCTCCGTCGGCCGAAAAGCCGACCGATCCCGGCACGTCGATGACCGCAAACTCGTCGCCGAGATATTGGAAATGATAGAGGTTGAGCTCGGTCGAGCCGCCGCGCTGGCGGCTTTCCGGGCTCGAATCGCCGATGCTGGAGCCGTTGGCCGTCGATCCCAATCGATCGGTGACGCCGGCTGCGAATAACATCGCTTCGGCTAGACTTGTCTTTCCTGCGCCGGCGGGTCCCACCAGCGCAATTACTCGAGTGCCTTTGGATGGTTGTCCGGCCATGCGACTCTCCCTTCGTGCCGTTACCGGCGCCGGGAGCCGCTCTCGAGAGAGGCGCTTCGGCGCCTGCCTGGAAACCTCCACCGTCCGATTGTTTTTGGCGCTTGGCAAGAGTGTTCGCTAGCCGCCATGACAGTTTGTTACGTAACGGGGTTCAACCGACCGAGGTTTGGAGGCGATGGTCGACCGCAAGGGACATCAGGCAAGCTCGCCGTGGCAAATGCCGCGCCTCGCGTGGAAGGATATCGCCAAGCGGACATACAAGCGGGTGTGGGATGACAATGTCGGTCTGGTCGCTGCCGGTGTCGCTTTCTACGCCTTCTTCGCGCTACTGTCGCTGCTTGGCCTCGTAGTGCTGGCCTATGGGATCGCCGCCGATCCGCTGACGGTCATTGAGCATGTGCAGGCGTTGACGGCGGTGCTGCCGACCGATGTCGCCTTCATCATCGGCGACCAGCTGATGAACGCCGTCAGGGCTTCCCAGAAGGCCAAGGGACTCGGCATCGCCATTGCCTTCCTGGTCGGGACATATGGTGGGACCAATGGCGCCACGTCGGTACTGACCGCACTGAATATCGCCTACGAAGAGAAGGAAAAGCGCGGCCTTCTCCATTATTATCTCCTCGCCATCTCTTTGACCTTTGGCGCAGTACTTCTGTCGCTGGCGGCGATCGCCGGAACCGCCGCGCTAGCCTTCCTCCAGCATCTGTTGCCAGCGGCGGCGCCCGGATTGGTGGTTGCCGGGAAGGTCGTTGGATATTTGCTACTGACGCTGGTGGCCTCGGCCGTCGCTTCGTTCCTGTACCGCTTCGGGCCGTCGCGCGAGGATGCACAATGGGAGTGGATTACGCCCGGAAGCCTGCTCGCGGCGGCAATCTGGCTGTTCCTGACTTGGGCGTTTGGGATCTACGCCGGGCGCTTCACCAACTATCATGCGAGCTATGGTTCGCTAGGCGCGGTCGTCGCGCTTATGGGTTGGCTGTACCTCTCCTCTTACGCATTCATTTTTGGCGCCGAACTCAACAGCGAGATCGAACACCAGACAGCAAAGGACAGCACAACTGGCTCGCCCAAGCCGATGGGAGACCGGGGCGCCTGGGCTGCCGACAATGTCGCGACCGACGATAAGGTTCAGGATCGGCCGGAGAAGCAGAGGGAAGGGGAGCGGCTTACGCAAGCCGCTCCTAAAGTCGCCGAGGAAAAGGGCTAAGCCGCCGGGAGCAGCCGCTTTTCGCCAGCGAGCCGCAACAGCGCGCCCTGGAGCTTTTCGAACGCGCGGACTTCGATCTGCCGGATTCGCTCGCGGCTGACGCCGTAGACCTGGCTCAGCTCTTCCAGGGTTTTCGGTTCGTCGGCGAGGCGGCGCTCCATCAAAATGTGCTTCTCGCGGTCGTTCAGGCTCTCGAGCGCGCTCATCAGAAGGTCGTGACGAACCCGGCTTTCCTCGTCCTCGGCGATCCGCTCGTCCTGCAGCGGTCCGGTATCGACCAGAAAGTCCTGCCACTGGCTCTCGCCGCCTTCGTCGCCTTTCAGCGAAACATTGAGGCTGGTGTCGCCGCCCATACCCATGCGGCGGTTCATCGAGATGACTTCTTCCTCGGTGACTCCGAGGTCGGTCGCAATCTTGGTCACGTCAGCGGGCTTGAGATCGCCTTCCTCGAAGGCGTCGATCTGGTTTTTCATCCGCCGGAGGTTGAAGAACAGCTTCTTCTGCGCGGCCGTGGTACCCATTTTCACCAGGCTCCACGAGCGCAGGATGAATTCCTGGATCGAGGCCCGGATCCACCACATGGCGTAGGTCGCGAGACGGAAACCGCGATCCGGCTCGAACTTCTTCACGCCCTGCATGAGTCCGATATTGCCTTCGCTGATCAGCTCGCTGACCGGGAGGCCGTAGCCGCGGTAGCCCATGGCGATCTTGGCCACGAGCCGAAGATGCGAATTGACGAGCTTCGCGGCGGCTTCGGTGTCGCCATGCTCACGCCAGCGCTTGGCGAGCATATATTCTTCCTCAGGGGTGAGGATCGGGAATTTTTTGATCTCCGCGAGATAGCGGTTGAGTCCGGCCTCCCCACCGGACGAGGGGAGCGAGACGATCCTCTTTTGCGTAGCCATTATAGTCGTCTTTCTCCCTGTGCAGGGTCGCCTTTTCGCGGCCCTAACGCGTTAAATCCTATACACCAAGCGCCTTGAACAGTTCCTGCATGTCGGGCGGCATGGGACTTGAGAACGATAGCCTGTGCTTGCTCACCGGATGGGTGAAGCCAAGCTCGGCCGCATGTAGCGCCTGCCGATGGAACTGCAGTTCCTTCAGTATTTTACCGTGGCTCTTTCCCGAACGGCCGTAGACCGGATCGCCGAGCAACGGATGATTGATCGAAGCCATGTGGACCCGGACCTGGTGCGTACGCCCAGTTTCGAGCCGGCATTCGACCAGTGCGGCATCGTTAAGAACATCGAGCCGCCGCCAGTGAGTCACGGCGCGTTTGCCGCGCTTGCCCTCCACAATAGCGATCTTCTTGCGGTTGGTCGCCGAGCGGGCGAGCGGAGCATCGATTGTGCCCTCGCTCACCTTGGGGATGCCTTTGACGATCGCGAGGTAGTGACGGTCGATCGAATGGGCCGCGAACTGCCTTGCAAGGCCTTCGTGCGCGACGTCGGTTTTGGCGACGACCAGGAGGCCCGACGTGTCCTTGTCGATGCGATGGACGATTCCGGGCCGGGCAACCCCGCCGATCCCCGACAACGACCCCTCACAATGATGGAGCAGCGCGTTCACCAGCGTCCCGTCGAAATTACCGGCAGCGGGGTGAACGACCATTCCCGCGGGCTTTTCGACGACAAGCAGATGATCGTCTTCGAATACGATCTTCAGCGGGATGTCCTGTGCTTCGTTATGCGCCTGCCTGGGCTCGGGTACCGCCAGGCGCAGCGCTTCTACCCCGCGCACCTTGCTCGCGGGATCGCGGATTGGCTCACCAGCGATATTCACTGCGCCGCTGCGGATCAGGGCCTTGAGCCGCTCGCGCGAGAGCGTTGGGACGGCGTCGGCGAGTGCGCGGTCAAGACGCCACCCTGCATGGGCGGGCGCCAAACGCACGTCGATCGTCTGAATTCCCCCCATCTTCTAACGGGATATGGGAATTTCCCTCTTGCTGTTCAACGGCGAGAGCTTGCGCGTGGCGAATCTGTGCCCCATCAATGCCTTGCGATGGACGCGGTCGATCTCGCCAGTTTGCTTTGTTCACGGCTTTGCCATGATCTGATGTCGCCTGTCGGCGCGCTCAATAACGGCATCGAGCTGCTCGCCGATGAAACCGACCCGGAGATGCGCGAGAAATGCCTGGAGCTGCTCGCGGATAGCGCCCGGGCGTCGGCCAACAAGCTGAAGTTCTTCCGACTGGCATTCGGGGCGGCCGGCGGGTTCGGCGAAGAGGTCGACACCCACGAAGCCGAAGCCGCGCTCGAGGGTCTTTTCGGACCCGAACGTCGGATCGAGCTCGGCTGGGTCGTGGCCGATGACAAATTGCCCAAGGTCGCCGTCAAGGTCCTGCTCAACCTTGCGTTGATTGCCGGCGATGCTTTGGTTCGTGGCGGGCAGCTCGACGTAGGGGCGGAGCGGAGCAACGGGACCATTGAACTTGCGGTTCGTGCCGAGGGCCCACGCATCCTGCTCGACCCGGCGTTGCGCGAAACGCTGGCCAACGGGGCCTCCGGGACGGTGGAGCCGCGTGCGGCGGCTGCCTGGCTCGCCCACAACCTCGTCAGTGACGCTGGCGGCTCGATCCAGCTGTCGGATGCGTCGAGTTCCCCACTGCTTATCGGCGCGCGCCTGCCGACGGGCTGACCGCATTTTGGGATAACGCGGCATTAACTCCTGCGCTTCATAAGGCTTTCAAAGCCAGCGCTGAGGGGCAATTTCGCCAATGGACGACCTGATTGCGGATTTCGTAGCCGAATGCCGCGAAATGCTCGAAGCGCTGGGCGGCGAGATCGTCGCGTGGGAGGCGCAGCCTGACGATCGCGCGCGGCTCGACAGCATTTTCCGCTTCGTCCACACGGTGAAGGGCAATTGCGGATTCTTCGAATTCCCGCGTCTCGAGGCGCTGAGCCACGCTGCCGAGGACGCTCTCGCGGACGTTCGTGCGGGACGGCGCCATCCGGACGGGGCTCTCGTCAGCGCCGTTCTTGCGATCATCGACCGCATTAGCGAGATGGTCGCCGCGATCGAGGCTGGCGAGGACATGCCCACCGGCGACGATAATCATCTGATCGACGCGCTCGCGCCGGGTGCGGAAGGGACAGCAATCCCCGTTATCGCCGCAGCCGAAGCTGCGACCCGCGCATCTGCCGCTCCGCGCACAATCCGCCTCTCGGTCGAGTTGCTGGACCGCGTGATGAGCACGGTTTCCGACATGGTGCTGGCGCGAAACGAGCTGGCCCGGCGCCTGCGCGAATCCGCCAACGACGTTCCGGTCGACGGGGCGTTCGAGCGCCTCTCGTCAATCATCGCGGAGATGCGTGACGCGATTACCCGCACGCGCATGCAGCGGATCGAAAATCTCTTCGTCGGCCTGCCGCGGATGGTTCGGGACCTTTCCGCCGAACTCGGCAAGCAGGTGCTCGTCGATATCGACGGCGGCGATGTCGAACTGGACCGCGAGATGATCGAGATGATCCGCGATCCGCTGACCCACATCATCCGCAACGCGGTCGATCATGGCATCGAAAAGCCGGCCGAACGCCTGAAGTCGGGCAAGCGCGAAATTGGGGTCCTCGCCGTCTCGGCACGCCAGTCTGGCAACCAGATTTTGATCGATATCCAGGACGACGGCCGCGGTATCGACGGCAAGAGCCTGGTCGAAAAGGCGATTGCGAGCGGTGTCGTCACAAAGGACGAAGCCGGCCAGCTCAGCCCGCGCGACCGGCTGGCGCTAATCTTCGAAGCTGGTCTTTCGACAGCCAAGGAGGTGACCGCCATCTCCGGCCGAGGTGTCGGCATGGACGTGGTTCGGTCGAACGTCGAGCGGATCGGCGGTATCGTCGAGGTCGACAGCAAGCCCGGCGAAGGCACGCGCATGACCCTGCGCGTCCCGCTGACTCTAACGATCATTCCCGCGCTCACGGTCTCCATCGCGGGTCAGCATTTCGCGATTCCACGCTCGGCCATCGAGGAGATCGTCCGCGCCAATGGCGAGAGCGTCACGCTCGAGCATCTCGGCGGTGCCGGTGTAGCGACCATTCGCGGCCGCCGCGTGCCTGAAGTAAGTCTTGCGTCGGTCCTTGGACTGAAAAGCGAAGTCGCCGAGAAAGATCGCACGTTGGTCGTGCTCCGGCCCGCCGGCGGCGACGTTTACGCTCTGTCGGTCGATCGAATCCACGACCATGAGGAACTAGTCGTGAAGCCCGCCGCACCCGCGGTCATGGCGACCGGTCTTTACGCCGGCACGACTCTTGCCGACGATGGCAGCCCAATCCTCCTCTTCGATCCGGCGGGGATCGCTGAGGTCGGCGGCGTGAAGCTCGAGGTTCAGGAGCGCACGGCGCGCATCGCTGAAGGCCCCGCGACAATAATTTCAAAAGCAACGCCGGTACTTCTGTTCCGCGGGCTCGATGGCGGCCGGCGCGCGCTGCGCCTCGCCGTGGTCGACCGGATAGAGGAAGTGCCCGCGTCGGCAATTCGTCAAAGCGCCGGTCAGCTTCGCGTCCAGCTCGGCGAAGCGATCCTGCCGCTGGCGGGCGCGAGCGCCGAGGAGCTTGGCGGCGATAAGGTCCGCCTGTTCCGGTTGAACGATGGCCTGCATGAGATCGGCTATGCGTTTGCGGAGGTGATCGACTTCGCCGCGATCGACCATGACATCATCCATTCCGAGCGGCCAGGCGAGATCAGCGGAGTGTCCCTGGTCAACAACGAGCCCGCGGAGCTGGTGGATGCGCATTGGCTGTTCGCCAATCATCAGGCAGCCGCTGCGCCACGCAACGACCAGCTGGTCTGCCTCATTCCCGACTGGGATCCATGGATGCAAAACATGCTGCGGCCACTGGTCGAGGCGGCCGGCTACCGTGTGATCGATGATGCCGAGAACGAAAAGGCGGATGTGGTGATCGCCTGCCTCGGCGAGGAACTGCCCGACCAGGCGAGCCACAAAACGATCTGGCTTCGTCCCGAGCCCGAGGCAGCGAGCAAGAAGGATTTCAGCATCTACCGTTACGACCGCGCGGGCCTGCTGATGGCTCTGAAGAGCGCCGGAGCAGGGAGCGGAAAATGAACAATAGCGCAGCGAGGGACAAGTGAACGAACTGCTGCTTGTCGTCACAATCGCGCAGGAGCGCGTGGCGCTTCCCGCTGCCGCCGTGGAGTCGGTGGTCGAGCTCGACACCCTGATTCCGGTGCCGCGTGCCGCAGCGCATGTCGCGGGCCTGTCGGCGCTACGCAGCCGCGTTCTGACAGTGATCGACTGCATGCGCTCGCTCGAACTCGGCGATACCGATTGTTCCGACGGGATCCGTGAAGCGGCCGTCGTCGAGCTCGACGGCCATCATTACGCGTTGATCGTCGACCTTGTCGAAGACGTCGTCGAAGCTGCGTCAGATCCAGTTCCGGTTCGTGCTGCGATGGGTTCGGGCTGGGAGCGCGTTTCGCAGGGAATGGTCGAAACGGAGCAGGGCCCGCTGTTGCTGGTGGATGTTGCCGCGCTGGTCGCGGGAGTCGAAGCGAAGGCAGCGGCGTAAACGGAGCTTAAGTTCTTCGTTACCCTTAACGTTTAGTAGGTTGGGGACAGGAAGCGGAAAGCCGAACATATGAAGACTTGTTTGATCGTCGATGATTCCAAGGTGATCCGCAAAGTCGCGCGGCACATCCTCGAAACGCTCGAGTTTGAGGTCGAGGAAGCCGGCGACGGTCAGGAAGCGCTGACCCGGTGCGAGGCCAAGATGCCCGACGTTGTCCTGCTTGACTGGAACATGCCCGTGATGAGCGGCATGGATTTTCTGCGGCTGCTTCGGCAGCGCGGCCACGGCGATCAGCCGAAGGTCGTGTTCTGCACAACCGAAAACGACATGGCGCATATCCGCGCCGCGCTCGAAGCGGGCGCCGACGAATATGTGATGAAACCGTTCGACCGCGAAACGCTCCACATCAAGCTTCAGCTCGTCGGCGTCGCCTGAACGGCCCGGCGATGGAGCGGGCGCTCGCCAGATCGCGGGACCGCTTTCCGGACCCCCGCAACACAGGTCGCAGAATCCGCCTGATGATCGTCGATGATTCGACGATCGCTCGCGCGGTACTGTCACGGATGGTGGCGAGCGATCCCGCATTCGAGATTACAGCCGTTGCCGGGACCGCGGAGGACGCCATTGAGGCGCTGGCGGAATGCCGCGTCGATATCGTTGTCCTTGACCTCGAAATGCCTGGCGCGGGCGGGCTTAAGTCAATCCCGAGGATCATTGCAGCAGCCGCCGGCGCGAAAGTGATGATCGTTTCCTCCCTCGCGGAGGACGGCGCAGAGCAGACCGTTGCCGCGCTCGCCCTAGGCGCCGCCGACACGCTGCCCAAGCCGGGCACGGGCCGATTTAACGGCAAATTCTCCGAGATCTTGCTCGGCAAGCTCAAGGCTCTTGGCCATGCGTCGGCCGAGCTTCCCCATTCACCACTGAAGGCCGGATCGCCGATCGCTCTTCGGCCCATGCCAAGCGATCCGATCGGTATATTGGCGATTGGCGCCTCGACCGGCGGCATCCACGCGCTCGGCGCACTTTTCCATGCCCTGCCGGAGAAGATCGGCATCCCGATTCTCGTCACGCAGCATTTGCCGGTGCCCTTCATCGGCGTTTTCGCGCGCCAGCTCGGCGCCGTGGCGCGCCGTCCTGCGGTGATCGCCGAAAATGGCATGAAAGCGGAGCCGGACCTGATCCTGGTAGCGCCCGGCGATGCACACCTCACGCTCGAACCGACGACGGATGGCGCGGTCGTCCGGCTGACGCACGGCCGGAGTTCGAGCGGGTGCATGCCGTCACTTGATCCGATGTTCGGATCGATCGGCGCGATCTATGGCTCGGGCGCACTTGGAGTAGTCCTCACCGGCATGGGCAAGGACGGGGTCGAAGGCGCTTCACGGCTGGTCGCCTGTGGCGGGTCGATCGTAGCCCAGGACGAAGCCAGCTGCGCCGTCTATGGCATGCCCCGCGCTGTGCTTGAGGCCGGGCTCGCCTGCGCCATGCTGCCGCCCGATAAAATTGCGCGCCGGATCGCCTCTCGCACGGAGGATCGGCCGTCGTGCAACTGAGCGACAGTTCCAGCAGAATTCTCGCGGGCCTGCTCGAAGCGCGGACCGGCCAACAGCTGACGATGAGCCGCCGTTGGCGCATCGAGACTGCGCTTTCCGCCCTGTTGCGCGAGCGCGGCATTTCCACGCTGGACGAGCTCATCACCATCCTCGTCATGGGTAAGGAACCAAGTTTGTCGCAACAGGTGGTCGAAGCACTACTGAACAACGAAAGCTACTTCTTCCGCGACCGCGGCCCGTTCGACGTTCTCGAGCGTCATGCGCTTCCAGAGCTTGCGCAGAGGCGCGACAAATCGAAGCGGCTGCGCATCTGGTCGGCGGGGTGCTCGACGGGCCAAGAAGTTTATTCGCTGGCGATGCTGTTCGCCGACGCCTCCGAGCAATGGCGCGGCTGGACCATCGACATCCTCGGCACCGACGTTTCCACCTCCTGCGTCGATCGCGCACGCAGCGGGGTCTTCACTCAGTTCGAAATCCAGCGTGGCCTCGGCATCAACCAGATGATCAAATGGTTCGAGGAAGTCCCCGATGGCTGGCGCGCGGTCGAACCGCTGCGCAAGCCGGTGCGTTTCCAGGTCCACAATCTGCTCGAACCTGTGCCGCATCCGGGCGACTTTGACGTCGTCCTCTGCCGTAATGTGCTGCTCTATCTCAGCCCGGAGAGGAAGGCGTTAGCGTTCGAGCGCATTGCAGGGGCAATGGCCGAGGATGGCTGGCTGATGCTGGGCGCGGGCGAGACGGTGATTGGCCAGACCAAGAAGCTTGCTTCCGACGTCAATGCCCGCGGCCTGTACCGGCTGGTCGGCGACGGCAGGAACGTCGAGAAGCGCGCCGGCGCCGACCGCCGTTCAGCAACGGGGACTTGACCGCACAGCAATAGCCGTGTGCCATTGCGCTCGTGGACCTGGACCTGATCGAACGGCCATCGCCCAATTTCGACGAGCGGCTGCTGCCGGTCTCGATGATCGTCTTGCACTATACCGGAATGCCCGACGCTGAAGGCGCACTCGACCGGCTGACCTCGCCGGACGCCAAAGTCTCCTGCCACTATTTGATCGACGAGGATGGAACGACCTACCGCCTCGTCGATGAATCCAAGCGGGCGTGGCACGCGGGCAAGTCGCGCTGGCGCGGAATCACCGACGTCAATTCGGCCAGCGTCGGGATCGAGATCGTCAATCCGGGGCATGAGTTCGGCTACCGACCATTTCCTGACGAGCAGATCGCGTCGCTGATCCCGCTGATCGCTGACATCAAGGAGCGGCACGGCATCGGCCGTGGCAATATCGTCGGCCATTCCGATGTCGCTCCGGGTCGCAAGGAGGATCCCGGCGAGCTGTTCCCGTGGCACGCTTTGGCCAAGCGCCGTCTCGCCCTGCCGAGTCCAACCCGCGACCTTATCGACCCCTATTGGACCGACGCCGGTTTCCTGCTCGCGCTCGAACGCTTCGGCTACGACGTTACCGACGAACAGAAAACAGTGATCGCCTTCCAGCGGCGGTTTCGCCCCGACCTCATCGACGGCATCATCGACGGCGAATGCCGCGCCAAGCTGCTGGCGCTGCTGCTCCCGAGGCCGCAGTGATGGCCAGTGTCCGTTTTCGACACATTGCGGACAATGGCTCTTCTGCTAGCCTCCCTCCGGGGAGTGAGGCATGAGAAGCGTCCTTCTGATTGCTGCCGTTGCTTCCCTGCCCTCGGCGTTCGCCCAAACGACTGTCCCCGATCTGCCGAGAGCAATCTACGCTGATCCGGCCGTGGACCTGATCAATCCAGCATCGACCATAGCCGTCGAGATCCCAAGTCACGGCTACGTGATGAATGGATTCATCTACAGGCCGGCGGGCCGCGGGCCCTTCCCACTGATTGTCCTGCTGCATGGCCTTCCCGGCAACGAGCAGAACCTTGATCTGGCGCAGGCGCTGCGGCGGTCGGGCTGGGCCGTACTGACTTTTCATTATCGCGGGTGCTTCGGATCGAAAGGTCAATTCACGATCGACAACGCGCTGGAGGACGCGAGGGTCGCCGTCCGGCGAGCTAGCGATCCGGCTGTTGCAAGGTCGTGGAGCATCGACCCGACGCAAATTGTGATCATTGGCCACAGCATGGGCGGGCTTGCTGCGGCTCGCGCCGCCGCATCGGCGCCGCAACGGTTAGCGACCATATTGCTTGCGCCATGGGACCCGAGCCGTCTCGCTCAACAGCTTCGGCAAATGTCACGCAAGCAACTCAGCCTTTCGGCGGAGGGTCTCTGGGGCAATGTCAGTAGCGGGCGCCTCACAGGGATCAGTTCGCAGCAAATTGCAGAACAGATTGTCGCCCACGGTAATCGATGGCGACTGGCCGATGCCGCTAAGGGCCTGTCGCACCGGCCGCTGCTGATCGTGACGGGCGCACGCGACCGGGTGCAGAACAAAGCCATTGATCTCAAGTCTGCGCTGCAACGAGACGGCGCAAACGCCACGAGCATCGAAATCGACAGCGGCCATTCCTTCGACGATCATCGCATTGAGCTGGAGTCGACAGTTCTTCGATGGCTGTCGCAGCTCCGACGATCGCAACTGACGGCAGTCCCGCGCCAGTAACGCGAGCGTCCGCTTTCCACCCAAGGCAGATTTCCGCCCTGACTCGCAACTCCAGGAGGGTTCGACTATATCGCCCAGGCCAGAGGGCTGGGCGGCCGCGTCCTTCGACAAGCTCAGATGAGCGGGAAGAAGGCCGAGGAAAGTCCGGGCTCCATGGAACCACGGTGCCGGGTAACGCCCGGCGGCTTCCCTTGGGGAGTCAGGGATAGTGCCACAGAAAGGATACCGCCCGCGCTCAGGGTGACTTGAGGACGGGTAAGGGCGAAAGGGTGCGGCAAGAGCGCACCGCGGTCCTGGCGACAGGGCCGGCACGGTAAACCCCACCGGGTGCAAGACCGAATAGGGGCAGCACTGAGCTTCGGCTCTGGGGCCTGGTTCCGGCTCGCTGCCCGGGTTGGTTGCTTGAGGGGCGGGGGCGACCCGTCCCCTAGAGGAATGGCCGCACAGTCACGCTTTCCGAAGCGCGATGGACAGAACCCGGCTTACAGGCCCTCTGGCACTTTTTTCGTCGTTGCGAGCGCAGCGCAGCAATCCAGGGTTCGTTCACTGGATTGCTTCGTCGCTTCGCTCCTCGCAATGACGCGTAAGAAGGATTCGCATGGCGAAGCAGAAGCGAACGGATGACTGGGGGTTTCCCCGCTGGCGCTCCTACGGCGACAAAGGCCGCGCTGCGGCCAAGGTGCGTCTGTGCGACCGCGAGGGCTGCAACAATATCGGGGACCGGCCCGCGCCCAAGGCTCCGCACAGCGGAGAGCGCTGGTATTTCTGCGAGAGTCACGCCGCCGAGTACAACCGAAACTGGAATTATTTCGCAGGTTTGAGCCAGGAGGAAGCCGCGCGCCGCGCTGCCGAGGAAGAACTGGGGAATTCCGGCTTCCGCCAGTCGGCGCAATGGAAATGGGCTGGGCCCGGCGACGGCAGCCGTTCGCGCGACGAAATGCGCGCGCTAGATGCGCTCGGCGTAGATACCGATGCCGACTTCAAGGCCGTAAAGGCAGCGCACCGGCGGCTGGTCAAGGAAACTCACCCGGATGCCAATCCAGGCGACGCGGAAGCCGCCAAACGGTTCAAGCAGGTTCAGGCGGCATATGACGTGCTGCGCAAGGCCGAAGAACGAAACAACGGCAAGGTGGCCTGACCGGCGGCTCAGCCCTCCGATTTCGGCGGACGCGTCCGGCGCTCGCCGCGCCTGCGAGGTGTCCTGCGACGGTCGGGCTGACCGGCCAGTGGCACCGCTGACTTCCGGCGATCGGTTTTGCGTCGTTCCTTCTGCCGTCGATCGGTGGCTTTGCCATCGGGCCGGGCGAGGTGTCCTGCGTCGATGACGACTTCGCTCGCGGTCGGATCTTGATCCCGAAGCCTTGCCTTCGCCGCCTTGAGGACCAGCGAAAGATTGTTCTTGACGAAGACGCATCGGTCTTCGTCACTCATGCCCTCGGCGCGTTCGAAGTCGAGGTACGCCCCGATCGCTTCGCGCGTGATGCAGATCGCCCGGA
Source organism: Pseudomonadota bacterium (assembly GCA_040388865.1). GTDB lineage: Bacteria > Pseudomonadota > Alphaproteobacteria > Sphingomonadales > Sphingomonadaceae > Sphingomicrobium. The sequence goes on along the minus strand of JAZKBB010000020.1, from coordinate 13,697 downwards.
CTTTTCCATCGATCCAGACGTCGACGAGCGTGTCTGTTCCGCTCGCCCGTATCGAATCGTTCTCCATTACCACCCCCGTTACGCTGGAGACTGGCCCGACGATAACATAAGTTTGGGGGCTGACCAGACGATCATCTAAGTGAGTGTTAGGCGGCGGCTGCGTACCGCTCCGCGGTTTCTTTCACGAGCGCGACCATGTTCGGCACGCCTTGGGTGCGGTTTGCGCTCAGATGCTTGGAGAGTTCGAACGGCGCGAGCGCGGCGCCAACGTCGAGCGCGGACACCTCTGAAGCCGGCTTGTCCTGCACCGCGCTCAACACAAGCGCGACAATACCCTTTGTGATCGCGGCATTGCTGTCGGCGAGGAAATGCAGCCGGCCCTCGGCGACAGTCGGATAGACCCACACCGACGCCGAGCAGCCGCGCACCTTCGTCGTCTCGGTCTTTAGCGCGTCAGGCATGGGCTCCAGCTCACGGCCAAGGTCGATCAGCAGACGATAGCGGTCTTCCGCCTCGAGCAGTTGATATTCCTCCAGGATTTCATTGAGGGGAGGGAGCCCGGTCATCGCCGCGCCTTTACCATCGCTAGCGGTCGCGGAGCGACTCGATTTCCTTCGCCAGGCTATTCTCTTTTTCGACGGTGATCCGCTCGAGCACCTTGAGGCGTTCCTTGAGCTCCTTGACTTCGTCACGAAGCCGCAGCGTCTCCGGGTGCTCCTGGGGCGAGCTTGGCCCATTATCGCGTCGGCGATACCGCCCATAGCCATATCTGGCTTTGAAAATCGAAGCGATCATCACGATCGCGACGATCCACACCACCATCATTTCGCCGTGGTTCATTGTAGCTTGTCTCCGTTTTCGATGGTGTCTCGGTCGCGCAGCGCCTCGATTTGGGCGGCAGTCTCGACCCCGCGGTCGGTAACGATTCGTTCCAAAACCCTGATGCGCTCCTGAAGCTGCTGCACTTGGTTCCGCAGCCGCTCGTTCTCATGACTCTTCTCGCCGGGTTCCACGCTCACGCCATGATCATCGCGAATGCCCATTCTATGGCGCAACAGAGAGAACACGCCCGTGACAATGACGATCGCGATGACAAACTCAAAGACGTTCATTGTGCCTGATCTTCCGCAGGAATCCGCGCCCTGTCGCGCAGTGCTTCGATCTGGGCTGCGGTTTGCGCACCGCCGTCGGTCGCGATCTGCTCCAGCACCCGTACGCGCTGCTCCAGCTCGGCGTTGCTGGTGGCATATTGCGCGGCTTTCTCGGCCGCGAGGTTGGCCTCGACGTGCAACTTCTTCTCACGGAACCGGAAGTAGCGAACGGCAATTACCATCAGCAGGACGAACAACAGCCCGACGACAAATCCGACAACCGTTAGCGCAAAGACATCACCCGGACTCATCAGGCGTTCCCTCCCTTGTCCATCGCGAGCGCATCGATGTCGCGCGCGAGCCGCGATGGCTGGTCTGTGGCAATCCTCTCGAGTGTTCCGAGGCGATCTTTGATCGAGCCGAGTTCCGCGCGGAGCTGCGCATTCTCGCTTGTCAGCAGCCTGATCCGCTCCGTCGTTTCAGCATCCTTCTTGGGATGGAGCGGCACGCCCCACGCGTTCTGGAGAGGATAGCCGTTCTTGATCTTGATCCAGGTGTTGAGGAACGAACCGCCGACGCCGAGCGCGACGATGATCGCGATGAACGGCACGATTCCGGCAAGCAACTTGATGATCTGAATGGCCTCAGTGTCCATCGGCAATTCCCCCTGTTTGGCAATCAGCGCAGCTGGTCAATTTCCCGTGCGAGCGATCGGTTTTCGGTCGTCACATAGCTTTCGATATCGGCGAGGCGCCGGTCGATGTCCTTGAAGCGCGAGCGGATGTCGCGAGCAGCGCGGGCAGGCGAGGCGCGGACACCTTGCCAGAACTGCGTTTCCTCGCGATCAACATGTTCGAGCGACATCGGCTTGGTCGGTGTGACCATCGCAGCGATGAAGTAGAAGGGTAGGACTCCGCCGCCGCTCATGAACATCGCGGCGAGGAAGCAGATCCTGACCAGGCTGACGTCGAACCCGGTGTAGTCTGCGATGCCGGCACAGACGCCGAACATCTTGCCGTTCTGCTTGTCGCGATAGAAGCGGGTGCGGCTTGCCGGCTGCGGCGAGTAATAATCGGGCTCGAAGCGCGGTTCGGCGGGCCGTTCCTGCGGTCTGTTTGAGCGTTCCTGCGGAGCGGGATAGCGGTCGTAGGCCATCTTACTCCCCGTCCGCGAGAAGGCGCTGCCGGTCCTCGCGGCCGGGCAGGCATTGCTGCCGCCAATCCGGATTCTCGGCTGTCATGATGCGCTCGATGGTGCACAGCCGGTCGTCCAGCCGGCGGGCAGCGTCGTGCAGTTCGTCGAGAAGTTTCTCGTCGCCCGACGTCAGGGTCGCCCCCGTCTTCCACTTGGTGATGTAGTGGAACACAAGCCAAGGCAGCCCCAGAAACAGAATGCCGACAACCAACACGGGTATGAGTACGTCGTCCATATGCTCTTACTTTCCTCTGGCCTTGAGCGCGGCCTTCATGGCTTCGAGCTCGGCATCGACTGATTCAGCGGCCTTCAATTCCGCGATTTCCTCTTCCAGGCTCTTGGGCCCCGTCATGCCCAGCGCATCCGCGCGGCCCTCCGCGAAGTCGGCGCGCCGTTCAAGGACTTCGAAGCGACTGAAAGCGTCCTCGGTGCGGCTGCCGTTCATGATTTCGCGTGTCCTGGCGCGCGTAACCGCGCTCTCGAAGCGGGCGGCGATCGCATTCTGACGGGCCCGCGCTTCACGCAGTTTTCCCTGCAGCTTGGCGATGTCGCCTTCATAGCCCTTTAGCGTGTTGTCGATGACCCCCATTTCCTCGCGCAGGCCTTCGCCCATGTCGGCCGCCTTCTGGCGCTCGATCAGCGCGGCCTTCGCCAAATCCTCACGCTCTTTCGACAGCGCCAGCTCGGCTTTCTCCGTCCAATTCCTTTGGAGCTCATCCAGGCGTGACAGCGCGCGGCCCATTTCCTTGCGGTCGGCGATGCAGCGCGCCGCGGAGGCGCGGACGTCTACCAGCGTCTCCTCCATTTCGAGGATGACCATGCGGATCATCTTCGCCGGGTCTTCCGAGCGGTCGAGCATCTCGGTGATATTGGCGGCGAAGATATCCCGTGTTCGGGAAAAAATACTCATTCAGCTACCTCGTAGTCGATCGATCAGGGGCCCTATACCTGCCAAATACCATACAAGGGTCGTGCCATTTATGCAGAAAGCCCAGAGTTCCAGAGAATTCGTTGATTTGCGGCCAAAAATTGCATGAAAATCCTTGCCAATTGGTGGGATTTGCCACCAACAGTCGGTTGGTTTTGAGTAGGAAATATGGAGCGGACGGACCAATTCATCGGCCAAAGTTTTGCGTTCCTCGATGCGGTCGAGCGGGCGAGCCGTGCCGCGCCGCTCAACCGGCCCGTGTTGGTGATCGGTGAGCGCGGCACGGGCAAGGAATTGATTGCCGAACGTCTTCACCACCTCTCGTCCCGCTGGGCCGGGCCGCTGATTATCATGAACTGCGCCGCGCTGCCTGAAAACCTGATCGAAGCCGAGCTCTTTGGGCACGAGGCCGGGAGCTTCACCGGTGCGGCCAAGACCCGGCATGGTCGCTTCGAGGAAGCCGACGGCGGTACCTTGTTCCTCGATGAGCTCGGTACCTTGTCCATGCCCGCGCAGGACCGGTTGCTGCGAGCGACCGAATATGGCGAGATTACCCGCATCGGCGCATCAAGGCCGATCAGCGTCGATGTGCGCATCGTTGCGGCGACCAACGAAAATTTGCCCGCCCAGGTCGACAAGGGGAAGTTCCGCGCCGACCTTCTGGACCGCTTGTCCTTCGAAGTCATCACCTTGCCGCCGCTGCGGGCTCGGCAGGGCGACATACCGCTGCTTGCGGAGCATTTTGGACGTCGGATGGCAGTGGAGTTGGACTGGTCCAACTGGCCCGGCTTCACCCCGCGAGCCATTGCCGCCCTCGAAGCCTATCACTGGCCGGGTAATGTGCGGGAATTGCGCAATACCGTTGAGCGCGCCGTGTACCGTCACGAAGATCCCGAACGGCCCGTCAACGAGATCCAGTTCGACCCGTTCCATTCACCCTGGGCTCCAATTTCCGGCAATGGGGCGACTGCAGTCACTACACCAGCTCCAGATTTGGTGGACGTCGTGGAAGCGCCGGGTGCGCCGCCGGCATCGACCAGCGATTTTCGCGCCGCGGTTGCCGAGTACGAGCGCCAGCTTTTGGAGGATTCGCTGAGGCGCAACCGCTTCAATCAACGGGCGACAGCGGTTGCGCTCGGCCTAAGCTACGACCAGCTTCGGCACGCCCTCAAGCGCCATCGCCTTCAGGATGCCTCATAGCCTAATGCGCGTTGGTCATCGCCAACAGCATCGGGATCGACAGCAAGACGTTGAGCCGTGAAGCAATGCCCGCCGTCGCGGCGGCCTTCGCTTTCGCCGCATCATCGGCAGCGACAATGCCCAGCACCTTCTTCTGGTTTGGCCAGATGATGACCCAGACATTGAAGGCCATGATCAGCGCGAGCCACATTCCGATGCCGATCAGGCGGGCGGAAGGTTGAAGTTCCATCGCCTCGCGCAGCTCGCCGTATGACCATGCGAGCAGCAGGCCGGTGAGGACCGTAAACGCCGCTCCCCAGCGGAAATAGAAGAGGGCCTTTGGTGCGATATATTTGGACACGCCCGGCTTCAGCTCGGCCGGGATCGTCGGCATCGTCGGCGTCTGCACGAAGTTGAAATAATAGAGCAGCCCGATCCACGTAATGCCGAAGAAGACGTGGAGCCATTGCAGGACTCCGTTCAGGAGATCACCGGTCGGCGGCCGGTACCCTGAGTCGGGGAACAGCACCATCAGCACGGCAAGTGCGACCCCGACGATCAGCACGAGATTTAGATTGGCGAAGAATTTGGCCATGACTTGCCTCCCCCTTTCGGTCGCCGATCCCGCGATTGGCCGCGCTTCGGCGCAAAACTTCGTTTCGCTGTCGTTTCTTGGGTTGAAAATTCGGCACGCGCAAGCATCTCGCTATCAGCGGGCGGGGGCTCATGCGAGGGGACGTATGTCCCCCGATGTACAGGAGTTGCTTCCATGCCCTTCCAGCTGCCCGATCTTCCCTTCGCCAAGGATGCGCTTGCGCCCGTCATGTCCGCCGAGACGCTCGAATATCATCACGGCAAGCATCACAAAGCCTATGTCACCAAGACCAATGATCTCATCGAGGCCGACCAGGGCCTTTCCGGCGCCTCGCTGCTGCAGGTGATCAAGAGGGCGAAGGAGGCGGGCAGCGGCAAATTATTCAACAACAGTGCCCAGCTATGGAACCACAGCTTCTTTTGGCAATGCCTCGCGCCGGCGCAGGGCCAGCAGCCTGAGGGCAAGCTCGCCAAGCTGATCGAGGACGGGTTCGGTAACCCGCAGGCTTTGCTCGACAAGCTGCAGGAGGAGGCCGTCAACCATTTCGCCAGCGGATGGGCATGGTTGGTGCTCGATCGCGGGTCGCTGCGGGTCACGTCGCTGCACGACGCCGATACGCCGATCGTGCACGAAGGCATGGTGCCGTTGTTTACGCTCGATGTGTGGGAGCACGCTTATTACATCGACTATCGCAACGAGCGGCCGCGCTTCGCCTCGAGCGTGCTGACGAACATTGTGAACTGGGACTTCGTTGCGCAGAATCTCGATGGTCAGGGCTTCGAACGCGCCAACCAGGGCGAGAGTGCCCGGTCGCCGGAGCTTACTGCTTGAGGCGATAGCCCGTCCGGAACATCCAGGCGATCACCGCCATGCAGACGGCGATGATAGCGATCGTGACTGCCACGCTCGACCATACCGGAACATCTGCGATCGAATAGAAGCTCCAGCGGAAGCCGCTGACCACATGGACGATGGGGTTGAACAAAGTGATCGTCCGAAAGGGCTCGTGCAGCGTCTTCACAGAATAGAACGCGCCGCCGAGAAAGGTCAGCGGCGTGATGATCAGCATCGGGATGATTTGCAGCTGCTCAAAGTTCTGCGCCCAGACTCCGATCGCGAAGCCGAACAGGCAGAAACCCGCGCTGATACCGACCAGGAACAGGATCATCGCGACCGGATGATCGATGCGTAGCGGGACGAACAAGGCTGCCGTGGCGACGGTCACCAAGGCCAGGATAACCGACTTGGTCACTGCGGCGCCGACATAAGCCAGGACGGCCTCCGCGCTCGAAATTGGCGCTGAGAGAAGCTCGTAAATAGTTCCTGTAAACTTCGGAAAGTAAATGCCGAAGCTGGCGTTGAAGATCGACTGCATGAAAACGCTGAGGAGCGTTAGTCCGGGAACGATGAAGGCGCCGAAGCTGATGCCGTCCATCGTCGTCATGCGGCTGCCGAGCGCCGAGCCGAACACCACGAAATAAAGTGCGGTCGTGATCACCGGCGTGATTAGGCTCTGCCAAAGAGTGCGCTTCCAGCGCGCCATTTCGAACCGGTAGATGGCCGCGATCCCGTGACCGTTCATGCGTTCACCCTTGGTTGATGGACGAGCTCGACGAAAATGTCCTCGAGGCTCGACTGATGGGTCGACAGGTCCTTGTAGGCGAGACCGAGGTCGCCGAGGCGGCGCATCAACGAGGCGATGCCGGTCCGGTCGGCGTGGCTGTCGAATTCGTAATGCAGCATGTGCCCATCGTCGTTCAGTTTCACATTCCACTCCGCCAGCTCGTGCGGAAGCGCCCCCAGCGGCTCGGCGAGCACGATATCGAGGGTCTTGCGGCCCATCTTCGCCATCAACGACTTCTTGTCATCCACCGCGATCAGCTCGCCGCGGCTGACGACGCCGACGCGGTCGGCCATTTCCTCGGCTTCCTCGATATAGTGGGTGGTGAGGATGATGGTCGTCCCGTCGGCGCGCAGCTTGCGGACGACTTCCCACATATCGCGGCGAAGCTCGACGTCGACGCCCGCTGTCGGCTCGTCGAGAAACAGAATCTCGGGCTCGTGGCTCAAGGCTTTGGCGATCATCACGCGCCGCTTCATGCCGCCCGACAGGAACCGCATCTCGGTCTTGCGCTTGTCCCAGAGAGACAACCGCTTGAGTAGGTCTTCGGTGAAAGCGTCGCTACGTGGCTTGCCGTAGAGCCCACGTGAAAAGGTCACCGTATTCTGCACGGGCTCGAACGCTTCGGTCGTCAGCTCCTGCGGAACCAGGCCGATACGGCTGCGCGCGTGGCGGAAATCGGATTGCCAGTTCTTGCCATCGACGAGGACTTCGCCGCTCGATGGCGTGACGATCCCGCAGACGATGTTGATCAATGTCGTCTTGCCAGCGCCATTGGGGCCGAGCAGCGCGAAAATCTCGCCGCGGCGGATGTCGAGGTCGACCGACTTGAGCGCGTCGACGCCTGTCCCGTAGGTCTTCCTCAGCTTTCGGATCGAAAGGATCGGTTCGTTCATTCAATGGGTCCCGGTTCGGTGGGCACAGCATCCTCCTTCATCAGGCCGTGGCGCAGCAGCATCGGAATATTCGCAGCCGCGAACAGAAAGGTGAGGGGAAGCGCGCCCCACAACTTGAAACCGACCCAAAAACTGGTCGAGCTGTTGCGCCAGACCGCCTCGTTCAGCACGGCCATGAAGGCGAAAAAGACCGCCCAGTTACGGGTGACCTTGGACCATCCGCGTTCGTCGAGGCCGGGATAGGTACTGCCGAGCACCCGCTGGAGCAACGGTCGGTCGGTCGCGAGGCCGAACCACAGAAGGGCGGAGACAAAGCAGTAGTAGAGCGTCGGCTTCATCTTGATGAAGGCTTCGTTGTGCAGCCAGATGGTGAGCCCGCCGAGGACTACGACCATCACCCCCGAGAACCACAGCAGTGGCGAAATGCGGTGATAGCGGATTGCCGAGAAGAGCATCGCGGCCACCATCGCGATCATGAAAGCACCGGTGGCGACGAAGATCTTCAACACCGATGGCACCGGCGCGAGGAAGTTGACGAGGAAGAAAACGAGTAGCGGGCCAAGGTCGATCAGCAGCTTTCCTGCGCCTTGCGGTTCCTGGGTCTCGCTCATTCCGGCGGCAGCCCTGCAATGGCTCGGGCGACGGCGCGCGGATCGAACGGGCGGAGGTCGTCGGCGGTCTCGCCCACACCGATCGCGTAGATTGGGAGCCCGAACTTCTCGGCTGCGGCGACGAGGATGCCGCCGCGCGCAGTCCCGTCTAACTTGGTCATGATGAGCCCGGTCACTCCGGCGGTCTCGCGGAACACCTCGACCTGGGCAAGGGCGTTCTGGCCGGTGGTCGCGTCGAGCACAAGCAAAACATCGTGTGGCGCCTCGGGATTGAGGCGGCCGAGCACGCGCCGGATCTTCGACAACTCCTCCATCAGATGCTGCTTGTTCTGTAGCCGCCCGGCGGTGTCGACGATCAGCACGTCTTCACCGGTTGCGGTTGCCTGGCGCACGCCGTCGAACACGATGCCGGCCGCGTCGCCGCCTTCCTTGCCCGCGATCACCGGAGCACCGACGCGATCGCCCCAGATCTGAAGCTGCTCGATCGCTGCCGCGCGGAAGGTGTCGCCGGCGGCGAGCAGCACGCCATAATCCTGCTCCTTAAGCCAGTGCGCGAGCTTGCCGATCGTCGTCGTCTTGCCGGAGCCGTTCACGCCGATCACCAGGATGACGTGGGGGCGAGGAAAGCCCCAGATTTCCATCGGCTTGGCGACGGGCGTGAGGATCTTCTCAATTTCTTCAGCGAGGATCGAGCGGAGCCCGCGTTCGTCCAGCCGCTCGAACTTTTGGGCGGCAATGGCCTGGCGGATCCGGTGCGAGGCTTCCGGTCCGAGATCGGAAGCAATCAGCGCCTCCTCGATATCGTCGAGAGTCGAGGTATCGAGGGCGGCGCGGCTGGTGAGGCCGGTGAGATTGTCGGCGACCCGCTCGGCGGTCTTGCTGAACCCGCCGCGCAGGCGATCGAGCCAGCTCATGCCCACACCGCCGTCAACTGCGCGCCATTGCTGCCGGTGATGCGCGCACTACCACTCTGGCCGCGGCTCGCTCCCGCGATCGCGACTGGTGCGAAATTGTCGATGTGGCCGACGCCTTCCCCCTCGACCAGGATCGGCTGGGTCGATCCCACGATGCTTTCGAGCCAGCATGTTCGCCGGTTTGCGGCGGCGTTGCGGAGGCGCATCGCGCGGGCCTTGACCAGCTCGAGAGGCAGCTGCGGCATGCGTGCGGCGGGGGTGTTCGGCCGCGGCGAGAATGGAAAGACGTGAGCAGCGACAATATCACAATCATCCAGCAATCGCAGACTGTTGATCGCCATGTCTTCAGTTTCGGTGGGAAATCCGGTGATCAAGTCGGCGCCGATGCTGGCGTCGGGCCGGATGCTCTTGATCCGCTCGGCAGTACGCACCGCATCGGCCCGGCTGTGCCGCCGCCGCATCCGTTTCAGGATTAGATCGTCGCCGGCCTGCAGCGACAGATGGAAGTGCGGCATCAGTCGTGGTTCGCCAGCAATTAGTTCAAAGAGGGCATGGTCGATCTCGATGCTATCGAGGGACGACAGGCGAAGACGCTTGAGACGCGGCTCGACGGCGAGCAGCCGCTGGCAGAGTTTACCGAGGCCGCCGGCGTAGTCGGTGATGTCGACGCCTGTGAGCACGATCTCCTTCGCACCGCGATCGATCTCGCGCGCGATGGCATCCCGGATCGCCTCGAACGGCAGCGATACGCTGGACCCACGCGCCTGCCAGATCGAGCAGAAGGTGCAGCGATGGTCGCATCCGGTTTGGACGGCGACGAAACTCTTGACGTTAGCCAGCAACCCCGATGCCGCCATGACGTCAGAATTTCCGTCACCCCGGCTCAAAGCCGGGGTCTGCCTTCTCTTTGACCTTGCAGTAGAAAAGGCGGGTCCCGGGTCAAGCCCGGGATGACGGATTGGGAGGAACGCGCTCAGCTTGCCCGCATTTCCGACGACGCGGGAGACGCCGGGCATGCTCGCGAAGGTGTCAGGCTCGAGCTCCGCAGCGCAGCCGGTGACCAGTATCCTGGCGTCGGGCCGCCGCCTGTGCGCACGGCGGACGGCCTGGCGCGTCTGGCGTACAGCCTCGTTGGTTACTGCGCAGCTGTTGACGACGATCCAATCCTCGTCCGTGGGCGCCGATCGCGCGATCGTCTCGCTTTCGGCGAAATTCAGCCGGCAGCCGAGCGTGATCGTCTCGACGCTCATCGGAGTGTATCCAGGTCGACTTCGCCGCTGAACACATGCGTCGCGCTCCCACGCATCCGGATCGGCTCGCCCGGAGCCCAGCTCACGGTCAGGCTTCCCCCGGTCATATCAACCGTTACCGGCGGCTCCGCTCTCTTTGTCACGATTGCGGCCACCGCGCTCGCACAGGCGCCGGTGCCACACGCAAGCGTCTCGCCAGCGCCGCGTTCGAACGTCCGCAGTTTCAACCGCTTGTCGACGTAAGTTGCAACATTGACGTTGATCCGCTCGGGGAAGGCGGGGTCGTTCTCAATCCTCGGACCAAGATCATCCAGCGGCACTTCGCGCGCATCGGGCACGAAGAAGACGAGGTGCGGGTTGCCGACGTTGAGCGCTATCGGATGCTGAAGCTCGCCCCACGTCAGAGGCAGCGCGGCTGAGTCCATCGGGTAGGCGAGGGGGATCTCATCCCAGCGGAAGCGGGGCTCGCGGATACTGACCTCGACCTCGGCGCCGAAGCTCTCACCGTCGAGCAGTCCACCGTCAGTCTCGATCCGGCGCGCGCCCGTCAGCTGGACCACGCAACGAGTGGCATTGCCGCAGCTTTCGACTTCGCCTCCGTCGCTGTTCCAGATGCGCATCTTGAGGTCGGCACTGTCGCTCGCCTCGAGCACGATCAGCTGGTCGCAACCGATACCTGTGCGTCGGTCGGCGATCGCCCTGGCAAGCGACGGAGTGACGTCGAACGGCTCCGTGCGAGCGTCGACGATTACGAAGTCGTTGCCCAGACCATGCATCTTGTCGAAGCGCCGCTTCATGCGCGTCAGGCGAACTCGCGATTGGAGACACGCATCGGCTCGATCACCTGTGCCGCGAAGCGGTCCATCTCCTCGGCTTGCGGGCTCATCTGGAGGAGCAGGAGGTCGAGGCCCGCTTCCTGATATTCCTCGATCCGCTCGCGAATTTGCTCAGGTGTTCCCACAAGATTTGGCCGCAAACCTCTGTTCGACACCGAATATTCCTGAAGCTTTAGCTCGCGCTCAAGCTCCGTGCCCGACAACCATTGCTCGAAATTGTCGAAGCCCTTGGGCGGCTTCGGGGGCATCTGCGTAATGCGCTCAAGCTCGCGCTTTGCCTCCGCCTCGCTGTCGCGGACGATTGCGAAGGCGGCCATGCCGTACTGCATCCGGCTCTTGCCGGTGCGGGTGCGACGCTCCTCCATGTCAGCGAGCTTCGGCTTGATGGCATCAACCGGATCGCCGTGCGTCACATATGCATCGCACAAGGTGGCGATCATCGTCTTGGCCGCTTCGCTTTCGCCGCCAGCGTAGATGGTTGGTCGCGGCTTCCTGACCGGCTTGGGCTCGCAAATCGCCTGATCGAGCTTGTAGCGCTGACCTTCGAAGCTGAAGCGGTCGTGCGTCCACAGTCCATCGACCACCTGCAGCCACTCGCTCGTTCGGGCATAGCGGTCGTCATGCTGGTCGAACTGCAGGCCGTACTGGGTCGCTTCGTCCGCCCACCAGGAGGACACCACGTTGAGCGCCAGGCGGCCCCCCGAGATATTGTCGATGTTGCCCGCTTCCTTGGCGAACAGTGCCGGCTGATGGAAATTCGGCCGCACCGCGACCATCAACTCGATCGATGACGTCACCGCAGCAAGCGCGGCGGCCGTAGACCAGGCATCGAGCGCAGGCTGGTCGACCCCTTTGATATCGTTGAGGTTCAATTCGGCGATCAGTGTCAGATCCCATCCGGTCTCTTCACTGCGCTGAGTCAGGCGCTTCACATAGTCCCAGCTCGCCTGCATCCCTTCGTCCGGGATGTTGCGCAGCCATCCGCCAAAGACGGGCATCCAGTAGCCGAACCTCATGCCGCTTGCCTTTCCGCCATCAGGATCTCGAGATGATCGATCAACCGGTCGTGCGGATCCCAACCGAGCACGTTCAGCGGGTCGGCGACGAAGTTGGACATGGCATTGATGTCGTAGAAGCGCGGCGTTCCATCGCGGTCGTCGATCACGACTTCAATGCCGCCGACATCGAGGCCAACGGCCTGGGCAATTCGCTCGGCTGCATCGATGAGGTGCCGCGGCGGAGTTACCGCGGTCATGCGGATTGCCTTGCGGCCTCGTTGGGCAACGCACGCATCGGCGGGGCAAAGATCGAAACTGTCACCTTTGCTCTCGACTTCGATGGCGTAGAGAAAATTCCCGCCGAGGGTTTCAATGCGAAGGATAGTCCCACCGCGCGGCGGAACATAGTCCTGGACGAGCAGGACCTGATCGACCGATTGCGGCACGGTGCGGTCGGCAATTGAGGCCCTTAACTCCTCGGCCGACGAATATCGGGTGATTCCGGCGCCCGATCCGCCGATGTTCGCCTTGACGAGCAACGGGTAGGCCATGCTCTCCGCCGCGGCCAGCAGATCGCGGGCGCGGTGGACGATCCGCGTGTCAGGCACGGCATATCCGAGCGACGTGATCAAAGAGAGCTGTCGCGCCTTGGATGAGTCGATCGCGAGCACGTCGGCGCCGTTGAGGACACGCGCTCCAAACCGTGCCCAATGATCGAGCAGCGCCTCGGCGTAGAAGATAGGGTGCTCGCTTTCGCGGAGGAAACTGGACTGGGCGACGCGGCTCAGGACCAAAGGCGCCGGCACATCGGTGCTCGCCGGGTCGAAGCGGTGGCCGGAAAGCTGGATTGCATCATAAGCCATGCCGCGCCGCTCCAGGGCTGCGAACAGGGGTTGAAACCACTGCGGGTGCTCGTAGAGGACGGCAAGCTGCGCTTTGGGACTGCGGACGCTCATGTGCGGCGGGGACTTAGGGAGCGGCCGGGCGCAAGTCCACCAGCGAGGGATCTGATCGAATGCAAAGAGCCGCCAACGACGTCATGCAATCGGTGATCTTCTCAGCGATCATCGATGCGGTCGCTGCACTGAAGCGCGCGTCGGGCGGGCTGCCCAACCAGCTGCTGCGCGACGTCCAGGCAATCCACCCCAACGTGACGTTTGCCGACCTGCCTAAGGAGCTGCAGGACCAGATCGCCGAGAGTACGCGCGCGGCATTCACCGGACTGCTGAAGGAAGGCTATGCGGTCGGCCCGCGCCAGCAGATGCAGCAGTCGCGGCCGATGGACCGTGTCCCCGAGCGCCAACGGACGGACCGGCGCGGCCCTCCGCGCGGCCCGTCTCAAGGGCATCGCCGCGGCGGACGGCCGCCCAAGGGCGGCGGCAATGGCGGCAGTGGAGGCGCCGGAGGTGGTGGTGGCGGCAAGCCGCGCGGTTGAACTTCGCTCCGTAAGCGGCTAAGCGCCGCGGCGTCCTAGGACAGACATCGATGGAGCACCCAAGGGTGCAACGCCGGCCGACGAGGTTTCGTCCGCCGGCAATTTTTGCGTTTGAGGTCAGGAGAGACAGTTTGTTCGACACGTTGAGC
>JAZKBB010000019.1:39749-66950 GCA_040388865.1 Pseudomonadota bacterium | reverse complement strand
TCGCGGACTCGGGCAAATTGCCGCCGACGTTGAGGAGAGCCTCACTCAATATGCTCGCAAGGTCTCTGAGGAAGCGCGCGGCATTGGTGATGAGCTCTCCGCGCTGAAAGCTCAACTCGAGGCTCAACGCGAGCAAGTTGGATCAATTGTGACGAAGGACCTCAAAGAAGTCGCCGAGGCGGCGTTTGAGCCGATCGCACGATCTGTGAACGCTATCGCAACAAGTCTCGAAGCCCAGTCAGCAAACGTCGCGGCCTCAGCCTCGACGCTACAGCAAGCGCTTAACCGGACCGCGGAGCAACTGGCACTGGCCGCAGACGTGCGCGCTGATGCAAGCGAAGGTGCCCAGCAGGCTATGGCCAGTGTTGCCGACGCTCTGGTCCAGTTCGACGCGCAGATGTCCGGTCTTCGCGCGCAGCTTGCAGACGTGATTTCGTCATCAAGCAATGAGATCGCCAAGATGACCGAGGCTCTGCAAAAAGGCACGGCGCTTGCCCCTTCTCTCGCACCGGCTCTTGAAAGCGTAACCTCCAACGTGTCGGCAGTATCGGCACAGCTGGATGACCTTCGTGGGGAATCAAGCAAGTTGGCGGAGCGCGTGAGCGCAAGCCTTTCAGACGATGGCAGGCTTCTTGCTGGGCTCGAAGATGCACAGGACCAGGTCATCGGAGGAATCAGGCAGGCTGGCGACCATGCTGCGCGCGGAATCAGCGACGAAGGGGAAACTACACGACAGGCGCTTCAGCAGGCCCGAACGCAAATCACCGAGCATCTTGATCAGGAACGACAGGCATTTAGCGCAGACATTTCGCGCGCGACAGATCGCCTAGCTGAAATCTTGCAGGGCTTTGCAGCCCGCATCGAGGAGGTACATGCGGGGACTGCCCGTTGACGCTTACCCGCTCCGAGGAACTGCAAAAACAGAGCGAGCAAGTCGTAACCTTTACGCTTGTCGAACTCCTCACGTCATTAGTGTTCATCGCAATGCTGCTCGCCCTCGTTCTGCGAAGCGAAGCCCTGCAGAATCTTGATCCATCACGCGAGCACGTGCTGCATCTCACCCAGGAACTGGAAAAAGCGCAGAGAGATTTGAAAGATGCTCAGCGCGAAATCGCCGTGCTCAACGACGAACTTGATGCGCAGCGTAGCTTAGTCCGCCGTTTGATGGCGCAAGCCGGACAACCGCTCCCTCCCAACGATGTAGTCGTGGTCCCAAAGGGCGAGTGGGATAAGAACCGGAACGGAACCCAGGTCAGCCAAGAGCAGTCGCGTCAGATTCAGGACCTATTGAAGCAGATTGCCGCACTTAAAGGCGGTGGCTCCGTAACACGGCCATATTGCACGACAAATACAGGCTACCTTTTCACGATCCAGCTCAATGGCGATGGGACGGTAACGCCTGTTCGCAGCTGGCCTGAGATCGCGAGTGGTGAAGTTTCTAAAGTGACTGGCATTGCCGTTATGAGCGGCCGGATGTCTCAAGGAACCTTTGGGGCAGCTGCGGGCCGGGTAGATGCGTGGGCACGATCACAAGAGGTTCCCTGCGCCTTCCGTGTTCGCGTCACACGGACGCACGGCAACCTACCTCTATACCTGCGGCAGCTAGCAACGGTGGAACAGCATTTTTATGTCACGCGCGCTCAGTGATGCTGTTGAAAGGCTCGCGAGAGCTTGTGCGAGCTTCTCTGACGCCGCGCTTACAAACTCGCCTGAGCAAGCAGCCGGAGCCGAGCTCCCGGTTGAGACACCCATTAGCAACGGCGTTGGTCAGCCAATGACACAGCCGAGCAGACTTCAGAATTGGTCCAGACCTTCCGCAAGTGGATCAACGGGCCGCAGACCAATTGTATCGCAGCAGCAGGCCCCGGTGGTGGAACGGATCATTCGAACACCACCGTCCCAAGAGCCCGCTCGTGAGGACCTGAGTGTTTGGAGCAAGATCGCGAGAGCGGCTCGCCGGCTCGTTCGTCGCTTCAGGTTCTAGTTATTCCTGTAGCTGCCAGGAGACGGGCTCTTGGCTCAAGCAGGGCCAAGCCCGCCTCATCGCGCCATCTAATCACTGATGGCAAGAAGGCCCGAACGCCGTCGTGGCAGCTTTGGGTGGAAAGCAGACATTAGCTGCGAGCCGTCCTAGTAAGTAGGAATGCACCCTGACCGTCCATCAGACCGCGAGATTGAAGCTGCCGCTAGGGAACTCCATGCATGGGGTTCCGAACACGGTTGGTGGCCCTCGTCCGTCGACACGTTCGATGCGCTCGACCCTATCGGGCGAGAAGAGTTCGAAGCGATAGTTGAGCGCGTTCTGATGGCGGCAACGGCAGCGAAGCGCGGAGCAACTCCGTCCGCCGGTTGATCCTAATGGCAGGAATGGGTGGAAAGCCGACACTAGGGAAGCGCAGTTTCCGGACACTTGAGCGCTTCCCCGGAGACGCTGGCACCGTCCGTCCAGGTCTGCGATTGGTTCACCAGGAATAAGCCATTCCCGCCAAGTTCCGCGACCTTCGCTAAAGCCTTCTTCAGCGCGCCACCCGCCTTGTTCGGCCCCATGGCCTTCCTCACAGAAACGAGGCCCAGATATTGGCACTGTTTGCGGGACGCCTCATCGGAGACAACTCTGACCGCAGGAGGCGAAGAACCACCCGATTTCTGCCCGGTCGATGCCGCCGCTAGAGACGCGGCTACGAGTGCAATGAGCATGCAGCTTGCCCCTCACCAACTTTCCGGAGCCTACAGCACTTCTAATGGCCGCAATGGGTGGAAAGTTGCCGTTAGCTAGAGCCGCTTCCACCATCGTGAAACCCTTGTCCACGACCAGAACACCGCTGCGGAGAAAATCGCTGCGGCAAGCGCAAAACCCTCCGCCAGTTTTCCGACCCCCTGCGCGTTTATTGGGTGCTTGCCGAGGAGCGCGAGCGGGAAAATCAGGAATACGAGCCAAAGCGCCTTGTTCAGCGTCAGGCGAAGGACCCAGGAACCGCTCTCCTGAACGAGTCTGACCTGCGAGTAGGCGGCGAACATGTTCGTGTTACGGCTCAGGGCGAAAGGGCCTATTCGGTATCGGACTCCGCTCTCCGTCTTGTCAGCGCGAAAGCCAAGAGGGAGGAGCTGGCGCCGAACGTCTGCGGGAACATGCGAGGTCGCGGCGGTAGCGGGCTTCGTGAGGACCAGAACTCCCAAGCCGGACCCGCCGACGTTCTGCGGGAAGCCGCCAATGTCAGAGCCATGAACGGACGAAGCGACTAACTCGGCGTCGGCTTTCTCCTCTCCATAAAAGGGCGTGGTGAGCGCCTTCCTCTCGGCCTCGTCCGTGAGAAGGGGCAGGAGCCGTTCCTGCGCCTCACATGCGGCTGCCACAACCTCTTTCCAATTAGGGTCACGCAAGATCGCTTCAGAGGCCCAGTCATCGCCAGTTGGGCTTTCATAGCACTCGGCGAGGGAATGGAACTTGTTGACCGCCGCTACCTCTGCGGTCGTCACCTGTCCGGCCGCGAGGCGCTTGTCATAAGCGTCCGGTTCGCGGAGATATGCCCCGTCAAAGTAGGCGGACATGCAATCGACGAACGAGAAACGTGGGTTCGCCTTACCGGCGGCGGGCCATCGCGTCTTTTGGGCGTAGCTGTCGGCGAACGCCTGAATCGAGCCTAGCCACAGAAGCCGCCATTCTCGGCGCTCCTCCTGTGCAGCGTTCAACGAGACTTCGTCCATCGGTGCCAGATTTCCATGCGGCGGTTGGTTCCGCAATAGGGGCCGAAAAGCAGCGACTCCCGTAGTGGCAGGAATGGGTCGAAACCTGCCACTAGCATGGCACTTCACGCGGACCGTTCGATCCGCCGATTTCGAGCTTGAATGAACTCAATACTGCGCCGTCGGTACTCCTCATAAGCGTCTCGGTCCTGCGGGACGGATGGCGTACTGAAGTTATCAAATGGCATGAAAAATTTGACCGTTGAGCAATCGTGCGTGACGAGATCGTGGAGTAGAAAGAATTCCACATACCCTCTGAAGTTCTCGAACAGTGCGAAGAATTGCCGGTACCTCGACAGCGTCTCCGCGAGCGGACTGTCCTGCCCTAGGTAGTGTCGGCGGACGCATTCTAGCGTCAGATCGAACCGATCAGCGATCTTCCGAATGAAGCCTCGTGCTCCGTTGATGGTGTTTTTTCCGTCGATCCGATTGCCGGGGAAAACCATCATCCCCCCGATAGTGTAGCCGAGGGTCCGAAAGGCTTCGTTCTCCTCCTCGGGGAACAGCTCGATAATGTGCCGCATCGATTTCCATTTGGTGAATGTTGGCATGACCGAGTCACTGGCCAGGAAGAACTCGCCAAGATCGGAGCTATGATGGAGGTATGCGCCCGGCACGGCGTCATCCAGGTCGAAGGGACGACCACATGGCAGCGGTTTGCTCCAGAGGAGTCGGTGATATTGGCGAAGAGTGGCGCTGTGCGCGTCAGGGTCTCTTCCGCCCGCGTCCATCCTAACATCGAATGAGGTATCGATCCGCATTCCTCATTGTGCCTGATCGGCGGTCATGGCTGCAACGGTTGAAAGACTGTCAACAACGCTTGTGAAATCAATTTCACTTTTCGATATCGCGGCTCCTTGGTTGGACGGTGCTACGCCGGTAGCGATTAAGGTCGGCCAAATTGCGCCGCATAGCGTCAATCACTGCGCCTATGCCGTCGGGCTTGCAGCCAGCCCCGATCATGTCTGCAATGAAGCCGGTTTCAGCCAGCTGCGAACCTCCGGCCCAATTTAGTCGACGCGCGACCGGCGCCGCATCGACGTAAAACGCGACGATGCAGACAACCTCCGTCCAGCGATCCTGCGGTACCCATTTGGCCAGCGCTGCTCGCACGTCACTGTTTCGATGCGCGAACTTGCCGATGGCGTATTTGCCGGCTGCCGTGTGAAAGTCGAAGGTGTAGAGCGGAATGCCGTCGTAGAACTCGGGTGTCGGCAGCTCATCTTCGGCGACATTGAGGATGCCGCCTTCCTGCGACCATCGCGACCGGATCAACGGCAGCATTATGCAGAAGGGTTCGGCCTGAGCATGCGCGAGGCTCAGGACCGCGTCGTGCAACGGCAGGACTTTCACGGGAAGGCCGTCGAGAAACTGCTCGACGCGATCTGGACGGAGCTTGTCCTTCTTTCCCCGGTCGGTGCAGGCGAGTAGTGCCGCAACCGCGCGGCGAGTGAGCGGCGCTGTATCGTCAGCTGCTGCCATCATGAGTTCGTCAGTGGGAAGTCGCATTAGGGCAGCTCGTTCGACGGCTGCCGATTCCAGCTTTTCGGCGGCGCAAATAAGATAGTCTGCCGACCGGTCCTTCACCGCGGATGCCATTTTCCAACAAAGATCGTCGATCAGATCTGCATCCGAGCTGAGCACTGATCTGAACACCTTATCCGTGCCGATGCGGGTGACTTCCTGGACTAGCTCGATGTCACCAATTCCTATGTCCTCGACGGCGATCACGCACAGTCGGCGGAACACGGCGGGTCCTCGGTAACGGTACAACGTAAGCCCAGCTCGTCGAGCGAGCCCGTCCTCACCTCTTCGAATTGCTTTTTGGAGCAACGACGATGTTGCCCAGGGATCGAGCCTTAGCGGTGCGGGTAATTCGATGTCGGACATTCAACCTCCTCTTCAGGAGGCTTGTCACGAGAGTGCCCTCTATGGACGTTAGCTGGGTACCGGCAATTTCAAAGGATGAAGTACAGAAGTGTAATTGATTACAAATACTTAGCTGTAATGGTCCTCATCATTCCAAAACGTGCTTTCCATGACGGCTGCACAACTGGCACTTTCATTTTGAATTCATTGGACAGGCGCTGCTCAGTTTCGTTCCCCGGCCCCGAGATGACCAGCCTTGTCTTGGCGTTCGAGCTGCCGCTCTAGTCGACCTAGGCCTGCGACTGTGCGACGGAATTGATCGCGGCGCTGCGATTCATAGACCAGGCCCCATTCCTCACGACAGGCGAACGTGTTGCCCCCTGGCGGCAAATAGAGCTTGGTGACACGTTGCCCCGCATAAGGGCAGATCATCCACCAGCGTCGCCCACCGAAATAGGGGTTAGTGAACGCGAGTGAAATGTGTTGTGCGACCTCGGGTTGAATGTCGGCATCGAAGAACTGCCGATAATTCAGCTCGATCCAGCCCTCGTAAGGATCGCAAAGATCATGGAACACGGTGACGTACTCGCCGCTGCTCACGAAACGCATTTTGAAGCGGCCACGATGTCCGTCTCGCACTTGACCACGTCGCATCATGACGGTGAGATCGATTACCTGAGCGCGCTCGACCAGCGAGCGTGTACTGCTTCTTCCTGACCCGAAGCCTCCCATCTCGTCGTCCCCACATTATTCGAAATCAATAGCAGACTGGTCACGTTGATCGGCAGGACAAATTGTCTCTTTTCCAAGAGATGATTGCCCCATGGTCGGCGTCGATTTTGAACCGTCTGAACTTGTCTTTCACAGACAGTTTTTGATGGGCCCGGACAGTCCAGAGGCAGTTTTGGACAGCATTTTGTCGCCAATCTGTGCCAGTTTGTCCGGCTTCTTGTCCGGCAAGGACAGCCATTTGGCAGCTAAAGAGCCATGCACCGCGGCTAAGGCTAATGGGTGGATGTTGAGCCGAGACCGCTAGATGAGCTGGGCGCGCTTGGAGTGCGGCTGGCATTGCCTTTGGTGGAAGGTGTTTGGGCGGCGCGAGGCTGCTGGCTCGTGTGTAAATTCGGTGAAATCGCGCATGGAATTGCATGGATTTTCACGGAATGTTCTGGATCAGGTCTGATGTCGGAAAATTGCCTGTTCCTCATAAGATAGGCACGAATCGGAACTCTCTGGAATGCTAAATTGGTGGTCTTAAAATCCTCTTCCCGATTGGGAGTGTGGGTTCGATTCCCACCGTCCGCACCAGTGCAATGCGCGTCCCGCGCATCGCCTCTTCCATTTGCATTTCAAAGGCTTCGTTACCGTTTAGTCCGACAAAGCCTCCATTCCGGACAGTAATTTATTAAGCGTTATCACCTAGCTTCCGCAGCGTCGTGGTAATGGGATGACGGCGTGATGAGTGGTGTGGACACCAGATTGCGGAACGCCCATCGTGACGTGATCGTACTCACGGTCCTGATCACCGCGGTTATGCTGCTGATCTGGAATGGCAGCACCTTCTTCAACTCCCTGCCCCTGGGCGACGCCCGTTTGGGTCCGGACGTGCGCGTTGCAAGCACCGCTCTAACCTTGAATGTGGCGCTGATCCTGTTCGGCTGGCGGCGCTACGTAGATCTTCAGCATGAAGCGGAAATGCGGGCAGAGCAGGAGCTCCGCGCCACCGTGCTTGCTACCACCGATCCCATCACCGGCCTCTACAATCGCAAGGGTTTCGCGGAACGCGCGGGCCAGCTCTGCGCCGAAGCTGGGCAGCGTCGCGACCATCTGGTCGTCATTTCATTCCAAATCCACCGCTTCAAATCGGTGAACGATCAGCACGGTTATGAGATCGGTGACCGGCTCCTGAAGACTCTGTCGGTTGCGTTAGCCGACGCGCTCGGGAGCGAGGCGGTGCTCGCCCGTCTTGGCGGCGATGAATTCGCCGTCGCGCTGGCTCTTGCCCCCGACGACATGAGCCGCGCCGACGCGCTTGGCGAGACGGTACTGCAGACTGTCACCAGACCGTTGCTGTTCGAGGAACGGATCATCCAGGTCGGCGCCTTCGCCGGAATTGTCTCAACCATCGCGTCCGATGTGCGCATCCCCGACATTCTGCGCCGTGCGGATATTGCCATGGACCACGCTCGCACAGGCCGTGTTGCGCGTCCTGTGTGGTTCGACGAAGGAATGGAGCGCGCCCTGGTTGCTCATGGCGAGATGGAGCAGGGCATCCGCTTTGGCCTCGAGCACGGCCAGTTCGTCCCGCATTTCGAACCCCAGGTTGATCTTAGTACCGGCGAGATCGTCGGCTTCGAGGTGCTCGCCCGCTGGATCCACCCGCTTTCGGGCACGATCGGCCCGGACGTGTTTATTCCGATTGCCGAAGAAATAGGCTTGATTGGTCGCCTGTCCGAACAGGTCATCAGCGAAGCCCTTCGTCAGGCCGCGAGCTGGGATCCGGAGATCAAGATTTCCGTCAACATCTCGCCCTTTCAGTTTTCCGACGGCTGGCTCGCCCAGCGCATCGTCAAAACCCTCGCCGAGACCGGCTTTCCCGCCGAGCGGCTGGTCATCGAAATTACCGAAGGCTCGCTGTTCGCCGACCTCGATCTTGCACGAAGCATCGTCACGAGCCTCAAGAACCAGGGCATCCGTCTCGCGCTCGATGACTTCGGCACCGGCTTCTCATCGCTTGCGCATCTTAGATCGCTGCCGTTTGACATTATCAAGATCGACCGCAGCTTCGTCACTAATATCGATGCCAAGCGCGAGAGCTCGGCGATTGTGAAGGCGGTGACCACGCTCGCTGCCGCCCTTCATGTCCCGGTGTGCGTCGAAGGCATCGAAAATGAGGAAACGTACCGCACCGTGGTGCGGCTCGGCTGCGAAATCGGGCAAGGCTGGTATTTTGGGAAACCGATGCCAGCATGCGACGCGCGGGAGTTGCTCGATGCTCGCGGGCGCCCGGACGGGAACACGCAACAGACCGCCGTCAACCGCTAAAAGCGCCGTGAAATGCTAGCGGTCGTCCCGCCGCGGGACGTCGGCAGCCCTTTTCACTTGCGCGAGTTTTCGACATGGTAAACACCGCGTTAGGGTTGTTTTTCCATGCAGTTCAGCCGCTCCACCTTTGCCTCTACTCGGCGTCGTTTCGGGCGCGGGCCGCTGCGCCTGGTCGCGGAAACATCAAGTGAGGAGCGCAGTCTTTTCGATGACCTGAAGCTGTTCGCCGGAACGTTCGTCGCCGGCTTCCTGTTCGTTTCAATCCTGATCGGCTGAGACAAGCTCAGTCGCACGCAAGGTGCAGCTTCCAGCCGAGCCAGGCGGAGACGATGCACATCGCGGCGACGAGCAGCAGCTGATGTGCCGGATCGACGCCGAGAAAGCCAAGACCGATTGAAACAGCGAGACCTGCGACCATCGCTCCGCTGTTGACAATGTTGTTGGCTCCCACCGTACGCGAGGTTTCCGCCTTAGGCACGGTGGTCGTCAGGAAAGCATAGAGCGGCACCACGAACATTCCACCAGTCACGGCGACTCCCAGCAACGCGATAATCATCAGGGCAGCGCTCGGATGAGAGACAAAATTCGCGAGCGTCGTAATCGCGGTGCCGTGACGGTGCCACGACAGCGCGACGAAGTAGAAAAGCAGGACGAAGGCCCCCATCGCGATGACCGAACCGGGTGCAAAACGCGCGGACACCTGGCTTTTCAGCAGGCGATTGATGGCGATCGAACCGATTGCGATGCCGATCGAGAATATAGCGGTAAACATCGTGACGACCCGCTCGTCGGCACCAAGGTAATTCTTCACCAAGGCAGGAAAGATCGCGATCAGAACCGAGCCTATTGCCCAGAAAAAGCTGATCGAAAGGATGGCCAGGAACAACCGGCGGATGTGCATGGTCCCGCGGACAAGCTCGATCGATGCGTGGATGATATGCCAGTTGAACGGAATGCGGTCGGCAGCCGGCGGGGCGGGGGGCACTTGGCGGCCCGCGGCGAGGCCCAGTACGGCGAAGAAGAGCACGGCAGCCGCTACGAATTCAGGCCGCGGCGCAAGAAAGCCCGCAAGAATCGTCCCGACGAGGATCGCGATATACGTGCCCGCCTCCACAAGCCCTGTCCCGCCAAGCACCTCATCCTTCTGCAGATGCTGCGGAAGAATGGCGTATTTGATCGGCCCAAAGAACGTTGAATGGACGCCCATCAGGGCAACGGCGGCGAGCATCAGTGGAATGTTGTGGAGCATCAGCCCGGCGCCGCCGACGATCATGATCCCGATCTCGGCAAGCTTGATGATACGGATCAACCGCGCCTTGTCATGGCCATCGGCGAGCTGGCCGGAGAGGGCGGAGAAAAGGAAGAAGGGAAGTATGAATAGCCCCTGCGCGATGGCGCTGAATTGAAACTCCTTCGCGGGGTTCGAATACAATTGGTAAGTGACGAACAGCACCACTGCCTGCTTGAAGAGGCTGTCGTTGAAGGCGCCGAGGAACTGGGTCGCGAATAGCGGCATGAACCGCCGCGCGCGCAGCAGGTGAGTGACGTTCTGAATCAAGGGTGGGGCGCGGGAGCTGCCATGGACTGGCTCATCGCATAGCCAGCTTTCGTGACAGCGCCAAACGCTATAACTCATGGGAACGCTATGCTGTCGCTGCCGAACCTGCTGACCCTGTCGCGGATCCTCGCGGTGCCGATCCTTGTGTTCCTGCTGTGGCGGCCATCGCCGGTCGATTATGCGGTAACCTTCGTCCTCTACTGCATTGTCGGACTAACCGACTATCTGGACGGTTACCTGGCCCGTGCGCAGGGCCTGACTTCGCGGCTCGGCCAGTTCCTCGATCCGATCGCCGACAAGATCATGGTGGCGGCTGTGCTCGTGATGCTGATGGCGAGCCGCAAAGCCGACGGACTTCCGCCGATCATCGAAGACTGGAGCGTCATCCCGGGGCTTATCATCCTGCTGCGCGAGATCACTGTTTCTGGTCTCCGTGAGTTCCTTGCCGAATTGAAGGTCCTGGTGCCGGTCAGCGCTCTCGCGAAATGGAAGACGACATTGCAGCTACTCGCGCTGGGGGCGCTGATCTTCGGTGGCGCATTCCCCCTGCAGCAGTGGATTCATAGCGTCGGCATCGTCAGCTTATGGGCCGCCGCAGCACTGACGCTGATCACCGGCTACGACTATTTGCGTATCGGCCTCGAGCACATGGACTAGGTTGCCGAACGGCACTGATCGATTCAGCGATTATCTGTGACGAAGAATGGTCGTTTCACCGGCGGCACCGATGGGCCTACTCGCCAAGGCAGAAGCAAAGGGGCCAGTGCCGCGTTGAGGCTGCCCAACGAACAGGGGCCGCGGCTATTCCCTCCCCGCCCTCGGCTGCGGCCCCAACCCGTTCGTAGATGCTGCCCAATAATCGATTTTTTGGCTCTGACTGACGAGAACAACTTGTTTTCGCTTCAGGCCCGGCGCGAGTAGGGCGACCGCCACAACCCTCAGGAGGATATTTCAGCATGGACGCTAAGACCGGATCGATGGGTTGCCCGGTGGACCGGCCGACAACCGTTCGCTCGCTGCTCGGCCGCACCAACCGCGACTGGTGGCCGGAGTCGCTGCCGCTCGACATTCTGCAGCAGGGTGGGGGATCGCCCGACCCAATGGGCGACGACTTCGATTATGCCGAAGCGTTCAACGCCCTCGATTATCAGGCGCTCAAGCGCGACCTGACCGCGCTGATGACTGACAGCCAGCCTTGGTGGCCGGCGGATTATGGGCATTATGGCCCATTGTTCATTCGCATGGCCTGGCACGCCGCCGGAACCTACCGCACCGGTGACGGGCGCGGCGGCGCCAACAGCGGCCAGCAGCGGTTCGCTCCGCTTAACAGCTGGCCCGACAACGGCAACCTCGACAAGGCGCGGCGGCTGCTTTGGCCGGTCAAGCGCAAATACGGGAAGAACATTAGCTGGGCAGACCTGTTCATCCTCGCCGGGAATGTCGCCGTCGAGTCGATGGGTGGGCCGATCTTCGGCTTCGGCGGAGGCCGCCAGGACGTCTATGAGGCCGAACGCGACATCTATTGGGGCGCCGAGCAGAAATGGGTCGACGCCGAGGAAACCCGCATCCAGCCTGAGCGCGAAATGGAACTGGAAAATCCGCTTGCCGCGATCCAGATGGGCCTCATTTACGTCAACCCGGAAGGCCCGGGCGGCGTGCCCGATCCGCTTCAGTCCGCACGCGATATCAAGATCACGTTCGAGCGGATGGCGATGAACCACGAAGAAACCGTGGCGCTGACCGCCGGCGGTCACACCTTCGGCAAGGCCCACGGCGCGGGCGATCCAAGCCTCGTCGACGCCGCGCCCGCGGCCGCCGATATCACAATGCAGGGCCTTGGATGGGCGAGCGCCAACGAGAGTGGGTTCGGCGAGCACACGATCACCAGCGGCATCGAAGGCTCTTGGGTGAACACGCCGACGCAATGGTCGGACAATTATTTCCGGCTGCTGCTCGATTATGAGTACGAACTGGTCCGATCGCCAGCCGGCGCGAAGCAATGGCAGCCGATCAATCAGAAGCCGGAGGATATGGCGCCCGCCGCGCACGACCCGTCGAAGCGGGTGCCGACGATGATGACGACCGCTGATATGGCGCTGAAGATGGATCCCGAGTTGCGGGCGATTTCGGAGAAGTTCCGCAACGATCACGAGGCGTTCAAGGACGCCTGGGCGCGCGCCTGGTTCAAGCTCACCCACCGCGACATGGGTCCAAAGGTGCGTTACCTGGGGCCGGAAGTGCCCGCCGAGGACCTGATTTGGCAGGACCCGGTGCCCGAAGGCACGATACCGTCAGATGGCGACGTTCGCGCATTCAAGGACAAGATTCTTGGCGCCGGCTTCAGCATCGGACAACTGGTCAAGACCGCCTGGGCCTCGGCGTCGACCTACCGCCGCTCAGACCATCGCGGCGGCGCCAATGGTGCGCGCATCCGCCTTGCCCCGCAGAAGGACTGGGCGGTCAACGAGCCCGAAGAGCTGTCGCGCATCCTCTCCAAGATCGATGAATTGCGTGGGCCCCTGTCAATGGCCGACGCAATCGTCCTCGCCGGTACGGCGGCGGTCGAGAAAGCCGCGCGCGACGCCGGCTTCAACGCGCCAGTGCCCTTTACCGGCGGCCGTGGTGACGCGACAGCGGAGTGGACCGACGTCGAGAGCTTCGAAAATCTCGAACCGCCGGCCGACGGGTTCCGCAATTATTTGAAGACCAAGCATTCGGTGAGGACCGAGGAACTGCTGCTCGACAAAGCGTCGCTACTTGGCCTGTCCGCGCCGGAAATGACGGTGCTCGTAGGCGGTCTGCGCGTTTTGGGTGCGAACTATAGAGATGCGCCGCACGGCGTGTTCACCTCCCGCAAGGGTCAGCTGACCAACGACTTCTTCGTCAATCTTCTCGACGACGATACCTTCTGGAAGGTGGTCGATGCGAGCGGCGACGAGGAGTTCATCGGCTATGACCGCGGCGGCAGCCAGGAGAGGTGGCGCGCCACGCGCACCGATCTCATCTTCGGGTCGAACAGCGAACTCAGGGCCGTTGCGGAGGTCTACGCCGAGAGGGGCGTGGAGGAGAAATTCGTCCGCGACTTCATCAAGGCCTGGACGAAGGTCATGAACGCCGACCGCTTCGACCTTCCGCAAACCCGCGCCAAGGCGGAACCGGTCGGAATCGCCGAACCCGCAATGGCCAAGTAACTCCGGAGCGCCCGCGTCCTTAGCTTTCGACCAGCAGCAGCGCGGGCGTCTCGGCGGCGGCAATCACCGTCGTGAGATTGCCCGCGATCCGGCGCAGCGCTGCCGCGAGCATCTGAAACTCGCCTTCGCGCGGGCTGGAGCGGCGCCAGATTAGAGCAATGCTCCGGTAGGGATGCTCTGACCGGAGTGGCCTCGCTTCTACGCCAGTTCCGGACAAGATTCCCGCCTCGATCGCCATTTGCGGGACGAACGTAACACCGAGGCCATTGTCGACCATCTGGACCAGCGTGTGCAGCGAAGTGCCCATCATCTCGGCATGAGCGCGCAGGTCGGGCCGGTTGCAGGCGGACAAGGCGTGGTCCTTGAGGCAGTGACCGTCCTCGAGCAGCAGCAGGCGGCTTTCGTCGATCTCCGCCGCTTCGACGGAAGCGGTGCCCGGCGCCTCTCCATGAGGATAGGCAACATAGAGGCGATCATCGAACAACATCGCGCGCTCGGCATCCCCGCAGGCAAAGGGGAGGGCTAGCAGAACGCAATCCAGTTGGCCGCGGTGAAGCGCATCGCAAGCCGCGCTGCTGGTCTCTTCACGCAGGTACAGCTTCAGCTCGGGCCATTGCTCACGCAGTTGCGGAAGCATTGTCGGCAGCAGGAACGGCGCGATGGTCGGAATTACGCCCATCCTGAGTTCGCCGTGCAGCGGCCGTCCCTGGGCGCGAGCCATTTCCGCCAGCTCCTCGGTCTCGCGCAAGACCTTGGTCGCTTTGTCCGCGATCCTTTCCCCAAGCGCGGTGAAGCGGACGATACGGCGAGTCCGCTCGACAAGTGTAATCCCGAGCAGCGTTTCGAGCTCGCGCAGCCCCGCCGACAGTGTCGACTGGGTAACGAAGCAAGCGTCGGCGGCGCGGCCGAAATGCCCATGCCGCCGCAGCGCGACCAGATATTGCAGTTGCTTGATAGTCGGCAGGTGGACGATCATTAATCGAGTAATCCAATCACTGCCAACCGTATAATGGACCTGAACGATTTACACCAGCGTCCGCTCAGCCGATCAGGAGCCGGACCGCAACGATCAGCAAGGTGATCGCGAGCACCGGGCGCAGGATCGCGTCCGATGCCCGACCGCCGAGCAGGCTGCCGACGATGATCCCGGGGATTGAGCCGGCAAGCAAAGCAAACATCAGGCCGAAGTTCACAGATCCGATCAGCCAATGTCCGATGCCGGCGATGAGGGTCAGCGGCACGGCGTGCGCGATGTCGCTGGCGGCGATCCGCGCGACCGGCAGGCGCGGATAGAGGATTAGCAGTGCGGTGGTGCCGAGAGCACCCGCGCCGACCGAGGTAACCGACACCAGCACGCCGAGGGTCGCGCCCAGCAGCACGGTGCGCTGTGCCAGCTTTCGCTCGCTCATCGCATGGATGTGGTGGCCGGCCCAGCGCAGGATCGCGGGCCTGAAGAACACGGAGATGCTGGTCAGGAGCAGCGCGATTCCAAGCAGGAGGTTGAGCACGCCCGAGGCATGCTCGCCAAGCGTTCCGACCTGGCTCATGACGATCAGGGTCAGGATTGCCGCCGGCACGCTGCCGCTGGCGAGGCGCGTCACGATCTTCCAGTCGACTGTGCCCTGCTTGCCGTGAACCGCGGTCCCGACGGTCTTGGTGATCGACGCGTAAAGTAGGTCGGTGCCGACGGCGGTTGCCGGATGAAAATTAAACAGCAGCACCAGGATCGGAGTCATCAATGATCCGCCGCCGACTCCGGTGAGGCCGACGAGCATCCCTACAAGGAAGCCGGCCAGTGAGTAGAGCGGGTTGTAAGCGGAAAAGATCGAAACCCCCTGCAATCGTGATCAAGCGTCGAACTACGAGCTCATTATTCCTGTTCCAGCACGCTGTTCGGCGCTCGGCTGGTATTTGCAATTCGCCACACTTAAATTGCGCTGCCACGGGAAGGAACATCGTCGCTTGCAGTCTGGCCTCATTGCTTATCTGGATTCGGTCAAGTCCCGCGATCCCGCCGCGCGATCACGCTGGGACGTTTTGTTCTATCCGGGCGTCAGCGCGCTCGTGCTTCACCGCGCCGGGCATTGGCTGTGGGAAGGCCGGCTGTTCTTCCTCGCGCGGTTGATCAATCACTTTGCGCGGTTCCTGACGGGCATCGACATTCATCCGGGCGCCAAGATCGGCAAGCGCTTCTTCCTCGACCATGGCTTCAGCGTCATCGGTGAAAGCGCCGAGATTGGCGACGATGTCACCATCTACCAGCATGTGACCTTGGGTGGCACCAACCCGACCACGGGCGTCGGCGGAAAGCGTCATCCGACGCTCCGTGATCGCGTCGTTGTCGGCTCGGGCGCTCAGGTCCTCGGCCCGATCGAGGTGGGTGAGGGCGCCAAGATCGGCGCCAACTCGGTGGTGACCAGGGACGTCGCGGCGGGTCAGACGGTCGTCGGCATTCCCGCCAAGCCAGTGCCAGTCGACGCGGTCCACTACAGCCCTGGCTTCATGCCCTATGGTACGCCTTGCGGTGAGGATATGGACCCGGTTCGCGCTCGCTTGGTCGAACTCGAGCAGGAAATCGAAGGGCTCCGCCGCGAGCTTCGGGGTTTGAGAAAGCCGGCCCAATCCCAGCCCAAGGTGAAGAGCGCTTGAGTGTCGTCACGCCGTTCCCGAGTAAATGGGACCGGCGCCAAATAGCTACTTTCGATCGCCGGGAGCTGATGAAAATCCTCGACCTCTATGGTCGGATGGTCGCTGCGGGTCACTGGCGCGATTATGCATTACGCATTGACCCCGACGTCGCTGTCTTTGCGGCTTTCCGTCGCCATTCCGAACGGCCGGAGGTGCGCATAGAAAAACGCCCCGAGCTTCGGCTGAAGCAGGGGGCGTTTGCGCTCGTTGGGGAGCATGGGGCTGTGCTCAAGCGGGGCCACGACCTTGGTGGTGTCATGGCCCCGCTCGAGCGCCGTCTCATGCGGCTTGTTGGGTAATAACCATCCGGTCGAGGTTCGGGAGCCGGTCCTGCAGCGCTGCTGGAAGACGGAGCACGACCAGACGCCGGGCCTGGTGCCAGTATGCCGACAGCAGTAGCAATGCCGATCCGATGACGAGCGCCGTGAGGGCGATATTCAGCTCTACCGCGCCGAACTGCTTGAACAACTCGGTCAGCGCATAAAGAACGTAGGCGAGAGCCGAGACGAGCAGTGCGCGCCGGTCGACGGCGAGCGCCGTCAGACCGAACAGCAGATACAAACCAACGACCGCGAGGCCTTCGCCGGTGCTGACCGTACCCCGGCTCAGCCCCATGATGGTGAAGATCGGGTGAGCGATCATCGGCGCGGCCAGCAAGTGCAGCCAGAAGGCTACATCGGAGCGGCGGGTGAGCCGTGCCCGATCAGAGGCATCCCACCACATCGCGAACAGAAACATGCCGATGCCGAGAAGCAGGACAAAGCCGAGGATCAGGTTCTTGGCGGACTCGGTGTCACCGGGTTGGGCGATGCCGATAACAGCCGCCAGGAATATGCCGGCGACGGCAGCCGCTCCCGCGGCAACCGTAATCGGTACGTGGAAGCGGCGCCAGTGGATCCAGGCCGCGGCCGCGGCGATCGCAGCGCTTACTCCGCCTACCGTTGCGGCGATGACGTCATTGCTGTTCTGGAAGCGATCCGGCCCGATGATTTGCACCAGCACGAACGCAGATGTCGCAAGCACCCCGCCGACAAAGGCGAGGAGCAAGAGAATCGACGGGAGCGCCATCCTGCGCCGGGCTGTAAAAAATAAGGCAAGCGCCCAGGCCGTCGCGCCAACTGCGAGCGGAGCAAGGAAGCTCGGTCCGGTTTCGCCGTGATCGCTGATGATGAGCCCCGTCCTCTGGCCGATGCTCTGGCCGATCCAGCCGACAGCGAACAGCAGGATCGCTGCGGCGATCGACACGAAGATATCGTTGAAGCCGGTGATGAGCCTGAACTGCTCCTCGTCGGGAATCGCGGTTGATCGCTGAGCTTCGATGTGCGCGCGCAGCGCGTTCGCCGCCTCGGCCGTGATCACGCCCGAAGCGACCGCGTCGTCGAGATCTTGTTGAGAATACATACCCGTCCTCCTGTTTTCGAGAAAGGCATAGCTTCTAGTGTATTATAGTGTCAATACACCAGAGCGGCTGGATACGCCGGCGCTGGCATGAGTTAAGCATTCAAAGAGAATCGGCAGGAGCAGTGACGATGGCCAAGAAGGCGACAGGCAAGGGTTCGGGCGCGAAGTCGAAGAGCCAGGGCAAGGGTACCGCGAGGTCGAAGGCGGTGGTTCAGCGCCAGAGCTCAGGCGATGGAAAATCGGGGCCGGACGCCGGCGAGATGTTCATCAAGCTGCTGCAGAGCCCGCTGGTCGCCGAGCTGGTTGCCGTTGCGGCCACGGCCGCGCTCGCGGCGCTGGCCGAGCATGGATTCTCGACGGGTGGAAGCGGTCCGCGCGGCAAGCGCGCGGGCAAGGCCGTCAAGGAAGCCGGCAAGGCCGCTGCTGCTGCCGTTGGCCGCCGCCTCGGCAACGAGATCGACGAGATCAAAAAGGCGTCGACGGCGTCTAAGGGCAGCGCAAAAGCGTAAGCCGCGCGCGGCCGACGTCGCGCGTTGCATCGACGATCATGTCGCCGGGCTCGATAGTGTCGTCGCGGGTGGTTTCGACACTCATCCACCCGCCAGCCTCCAACCAGGAAGCCTTCGCAACCGCAGCGACCACCTCGCTGCCGGCACCGGGCGAGTAGGGCGGGTCGGCGAAGATCAGGTCGAACGATTCAGATCGCGGGAGTGCAAACGCGGAGCCGGTCAGCACCTGCACTGAGGCGCCCAGCCTTTCCGAATTGCGCCGAATGGTCGCCGCTGCCGTCGCATTATTCTCGACAAAGGTGACCGAGCGAGCCCCACGTGACAGTGCCTCAAACCCGAGCGCTCCGCTGCCCGCGAACAGGTCGGCGACCCGCAATTCTTCAAAGCTGCCGAGCCGACTTGCGAGCATGGAAAAGAGCGTCTCGCGCACCCGATCGGCGCTGGGGCGGGTGGTGAGTCCCGGCGGCGCGTCGAGCGGCCGCCCGCGCCACTTGCCCGCAATGATCCTCACTTCAGGGACTTGGCGAAGGCTTCGAATTCTGACTGCGAAACCTCGTCGGCGTCGCCTGGCTCGAGTCCGTCCAGGGTCAGCGGTCCATAGGCGATGCGGATCAGGCGCGAGACCTGGAGCCCAAGATGCGCAAGGACGCGTCGGACCTCGCGGTTCTTGCCTTCGGTCAGGCTCATCTCGACCCAGCAATTGCTGCCCGTGCGCCGCTCAAGGTTGGCGTTGATCGAGCCGTAATGCATGCCCTCGATGGTAATGCCGTCCGCGAGTTCTTCGAGCTGCGCCTGCGTGACCTGGCCGTGCGCCCGGACACGATAGGTGCGGACGACCCCCGTCCGGGGTAGCTCGAGCTTGCGCTTGAGCTCGCCGTCGTTCGTCAGCAGCAGCAGCCCCTCTGTCAGGAAGTCGAGACGGCCGACCGGCATCACGCGGGGCAGCCCGGGAGGCAGGCGGTCGTAGATCGTCGGCCGGCCGCGGGGATCGCGCTCGGCAGTGATTGTCTTGTCCGGCTTGTAGAAACGGAACAGGCGCGTTGCCGCGGGCGCGCGAACCGGTTTGCCGTCGACCGTCACCCCCTGCAGGTCCGGAAGCAATGTTGCCGGGGTCGTCAGCTTTTCACCATTGAGCGCAATGCGTCCATCAGCGATCATGCGTTCCACTTCGCGCCGGGAGGCGACTCCGGCGCGCGCGAGTAGTTTCGCAATCCGTTGGGGGCCGCCTTCGGCTTTGGGCGGCGAAGCTGACACCGATCGCCCGGCGCCGCGTCGGCGGTGCGGCACTGGTTTGCGCGTGGTTCGTTGCGGTTGCGAAGTCATTGTGGGGTCCACATGCTGTTCGGGAAGCATAAGCAAGTCGTCAAGCGCATCCTCATCGTCGAGGACGAGCCGCTGACGGCATTCGACAATGAGAATATCCTCGGCGACGCCGGGTACAAGATCGTCGCGACCACCGACCATTTCGACAATGCAGTCGAGATTATCAAGCGACAGCCGGTCGACCTGATCCTCAGCGACATCCGGCTGCGCAGTCAGCACAACGGCATGGAGCTCGCCCGGGCAGCGAAGGCGCGAGGTATCCCGACCCTGTTCGCGACCGGCCATCCATACCCCGGCGCTGCCGAGATTGCCGTTGGTTGCCTGCACAAGCCTTATACGGAGCGCCAACTGCTGAAGGCGATCGAGTGCGTCGACCGCCACCTCCAGGGCGAGAGCGTGAAATTGCCCAAGGGCCTCGAGCTTTTCGCTGCCGCTGGCGAGGAGAATTAGGGTGCATTCATCGCGGGGCTAGGCAGGCCGTGAAAGCTGTTTAAGGTTTTCACGAGGGACAGCCAGGGAGCGGAATAGTGGCAGGCGAGCGACCCAAGGGATGGAAGCTGCTCAAGGCCGCGCTGGCGACGCGCAAGGCGGCGACCATGCTCGCCTTCGGCTTCTCATCGGGTCTTCCGTTCGCCCTGCTGATCGGCACCCTCAATGCGTGGCTTGGCGACGCCAAGATCAACCTCGCGACCATAGGCGTGCTGTCGTGGATCGGGCTCACCTACGCGTTCAAGTTCCTGTGGTCGCCGCTGGTCGACCGGGTGCACCTGCCGCTGTTGTCGCAGCTAGGGCGGCGCAAGGGCTGGATCGTGCTGTGCCAGGCATTCCTGATCCTGTCCTTCGTTGGCTTGGGTGCGAGCGATCCAACGCGCAGCCTCGGCTGGTTTGCGGTTTTCGCAGTGATCGGCGCCTTCGCATCGGCCACCCAGGACATCGCCGTCGACGCCTGGCGAATCGACGTCGCCGACGAGCGGACGCCGGTTGAACTGCTCTCGGCGGTTTACCAGTTCGGCTATCGCACCGCGTCGATCGTCGGAGGCGCCTTTGCGCTGATCCTCGCCGCTCGGATGCCTTGGGGGACGGTCTATTTCGTCATGGCCGGCCTGGTCCTCGCCATGCTGGCGGTGGCGATCACCGCGCCAGACACGCAGCGTCCACCGAAAGGGGCGATCGAAGCGGCGATGGAAGAGGCCGGCGAGGTCAATACGTCGGTCAGGCTCGGAGCTTTGGTGATCGTTGGTCTGTGCTGGCTGTGGGCGATTGTCTCGCTTGCCCGGTTCATGATCTCGATGCTGGCGGCGCAAGGGCCGGGTGGAAAACCGCCATCGGTCGCCGAATTCACAACTCACGTCGGCCCGTGGATCATCGTCGCGACGGTGTTCGTCCCGCTGGTTATCTCAGCTCTGGTCAACTGGCTCAAGGCGCACGGGCGAGGGGTCCAACACGAGGCGCACCCGACAATCTCGGGCGGCCGGGCAGCGATGAATCATATTTACGGAGCGCTGGTGTCGCCGCTCGCCGAGCTGTCGGAACGCCTGCGCTGGGGCGTCCTGATCATCATCGGCTTCATCCTGACCTACGCGCTTTGCTACAATATCTGGTCGAGCTTCGCCTTCCCCTTCTACCTTGATTACCTCCACTACACGAAGGACCAGGTGGCGTTCGCGTCGAAGGTGTTCGGCATCTTTATGACGATGATCGGGATCAGCCTCGGTGGCTATTTGTTTGGGCGAATTGGACGATTTCCGACGGTGCTCATCGGCGCTGCGGTCACGCCGCTCGGCAATTTGCTCTACGCCGAACTGGCCGATGGCGGAGCCAACATCGATGCGTTCGCCCACGCTTTGCGCTTGAATGTCCTGCTCGGCTGGTTCGGCGCCGACGACCGCATGGTCCGGCTGCTGCTCGCGATCTGCTACGAGAATATCGCCACGGGGGTCGCCCTCACCGCGTTCGTCGCTTACCTCTCTGGCATCGTCAGCCGGAAGTTCACAGCGGTCCAATATGCATTGCTGTCGTCGCTCACCTTCCTGGTCGGGTCGCTTGGGCGAGGCGTCGCCGGGGAGAGTTTCGATAAGTATGGCTACGCGCTGGTGTTCCGGTGGACAGCAGCGGCGGGCCTGATCGCAGTCTTCTTCGTCCTGCTCGAATGGTGGCGCGTATCGGCCCAAGGGGGTCGCGCGGGTGACCCGGATGTGCCCAGCGTGGACGGGCCGGCGAAGGCTTAGTCGGGCACCTGCCCGTTGGCGGCGAGCACCGAGCCGGCCAGGTAGAGCGAGCCGAAGATCAGTACCCGCGCGTCGGCAGGAACTGCCGCCAGCGCCTGCTCGACCCCCTCATGCCGATTGGCGCGGAAGCCGAGTTTGCCCGCAATCTCGACAAGTTCCTCAGCCGCAAAGGAGCTGTGTCCGGGGATCGGCACCGCGTGAACCGCAGCGGCGACGCCGTTGAATGGCTCCAGCATGCCCGCCGGCTTCTTGGTGGTCAGGCTGGCGAAGATCAGATGGAGCGGCTTACCGTCGGTCCACTGTTGGCTGGCGAAGCTCGCGATCTCCCGCGCCGCCGACGGGTTGTGTCCGCCGTCGAGCCAGACTTCGCGCTTTCCGGTTAGTGGTCCGGGCGCGAGACGCTGGAGCCGCGCCGGCCAATCCACCGACTCCATCGCGGCGTCGAACGCATTCGCGGAAACAACAAGCTGATCCTGGTGGCGCAGCATCGCCACGGCCAGCGCCGCGTTCATCGCCTGATGCTCCCCGAGTAGACGCGGCAGTGGCAGGTCGAGTTCGCCTTCCTCATCGCGATATCGTAGCCGCCCGTTGCCGACGGTCGCGTCCCAAACTCCTCCGCGCGGCACCCACGGCGCACCGGCCTTGGCCGCGACATCGCCGATGCGGCGCATAACATCGGGCGGGTAACGTTGGGTGACGAGCGGAACGCCGGGCTTGGCAATAGCCGCTTTTTCGCCGGCAATGTCGGTCAGACCTTCCCCGAGGAATTGCTGATGATCGAGCGCCAGGTTCGTAATGCCGCAAATCAGCGGGCGCTCAATAACGTTGGTCGCGTCCAGCCGGCCGCCGAGCCCGACTTCGAGAATACAGGCGTCGGCAGGCGTTCGTGCGAAGGCGAGTATCGCGACCGCTGTCGCCACCTCGAAAAAGCTCGGCTCGACGCCCTTGCCCGCGTCCAACACCTCGGTCAGCAACTCGGCCAGCGGCTCGTCCTCAATCAGGCGTCCAGCGACCCGAATCCGCTCATTGAATCGCACCAGGTGGGGGCTGGTGAAGGCATGGACTTTGTGGCCGCTGGCTTCGAGCGCGGCGCGCAGGAAAGCGACGGTCGAGCCTTTCCCGTTGGTTCCGGCAATATGGAAGACCGGCGGCAGTTGATCCTGCGGGCGCCCCAACCGCTCCAAAATTAGCCCGATCCGCTCAAGACCGAGCCGGTCACCGGCGGGCGAGAGCATCGAGAGCCGGTCGAGCTGCGCCTGCACCGCCGGATGCGCCGAGCGCGCGAAGTCCGCCATGCTACGCGGCCTCTTTCGCCTCCGGCGCGAGGTAGGAGACGAGCAAGCTCAGCTTCTCCTTCAGCTCACTGCGCGGCACGACCATGTCGATCATGCCGTGGGCGAGCAGATATTCGGCACGTTGAAAGCCTTCCGGCAGCTTCTCGCGGATCGTCTGCTCGATCACCCGCTGCCCGGCGAACCCAATTAAGGCGCCGGGCTCGGCCAGCTGGACGTCGCCCAGCATCGCGTATGAGGCGGTGATCCCGCCGGTCGTGGGGTCGGTCAGGACGACGATGTAGGGCAGCCCGGCCTCCCGCAACATCTGCAGGGCCGCGGTCGTCCTCGGCATTTGCATCAACGACAAGGACGCCTCCTGCATGCGGGCGCCGCCGCCGGCAGTGAAGATGATGTAGGGGCAGCGGTCTTCGATGGCCCGCTGAACGGCGGCCACGAAGGACGCGCCAACCGCGGTTCCCATCGAGCCGAGCATGAAGCCGGTATCCTGGACGCCGATGATAACATCATTGCCGCCGATCTTCCCCTTGGCGTTGATTAGCGCGTCCTGCTCGTGCGTTGCGGCGCGAGCACTCTTCAGCCGCTCCGTATAGCGCTTCGTGTCGCGGAATTTCAGCGGATCTTCCCGCACTTCCGGAGAGGAAAGGATCTCGTATTCCGCGGCGTCGAACAGCTGCTCGAACCTTTTCGGGGGGCCGATGCGGTCGTGGAAGTCGCAGCGTGGGCAGACGCTGTAATTTTCCTCCCACTCCTTGACGAAAACCATGGAACCGCACTTGCCGCACTTGTGCCACAGGTTCTCGGCGCCCTGGCGCTTGGGCAGGAAGGGGATGCCGCTGCGGACTCGGCTCAGCCAGCTCATTCGATCACCTCTTTATTCAGACTTTCGGCGATCTCGGCGATGGCTCGCGCGGGATCCTCGGCGGCGGTGATCGGCCGTCCGACGACGATCACTGATGCGCCGTCGGTCATTGCCTGATTTGGCGTGACCACGCGCTTCTGGTCGGCGACAGCGCCGCCGGCTGGCCGGACTCCGGGGACGACGAAAAAGCCTTCGGGCCACAGCCGGCGAACCGTCCCAACTTCGTCACCCGAACAGACGATGCCGTCGAGGCCGCTGTCGCGCGCCAGCATGGCCAGGCGCACGACCTGATCGGACGGCGCCGCATCAACGCCAATGCAGGTAAGGTCGTCGGCATCAAGGCTGGTGAGGACGGTCACCGCTACGACCTTGGTCCGCGCTCCAGCAGCCGTCTTCGCCGCCGCCAGCATCGCCCGTCCGCCGGCCGCGTGGACGGTGAGGATCGCGGGCTCCAACTCAGTCAAAGCCGCGACAGCTTTTCCGACCGTGTTCGGGATGTCGTGCAGCTTCAGGTCGAGGAAGATCGGCACGCCGAGCGAGGCCATGCGCCGAACCCCTGCAGGTCCTTGTGCGGCGAAAAATTCCAGGCCTAGCTTAAGGCCTCCGGCGTTCCCCCGCACCGCTTCGCCGATCGCTAGTGCCTGCTCTAAGCTCGGCGTATCAATCGCGACGAAGATGGGGCTCATATGACCGGCTCCGCTTCGTCGGCGGAATGCGCCTCGGTGGGCATGGACGATAGGCGGTTGCGCTCCATCGCCTCCATCCGCCGGCGGTGCGACCAGATCCGCGCCCGCATGATCAGCCAGGTGGGAAGGAAGCCGAGCAGGAAGGCGATCAGCAGCAGGATCGGCAATTTGATGTCGGCCTGGATGTCGCTCCACAGGTTCACCGGCACTGGAGTCCAGTTCACCCAGCAGAACAGCGCCGCGATCGCCGCAACGAGCGCCCAGAAGACCGTCTTCAGAAACTGCATGGCGGGCCGTTTAGGCGAGCCGTGCGTTGATTGCCAGCGGCAGCGGCGTTCGTCGCGCCGTAGAGTCGGCCCGTCGCAAGTGCGTTAAACCTGATGTTGAGACTGGCCCTGCTCCCCGGCACACCGGCGAGGAGGGCGGGGAGAAGATCGATTTTGGAGAAGGCGCAGAAGGTTGGCTTGGGCGCGTTCGTGCTCCTGATGGGCGCGTCGCTCCTCGCCATGCGCCCGCATGCAGCAGCCGGCGGCCACCAGGACCCCAAGATCGTCGCCGCGCACCTCAAACTCGCGGCAATCTCGCCCGCATCGCGGCAGGACATCGATTATCGGTTGCTCGATGCCAGGCTGAAGCAATTGATGGCTAAACCCGCGATGGTCGGGCTCGCGGTTGGCGTGGTCGAGAACGGCCGCATCACTTTCCTCCAGGGCTATGGCGAAACCCAGGCAGGCTCGGGCGACCCGGTGACCCCGGAAACAGTCTTCCGCTGGGCGTCCTGCTCGAAGGGGCTCGCGGCGACGATGGTCGCAAAGCTGGCCGAGCAGGGCAAGATCGACTTGAACGCGCCGGTCGCCAACTACGCGCCGGACCTCAAGCTGCCCGCCGGTAACGAGTATAAGGCGAGTGTCGGCGACTTGCTGTCGCACCGCCTTGGCCTCTATCGTGACGCCTTCGCGAACAAGCTCGAGGAAGGGCAGGATCCTAGCTTCCTGCGCACGCAGCTGGCAACGCTCAATGCCGTATGCGCCCCGGGCACCTGCTGGGACTATCAGAATGTCGCCTATGACGCGTCGAGCGAGATGGTCTCGCGCATTACCCACATGCCATACGAGCAGGCGGTCAAGCGCACCCTCTTCAATCCGATCGGGATGACCAGCGGGAGCGTTTCGATGGCCGGGCTGGAGGCGAACCGTAGCTGGGCGCGTCCCCACAGCGCGGGAAAACGGCCGTGGCCAATGGTCGATACCTATTACAAAGTTCCTGGAGCGGCCGGGATCAACAGCAACATCAAGGATATGGCGCTGTGGATGGAAGCGCAGATGGGCGAAATGCCCGATGTGCTCGACGGCCGCGTCCTCGATACAATCCATGCGCCTTACGTCGTCACTCCCGGCGAGCGAGGACGATTGCGCAAGTTCCTCGAGCGGGTCGGCACCGCCTGGTACGGCTATGGCTGGCGCAGCTACGATTATGCGGGGCATCGTATCATCGGCCATCGCGGCGGGATCCGCGGCTATCGCTCACTCATCCTTTTCGACCCCCAGAAAAAGAGCGGCGTAGTGGCGCTGTGGAACAGCGATACGTGGCAGCCGGGCGGCCTGGAGTTCGAGGTGATGGACATGATCTATCATCTGCCCTTCCGCGACTGGCTCGAACTCAGCAAGACGCCGGAGCAGTCCCTCGCCGCTGCGGATGCCGAGGCGGATAGCGGCGGGCCGTCGTAGAATATCGGGTCGGGAAACTTCTTTCCTACAGCCGTCTCAATGCGATAACTGATTTGCTCCCTCATTGAAGGAGAGCGCGCCAATGACTTCGCCCGCTTCTGAAATCCCTCATTTGTCCGCGCGCGCACTCGGGCGTAGGCTCGCTGCAATCGCTGCATTTCGTGCCATCACTGCGAACATTCGCGAAGATTGGCGGATCCCTCGCTCGT
Organism: Pseudomonadota bacterium; assembly: GCA_040388865.1. Classification (GTDB taxonomy): domain Bacteria; phylum Pseudomonadota; class Alphaproteobacteria; order Sphingomonadales; family Sphingomonadaceae; genus Sphingomicrobium. Next base: position 40,618 of record JAZKBB010000019.1, on the reverse strand, counting down.
GCGTGTAGGGCAATGAACTTTGTGAAATTTCGCCGTCCTCCCGCGAAGGAACATCAGCCAGCCGATGTTGGTTTTCGGGTTCAAAGCCAGCAGGGAGTAAAAATCTATGGCCGAGCGCAAGACGCAGGACGCGATCGCGCTGCTGAAGGAAGACCATCGCAGCGTCGAGAAATTGTTCAGCGACTACGAAACCGCCAAGGGCGATGGCCGCAAGCAGACGCTGGCGCGCCGCATCTGCCTCGAGCTCACTGTCCACACGACGATTGAGGAGGAAATCTTCTATCCGGCCTGCGACGGCAAGATCGACGAGCAGCTCCTCAAGGAAGCTTATGTCGAACATGACGCGGCCAAGGTGCTGATCGCCGAAATCGAGGGCGGCGAAGGGAAGGGCGATGACTTCTTCGATGCCAAAGTCCAGGTGCTGGGCGAGGAGATCGCGCACCATGTGCGGGAGGAGGAGAAGGAACTCTTCCCCCAAGTGCGCAAGACCGAAATCGATCTCCACGCGCTTGGCGAGCGGCTGGCGTTGCGCAAAGCTGAGCTGATGCGCGAGTTCAAGGCGTCCGGCGTCCCCGAGCCCGAGCTGACAACGATGGACGAAGTGTCGGTTTAGCGCATTGACGCGAGTGTTTGTTCGTCACGACGGTAGTTGTCATCGACGAAGGCCAGGCGCCCGTTCTCCACGTGCGCGGTCAAATAGGTGACGTAGATCGGCACGGGGGTCGGCAGCAGCACGTTTTGCTCCGGCTCGCGCGAGGCGGTCTCGGGTTCGCGGCCCATCAGCCAGCGGCCGAGCCGCTCGGCATCTTCGAGCCGAATGCAGCCGTGGCTGAGGCTGCGGTCGTCCTGGTTGAATAGCGCTTTCGTCG
>JAZKBB010000019.1:5969-39739 GCA_040388865.1 Pseudomonadota bacterium | reverse complement strand
TGCAGGTAAATGTCGGTCGCGTTGGGAAACGGGATTTTCAGCCGTCCCATCGAATTGGCAGGTCCCGGCAGCTGGCGGACCCGGACCGTTTCACGCCCCGCAGCGACGGCGTGCCAATTGATCTTCGCGGGATCCAGCAACCTGTCGTCGGTCGGGTTCGCCGGCATCACCTGGTAGCCGCGGGTTTTGAGATAGCTTAGGCCCAAGTTGAGGACATTGGATGCGATCAGGTCTCGGACCATGTCGGCCGAGACGTGCCAGTAGGGGTTGAGCGTCGCATAGTAGATGGTGCTCGCCAGCATCGGCGTCTGGGTCGAGGGATCGTCCCTGCCGACGATCACCTTCATCGAGTCTACGATCCGGCCGTTGTCGATCATGTAGAGCCGCGCGCCGGCGGTATCGACCATGACAAAGCGACCGGTTGGCGGAACGTCGCGCGCTCTATCGAGGCTGGCGAGCACGCGGGAATCCAGCTGCCCGCCATTTGCCTGCGCCGCCGACCAGGCGGCATCGCGCAGCTCGGCGTAGATCGGGTTCACTTGGCTGACGGTGTGGACATAAGCGCCGAGCGAGGATCGTTGCCGGGCTATCGCGCCGCGGCGCGACCCACTGATCGGCGTAGGTCATCCCGGCAGGCGGCGTCTGGAGCGCTTCGACATAGTTAACCCATGCGACCGACAGAATCTGATCGGCGGCGGCGAGTGCTGCAGGATCGCCGCTTTGGGCGGGGCCAAGCAGCGCCTGCGCCTGCTCCGCAACCGCCGGCCCGCTCGGCATCCCGTCAAGCGCCGAGCGCTGGAGAATGCCGATCAGTTCGCGCGCTGCCGAGCTGTCGGCGCCGCTCTTGAACCACAACGGCGCGCCACTGCGCGACCCATAGAAGGCGCTTACCGCATCGCTGGCCTGGTAAGTTGCGGCGACGGGCAAGGTCTGAGCTTGCACGGGCAAAGAAATCATCATCAGCGCCGCACAGGCGGCGCTGGCCATCATCCGAGTGTTCACGGGCCAAAACTCGCTTTTGTTTCAGGCTCTTGCGAGCCCACTTGGACTGCACAACGCGGGACCGGCGCCCAAGTTCAAAACTGCCGTGGCGAATGCCATTTTGACACTAGGCCCCGACGTAAACCGGCGTTCCGACGTCGGTCACCGAGTAGAGCTTCTTCGCGAAAGCGACCGGGAGACGGATGCAGCCGTGCGACGCGGGGTATCCAGGATTGTAACCTCCGTGCAGCGCAATCCCGTACTGATCGATGCGCTGCATCCAAGGCATCGGCGCGTTGTCGTACTTCTTCGACCGATAGAATGGCTTCTTGTCGAGCACGGAAAAGATTCCAGTCGGCGTGTCGCGTCCTTCGATGCCGGTCGAAATCGCCGCTGCCGCAACAAGAGCGTTTCCGCGGTAGAGGTAAGCGCGCTGGTCCGACAGGCTGATGACGACCCGCTCGGGACCAGAGGCGGGAACATCGCGCCAGACATATTGTCCGGGTCTCAACGCCCTGGGACCAAAGGTTTCGAGCATATCGATGCGCGCCTGCGACGCCGCGTCGCTCGCTTCGATCTGGGCTTCGGGGGTTTCCAGCGCTTCAGCTGGCGTAGAAGCAACGGCAGTCGCAAATACGCACGATCCCGTCAGCGCCAGCACAATGGCTAGCTTCTTCATTTCACACCTGAAATTCTATCTCGACTTTTGCTGCGGAAATGCACGGTCGCCGAGTCGGGTTCCCAACAACCATAATATGAGAACGTACCAAGGCTGCCGTTTCATCCCGGCGCGAAGCCGAGCTTCGTTAGCGACTTCTTAGTTCTCCTGAGGCGAAGGTAGGGCGAACCGGCCGGAACCTCTTGGATGACTGACCCAACTTCAGTCACTACCGTCGTCGTTGGCGACCGCCTTCCCTGGCCCGACGATGTTTCCGCATCGGGCAAACAGGGGCCGTTCGACGCGTCCGTAATCTACCATTCCGGGGTCGGGCACCAGTGCGAGATCCGCAAGATCTCCGCGCTCGGAGCTACAGTCGCGAGCGATCTTGCTCCGGCGCTCGGCGAACGCGTGTTGATCGAGTTGGCGACCGGGCAAAGGCCGGCGGGCAAGATCGCCTGGACCGACCGCGGTGAACTCGGCGTGAGATTCGAAGACTCCATCGACGTGATCGCGCTGTTGAACCGCAAGCTCGTCAGTCAAACCCCCGAACGCCGCACGATGCCACGTCTCGAGGTCCGCTGTCTCGCGCACGTCAAGAGTGGCGAAAATTTCTGTCCTGCCATGCTCAGAAACATTTCAAGCGGCGGTGTGCAGCTTGAGGGCAAGGATATGCCCAGAATGGGTGCCTATGTGTCGACATTCGTCGAAGGCCTCAACGTGCCTTCGGGAGAGGTCATCTGGAGCAAAGGGGAGTTGATCGGGATCGAATTGCTCGAGGAACTAAGTTGGACGTCCATTATCCCGTGGGTCCGTAATGCGATCCGCAAGGGAGCGGAGTGAGGGTCAGTCGGCGCTGACGAAACTATCGAGCACCTTCTTGCGCCCGGCATGTTCGAAATCGATTTCGAGCTTGTTGCCTTCGATCCCCGCGATCGTCCCGTATCCAAACTTTCCGTGGAATACGCGCTGGCCGAGCGACAGGTCTGTGCGGCCGCGGTTGCCGAGGCTGACCGCCGACGCCCGGGCCTCGATCACGCGCTGCGGTTCAGGGTTGAAGCGGCCGTCGCGGCTGGCGCGCTGCCAACCAGGGCCGCGTGTGCTGGCGCGCATTGCTTGCGCTGGGCCAAGGTGGCCGAACGGGTCCGTTCGCTCCGACCATTGCGCGCGCCACAGGCTTTCACCGCCAGTCATGGTCGTTTCAGAGTCGATATGCGCTTTGGGAAGCTCGGCGATGAAGCGGCTCGGGATGCTGCTGGTCCATTGGCCATAGATGCGGCGGTTGGCTGCGTGGACGATGGTGCAGCGGCGGCGAGCGCGCGTGATCGCGACATAAGCTAGACGGCGCTCCTCCTCGAGACTGGCTAACCCTCCCTCGTCGAGCGAGCGCTGCGACGGGAAGACGCCTTCCTCCCAGCCGGGGAGATAAACCGTGTCGAACTCGAGGCCCTTCGCGGCGTGAATGGTCATGATCGTGATCCGCTCGCCTTGGCGTGCGTCGTCATTGTCCATGACGAGGCTGACGTGCTCGAGAAAGGCGCCCAGCGATTCATATTCTTCCATGGCGCGCGTAAGCTCTGACAGGTTTTCCAGGCGGCCGGCGCTTTCGGCCGACCGGTCGGCCTGGAGCATGGCCGTATAGCCGCTCTCGTCGAGCATGATCCGGGCGATCTCGGGGTGCGGGAGCTCGCTCGCCATCTTTCGCCACCGCGCGATGTCGGCGACGAAATTGCCAAGGCTGCGGCGGGCCTGCGGAGTGAGCTCGTCGCTGTCGAGGAGGTTGGCCGATGCGAGCAGCAGCGGCTGTTGAATTGCGCGAGCGTGGCGATGGACCGTCGCGACTGCTTTGTCGCCGAGACCGCGTTTGGGCTGGTTGATGATCCGCTCGAATGCCAAATCGTCGGCGGGCTGAACAACTAGCCGTAGATAAGCGATTGCGTCGCGGATTTCGGCTCGTTCGTAGAAGCGGAAGCCACCGATGATCTGGTACGGTAGCCCTACGGCGATGAATCGCTCTTCGAACTCGCGCGTCTGGAATTGGGCGCGGACAAGGATCGCGACGTCATCCAGGCTCCCGCCTGAGCGCATGCGGGATTCGGCTTCCTCGCCCACTCGCCGTGCCTCCTCGGGTCCATCCCAGACCCCGATCACACGGACCTTTTCGCCCTCGCCGGCGTCGGTCCAAAGGCTTTTGCCGAGCCGCCCCGCATTATGCGCGATCAGGCCGTCGGCGGCTGACAGGATGTGCGAGGTCGAGCGATAGTTCTGCTCAAGGCGAATAATCGCGGCCCCGGGGAAGTCCTTCTCGAAGCGGAGGATGTTTGCGACTTCGGCTCCGCGCCAGGAGTAAATCGATTGGTCGTCGTCACCGACGCAGCAGAGATTGCGGCGCGGTTCCGCGAGCAGCTTGAGCCATTCGTATTGGCCTTGGTTGGTGTCCTGATATTCGTCGACAAGGATGTAGCGGAACCGCTCGCGATAGCCTTCGAGCACATCCGCATGAGTGCGGAAGATCACCAGCATGTGCAGCAGCAGGTCGCCGAAGTCGCACGCGTTGAGCGTTTTCAGCCGGTCCTGGTACTGAGAATAGAGATCAGCACCCCGGCCGGCGGCGAATGCCTCGGACTCGCCAGCGTCGATTTGACGCGGAGTCCAACCGCGGTTCTTCCACCGGTCGATCAACGAGGCGAGTTGGCGCGCTGGCCAGCGTTTTTCGTCGAGGTTTGCGGCCTGGATCAGTTGTTTGATGACGCGCAGCTGATCGTCGGTGTCGAGAATAGTGAAGTTCGATTGGAGACCGACGAGTTCGGCGTGGCTGCGGAGCATCCGCGCGGCGACGGAGTGGAACGTGCCGAGCCACGGCATTCCTTCGAGAGCGCCTTGGGAGAGGGCGCTGACACGTTCGCGCATCTCTCGTGCTGCCTTGTTGGTGAAGGTGACCGCGAGGATCTGGCTCGGCCACGCCTTTCGCGTGGCGATCAGGTGGGCGAGACGGGCAGTCAGCGCTGCAGTCTTGCCTGTACCAGCGCCGGCGAGGACGAGAACCGGTCCTTCGGTGGTCAGCACTGCCTCACGCTGCGGCGGGTTCAGGCCCAACAGATACACAGGCTCGGGAGCGCGGGCAGGGGATTCGGGCACACAATCGAGGTAAGCGGAGGGGAACGGAACGGCAACCAGGATGGGCTGCGACGATCGGGCGGGCTCGCCGAAATTCGCGATTCGGGCAAAGTTCCTACGGTTGCTCCCGATATCCCCGTTATCCACAGGCCTGTTACCGAAAATTTTGCTTCCGCGACTCGGAAGCGATGTGCATGGTGCTCATGTGATCGGGACGGCGGTTCCGGCCTCTCCAAGAGCCGGCAACGGCAGGCGGATGCGGCAGGTGACCAAAGGTCCGATCTCCGCCGGCAGGCAGTGGAAAGAGCTTTCGGGTTCTAACCGTGGCCAGCTGGGTAGAGGCGCCGGAAGAGGAAATTGCCTCTCGCGCGACGCGGTTCCCGGGGTTCTTCGGAACTTTGGTGAGCAAAGCGGGACGCAAGAGTGGTTTCCCCAAGAAGGGCCGCAGAACAACGGGTGGTTTTGGTTGGGGCTACGGCTTCAATCGGGCCGGGCAGATCGAAAGACAAGCGGACCTTCGGGCGGCGCAGTCAGGTAGAACCGCCAGGCACCTCGAAAGAGGGAGCAGCTCGATGGGAAGCGACGCCTGAGCTGGTGAGCCAGGATCGAGAGCGGGTTCATTGGGGCCTTCGGGTTTTCAGAGGACCAGGTTACGAATACCGGCAAATCCTTCGCTCGGCGCAGTGGGGGCTGGCAGCAATGCCGGCCCCCATTTCTTTTCGGCAACGCGAAAGGGCCCGAAGCGCTGCCGAGCCGAGGCCCAAGCGGACGGCCGTGGTCCCCTTCGACCTCGCTTCAACCCGGCGCTTGATCGGCACGCAATAGCGCTGGCCATCCGACAATCCACCCCATCGCACGCGAGCATTCCGCACCCCGCTTCGACAAAGCCGACAAGCCGCAAGGGACACCAAATGCGACTTCCCGCGTTTGACGGGTCAGGTGGCGTTGGTTCAGGCGGTCCTTCGGCAGCCCTGACCCTCGCTGGACGGCGGCGGCAATCGGGCTGCCGGAGCGGGACACGATGGAGTTGACCGGTGTTCCGTGCACTTGCAGCGCTTACTCTCGCTTCCGCCCCCACCCATTCCCCCTCAACCCTCAACCCGACCGCCGCCTGGTGGGAACGGATCACGGTCGTCGTCGCCGATGACGGCCAGGCGCAGTCCTGCCGCTATGAATCGAGCCTCCAGCCCAACGGCGCCAAGGAGTGCACGGTCGATGCCACCAAGACCGCGACTGCCAGCAGCGAAGGCGCGAAGGACCAGTTCACCCGACTGACGTTCGAGCGCCGCTTCAGCCCCGGCCCGAAGCCCGACATTCAGCAGCTCGCGCCCGGCGAGACGTTGCTCGGTGGCCGCTTGATGGCGCTGGCGATCGACGCCAAGGGCACGGTCAAGGATTGCGAAGTGGTGGCGACCTCGGGATCGGTAACCCCGCAATATGGCTGCGACGAATTGGCTGCCGAGCGCTTCCAGGCGAGCGCCGGTGGCGCCCGCGCCGGGTCAGCTCCGCGGGAAGGCTATATGTCGATCGTCGTCTACGGCCACAGCGAGCACGTCGTCTGAGGCAGCTTTCGTGATCAATGTCAGTTGCTGAAGATTGCCGCGTGCGGCATGGCCGGGCCGCTCCAATGATCCGGCCACTGCCGATCGAAATCAATCAGTCGCGGCTGCAACGTCAACGCCCCTGTCTTAAGATTCACTTCGGCGAACAGGGCATGTGTCGCGAGCGAACCGAAGCCGGTGATCACGATCCTATTGCCGCCCGGTTCACGCGCTACCCAGTGCGGTAGAGCGTCGTCTTTGAGAACGAGTCGGCCGACTTCCCTGGGGTGCGAAGGGTCGGCGACGTCGAGGCTGATGAGCTGCCGCCCACTGGTCGAGGTTTGAATCCAATAGTGCCCAACCACGGTCGGCACACCGCACGCCCGAAATCCGAAATCATACACCATTGTCGCTGCGGGACTTGCGCCATCGAGACCGGTGAGCCGGTATAGCCCGCAGCCGGCTGTCACCACCAAAACACTTTTGCCATCCTCCAGGATGCGAGGCTCCGCCGGATTTCTTGCAACGGCGTCGGCGAAATGGGGCGGCCGCTCGAGCCTGACGGATTTCAACAATTTGAGGTCGCTCAACCGCCACAGCTGCACGACATGCGACGATTTGTCGGTGGGCATCATCGGCGCGCTTGTCGTAACCACCCGGTCGATCCTGGGCAGAGCGAGCACGCTGTAGGGGCGGATGAACGGATCGACGGCGCCGTCGGATGCGTCGCTTGCGCGCACGACCTTGCCGGTCGGATCAAGCTCAACCAGAGCGCCGGCCGCGACGTCCGGCTCGCCCCTGAACTGATATGTCGCGAGGGTGTCGCCGTTGGGCAGACGGGCGAAACTATGGGGATGAGTATAGGGGCCGGCATCGCCGAAGCTAGCCGTCAGCTTTGGCTTGGCGGGTTCGCGCAAGTCGAGGATGAACGCCTGGCCAGACATATAGTCGCTGGCAAACAGGCGGCCGTCCCTGGGCATGTCATAATTGGTGTGGTGCGCCATGCTCGCAGCGGTTCCGACGGGGAGCATGGCGATGAGCCTGCCGAAATGGGCAGACCGGCGTCCCACATCGAATATGGCGATGAAATCCCGGCCCATCGTGGACGCGGGAGGCATCGGGGTCGAGGGATCCCGCGTCTCCATGCCCCACACGTACAAATACTGACCGGCGGCAGCGGGCGCCGGCGCGAGCATTGTCAGTGCAAGCGCAAACGCGATCGATTTTCCCATCTGCTACCCCCCGGCATGGCTATTGCGCAGCGCCGCCCAAGCTTACTGTTTGGGCGGTGACGGCCGAGATTTCAATTGACCACAATCGTGTCGCGCATTCCGAACATCGCATGCATGAAATGGCTGCAGTGCGCCGGATACACGCCCGCGCGCGGGACCAAGGTGATGCTCCTGGTCTCATGACCGCGAAGCTCGATCTCGCCGCCCGGCGCCGCGCCGGCGATGATCGTCGCGGCGGCGAAGAAGGCGCCGGCGGTAAAGTCGTGGCCGCTGCCCGACTGGTTGACGAAGGTCAGTGTCACCGGCCGCCCGGCGCGAAGGTAGATCGGCCGGGGCGTGAAGGCGAAGCTGCGCACGCCGATGGTGACCGACGGCGGCAGGGGCTGGGCGCTGGCTGAGCCGGCAACAGCGAGTGAGAGAAAAGCGGCGGCGGTAAGGCGGGGCAAGGACATATTGGTCTCCTTTCGCGCCCCCGCGAAGGCCGTCTTTTAGTGGAAACGCTGAATGGCGCCAGTAGGCCGGCATACGCAAGCGGCGTAAAAGCAGTCCGAAGTGCATCGCTAATGTCCGCAATGGATGGCAAGCGGACATTGGAGCGACGGTGTCCGCGACTTCGCCCGGTGCGATTTCAACATCGATTCCATTTTCCGGCGAAAGCCTGCGCCCGCTAACGCCCGTGAATCTCTCAGGCGGGCGCAAGGGGAGCGGCGATCTCGTATTGAGCTGGACACGACGAAGCCGCGACGGTTTTGCATGGCTCGACGGCATTGATGCGCCACTCGGCGAAGCGAGCGAACAATATCGCGTGAACTTGAGCGGTGTGGGCGGGTCGCACGAGCTGATCTCAACACAACCCTGGTTGACTATTGCTGCAGCTGACGTTGCGACACTCGGAGGCGGTCCGGCGACCGTGGACGTCCAGCAGATCGGCGATGCCGCTGCATCCAGGTCGGCGCGGGTAAGTTTGATACTTTAGGAGCGAAATGATGAGCGGAAGCGCGCGACTGAACTTGCCCTTCTTGAGCCCCGGGCAGGCCCAGAAGGAGTTCTTTCATAATGAGGCGCTGCAGACGCTCGATCTCGTTGCCGCCGCCGCGGTTGAAGAAGGCCCCCGATCTGATCCTCCCGCCACGCCCGCCATAGGAGCTTGTTATATCGTGGGGACTTTGCCCACCGGCGAATGGACTGGGAAAAGCAATAACCTCGCCGGTTACACCAGCGGGGGGTGGAGATTCATCGCCCCGATTGAGGGCCTCAACGCCTACGTCAAATCGAGCGGAATTTGGGCAAACTACCGCTCGGGCGCGTGGGAGATCGGCACCGTTCGCGGTTCAAGCGTTGTCTTGGATGGAGTCCAGGTGATCGGACCGCAGCTTGCTGCAATTTCGGCCGCAACCGGCGGAACGAATGTCGATGCGGAGGCGCGGGCATCGATCGGTCAGATTCTTGCGGCGCTTCGGCAACACGGGCTAATCGAAACTTGATCCGGCGAGGGCGACCAGATCAACGCTGAGTCGCGGTGGCCGCCGGCAGCGCCTGGCCTGACGACGCGATTTGTGGCCGGTCCGGCAAATCCCAGCCGTACGGATCATCCAGGTACGTGACTTTGCCGTCCTTCACCTGCGCTGTGACATAGGTGAGGTAGACCGGCACGCCCTGCGGAAGCTGCACCTGCACCTCCGGCCCATTCTCCGGCGCCGCCGGATCTTGTCCGAGCAGCCACCGGCCGAGCCGCCGCGCATCCTCAACGCGGACGCACCCATTGCTCAGCAAGCGCTTATCTCGCGCAAAATATTCCCGCTCGGGCGAGTCATGCAGATAAATGTCTTCGCCGTTCGGGAACGGGAACTTCAGCTTGCCCATGGAATTCGCCGGACCCGGAAGCTGACGGACGCGAATGTGGGTCTGACCCGCTTGAACCGATTTCCAGTCGATCTGCTGCCAGGGAATCACTGCGGACTCCCTCGTCCAATCAGCCATCACCTCATACCCCTGGCGTTTTAGATACGTCGCACCGGACTTCAGCACGTTGGGAGCGGTGACCTTGCGAACGAGGTGGTCGGGGACGTTCCAATAGGGGTTGTAGGTGATGTAGTGCATGATGCTGGCGATCAGCGGCGTCGGCAGTTCTGGTTTGCCGACTACCACCTTCATTGAATCCGCCAGGCGGCCGTCCTGGTACAGGCTGAGCATCTGCGACCCTGAATCGACAATCAGGAACCGGCCATCGGCCCGAATTGACCGCAGCCGGTCGAGGTTGGCCAATAACCGCGGATCGGGAGTCTTATTGCCCGACGTCCGCGCTTCAGCCCAGGCAGCATCGCGCAGGTCAACGTAGAGCGGGTTGAGATTGGCGGTGTCCTGGAGATAGCGCTCGAGCGACGGCGCGGCACCCGCCGCGAGCAGGATTTGGGCGGTGCGCACTCCCTGAGGTTTCAAATAGTCGTAAGCGTAAATCATCCCGGGCGTTGGTCGCTTGAGGGCCTGGACGTAGCGGACCCACGCCGTTGACAAGGTCCGCTCGGCAGCAGCTGTTGCGGCCGGGTCGCCGCTTCGGGCCTGCGCGACCGCCGCTTGGACCTGATCTGCCAATGGCGGACCTTCCGCGAAACCGTCGAAAGCGCTCCTCTCCAAAATCGCCACGAGTTGTGTCACGGCCGCGTCGTTGATTCCGGCGCGCGTCCAGATGGGTTGTACCTTGTAGTTGGTATAGAAGGCGGCAACTTCATCGCCGCCTGATGGTGCGGGCAACAGTGCCGGGGCAGTCGATGCTGATTGCGCGAATGCCGGAACTGCCGCGAACGAGGCGAGCCAGACAGTACCCAAGAACGCCAGATTGTGCGTCTTTAATCTCACTCGCGGATCCCCCCAGCTACGTGCCACTACCAAACTAAGTTGCGGTCATGGGCCGTCCAAGCTGCATTTGGGCTGAACCGCAAGCGCAACCCTCGCGGCCGTGCGCATCGGGCTTGTGTTACGTGCCGTCGGACGCATAGGCGTCCCTGCAGAGCGCAGTCTGGAGACGAAATGGACATTCAAGGAGTAGCCGCGGTGGTAACCGGCGCGGCGTCGGGACTTGGCGAAGCGACGGCGCGCGAACTTGCCCGCCGGGGCGCTAAAATCGCGGTTTTCGACCGCGACATCGTTCGCGGCGAGCAGGTGGCGGGCGAGATCGGCGGTATTTTCTGCGAGGTGGACGTGGCGTCCGACGAGAAAGTGACTGCTGCTTTTGCAAAGGCCCGCGAAGCGCACGGTCAGGAAAGGATCCTTGTGAATTGTGCCGGTGTCGCGAACGCCGCCAAGACCGTTGGACGTGACAAGGAGACCAAGGCGCCGAAAGCCTATCCGATGCAGCAGTTCCAGCTGGCGATCGAGATCAATCTAATCGGCTGCTTCCGCTGTATCGCACAAGCGGCTTTGGGCATGATTGAAATGGACTCGATAGGTTCCGACGGTGAGCGCGGGGTGATCATCAACACCGCCAGCGTAGCGGCCGAGGACGGGCAGATCGGCCAGGCGGCTTATTCCGCATCCAAGGGCGGAGTTCTCGCCATGACCCTGCCGATCGCGCGTGACCTGATGAACGACGGCGTGCGCGTCAACACGATCCTGCCCGGTGTGTTCAAGACGCCGATGGTGGCGATGATGCCTGAGGCGGTGCAGGATGCCCTGGGCGCGCAGGTGCCCTTCCCCAAGCGGCTCGGCCAGGCCGAGGAATATGCGCGACTCGTCTGCTTCATCATCGAGAATCCGTACCTGAATGCGGCTGCCATTCGGCTGGATGGCGGGATCCGGATGGCCCCGCGCTGATGATCGACTATCCGCGCCTCCTCGACGATCTCGCCGAGGCGGCGCGTGAAGCGGGCGAAGCGATCCAGACAATCGTCGCTCGCGGCTTCGACGTTCAAACCAAGCACGATCTTTCGCCAGTCACCGAAGCTGATCACGCGGCCGAGCTTGCGATTCTCGCCGCGCTGGCACGCGCTGCTCCGGGGGTCCCCGTTATCGCTGAAGAGGAAGTCGCGGCAGGGCGCATTCCCGCGCACGGCGATACCTATTTTCTCGTCGACCCCCTCGATGGAACCAAAGAGTTCGTTCGTGGTGGGACGGACTACACCGTGAACATCGGGCTAATCGGACGGAACGGCCCAACGCTCGGGGTCGTGTTCGCACCAGCGACAGGGGTGCTGCACGGCGGAGTTGTCGGCGGCGGAGCCTGGGTCGACCGAGGCCAGGGGCGCGCTGCGATCCAGACGCGAGAGCGCGACGATCAGCTGACGGCCGTCGCCTCGAAATCGCACCTCAACCAGGCAACGATCGACTATCTCAACGGGGCGGTCGGCACCTGCGACTATGTCGCCGTCGGCTCATCGCTCAAATTCTGCATCCTAGCAGAAGGACGAGCCGATATTTACCCGCGCGCATCGCCGACCAGCGAATGGGACACGGCGGCGGGTCACGCGGTGCTGCTCGCCGCGGGCGGGCTGGTCGACGGCCCTGACGGCACAGCGCTGGCCTACGGCAAGCCCGCGTTCCTGAACCGGGCGTTCGTCGCCACTTCCGGTTGGAAAGCGCCGCGGCTCGACCACTATCTCGAACCTTTTGGCGGTGGGGGCGATCTACCCCAGGGAATCTAGGCGCCGCGTGGGTTTGCCTGCTCCCACGGAGGAAAGCCGATCCATCTTGGAGCAGACTCAGCGCGCGCCTGGCGGCTCGTCCGCAGCGACTCCAGTTCGCACCTGGCGGCGCCGATTCGCAGCTCCAGCTCGATCATCATCGGATTGTATCGACCGCCGAGGGCAAGCCTTTTCAAGACGCGCTCCGCCTGGTCGAGGGCTTCGGCAAGCTCGGCGAGCCACCGCGCCCGCACCGCGGCCGGTACTTCAACAGGTGTACTACACAAATTCGCCCCCCGGCTGGATAGCGTGCTTTAGCGGGAGTCCATGAAGGTTCCACGTCGTTCAGTCCGTTCTGGAGCCGAATTCGTGCGACTTCTATCCGAATTGCGCGCTATCACTTTCCCGCTCGGTCCCGCTTTTCGCCTAGGGATGTCCCATGGACGCGATTTCGACCGACTCTGATCTTAACTACGCCGATTCCCCTCCAATGCTGGTGGCTGCAAGCAGTGAGCGGGCGATGGGCCTCGCCGAGCATTCGGCCGCGGCCGCCGGTTTACGCGTCGGCGCCCGTCTGCCGATCGAACAGGCCGCCGAGCGAATCGAACAGCAAATTGCCGCGACCGCGGTGTGGGTCGAACTCGATCGAGACGGCGGACCCGCAATGGACGAGCTTCTCGCCAAAATCGGCAAAGATGTCGATGATGGCCGTTATGCTGCGGTCGTCTCGGCGACTTCCGACCTGCTCGATCCCATTGCAGCCTCGCTGGACGGTAGTGGCGTTGAGTTGATCATCGACGCGGGTGAGGCGGATCGGGTTGCGGCGCTGGCCATTGCGACCTCGCGTCGCGGGATGCCGCTTCACGTGGCCGACGTCGCAAGCGACAATAATGCGGAACGGCTGAGGCAGCTGAGTGAAGAGGTCAGCCGTATCGCCTCGACTCTGGCGCGCCTGTCGACCGGACCGGGGGCGCCGATACGTCCAATCGAAAAGTCTTCGGCGGCAGATGTTCCACCACTTTCTGTCGAGACCGTCCGGTCGGTCATCCGCGCCCGTCGCATGCGCGCTCGCTATTTTCGGGACGAGCTGTTCGCCGATCCAGCGTGGGACATGCTGCTCGATCTTTTGCAGGCGGAGATCGCGCAGCTTCGCGTGCCCGTTTCGAGCTTGTGCATTGCCGCGTCGGTCCCGGCGACGACCGCGCTCCGCTGGTTGAAGACGATGGTCAGCGAAGGGATTTTCGTTCGCCGTGCCGATCCGCACGACGGCCGCCGAGTGTTCGTCGAGCTTGCGCCCGAAGCGAGCCAGGCGCTGCGCCGCTACTTCGCCGACGTCGGTCAACCTGCAGTAATCTAAGGTGCTTGCGGCGCCGCAGCGCGCATGGCACGGACCGGCCGTGGGCGGTTAGCTCAGCTGGTAGAGCATCTCGTTTACACCGAGAGGGTCGGCGGTTCGAGCCCGTCACCGCCCACCATCATGTCGACGGCCAGCTAGCGCGCTCGATTGAGTTCGACAGCGGCGCGGATCAGCGCCTTGAACGCTGCTTCCTCTATCGGACCGCCTTCGCGGAAGTCGATTGCACGTCTGGTGCCTCCATCGAGGCTGGAGTTGAACAGGCCGGATGGGTCGTCGAGCGCCGCCCCTCGCGCAAAAGTCAGCTTCACCTTGTCCTTATAGGTCTCGCCGGTGCAGATCATCCCGTGGTCCGACCACACCGGCACGCCAGACGGATTCGCTGGCTTGCGCCATTTCACCTCTTCGATGACCTCCGGATCAGCGTCCTGAATCAGTCCGCGGAGCCGTTTCAGCAGCGACCCACGCCAGTCATCCAGTTCCGCAATTTTCGCCTCGACCAAGGTCGATCCATCCTGTTCGTTAGCAGCCATCTTGTCGCCTCTTCACCACCTGCACGGGCGCTATAGCTTGCGGACCACCTTCGATGCCACCGCGAACCAGACAGGATTGGTAACGATCTGCTGCCGGCCGCCAGATTCCAGCGGGAGGATTTGAAGTTTCTCTTCATCGCGGTTGATCAGGCGGCCGAAGAGGAAGCGGCCCGCTGGCCGCGGCACAAGCACATCGCGGTTCAAGGCACGCGCCGACTCCCACGCCTCCAGCCGATCGCACCAAATTTCGTCACCCGCACGGTAATCACCGATGCCGGCGACGACGACAATGGCGACCTGCCCGGCGTCGGGCCGGGGCGGGACGACGATCGCGCTCTTGCGTGGTGCGGTCGCGCCTCCAGCACCGAGAAGCGCTACGACCGGCAGTTCGCTGGCGTCGCCGCCGTCGACCAAATCCTGCGCTTCGACCTGGAGCGCCTTCGCGATGCGGTTGAGCCAGCCGATCGACACCGTCCGCGTGCCGGTTTCGAGGCGACCGATGGTCTGGGCGGTGGTCGGCGGGACGCACCGCCGCGCGACGTCGTCAAGCGTCAAGCCGCGCGCGCGGCGCACCTCGCGGATACGTGTGATCATGACCGGGCAGCCCCTTATAACTAACCAAGACGGTTTTTCTTCTGTCCTACACTTTCGCCGTTGTGGCAAGCAGGCGCGACTCGGCAGGTTCGGAGGGATGATGGCACGAAGGCCAGTGAGACTGCTCGGGGAACGAGCTTACGGGCAGGACAAACCGGCGACGGCGAGGGAGGTGCGGCCAGCCCGGGCGCTGACCATGAATGCGACCGAATCGCCGCTCGGCTGGTTGCTCGCCCATGGCCACGTCACATGCCGGCAATTCGATGCGGGGGAGCGGCTTCGCGGTGACTGGGAGCGAGCGCAACTCGCGCCTCGCGTAACCATGTCCTGGGATTCGGCGCCAGTCGCGCGTGGCCGCGGCGGTTCGGCGACCGGGGTCGACCTCAGCGGCGCTCAATTCGATGCCAAGCGCCGGTTCGACCATGCCATCGCGGCCGCCGGAACAGGTCTTGCTGACATCCTCTGGCGGATCGTTTGCGCCGGCGAGGGCATGCGCGATGCCGAAACGGCGCTGGGATGGCCGGCGCGCGCGGGCAAGCTCGTCCTCAGGTTCGCGCTCGATCGGGTCGCGGATTACTACCGCATCCCGTGAGTTTTCGGCGACTTGTCGTGCTGACCCTGGCGATGATCTGCGGGCGCCTTCGGCTTCTTTTGGGCAGTCGCTGTGCCGCCGCGGCCAAGACCCCGGTCGCGGAGCGTTGGGTCATGGAGGTTGTTGCGGGCTTCATCCTTGCCGCTGTTGCTGCGCATGGCGTCCACTCCTAGTGATGCGGTCCGATGATCAACTGCCGAGCGCGCTTCGGTGTCCGCCGCTCGCCGCTCGAGGGGAGGCATTCGACCATGATTCTCTACGGTTCTTCACTTTCGCCCTTCGTTCGCAAGGTTCTGGCCTATGGCGCCGAGAAGGGCGTCGAGATCGAGCTGCAGCCGACCGGCTTTCCAAACCATTCGCCCGAGTATCTCGAAGCGAGCCCCTTCAGAAAGATGCCGGCGCTGCGCGATGGCGACTATACGCTCGCCGATTCGAGCGCGATCATCCATTATCTCGAAGCCAAATTCCCTGAGCCGGCGCTGATTCCGGTCGACGCGAAGCTGCGCGGCAAGACCATCTGGTACGAGGAGTTCGCCGACACCTTGATCTTCAGCTGCGGGGCGAAGATCTTCTTCAACCTGATCGTCGCGCCACGCTTCATGGGCCGCCCGGGCGACCTTCAGGCGGCGAAAAACGCAGAGCTCAATAAATTGCCGCCGATCCTCGACTATCTGGAAAAGGTCGTGCCTGGCGACGGCGGCTATCTGGTGGGCGATGGGCTCACGCTGGCCGACATCGCTGTCGCGAGCCCGTTCACGAATTTCCGCCACACCGAGACGAAAGTCTGCCCAGACAAATATCCGCGGACGCTCGCTTATGTCGACCGGATACTCGCCCGGCCGAGCTTCGCCCAGTGGGTCGAACGCGAAACCGCAATGCTGGCCAAGGCTGCCGCCTAACTAGCCTTCTCCGCCGGTTTCCTCGTCGTCTTCCGTCGCGCCGCGACCTTCGGGAGCGAAGTCGCTACCACCCGTGGCGTCGGCCGACGAAGCGCTCTTGCGCTGCTGCAGATCGCCGGACCCGCTGCCCTGCTGGAGGATGAAGCCTTCACCTTCCGTTTCCGGCTGCCGGCCCTCAATCCCGCCTCCGTAGCTCGCGGGCTGGTCGACATCGCCCAGGTCCTCCTGGTCGGTGTGTCCGGCAAGGGTCGCGTCCGCCTGGCTTCCAAGGTCGGCCTAGCCGGTGCCGCTCTGGCCTTTCTGGCCAGCGGGTCCGGTGGCGTCGCCGAACTCGCCGAACTCGCTACCCCTCGTGCCCATGCTTCTGCGCGGCATCGAGCCCGAGCCGGGCTGCACCGTTGCAGTGGCGGCCTCACCGCCGAACTCGGCGCCTTGGGTCAGAGGAGTCCCCGATCCCGTTCCGCTGTCATTGCCGCCGATCGACTGTCCGCCGGTGTCGCCGGTTCGATCCTTCGGTCGGCCGCCAATGACCTGCTTTTCTATTCCCTTGTCGAATTTCTCGTCGCTGCTTGGGTCAGCCATTGCAAAAATCCTTTGGGTCGCCGCCACGCTACATCTGGATAACTGCGGCGGTCTTTTGCCGTTCCGCTTCGGCATCTCAAATGCGATGAACGGCGCCACCCATACGAAAAGGCCGCCGCTCTTCCGAACGACGGCCCTCATTTTCGCATTGGCAGGCGGATAGCCCTCAGGCTTCCTCTTCCGTGATTCCGACCTCTGCCTCTTCCGGAGTGCCCGGATTCTCCTCGGCCGGCGGAATGCCCGGCTCGAGCCCAGGCTCGAACTCTTCGGTGAATGCAGCCGTGTCGCGTTCGAACATCTGCGAGGTAACGTCGACGCCCTGTGCCTGGAGATCGGCCTCCTCCGGCGACCGGGCGACGTTGACCTTGACCGTCACCGCGACCTCCGGGTGAAGTGCGATCTTCACCTCGTGCAGGCCGATGGCCTTGATCGGGCGGTCGAGCACGACTTGGCTCTTGGTCACATGAGCGCCGACGGTTTCGAGCGCCTCGACGATGTCGCGAGCGCTGACCGAGCCGTACAGCTGGCCGGTGTTGGATGCCTGGCGGATCAGCTGGACCGTCTTGCCGTCGACGCCCGTCGAGGCTTTCTCGGCCTCGGAGCGGCGGCTGGCATTGTCTTCCTCGATCCGCGCGCGGTTGGACTCGAACACCTTTCGGTTGGATTCATTGGCGCGCAGCGCCTTCTTGCGCGGCAGCAGATAGTTGCGGGCAAAGCCGTCCTTGACTTTCACCACGTCGCCGATGGCGCCGAGCTTCTCGACACGTTCAAGCAGGATCACATCCATGTCGGGCTCTCCTTACTTCACGAGGTAGGGAAGAAGGCCGATGTGCCGGGCGCGCTTGATGGCGCGCGCGAGCTCACGCTGCTTCTTCGATGAGACGGCGGTGATCCGCGACGGCACGATCTTGCCGCGCTCGGACACGAAGCCCTGGAGCAGCCGGACGTCCTTGTAGTCGATCTTCGGCGCGTCCTTGCCCGAGAACGGGCACGACTTGCGGCGGCGGAAGAATGCGCGGGCCATTATTCGACCTCCTCTTCACGGGGAGCGCGATAGCTCGGGCGGTCGTCGCGGTCGCCACGATCACCGCGCGGGCCGCGATCACGGTCCTTGTCGCCGCGGCGCATCATCGCCGACGGGCCCTTCTCGAGCTCATCGACCCGGAGGGTCAGGAAGCGGATCACGTCCTCATTGATGTTCGACTGACGCTCGAGCTCGGCAACGGCAGCGGGCGTGGCATCGAGGTCCAGCGCGACGTAATGCGCCTTGCGGTTCTTGGCGATGCGGTAGGCGAGGGAGCGCAGTCCCCAGGTTTCGGTCTTGACGACCTTCCCGCCATTGTCGCTGATGATCTTGGTGGCGTTTTCCGCGAGCGCATCGACCTGGGCCTGTGCAAGGTCCTGGCGCGCGAGGAAAACATGCTCGTAGAGCGGCATGTTTCTCATTCTCTCTTTTGGCCGATCGCTGACTTGCCCCAGTGGCAAGCCCCTCCGGCTGTCGTTCAAAATCAAAGCGGCGCGGAGACGAGCTCCACGCCAGCGCTGCGCCTATGACTGAGGACGCGCGAAAAGGCAAGCAATGCATGAACTTGTCCGCGGCCACGCGAAACTGATGGGAGCCCCGACCGGACTTTTTCGTTTAACCTCCACAAGGAGTAACGACGATGACTTCATTACCAATCAGGGCCGCTGCCGCGTCACTGGCGGCGATCGCAATTGCCGGTTGCACCACGACCGGCGTCGGCACCGGTCAGACCGCGAACGGCCGCCTTGGTGCGACCTTTACCTGGACGGAAAGTGGTGCGACGCGCGGCACCATGGTCGCGCAGCTCAGCAACGGCCAAATCTTCCAGGGGCCGTTCTTCCAGATCACCTCGGAAAGCGTGGCCGATTACGACCCGCTGTGGAATGGCTGGGGTCCCGGCGCGCGCTGGGGCGGCGGCTGGGGTGGCCGGCGCTGGGGCTGGGGCTGGGGCGGCTGGGGCCCGTGGGGCCCGGAGATGACGACCATCACCAACTATAGCGGTCAGGTGCTCGCCAACCTCCAGGGGCCCAGTGGGTTCATGCGCTGCGACTTCCGGCTGATGAGCCCAAGCTCTGGCATGGCGGGCGGCGGCGTCGGCCGCTGCCAGCTGCCGACGGGCGTGATCATCCACGCGCAATTCCCGCGGCGTTACTGAGCAAGCTTAGGCCGGCGGATTGCGGTCCGTCGGCCACTCATGGCACAGCGGCGGGATGGCGACCCCGCTCAGCCGCGTCCAATCCACACCCGACCCGCTCGACGGCATGAGCCTGCCGGGCTGGCTCTATCACGACCCCGAGTTCCTCGAGGCTGAAAAGAAGGCATTCCTGCGCGCGGCGCCTCAGGTCGTGTGCCACGAGAGCGAGATCCGCGAGCCAGGCGCGTGGCGCAGCCTCGAATATCTTGGCGAAAGCGTGATCGTGATCCGCGGCGACGACGGCGTGGTGCGAGCTTTCTCCAACGTCTGCCGGCACCGCGGCTCGCGGCTGGTGGATGGCACGGGCGGCTGCGCGAAGGTGCTGACCTGCCCCTATCATGCGTGGAGCTACGGCCGCGACGGCCGGCTGGTTGGCGTGCCCCATCGCAATGAATATCCGGGGCTGGAGGCCAGTCAGCTTGGTCTTCATCCAGTCGCGCTTGAACAATGGCATGGCTTTCTGTTCGTGACGCTCGAACCCCAATCCGCTCGCCCTGAGCTTGTCGAAGGGTCGGTCGCCGAGATGATGGCGCCCTATGCCGATGAGGTGGCGCCGTACCGTTTCGAGGATTTGCGCGTCATCGGTCGCGTCACCATCCGCCCGCGACCGCTCAACTGGAAGACGATCGCAGATAACTATTCCGACGGGCTGCACATTCCGATTGGCCATCCCGGACTGACGCGGCTGTTCGGCAGGAATTACCGGATCGAAGCGCAGAGCCACGTCGATCGGATGGAGGGCGATTTGCTCGACCGGCCCTCGGCAAGTCCATCGGAGCGCGCGTATCAGAAGCTGCTGCCGCGCATCGAGCATCTGCCCCAAAGCCATCAGCGCAAGTGGCTCTATTACAAGCTGTTCCCCAATGTCGCGTTCGACATCTACCCGGACCAGGTCGACTTCATGCAGTTCCTGCCGGTCAGCGCGACTGAGACGGTGATCCGCGAGATCAGCTACGCCATTCCTGATGATCGCCGCGAGATGAAGGCGGCGCGGCACCTCAACTGGCGTATCAACCGGCGCGTAAATGCCGAGGACACCGAGCTGATTACGCGCGTCCAGCTCGGCATGCAGAGCGCGAGCTACGTGCCGGGGCCGCTGGGCACGAGCGAGGTGTGTCTGCGGAGTTTCGCGCGCAAGCTGCGGCGGCTTATTCCAGAGGCCCGCCTGCCGTTGCCGCCGCCGCCCGGCTGGAGCCGTTTAGCCAACCAAGGATGAGGCGGATCGCGAGTCCGCCGGCGAGGAGCGCCAGCGACCACAAGTCGGCTTCGAGTCCCGCGCCGTAGAAGGCGAAGGCAATGAATAGCAGCGCGATTCCAAGGATCGAGCGGCTCGTCCGGCTGCCACCATCCTTCCACGCGGCCAGCACCCCAAGCGTGTAAACAAACAGGATCGCCGATGTCGAAAGCAGGATGACAAAGGTGAACAGGCCGGCCGTCGCCTTGCTCGAATTGGCAAGGATGAGCAGGATGGTCAAAGCTCCCCCGACCAAATGAGCGACAATCGGGATATTGTCGCGACCGGTGCGTGCCATCGCGGCCGGGAGATCGCCACGTAGTCCCATCGCATAGCCAAGCTCGCCGCTCGCGAAGATCAGGGAATTGAGCCCACCAAAGGCGCTGATCGCGATTGCCACTGCTGCCAAGAGAGCCGCGTTTCGGCCCCACTGCGCGGCAATCACGTCCGCATAGGGCGCTGGGGAGGACGCAATGCGGTCGGCAGGAAGCAACAGCATCACTCCGCTGCTGGATATCAGGTAAATTAGGCCGACCAGCGTTGCGCCGCCGAGAATGGCGCGCGGGATCGTTCGAGTCGGGTCACGGACCTTGTCGACGGGCGCCGTCGCACACTCGAAGCCGGTCAGCGCAAAGAGTGTGAGAGCCGTTGCGGTGGCGATGTTCGCGGCTGTCACGGGAGTATTGGCGAACCGCTCGAAGCTGATACCGGATGCCTTGCGGATCAGGAGAATGGCGACGACCGCGACCAGTGGCAGGATCTTGATTGCAACCGTGACCAGCGAGAGGCCGCCAGATGTGCGAACTCCGCGCAGATTGACCAGGGTCAGAAGCACGACCGAACCGACACCGACAACTACGATTCCGGCAGCACCGCCGATCGCTGGAACCACGCTCGACAGCGCCGAGGCGGTGGCGATCGCCAGCGCCGACTGTGCGGCGATGTTCGAGATCCAGAATGTCCAGGTGACGAGGAACGCGGCGGTCAGTCCAAAGCTGCGCTCAATGTAGGCGTGAATTCCGCCAGCGCCCGAGCGGCCTAGGCTCGCCAGAGCGAACGCGATCGCAAGCGCTCCGCCGATGCTTAGCACCCATCCGGCGATGGCATTCATGCCCAGCGGACCGAGGCTGACCGGCAACATGAAGATGCCGGAGCCAATCATCGATCCGACGACGAGCCCGCTAGTCATCCAGATGCCCATCTTACCGCCGCTTCGGTCGCTCATCGCGCATCCCCCGCGACGGACCTGTCACGACCGGCGAGACTTGGCAATGCGAGCGCCCGCGCTTAACCCGCGCTCCTTCGATTGCAGGGGCCGTAATGCGCGCATTCATCTTTCCGGGGCAGGGCAGCCAGGCGGTCGGCATGGGCGTGGCGCTCGCAGGGGCGAGCCGCGCGGCCCGCGACGTGTTCGACGAGGTCGACGAGGCACTCGGTCAGGGCCTGTTCCGCCTGATGCGCGATGGCCCGGACGACGAGCTGAAGCTGACTGAAAATGCGCAGCCTGCGATCATGGCGCACTCGATCGCGGTGTTCCGGACCTTGGGCGTGGAGCTGGTTGATGTGGCGAGCTTCGTCGCCGGCCATAGCCTGGGCGAATATTCAGCTTTGTGCGCAGCCGGCTCGTTCGATCTCGCTACCGCGGCGAAGCTGTTGAAGCTGCGCGGCCAGGCGATGCAGCAGGCGGTGCCGGTCGGGGAGGGGGCGATGGCGGCGCTGCTTGGTGCCGACCTCGCGCTCGCTCAGAAGATCGCCGACGCGGCGGCACAAGGGCAGGTCTGTACCGTCGCCAACGACAATGATCCTTCGCAGGTCGTCATCTCCGGCAACAAGGCGGCGATCGACCGTGCGATCGAGATGGCGAAAGACATGGGCGCCAAGCGCGCTGTACCGCTGCCGGTCTCGGCACCGTTCCACTGTCCGCTGATGCAGCCAGCGGCCGAAGCGATGCGCGATGCGCTTGGGTATGTCGTTGTCCAGCAGCCGGTCGTGCCTGTCTTCGCCAACGTCACCGCGCAGGCGGAAACCGATCCGGACATGATCCGCAACCAATTGGTCGAGCAGGTCACCGGCATGGTGCGCTGGCGGGAGAGCGTCGGCAACATGTTCGACGCCGGCGTGCATGAGTTCGTCGAAATCGGCGGCAAGGTGCTCGGCGCCATGGTCAAGCGCACCGCGCCCGAAGCGAAGGTCACGAGCGTGGTGACAATCGAGGACGTCGAAGCGCTGGCGAAGGAGATTGCATAGATGTTCGACCTTTCCGGCATGACCGCACTGGTAACGGGCGCTAGCGGCGGGCTGGGGAGCGCAATTGCCCGTGCGCTTGCCGGGCAGGGAGCGCGGCTGGCGGTATCGGGCAGCAATGTCGAAAAGCTCGAGCGCTTCCGCGAGGAGCTTGGCGGCGATCATGTGGCGCTCTCGTGCAATCTCTCGGATGGGCCGGCGGTCGACCAGCTCGTGCCTTCCGCCGTCGATGCGCTCGGCGGCAAGCTCGACATCCTCATCAACAATGCCGGTGTCACCCGCGACAACCTCCTGATGCGGATGAAGGACGAGGAGTTCGAGGAGGTCATCCGGATCAACCTCGAAGCGGCGTTCAGGCTGATGCGCGCGGCGGCGAGGCCGATGATGAAAGCGCGCTTCGGCCGGATCATCTCGATCACTTCGGTCGTCGGCGTCACGGGCAACCCCGGCCAGGCCAATTATGTCGCGTCAAAGGCGGGGTTGATCGGCATGACCAAGTCGGTCGCGCAGGAGCTTGCGAGCCGCGGGATCACCGTCAACGCGGTCGCTCCCGGCTTCATGACCTCGGCGATGACCGATGCGCTGAACGATCAGCAGCGCGAAGGCATCCTGGCCCGGATTCCGGTCGGTCAGATGGGCACCGGCGACGATATCGGCGCCGCCTGCGTCTATCTGGCATCGAAGGAAGCCGGGTACGTCACCGGCCAGACGCTGCACGTCAACGGCGGCATGGCGATGCTCTAAGCCGCGGCACGCCTCTGCCGCCGCACTCCTTGTCGTCGGTTTCACGCCCCCTATATCCTCCAATGAAATCAACATTTCGGCTGCCTCTAAGAGGGGCCGAGAGGGGCTGAAGAAGAGGGAAATAGGATATGGCCAAGGTCATTGGCATCGACTTGGGCACGACCAACAGCTGCGTCGCCGTAATGGAAGGCGGCAAGCCGAAGGTCATCGAGAATTCAGAAGGCGCGCGCACCACGCCTTCGGTCGTCGCCTTCACCAAAGATGGTGAGCGTCTGATCGGCCAGCCGGCGAAGCGCCAGGCGGTCACCAATCCCGACAACACGATTTTCGCGGTCAAGCGTCTGATCGGCCGTCGCTTTGACGACCCGATCACCAAGAAGGACACCGAGTTGGTGCCCTACAAGATCGTCAAGGGTCAGAACGG
The DNA here is from genome assembly GCA_040388865.1 of Pseudomonadota bacterium. Lineage (GTDB taxonomy): Bacteria > Pseudomonadota > Alphaproteobacteria > Sphingomonadales > Sphingomonadaceae > Sphingomicrobium. The sequence goes on along the minus strand of JAZKBB010000019.1, from coordinate 16,175 downwards.
TGACGCGTGGGTCCAGGCCGGCGGGAAGGATTATTCGCCGTCGCAGGTCAGCGCTTTCATCCTTCAGAAGATGAGGGAAACCGCCGAGGCGTATCTCGGCGAGAGCGTCGTCCAGGCGGTCATAACCGTTCCCGCTTACTTCAACGACGCGCAACGCCAGGCGACCAAGGACGCGGGCCAGATTGCGGGTCTTGAGGTGCTTCGCATCATCAACGAGCCGACCGCGGCCGCGCTCGCCTACGGGCTTGAGAAAGAGGACGGCAAGACGATCGCCGTTTACGATCTTGGCGGCGGCACCTTCGACGTGTCGACCCTCGAAATCGGCGACGGCGTGTTCGAGGTGAAGTCGACCAACGGCGACACCTTCCTCGGCGGCGAGGACTTCGACGCGCGCATCGTCAACTGGCTCGCCGACAGGTTCAAGGCGAAGGAAAATATCGACCTTCGCACCGATCGCCTCGCGCTGCAGCGGCTCAAGGAAGCCGCCGAGAAAGCGAAGATCGAGCTGAGTTCGGCTGCGACGACCGAGATCAACCAGCCGTTCATTACCGCGCGCATGGAAGGCGGCACGACAACCCCGCTGCACCTCGTCGAGACGCTGAGCCGCGCCGATCTTGAAAAGCTCGTCGACGACCTCATCGAGCGCACCATCGAGCCGTGCAGGAAGGCGCTTAAGGATGCCGGCCTCGAAGCCAAGGACATCGCGGATGTCGTGCTTGTGGGCGGCATGACCCGCATGCCCCGCGTGCGCGAGCGGGTGAAGGAATTCTTCGGCCGTGAGCCTCACACCGGCGTGAACCCGGATGAGGTCGTCGCCATGGGTGCCGCGATTCAGGCTGGCGTGCTCCAGGGCGACGTCAAGGATGTGCTGCTGCTCGACGTGACTCCGCTGTCCCTCGGCATCGAGACTCTGGGCGGCGTGTTCACCCGGATGATCGACCGCAACACGACCATCCCGACCAAGAAGAGCCAAGTCTTCTCGACCGCCGAGGACAATCAGAATGCGGTGACGATCCGCGTCTTCCAGGGCGAGCGCGAGATGGCGGCCGACAACAAGGTCCTCGGCCAGTTCGACCTGGTCGGTATCCCCCCGGCGCCGCGCGGCGTGCCGCAGATCGAGGTCACGTTCGACATCGACGCCAACGGCATCGTCAACGTCAGCGCTAAGGACAAGGGCACCGGCAAGGAGCAGCAGATCCGCATCCAGGCCTCGGGCGGTCTGGCGGATTCCGACATCGAGAAGATGGTCAAGGAAGCCGAGCAGTTCGCTGAGGAGGACAAGAAGCGGCGCGCTGGTGCCGAGGCCAGGAACAATGCCGAGAGTCTTATTCACTCGACCGAAAAGCAGCTCGCGGAATATGGCGACAAGGTTTCGGGCGACATCAAGGGCGAGATCGAAATGGCGCTCGCGGAGGCCAAGACTGCGGTCGAGGGTGGCGACACCGACGACATCCAGCAGAAGACCGCTGCGCTGACCCAAGCCGCGATGAAGCTCGGCGAGGCCATGTACCAGGCCCAGCAGGCGGAGACCGAAGCTGCAGCCGGGCCGGACGCCGGGACCTCCGGGCCTGGCGCGGAACAGCCTGGCCAGGAAGAGGTCGTCGACGCGGAATTCTCCGAGGTCGACGAAGGCGAGAACAAGGGTTGATGATTGGGCGCGGCGCCTTTCGAGGGGTCTCGCCGAATCCTGTGTGGCGTAGCGGGGAGCATTGATGGTCGAGCAGGACTATTACGAGCTGCTGGGCATACCACGCGGCGCGGACGATGCGGCGATCAAGGCCGCGTACCGTCGCCTGGCGAAGGAACATCACCCCGACCGGCACAATGGCTGCTCCAACAAGGAAGCGCAGTTCAAGTCCATCAACGAGGCTTATGACATCCTCAAGGATCCTCAGAAGCGCGCCGCCTATGACCGGTTCGGCAAGGCCGCATTCCAGAATGGCGGCAATGGCCACGATCCCTTCGCTGACGCTGGCTTCAACGGCTTCTCCGATATTTTTTCGACCATCTTCGGCGAGTTCATGGACCCGCGCGCGCAACAGAATGCGGCGCGCGGCGCGGACCTTCGCTACGACCTCGAGTTGAGCTTCGAGGAAGCGTTCACCGGCGTTGAGAAGACGATCGCCGTCCAGGCGATGACCACGTGCGAGAAGTGCGGCGGCCGCGGCTGCAATTCGCTCGACCGCTGCACCAGCACCTGCTCGACCTGCGGCGGCATGGGCAAGGTCCGTGCGCAGCAGGGCTTTTTCGTCGTCGAGCGTGGTTGCCCCACCTGTCGAGGCGCCGGCGAAGTCATCACCGACCCGTGCGCAAACTGCCAAGGCGAGGGCCGCGCCCACAGCCAGCGCAAGCTGTCGGTGAAGATCCCCGCAGGAGTGGATGAAGGGACGCGGATCCGGGTGGCCGGGGAGGGCGAGTCGGGGGTGCGCGGCGCAGCCAGCGGCGACCTCTACATCTTCGTCCATATGAAGCGGCATCCCATCTACGCCCGCGAAGGCACGACGTTGATCGCCGAATGCCCGGTCAGCTTCACGACTGCCGCTTTGGGCGGTGCGATCAGGCTGCCCGGGATCGACGGCAAGCCGGTCGAGATGAAGATTCCCGCCGGACTGCAATCGGGTGAGCAATTGCGGCATCGCGGCTCAGGCATGAGCGTCCTCAACGGGCGCGGGCGCGGCGACCTCGTTGCCCGCATCCTCGTCGAAACACCGACGAGAATGTCCGCCAAGCAGAAGAAGCTTCTCGACGAGTTCCGCGGAACGGAGACCGGCGACGAGTGCCCGGCGGCGAAAAGCTTTTTCGCCCGCGCCCGCGAAATGTTCGGCGGCTAGGCCGCTTTTCTCAGCGTTACCTCACGTGTCGGATTAGCGCTTCGCCGCTCCGTCCATGGCGAGCCGCATCGCGAACATCTGCGCGAACAATTCGGCCGCCGCGTGCAGCTCGAAGCTCGGTTCACGCGGCCTGCGGCTCTCGCAGCAGAATTCGCAGCTCAGCCCGTCGGCATCGAAGGGGATGCGCAGCATCGAGCGGATGCCTTGGTTGTTCAGCTCGCGCCGCTCCCGTTGCTGCGGCGCGCGAAGCAGCGCGGCGTGAGCTGATGTGTCCGCGTCCTCGCGCGGGAAGAGACTGATCGCCTGGCCGTCGGTATCGCTAATGAGAATCGGCAGGTTGGCCGGGTCGACCGCGCCGCCGAAGGTGCCGCGACTGCTTTCAGCGTGGCGCTCCCCACAGCTCAGGCTTACCCGATCATAGCCGGTCAGCGCGCGCATGCGCCGCGCGCCGCCGTCCAGCAAAGCCTGCCCACTGCTATCGGCAAGGCCCGCGATCAGCCCGCCGACGCTGCCGAAGCATTCACCGAAACAGCCGGCCGACGGCACCGCTTCGAGCAGCACGCGCCCATCGACCTGCTGGAAGGCGATGTCGACGAGGTCGGGATCATCGGTCAGGCGCACCCCGTAAGCGCGGCCAATTCCGGTGGTTCCGCTCAGCTTCGAGAAGAGATTGCGAACATCGTGGAGGGCCTGGGCGTGGACGAATTTGCCCAAAGGCTCGTCGATCAGGGTGACGTGCGACTCGCCGAGCAGGTAATGGATGTTTTCCGAGGCGCGCAGCATGAGCCAGTCAAGCGACAGCTCGAGCAAATAGCTACCCTGTTGGACTCGCACGTCCTCGCTGGAGTGCGCCGCATCCATCTCGCTGGCGATGTCCTCGATCGTGTCCATCAGCCCCCCGGCTGGATTAAGGGGCAAGAATAACGCGTCTATCCCGCAGTGCACGAAAAAAATTGTGCTTTGCGAAGGTCCTAGGTGTCCCCGAACACCCGGGCGAAGATCGCGTCGACGTGCTTCAGATGATAGGCCAGATCGAACAAGGCGTTGAGCTCGTCGGTTGAGAGCCGCTGCGAAACCTCCGGGTCAGCCTTGAGCAGTTCGAGCAGCGACAGCTCGCCGTCCGATTCCCACACTTTCATCGCATTGCGCTGCACCAGCGAATAGGCCTCTTCGCGGCTAAGCCCCGCCTGGGTCAGCGCCAGCAGAACCCGCTGCGAGTGGACGAGGCCGCCCATTCTATCCAAGTTTTTCTGCATCCGTGCCGGATAGACGACGAGCTTGTCGACGACGCTCGCCAGCCGCGCCAAGGCGAAGTCGAGGGTGATCGTCGCGTCGGGACCGATGAACCGTTCAACGGAGGAGTGGGAGATGTCGCGCTCGTGCCACAGCGCCACATTCTCGAGCGCCGGCATCACGTACCCGCGCACCATGCGCGCGAGCCCGGTGAGATTTTCGGTCAGCACCGGGTTGCGCTTGTGCGGCATCGCCGAGCTGCCCTTCTGACCGGGGGAGAAATACTCCTCGGCCTCGAGCACCTCGGTGCGCTGCAAATGACGGATTTCGGTCGCGAGGCGCTCGATCGACGAGGCGATCACGCCAAGCGTGGCGAAAAACATCGCGTGGCGGTCGCGCGGGATGACCTGCGTCGAGACCGGTTCGATGGAGAGCCCGAGCTCGGCCGCGACATGCTCCTCCACCTCAGGCGGGACCTGAGCGAATGTGCCGACAGCGCCGGAGATTGCGCAGGTCGCGACCCCGTCGCGGGCAGAGACCAAACGCTCGCGATTACGCGAGAATTCAGCATAGGCCTGGGCGAGCTTGAGCCCGAAGGTTGTTGGCTCGGCGTGGATGCCGTGGCTGCGACCGATCGTCGGGGTCTGCTTGTGCTCGAATGCGCGCCGCTTCAGCACCACTAGCAAAGCGTCGATGTCGGCAATCAGCAGGTCGGCGGCTTGCTTCAACTGCGCCGCGAGCGCGGTGTCGAGCACGTCGGAGCTAGTCATGCCCTGGTGCAGCCAGCGCTTCTCGGACCCGAGCTTCTCGCCCGCCCAGGTGAGGAAGGCGATCACGTCATGCTTCGTGACCGCCTCGATGGCGTCGATGGCCGTGATGTCGATCTCGCCGAGCGCATTGCGGTCGTACGCCGCGCGGATGGTCGCGGCGTCCTCGGCGGGGATCATGCCGATTTTGCCCATCGCCTCGGCCGCGAACACCTCGATCTGCCACCAGATTCGGTAGCGGTTCTCCGCCGACCAGATGGCCGTCATTTCAGGTCGTGAGTAGCGGGGAACCATGAGCGAGGCGGCTAGCAGAGGTGCCGCCGCGCTTCAAATCAGTCTCTTGCCAAGCGCTAGTGTGTGCGTGCCGGCGGCGGCTGCTGTTGGAGCCGCAGCGGCGGGGCACTGGGCGTGAATCGGATGATGGGGGCGCGCTGCCGTGGCGCACATTGCGATAGCCATCCGACGGGCGTGTCGGTGACCCACAGACAGCCGGTGTTGAGAACATTCTCGTTGCCCCAATTCACCGAAGCCGTCGTGAAGATACTTCGCACCGGTTCGCCGTCAGAACCGCGCGCCGGGCTGAACTTCGCCCGCTCGCGCACCGTATTACAGAAGCTCGCCTCAAGGAGGGGACTTCCGGTCGGAGTGGCCGCCTCGCAACCGGTGACCGCGCCATTCTCGCCGATTAGCAAATTGAACTGCGCGTCGCGGGCACGCCCGAACGGATCGGACCAGCCGCTTGAACCATCCGACGGATAGTCCGCGGGTGTGAACAGGGTTTGGACGTCTACCGACCTGCTTTGCGCTGCGGTTCGCGGCCGCGTGCCAGACGGGTTCCAATAACGCTGGAGGTCTGCGGTGCAGGCACGGAGAGCGTCGATCACGCCCGGCATGTCTGACAAGGCGAAACTGAAGTTCCCCCCATCAGGGGAGCGAAGGTCAAGCCGCGATGCCGTAAGCGCCTGCTCCAGGTCGGCAGCCGAGACCTCAAATTGATAGACACGAAGGGCGACCCCTTTGCCGCCGAAATATAGCGTCGGTGAGGAGATCGCACCGCGGCCGAAGTCGACGGTCCCGCGAGACTGTCGCGCGAACAGCGGTCCGGACCGCGGCACGCTGACCAGAAGCTTATACCGGGAACCGGTCAGCGACGGCACCATCCCGAGCGTAACGGTGCCGGATGCGAAGGAGATTGCAGCTGTGCACTGGTTGATGCCGTAATCGACCTTCCAGTTGTCCGCGGTCTGCAGCAATGCAGTGGCGGCGGCTGTTGCCGGTACCGAAATGATGAGCGCTGCCGAAGCAATTGCTGTTGCGGTCCTCAAGACGATTTCCCTCAGCGTTACCCAGGCCGCTTCGCCGGATTCGGAGAAAGGCGCGGCCTTCAGGAATTTTGTGCCTTTTCAAGAATTTGCGCAACTAAGTGACGAGGACGAATGGAATAACTCAAAACTGCGCGCCGCGAAGGTCACAAACGTCGCATTCGTTTGGCCGGTCGCACGTTCGCTCCCCTCGAAACACGCTCACAGCGCACCATACGCCCTGTCTATGAACTGCGGGATTGCACCGTTGTCCCAATAATTGAACAGCAGGAGCAAATTCAGCAGTGCCAGCCATGCAATGTTGGAGCGCTTGCTCTTCGCCAGATAAGCTCCCGCGTACGCGACCTTCTGCACCACATGGAACGGCAGATAAAAATAGAAGAAAGAGGGCTGGCTTTCACGGTAGCCCAGAATCATCAGCGGCAGGAAGGTGAAGTTAACCAGCAGTTCTGCGGCAAGCAGAAGACCGATCACGAGCTTCTTGTGCTGCAAGTATTAGTCGTCGAGGTGTTCCAAATCCACCGACCGCGACGGGAAAACGATCACGGCCGCCAAGTAATAGGCCGTTGAAGTCAGGATCGGCGCTCCAAGACTCTCAACGTTGAGATCGACCGAGCGCAGCGCCCTGAACGCATCGATCCACGTCGCAGTAATGGCGATAAACGTATAGACGCCCAGGAGAACTGTTTGGGCGCCTAGCTTGTGCAGCGAATGAGCTCGCAAAAACTGCCCAAAGCCGCGAAGTACCTCGGTGACCGCGAGTCCAAGGATCAGGCTGTAGAACGCAAAAAATAGGCTGAATTTGTCCAACAGCCGCCCTCCCTCGGGGTCAGCTATGGTCCGCGTCGCTCAAGTGCGCAATTGAAGCAGCCTCTCGACGCTCACATGAATTGCGAGAGCTTATGTCTGCAATGGGTCGAATGACATTCGGTTAGCTCTGCTTTGGCCGGAAAGCCGATAACTGGCGCACACGATGTCAGCGCTTAAGATTCATCCTGTCCAAAGCGGCCCGCAAGCCCTGCGCTAGCCGCGAAGCCTGGTCGTTCCCCCAGAAGTGCATGAAGAATAGGCGCGGCTGCTCACCGAGGAGGTGATTGTGCAGCGCAGTCACTTCGATCCCGTGGTTGCGCAGTTCCGTGAGAACGGGCGTAACCTCGGACCCAACCATGACGAAGTCGCCGGTCGCAACGGCTCTGCCACTCGTTGTCGGCTGGAAGTTGATTGCCGTCGCCAAGCCTAATGATGCCGGTACAGGCATGCGGTTTTCCGTGATTTGCTCTGCACGCGAGAAAGAGAATTGGTACGTACCTCCGGCCACCTTTCCATGCGCCCCCAAAACTCCGTCCAACGCCCTGGTGTTGAGCGAAATCACGGCCGGTGTCGTGGATGTCGTGGGCGTTCCGGTCGGAGTACGACTCGCCGAGAGCGCTTGGCGAAGCGCTGTTGCGAGCCTGACCGCATCGCCCTCGCCGTGGACGTGCATGTACATGGTGGCCGGCGACGATCGCAGAAGATGATTGTGCAGCGCAGTAATCGTGAGCCCGCCCGCGAGCAGGCGCGACAGGACCGGGTTCACTTCCTCCTGTGTCAGCACGAGGTCACCCATGACCTCCGCTCGGTCGCCCATATCGCGGAAGGCTAGCCATGATCCGAGCGCGAGCGCTGGCTTGATCGCAATCCCGTCGAGCGTCACAGCGAGATCGGATCGCGGAAAACTGTAGCGGTGAACCTCGCCCGCCTGAACGGCACCTGCTCTGCCCATGACCTTGTCGACGTTGGTCCAGTTGGTCGCCGCTCCCGCTTGGGTCGTGACCATTAAAGCGATGATTAAAGACGCAAACTGTCGTCTCATCCATGCCTCCTATATGCGCGAACCCGATTGGCTTTTAACCAACGGACGGGCGTTTGAGGGTTAAATGTCTGCAATGAGCCCGAAGTTGCTCGAGATTTAGATCAGCCCCAGCGCCCGCATGCTCGTCCGCCCGCCAGCGCCGACGATTACGTGATCGTGCACAATCACCTTCATGTGCCGGCCGGCTTCGACGAGGTCGCGGGTGAGGCGAATGTCCTGCTGAGATGGCGTCGCGTCACCGCTAGGATGGTTGTGTACGATGATCACCGCGGTGGCTCCGAGCGCGATAGCGCGGGCGATCACCTCGCGGACATGGACCGACGCTTCGTCGACGCTGCCCTGCCATAGCGCTTCGTTGGCGAGCAGCATGTTCTTCGCGTTCAAGAACAGGATTCGCACCTCCTCCGTGCGCCGGTGCGCCATGGCAGCCGTGAGATAGTCGCCGAGTGCGTCCCAGCTCGACAGTAGCGGCCGGCCCTCGACGCGCGCCTCGAGCAGCCTGAGCGCGGTCGCTTCGGCAATCTTCAGCGCGGCGATGGTTGGGTCTGTCAGCCCTTCACGGCGCAGACTATCCGCGCTGGCGCCGAGCAGCGGTCCGATCCCGCCGAAATCGTGCAGCAGCCGCTTCGCCAGCGGCTTGGTGTCGACCCGCGGAATCGTCAGCGTCAGCAGATATTCGACCAACTCATAATCGTGAAAACCTTGCGGCCCGCCGTCGAGCAGCCGCTCGCGAAGGCGAGAGCGATGCCCCTTGGGGTCGAATTCTTCCGCATTGTCGGCGCGCGCGTCCATGCCGCTCCTTCGTGCGACTGGTCCGAGCGCGGCCACTAGAACACAGAATGACGCGGCTTGTGAAGCGGTCATGCCGCATCTGGAACGGTGACGCGGCGCATGGGTTAGTGGCCCGAGCGACGGAAGGAATACGGGCGCGACGTGCCGGAGACGACTGAAAGGCTGATTGTGCGCCGGCATCTGTTCGGCCGCATCGCCCTGTTCGTCGCGATCGCGCTGGTCGCCCTATTAGCGGTCGCAATCGCCGTTGTGTGGATCCAGCGCCGCCCGATCGCCGGCCATTATTTGAAGGGTGAGTTCGAGCGGCGCGGAGTAACCGCAAGCTATCATCTCGACCGTATTGGCCTGCGCACCCAGGAAGTTAGTAACCTCGTCATTGGCGATCCCAAACGGCCCGACCTCGTCGCCAAGTTCGCGCATATTGAGACGCGGCTGAAGCTGAACGGCAATTTTGAGGTCTATCGGATCCTCGCCCGCGGGGTCCGGCTGCGGGGAAGGCTCGTCCATGGCCGGGTCAGCTGGGGCCAGATCGACAAGATGATGCCGCCGCCGTCGAACAAGCCGTTCGCGTTGCCCAATTTCGCGCTGGATATCGCCGACAGCAGCATATCGCTGGCGACGCCGTTCGGGCCGCTTGGCCTGGCGATCGAAGGCCACGGCAAATTGAGCGGCGGATTCGCCGGCCGTGCGGCGATCGCCAGCCCGCGCATTGCTCCGGGACGCTGCGCCGCAAACCATGTGTTCGCCAATGTCGCGGTCTCGGTGGTTGCCCGGCGCCCGCAGATTGAGGGACCGGTCACCGCCGACAGCTTCGCCTGTCCGGTTAGCCGCTTCGACGTGGTCGCGCCGCGGTTCGACGCGAGGGCGAGCTTCAACGAAGCGTTTACCAGCATCGACGGCAGCGGGCGCATGGCGATGTCGAGCCTGGTCGCCGGTGCCAATGGCCTCGCCAATTTTATCGGCGACATCAGCTTTAAGGGCAGGCTCAGCGATGTCGCGGGGCGCGTGAAGCTGTCCGCGCAGAAGTCACGCATGGGCACTATCGTCGCCGAGCGTACGCGGCTCAACGGCCATTACCACCTGAACAGCGAGCAGGGCACATTCGACATGGGGGGCAATTACGCTGCCGATAGCGCCGCGCTTGCACCGAGCATGTTCGCCGGGGTGACTGGCCCGCTCGCTGCTGTCGGCAAGACTCCTATCGGCCCGGTCGCGACGAGCATGGCGAACGCGGTGATCAGGACCGCACGGCACTTCAATTCCGCCGGGCGGATCACGGTCGTCAACTTCCCCGGCGGCGGCGCGGCGCGGATCAATGAAGCCAATGTGGTTGGACCGGGCGGCGCGCGCGCGCGCGTCTACGGCGGCAGCGGCATCACTTATTACTGGCCGTCGGGCGGCCTCAGGAT
>JAZKBB010000019.1:0-5952 GCA_040388865.1 Pseudomonadota bacterium | reverse complement strand
GTCAGCCTGCGCCAACCGCATACCGGCGCGCCGATGACCGGAACCGCCGACGTCGCGCCGTACAGCGCCGGGGGTCAGACGCTCAGCCTGGCCGCAATGCGCTTCGGCCCGGGCCCCGACGGCTCGACCGCGCTCAGCACCGTCGCGCAGCTCGACGGCAAATTCCCTGGCGGACGGGTGCAGGCCTTGCAGCTGCCGATTGCAGGCCAGGTCGGCAAGGGCGGAAGCTTCGCCTTCGGCACGTCGTGCGCGGTGGTGAGCTTCAACTATCTGCAGATGAGCTCGGTGCAGCTAGGGCCAACGCGGCTGCCGGTTTGCCCGATCGGCGCGGCTATGGTCTCGAAAACCCCCAAGGGTCCCGTCCTGACGAGCGCGCGCCTCCCGAGCCCGGTGTTGGATGGTCGGCTCGGCAGCTCGCCGCTCCACCTCCAGGCGGCGAGCGGGCAGATCACGGGCCAGCAGTTCGCCTTCGACCGGATGGCGATGCGGCTGGGCAAGGCGAGTTCTCCGATCCTGTTTGATGCGGCGCGGCTGAACGGCTTCATGGGCCGCAACCTGAGCGGCGGTTTCACGGGCGCGAGCGCATCGATCGGCAAGGTGCCGCTGTTGCTCAGCGACGGCGTTGGCAAGTGGATCTATCGGAACAAGGGCCTGTCCGTCGACACCTCGCTGATGGTCTCCGACCGCAATCCCGATCCGCGCTTCTATCCGCTGAAGAGCGACAATGTGCATTTCACGATCGCCGGCGATTATGTTCGCGCGACCGGTGCGCTGCACCATCCCGCGACCGGGACGTTGGTCACCGACGTCGGCATCGAGCATCGGCTGTCGACGGGCGCCGGGCACGCGCTTCTCGATGTGCCGGGGCTCGCCTTCGGCCCGAACTTCCAGCCGGACCAGCTGTCGCGGCTGACCGAAGGCGTGGTCGCCCTGGTCAATGGCACGGTGAAAGGGCAGGCGCGGATCGACTGGTCGTCCGGTGGAAAAGTCACGTCCACAGGCGATTTCTCCACCGCCAATATGGACCTTGCCGCGCCGTTCGGACCGGTCACCGGGCTTACCACCAGCCTCCACTTTACCAACCTGCTGGAGATGGAGACCGCGCCCCATCAGACTGCGTCGATTGCGACGATCAATCCCGGGATCCTCGTCAGCGACGGCGTGATCCATTACCAGCTGTTGGCCCACAACCGAGTCAAGATTGAGCGCGGCGAATGGCCGTTCATGGGTGGCCGGCTGATCCTGGACGAAACGATACTGAATTTCGGTGGCCCGAGCGCCAAGCGGCTGACCTTCGAGCTTCAGGGTTTCGACGCCAAGCAGTTCATCGACAGCCTCGGTTTTCAGGGCCTTGAGATCACCGGCACGTTCGACGGTGTGCTGCCGATGGTCTTTGATCAGAACGGCGGGAGGATCGTCGGCGGGCGTCTCGTTTCACGAGCGCCAGGCGGGCGGCTGCACTATACCGGCACGAAGCCGAAGGGCCTCGTCGCAGGCACAGCGGTCAACCTGCTCAGCGACATTCGCTACCGTTCGATGATCGTTCGGCTGGATGGCGATCTCGCCGGCGAGTTCGCGACGCGCCTGACGGTCGACAGCGTATCGCTGGGCCCGAGCCACGGCCTCCTCGCCGGTCTCGTCCGCTCCGCCTTCAGCAAGCTGCCACTGAAGCTGAACGTGAACATCAATGCGCCCTTCCGCGCGCTCATCCAGATGACCAAGGCGTTCAAGGACCCGACCCAGGCGATCGCGCCGGTGATGCCCTTCCCGGTCGATTCTCCGGCCCTCAAGGTCGAGGTGCTGAGCACCACCAAGCAGGAGACCTCGCAGCCCAGGCCGGCGTCGCAGGGCGCGCCACCCAAGCAATCACCACCACCTGGAGGACCCAAGTGAAACGAACCCGCATTCCACTAAGGCTCGCCGCCGTCATGGCCGCGCTGCTGCTGCCTGGCTGCGTCACGGTCAAGCCGCCGGACAAGCCGATCGAGGTCAACCTTAATGTCGACATCAAGCAGGAGGTGCTGGTGCGGCTGCAGCAGGACGTCCAGCAGATGATCAACAAGAATCCGCAGGCCTTCCCGCCCGCGCCGACAACGAAGAAATGAACCGCCGCGCTCATTTGATTGCCGCGCTCGCACTGCTGCTCGCTTCGCCGGTCGCTGGTCAGTCGCCGCAGATTGCCGCGGCAATCGCGGGTGGCCAGGTCGGCGAGCGCTTCGACGGGTACATGGGCTTTGCCACGCCGCCGTCGCCGCTGGTCAGGCGGCAGGTGTACGCGATCAACATCAAGCGGCGGAACCTCTACATCGATCTCAGCGTGCAGCGGAACGTGACGGCCTCGGTGGTGGGGCTAACGGCCGCCTGCCAGTTACTCCGCCGGCTTTCGCCGGGCGAGGCCTATCAGCTGCAGGACGGCGTGTGGCGGCGGTGGGTTCCGGGCCAGCCGGCACCAGTTCCTGCGCACTGCGGATGATGCAAACCAGCCGCCACGGTTGACACTCCGCGGCCCCGTTCATAAAGGGTCGGCGCCTTGGCGGTCTTGCTTTTCCGCCATGTTTCTCGCCCCGGTCTGGCCCTTGGATTTCAGCCACGGGCGACGCACAGGGAAGATGCATGGCAGAGGACGAGAACGAGGAGGTCCCGAAGCTTCCACCAGATGCGCGGCTAGGCTCGCTCGATGAGCGGCTTGACCGCTTGCAGCGGGAGGAAGCGAAACGAACTGCGAAGCGGCAGCCTGATGCCAATTATCAGGCTGGTCAGCTGGTCCTGAGCCAGCTCGTCGGCTGCCCCCTCGGGGGCGGTATCATCGGCTGGCTTCTGGATCGCTGGTTCGGGACCAGGCCCTGGCTAATGTTGGTGATGCTGTTCCTCGGCTTCGCGGTCGGCATTTGGAACGTCATTCGGATTTCAAACGCCGCCCAGCGCAAGGCTCGGGGCGAACACGAACAGGGAAGTTAAGTGGCGGCCGAAGGCAAAATCGACCCGATGCACCAGTTCGTGATCCAGCCGATCGCGGGCTCGTTCCAGCATGGCAGTCCGCTGGTCTTCACCAACAGCGCGCTGTGGACGCTGATCGTGCTCGGGACGATCTGGGTGTTCATGTTTGGCGGAATGAAGCGCGAGCTGATCCCGGGCCGCTGGCAGGTCATGGTCGAGGGGCTGATCGAGTTCGTCGACGACATGGTCAACGTCAACATAGGGCCGGACGGAAAGAAGTATTTGCCGTGGGTCTTCACGTCATTCGTGTTCCTGCTGTTTGCCAACCTCATGGGCAACATGCCCTTTGGCGTGGTTGCCGCGGCACACCCGTTCACCGTCACCAGCCAGTTCACCTTCACCGGCGTCATGTCGCTGATCACTTTCGCGATCGTGCTCGGCGTGGGGTTCTGGAAGCATGGGCTTCACTTCTTCTCTTTGTTCGTCCCCAAGGACGCACCGTTGGTGTTCAAGTTCGCGATCGCTCCGATCGAGTTCCTGAGTTTCCTCGTGAGGCCGTTCAGCCTCGGCTTGCGGCCGTTCATTGCCATGTTCGCGGGCCACGTCCTGCTCGACGTGTTCGGCAATTTCGTCGTCCAGTCGCTGAATGCGCACAGCGCCGGCGGGTTCGGCCTTTCCGTGCTATGCTTCCTGTTCATCATGTTCGTCAGCATGATCGAGCTACTTGTCGCGGCGATCCAGGCGTACGTCTTTGCAATCCTCACCTCGCTGTACATCAGCGAAGCCGTCAACCTTCACTAACCCACAGATTTTCCAAAGGAGTTCAAACATGGATCTCGCTTCTGCAAAGCTTATCGGCGCCGGTCTCGCCGCCATTGGCGTCGGTGCCGCTTCGCTCGGCGTCGGCTTTGTGTTCGGCTCGTTCCTCCAGAGCGCCATCCGCAACCCAGCGGCGTCCGACGGCCAGCAGGGTCGCCTGTACATCGGCTTCGCCGCCGCCGAGCTTCTCGGTCTGATGGCGTTCGCCGTCGCGATGCTCATCCTGTTTGCGTTCTAAGCCGGACGGGAACGGAGCTAATCTCCGGGAGCATTTCAATGCCTCAATTGTCTCAGTTGTCCCAAGTCTACCTGTCGCAGTTCCTGTGGCTGGCAATCGCGCTCGCGTTCATCTTTTTCGTGATCGCGCGCGGGATGGTGCCGAAGATCCAGGCGACGGTCGATGCGCGCGAGCAGCGCATCGCCAAGGACTTCGAGGCGGCCCAGGCGGCGAGGGCGACTGCCGACGAAACCGAAACAGCTTGGCGCGAGCGGATGGACTCGGCGAGAGCCGAAGCCGCCCGGGTTGCGCAGGACGCCAAGGCAAAGAGCGCTCAGGAAACCGAAGCGAAGGTCAAGGCTGCCGCCGAGCAGATCAACCGCAAGGTGGAATCGGCGCAAAGTGGCATTCGCGAGGCCCTCGCGTCCGCGCAGGTGGAGATCGAGGCAGTCGCCGCGGAAGCGACGCAGGAGTTGGTCCGCCGGGTGGCTGGTTTGGCGGTCGACACGAAGGATGCCGCGGCTGCGGTGAAGGCGGAGTTCAATGTCTAGCCCTGCGCTGATTGCATCCGTCGCGCAGCCGGCCGAAGCCGAGCACGAGCCGACCGCTTTCTGGTTGAACCCGGGCGGCTGGGTTGCGCTCGCGATGATCGTCGTGCTGGCGCTGTTGGCCTGGAAGAAAGTCCACCATGCGATCGGCCGCGCGCTCGACAGCAAGATCGCGCTGATCCGCGACCAGCTGGCCGAGGCGGAATCACTGCGCAAGGAAGCCGAGGCCCTGAAGGCCGAATACGAAGCGAAAGCTGCCTCGGCCGACAAGGACCGCAAGGCGTTGCTCGAACGTGCGCGGCACGAGGCCGACGAAATCGTCGCCAAGGCCAAGGTAGACGCAGAGACGCTGATCGGCCGCCGCACGCGGATGGCGGAGGACAAGATCGCCGCCGAGGAACGCTCCGCCGTCGAACAACTACGCGCGACCGCAGCCGATGCTGCCGCAAGAGCCGCCGCGCGCCTGATCGCCGAGCGTCACGACGCCGGCACTGATGCCAAGCTCGTCGATCAGGCGATCAAGGAAATTTCAGCGCGCTAGTCCTGGACCCCGGCGCATGCCGGGGCCCAGATCAGATTTACTGCCGGTGCTCGCCTCCGGGCTGGGCAACACCTTCGAGCGCTTCCTCCGCCGTATCCGTAGCGCCTTCGCGCGCGAGATCGCCAATGCTGACAATCCCACATAGCATTTCCTGTTCGTCCACGACCGGCAGGCGGCGGACCTGGGCCTCGCTCATCCTGCTCGCCACGTCATCACAATCGTCGTCGATCCGCGCGCAGATGACGTCGTTGGTCATCAGCTCGCGCACCGGAGTGTCCGGCCCGTGGCCCTTGGCGACGCCGCGCACGGCGATGTCGCGGTCGGTGATCATACCGATCAGCCTGTCGCCTTCGAGCACCGGGATTGAGCCGGCATCCGCGCTGAGCATGAATGATGCGGCCTCCTGTACGCGTTGTTCGGGCTGCACCGTTTGGACATCGCGCGTCATTACTTCGCTAACTCTCATGGCACTTCCTCCTGGCGGGAAAATTCCACATGAAAACGAACGGTGATGAGTCCGGTTGCCGTTGTTACGGCATATTCTCGGTCAGGAGGTCGTAGGTCGCGACCAGCTCGTCCTTCTGATTGAACACTTCGACCGCCCAGCGGACGACACCGGTATCCTCGCTCTTCAGCGACTTGGAGCGGACGGTGAGCTCCACTCGGACCGAATCGCCCGGATAGACGGGCGTCAGGAAGCGCAAATTCTCGAGACCCGTATTCGCCAGGACCGGCCCCGGATCGGGATCGACGAAGAGCCCGGCGGCGAAGCTCAGGATTAGATAGCCGTGCGCGACGCGTCCCTCGAAGATCGGCGAGGCTTTGGCCGCTTCCTCGTCCATGTGGGCGTAGAATTTGTCGCCGGTGAACTCGGCGAAATGCTCGATGTC
>JAZKBB010000018.1:22853-25854 GCA_040388865.1 Pseudomonadota bacterium | reverse complement strand
GATCCGCGGTGTCCAAATCTCGAAGGGTACGCTCGACGTGCTGATGGACGCCGGCTGGGTGCGGCCGGCCGGACGCAGGGAGGGCCCCGGCCGGCCGCTACTCTACGCCACGACGCAGGAGTTCCTCACTCATTTTGGACTGGGCTCGCGGCGCGACCTGCCCGGAATCGATGATCTCAAGGCAGCGGGACTATTGGAACCGCTCGACGAGTCCATCTTCCAGCTTCAACTGGAAAGCGAAGACGAGGCGGACTAGATAGACCGCCAAAGGAGTATTCCCCATGGGCGGTCTGAGCATTTGGCATATCCTGATCCTCGCGATCATTCTCCTCCTGTTGTTTGGAGGAAACCGCTTCTCGTCGATGATGGGGGACGTGGCCAAAGGCCTCAAGAGCTTCAAACAGGGCATGGCCGACGAGGATGATGAAAAGGTCCGCCGCTACGATGAGCAGCGCCGCAACGAGCCGCCACGCCAGTTGCCGCGCGATGAGGTCCGCCCGCAGGAGCCGATCGACGTAACTCCGCGGCCTGCCGACCCGGCGGCGCCGCCGCGAGACGACCAAGCCCGCTAAGTCCTCAGTCCCACATGTTCGGGTTCGATTCCGCCGAGCTCGCGATCATCGCGGTCCTCGCGCTCATCTTCATCGGCCCAAAGGAGCTGCCTAGGGTCATGCGGACGGTCGGCTATTGGGTCGGCCGGGTGCGCGGCATGGCGCGGCATTTCACCGCCGGCATCGAGGACATGGTTCGTCAGGCCGAGCTCGAGGAGATGGAGAAGCGCTGGCGCGAGGAAAATGAGCGCATCATGAGCCTCCATCCGGCGAACGCCGACTATCCGGAGCCCGGCCAACCCGACTCAATGCCGCCTGTTGCCGAGGCGGCGGAACCCGCCGAGCCTTCGCTGCCGTTCGACGAAAGCCAGCCGGAAGACGTGCTGCCGCCCGAGAAGCGTCCGCTGCCGTGAAGGACATCGACGACGCCAAGCAGCCGCTGTTCGATCATTTGGTCGAGCTCAGGCGGCGACTGTCATGGTGCCTGGCGACGCTGATCCTCGCCTTCTTTATTTGCTTTCATTTCTCTCACGAGATTTTCGCGGTGCTGGTTCAGCCGCTGCGCCGCGCCGGCCAGGGCAAGCTTATCTACACCGACGTTTTCGAAGCTTTCTTCACCCAGGTGAAGGTCGCTCTTTTCGCGGCGCTGATGGTGAGCTTTCCGATGATCGCCACCCAATTGTGGCGGTTCGTGGCTCCGGGCCTGTACGCCAAAGAGAAAGGGGCGTTCCTGCCCTTCCTGCTGGCGACGCCGCTATTCTTCGCGGCCGGCGCGTCCTTCGCATATTTCCTGGCTATGCCATGGGCGTTGCACTTCCTGCTGAGTTATCAGGGCAATGTCGGCGGCATCCAGCAGGAGGCGCTTCCCGGCGTCGGCAATTACCTCAACTTTGTCACACATTTCCTGTTCGGTTTCGGCGCCGCGTTCCTGCTGCCGATCTTGCTGATGATCCTTGAACGCGCAGGGATCGTAACGCGCGAACAGCTGGCGAAGTCGCGGCGGTACGCGATTGTCGCGTCAGCCGTGGCTGCCGGAGTTCTGACGCCACCCGACGCCGTTTCGATGATGATCCTGATGGTGCCGCTTTACGGCCTGTACGAGTTCGCGATCCTCGCCATTCGGATCACTCATTGGCGTGCCGCGCGGAGAGCTGCGCGTGCTTCATTCCAGGTTGTTGATGAGCCCCAGACAGAAGGGGGCCCGGAAACGCCACCGGGGGGGGGGAGGGTTGGCGGTTCCGGGCCCGTTTAAACGGATAGCGAGAGCGGGGGGGCAAAAGGTCACTATCCAAACAGCACAACGCCCGTTCTTCCGGATGGGTTCCGGCGCTCAGCCAAGTTTTTGAACTTTTTTGATACTTTCCGAAACGAACTGCCCCGATCAGCGCTAAGCTGACGGAAATACTGGCAAATCCACACTATATCGTCCGAGCTTGCGGTCCAGCGGCGAGCGCAGCTGCTTGGCGAGACCAGCAACAATCCGCTCGAACTGAGGTTTGCCCGGCCCGTCCTCGTCCTCGGGCCGCAGGATCGCGCTTGCGAGCGTCAGCCGCGCGGTCAACTCGCTGGTCCGCCGCAATGATAGTTCGATCGGCGCCTGTGGAGCGTTGAGCATCGCAAACTCGATGATCTCGGTGATCAGGAAGGCGATTGCTACAGCCGCATCCTGCGTGGTGAAGAGGCTGTCCAGCTCGAGATCGATGTTCAGTCCTCGCGCCGCTTCAGGCGCGCCTGCACGAAGCTCGGCGGCGAGTTCGGTGACCAGCGGCCTAAGTGCGATCCCGCGATTGTCCTCCTCCATCTCGGCGAAGTGGTTGCGGTGGACAACCGACAGTGCGCCGACGCGGCGGCTGATGCCGGCATAAGCCGCGCGCGCATCGCTGGTTTCCGCACTGCGGCCATGGATGTTGAGCAAGGAGGCGACCACCTGGAGGTTGTTCTTCACGCGGTGGTGGACCTCGCGCACCAACCGCCGTTGCCCCTCGAGGGCGGAGGTGGTCTCGCGCTCGGATTCCTCGGCCCGACCGATGGCCCGCCCGAACGCATCGCGGAGCTCCTGGATTTCGGCGCTCGGACCCAGTCTGCGCGGCAGCTCTAGCGTGCCCTCGCCGGGCCGATAGGCAAGTACGGCGCGTTCGAGCCGTCGCAACGGCCGAATCAGCAGACGCGTGACCAGCATCCAGGTCGCGATAGCGGCGAGGATCCACATCAGCAGTGGAAGCAGCAAAATGACGCGATCGCGTGGCTTGATCCGCTCGTCGCGCGCGCCAATCCGAGCCATCAGACCATCATTTCCGATTGGCCATTCGGTCGAATGCAGCTGCAATTCCCCCTGCGCCGGCGGACCCAGAATTCGAATCTGGCGAGGGCCGTCGTGCAGAATGACGGAATCGACGTCGCCTGGGGCATCCACGGCGGCGGCGCCAAGATCGGACCCTGGGACGAGAGCC
>JAZKBB010000018.1:0-22728 GCA_040388865.1 Pseudomonadota bacterium | reverse complement strand
AGCAGATCGGCTTTGCGCTCGAATCCTCCATCTCAAAGCTCTGAGTCACGCCGGGCGCGATGCTCAGCGAGCGAAACGTCCGCTGGCAGGCGCCGTTGGCCCCCGCCGAGAGAGCGCCGTTTGCGCTGACTCGAAGCGCCAGCGCGCTGCGCGCAATAAGACTCTCGATGGCGTCGGCGGCGGATCGCGACTGGTCCTCGGCGCGCCCTTTCAGCGCCACATTCGCCTGACGTATTCCTGATTCTCCGATCCACGCGAGCGCGATCCCGATCGGCAGCAAAACAGCGGTCAGGATAAGCAGGAGCTTGGCGGCCGTGGGAAGCCGCTCCAGGCGCTCGCCCGCGCTCACATCAGACTTCCCGCTGTTGTTTTAGGGGTCGGCCTAACTGAGCTTTCCCAGGAGGCTGAGGAAATCGTCGGGGACCGCTTCACGCAAGGTGTCGTCGTAGACCGAACGAAGCGCGCGCCCGAGGTCACTCGGTCGTGCCTTGCGCGCACCGCGATCCGAAGCTGCGGACTTCTTCGAGCGCCTGGAATCTCCGGCTCCCTCCGTGTCACTTCGCTTCTTGGCACTCAACTCCTAGTCCCCCCTCGCGCGGGTCATCGCGCGCTCATAGTCATATCGTTCGAAGGCGCAACCGCGCGGCGAACATATCGTCAATGTGCAATGAGCCGGCTCCCCACGCGACATTACCTGCTGTGCAGCGAGCCCGGCCCGGTGTGGGAAACCAAATCGCCGGTCCTTTGTTCCAGCCGTGCAGCAGTATCTTGGGGGGGGCGACAGAAGCTGGTCTTCGAATGGTCCTTCCAGGGTTGCAACAAATCAACCGCGCGCTCAAAGACGGCGCAAATTCGAGTTCGAGGAGAATATTCCCAAATGTCGCTTGGTCAGGAACTTGCCCCGCACCTGCCATTCCTGCGCCGCTATGCTCGCGCCCTAACCGGCAGCCAAGCCCATGGCGACGCTTTCGTTAGAGCGACGCTTGAGGCTATCGTCGCCAAGCCCGACGAATTTCCGCGCGACGTCGACCCGCGGCTTGGCCTCTACCGGACGTTTCACGCGATTTGGTCGACCGCCAATATCGAAGAGGGCGAAGAGCCGGGGCAGGGGCTGACCGGCGCCGAAGGTATTGCTCATGCGCGACTGTCGCGCATCACGCCATTGTCGCGGCAGGCGCTGCTGCTGACTTCGCTCGAGGGGTTCTCTTCCGAGGACACAGCTTATCTGATCGGCGCCGCTCCGCAGGATGTCGACAATCTAGTCGCCGAGGCGCTCGAGGAGATCGAGCGGCAGACGCTCGCCGACGTGTTGATCATCGAGGACGAACCGATCATCGCGATGGACATCGAAACCATCGTCCGTGACCTCGGCCACAACGTCACCGGCGTTGCCGTCACGCGCGACGAGGCGGTCACGCAGGCGCGGTCGAATCCGCCGGGGCTGGTTCTCGCCGATATCCAACTGGCCGATGATTCGAGCGGGATCGATGCGGTGAAGGACATTCTCGCGGAATTCTCTGTCCCGGTGATCTTCATCACCGCCTTCCCGGAGAGGCTGCTCACCGGAACCCGGCCCGAGCCCACCTTCCTGATCACAAAGCCGTTTCAGCGGTCGACGGTGAAAGCGGCGATCGCCCAGGCGCTGTTTTTCGACGCGGCGACAGTACCCGCGGCTTAGTCCGGAACACGGTTCCATGCGGCGCGTTGGCCGCGCGAACAGTGATTTCGTGACGAGAGCAGAATGGCCGATCCACGTAGCTCCGACCCGCCGGTGCGTGAAACCACGACCGAAGCGCGCGCCGGCTCAACTCCGGGGGTTGCCCGCAATGTTCTCGTCTTCGGCACGTTGCTGGTGGTGATTATTTTTGCCGTCATCCTATTGGTTGGATGACCCTGACCACCCAGCTTCTACCCAATCATTGTTCATGTTCTTGTCACACGTTCCGGGCCAGTGCCGGGCGCGTCTAACGGGTGGGGTGCTAGGTTGACGGACGTTCACGAGGAGAACCGACCAGCAACTGCTTCGGCGGAGCCGGTTCCCCTGTCCGATCCGGAGTTCAAGGACCAGTTGGCGGCGGTCATTCCGCACCTTCGCGCGTTCGGGCGTTCGCTGTCGGGCAGCCGCGATCTCGCCGACGACCTGGTGCAGGAAACGCTGCTCAAGGCATGGGCCGCGCGCAAGCGTTTCCAGGCCGGCACCAACATGCGCGCGTGGACCTTCATCATCCTCCGCAATCTCTTTCTCAGTCAGATGCGCCGCGCTCGCTTCAAGGGCGAGTGGGACGACATCACCGCCTCGAAGATCCTCGCCGCACCGGCGACGCAGGACCGCCATATCGAGCTCGGCGACATGCAGCGCGCATTGATGCATCTACCCCAGCCGCAGCGCGAGGCGCTGATCCTCGTCGGCGCCGGCGGCTTTGCCTATGAAGAAGCCGCCGAAATCTGCGGCTGCGCGGTGGGCACGATCAAGAGCCGGGTGGCGCGCGGGCGCGTCGCCCTCGAGCAGCTGCTATCGAGCGGCAAGCTGCCGTCGCGTCGCCAACACAGGACCGATCCGGACAAGTCGGCGCTGCAGACGATCATGGGCGAAGTCGATGATCTCAGCCGCGATCATCAGCAGTCCGAAAACAGCGAATAGAAAAGCCTAGTTCAGGCGGCGAAGCAGATCGGCGAAATCGCGATCGCATGGGGCCGACGCCGCCGCCTCGAACGCGCGGCGAAGCGCGGCCGTGATGCCCGCCTGCGTCGGAGTCATGTCCACTCGGATGATTCGACGATCCATCGTGCTGGGGTCCGACGCTGAAATGGGGTTTCGTTCCAGCTTCATCAGGAAAAGAACGACTCATGAGGACTGGAAGTTTCGTGGGAATCGCGCGCGAAACGGTCAAAAGGGGCAGGTGAGTCGCAAATATTCAACCGATGATCGGATGGCTGCGCTGGGCCGCGCGCGCGACCACAGCCCGTTCCTGCGCGACACAATCAATGCTCGTCCCGAGATTGCCGATGCGTTCCTGAGCGTCGGGGCAAGCGCCGCAGCGGACCTGGCCCTGCAGTCAACAGGGGATGACCTGGCCGCATCCTTGCGGCGGCAGCGCCAGGCACTCGCACTGGCTGTCGCACTTGGCGATCTTTCGGGCGAACTCGCGCTCGAACATGTGACTCGGCTGCTTTCGAATTTCGCCGACAGTGCCATTGAGCAGGCGGTCCACGCAGCGATCAGCGAGCGCGTGTCGGACACCCAGCCGCAAGGGTTCGCTGTAATCGCGATGGGCAAGCTCGGGAGCCACGAGCTCAACTATTCGTCCGACGTCGACCTGCTGCTCCTGTTCGATCCCGAGACCCTGCCGCGCCGAGCGCGTGACGACCCCGGCGAAGCGGCGGTGCGGGTCGGCCGGCGCCTGATCGAGCTTCTCCAGAAGCGAACGGAGGACGGCTACGTCCAGCGTGTTGATCTGCGCCTGCGGCCATCACCTGAGGTTACGCCGATCGCGCTCCCCATCAACGCCGCGATTTCTCATTATGAATCGAGCGCTCTGCCGTGGGAGCGCGCCGCTTTCATCCGCGCCCGGGCCGCCGCCGGCGACGTGGAGCTGGGACGCCAATTCCTCGACGCGATCCAGCCGTTCGTTTGGCGCCGCTCGCTCGATTTTGGAGTGATCGAGGAAGTGCGCCAGATCTCGGCCCGCATCCGGGATCATTTTGCACAAGGTGCCCAAATTGGCCCGGGCTTCGACCTCAAGCGCGGGCGCGGCGGCATCCGCGAAGTCGAGTTCTTCGTCCAAATTCAACAGATGATCCACGGCGGCCGCGATGCTTCCGTGCGCGCGCCCGCAACGCTCGATGCCATCTCCGCTCTCGTTACGGCCGGCCACCTGGACTCCAGCCACGCGGACCAGCTTGCCGGTGCCTATCGGCTTCTGCGGACGATCGAGCACCGGGTGCAAATGGTCGATGACGCGCAAACCCATTTGCTGCCCACAAGCTCCGATGGTCTCGACAATGTGGCTCAGCTTCACGGTGTCACCGACGGCGCTGCCTTGCTCGACATGCTGCGTCCAAAGGTCAATCGGGCGGGCGAGATTTTCGACAGCCTCGCTCCGGAGGCGAGTCCGCGCTTGTCCAACGACCAGCAGATACTCGCGATCGAGCTTGCCGAGCTTGGGTTTAGCGATGTCGAAGGTGCGCTTCGGCATATTGCGGACTGGCGATCGGGCAAGGCGCGCTCATTGCGCTCACCGCCGGCCAGCCAGGCGTTCGAGGCCATGCTCCCCGCGTTGCTGAAATCGATCGCGGCCGGGGGAGACCCCAACCGAGCGCTCAACCGACTGGGCGACATCGTCGAGCGGCTGTCGAGCGGCGTGAACTTCTTCCGCCTGCTCGAAGCACGTCCCGAACTCGCGCGGCTCCTCGCCAAGCTTCTTGCTCACGCACCCGCGCTTGCTGACCAACTGGCGAGGCGGCCGGAGCTGCTGGAGGGATTATTTGACGCGTCGAGCTTCGCGCTTCCTCCGTCGGCCGATGAATTTGCCGCCCTGCTGGCAGACGCGATGCGGGCCGAGCCTTACGACGTCGGGCTCGACCGCGTCCGGCGCCTCGTCAATGAGCGCCGCTTCGCACTCGGCGTTCAGTTGATCGATCGGCGCCGCGACCCGCTCGAGGTCACGGAAGGTTATGCCGCGGTCGCCGAAGGGGCTCTGCTGGCTCTCGGTCGCGCTGCGACGGAAGAGTTCCGCCAACGGCACGGGGAGTTTCCGGGTGCCGAGTTGCTCGTTCTCGGCCTGGGTCGGTTTGGCGGCTATTCGCTGACGCACGCCTCTGACCTCGACATCATCTATCTGCACACCGCCGAGCCGAATAGCGCATCCAACGGGCCCAAGCCGCTGGGTCCCAACGACTATTTCAACCGGCTCGCGAGCCGGGTCACGGCGGCGCTAAGCGTCGCCACCGCCGCAGGCCCGCTCTACGACGTCGACACAAGGCTGCGTCCGGAAGGCGCCAAAGGCATGCTGGTGGTCTCGCTCGAAGCGTTCGAACGCTACCAGCGCGAGCAGGCGTGGACGTGGGAGCATATGGCATTGTGCCGCGCGCGGCCGTTGTTCGGCTCCGACGAGGGGAAAGCCCGCGCGGCAGGGGTCATCGACGGCGTTCTTCGCATGGCGCGGGATCGCGCCAAGATCATCGCCGATGCGACTAAGATGCGCGCCGAGATTGCGCGGCATAAGCCGCCGCACGGACCGCTCGACGTCAAGCTTGGTCCCGGCGGTCTCGTCGATCTCGAATTCGCAACGCACGTGCTGCAGCTGACGCGACACGTCGGCCTCGATACGCGGCTCGAGGTGGCGCTCGAACAGCTCGCGGCAGAGTCTTTGGTCGAAGCAAACGTTGTTGATGCGTTAAAGTTGCTGTCGCGCATGCTCGTCATGATGCGGCTCGTGGCTCCGGGAGAAGTCAAGCCGACCGCGGAAACGTGGCAGCTTGTCGCCGAGGCGTGCGGCGCGGGCAACTGGGGCGAGTTGCTTGCCGAGCACGACGCCGCGCGGCAGAGGATCGCAGCATTGTGGAACGGCATCAGGCAAGAGGCGTAAGATGATCAACGAAGGCGACAAGGCACCGGCATTGACGGTCACGGCGAGCGACGGCAGCACCGTCAATCTTACATCCCCGGGCCAGCCTCTCGTCCTCTATTTCTACCCGAAAGACGACACTCCGGGCTGCACGCGCGAGGCGCAGGATTTCACTGCGCTCGCCAGTGATTATGCCAAGGCGGGCATCAAGGTGACCGGCGTCTCACGCGACCCGATGAAGAAACACGAGAAGTTTATCGGCAAGTACAGCCTCGCCGTGCCGCTGGTTTCCGACGAGGACGGCCAAATCTCCGAGGCGTTCGGCACCTGGGTCCAGAAGTCGATGTACGGCCGCAAATATATGGGAATGGAGCGCGCCACCTTTCTCATTGGCGCAGACGGCCGCGTCCTGCGCGCCTGGCACAAGGTGAAGGTTCCCGGCCACGCCGAAGAGGTGCTGAAGACGGCACGGGCGCTGGCGGCCGCCTAGCTGGCCAGTCCGCGGATCAGTTTCTCCCAATAAACGACGTCGTCATACATCGCGCGGACCGGGATGCGTTCGTCGAGACCATGCGCTCGGTCGTCCAGGGGGGAAATACCCCAGCTGCCATCGACATCGTAAACCGGGATTCCCTGGGCGCGGAAGAAGGAACCGTCGCTCGCCCCGGCAGCCATCACCGGATAGACTTCCATTTGCGGGTCGATGACCGTGTGGACCGCGTTGCCCACGGCGGCGAGCACATCGGGGCGAAGCGGCGATGTGGGCGTGGGAATTCCGATGTAATTGGGATCAGGTACGACCTCGACCTTCGGACCGATGGTCTGCTGGATTTCGCCCTGGACCACCTTCGGCTCTACACCAGGCATGATCCGGCAGTTGACCGTCGCCGTTGCACTTTGGGGAAGCGCATTGTCGGCATGGCCGCCCTTCAGCATCGTAGCGACGCAGCGCGTGCGAGTCAGCCCGACGTCGATCGGGCTCGCTTCGACAACGTCGGCTGCGGCGCCGTCATTGGGATCGGCAAGCCACGCGCGCATTGCACGGCCGAGCGGACTGTCGCCTTCCTGCTTCGCGCGGTGCTCGAAATAGCCGCGGTTCGCCGGGTTCAGCATCGGCTGAAAGCGGTGCGCCTGCAGCGCCTTCAGGGCGTCGGCGAGTTCATAAATGGCGTTGTCGGGCCGTGGCCGGCTGCTGTGCCCGCCACGATTGTGAGTCGTCAGGAAATAGGTCTGGAAGGTCTTTTCGGCGATCGAGATCTGACAGCCCAGCGGCCGGAACTTTTCATCGTACGAGGCGCAGCCGCCGTCGGCGTTCAGCCCGAACTCGGCGTCGGTGAGGTTGCGCCACTTGGTCGAGCCGAGCGTCGCGCCAACCCCGCGCGTCTCCTCGTCACCGCTGTAGAAAAAGATGATGTCGCGGTCAGGCTTGAACCCCTCGCCCATCAACTTCACCGCCGCCATGGTCGTAGCGACATCGCCGTTCTTCATGTCCGACGTGCCGCGGCCAAGGAAATAGCCGTCTTGTTCGCGGAACACGAACGGGTCGAACTTCCAGTCCTCGCGCTTGGCCTCGACCACGTCCATGTGACCCAGGATCAGCATCGGCTTCCTGGTCGGGTGGGGCGATCGCCAACGTACGATCAGCGCTTCGGTCTGGTCGCCGGGCAGCGCCTCATAAGGCAAGACGTGGATGTCGCCGTCGGGAATGCCTGCAGCCCTGAACTGATCGGCAAGCAGCTTGGCGACGCGCGGCACCTCGCCGCGGTTGTGGACGCTCGGAACCTCAATGATTTGTTTGAAGACTTCGCGCGTCTTCACCTGCCAGGTTTGCGGCAGCTTGGTCGGGATCGTGCGTGGATCGGTCGCGGCGATGGCAGTGGTCGAGAACAAGGCGAGCAACAGCACAGCGGATCGGCGCATGAAATCCTCCGAAGATGAGTTGCGAGACGCTACTCGCCGCGTCGGTACCGTCAAGCCGTTATGCCATGGCCTTCGGAAAGATATTCGGCGCTGCGCATCTCTTCTAACCGGCTGACAGTGCGTTGAAATTCGAAACTTCCGTCGCCGCTCGGGTAGAGACCCTCGGACTCGGCATCCGCGGCGGCAAGCAGTTTCACTTTATGCTCGTACAGAGCGTCGATCAGCATCACGAAACGCGCTGCCTCGTTGCGCATGTCGGGGCCCATCATCGGAATGCCGACGATAATCACGGTGTGATAGCGTCTGGCGATGGCGAGATAGTCCGCCGCCCCGCGCGGCTCTCCGCAAAGCCGCTTGAATGAGAAAACGGCGACACCCTTGAGGCTCTTGGGGACATGCAAGGTGCGCCCGCCGCCGATATCGATGTCCTCGGATGGCACCTTGGCGCGGTCCTCGACCGGGTAGTCGGTGAGCTGGAAGAAGGCACGGGACAGCGCGGCAGTCGCTTCCGGGCCGTTGGGAACGTGCCAGACTTCCACGCCCGTCAGGCGGTCGAGCCGGTAATCAATTGGCCCGTTTACCTCGACCACCAGCATTCGTCCTTCGATAAGTTCGATGAACGGCAGGAACAGGTCGCGGTTGAGTCCGTCCTTGTAGAGATCGCGCGGCGGCCGGTTCGACGTCGTGACGACCTTCATCCCGTCGGCGAGGAGCTTCGTGAACAGCCGTGACAGGATCATCGCGTCGGCGGGATTGGTGACCTGCATCTCGTCGAAGCAGAGGAGCCGGGCTTCCGCGGCGATTTGCTCTGCCACGGGTTCGATCGGATCGCCTTCCTCACTCTCCCGTGCCGTCCGCAGCCGGCCGTGCGTTTCGATCATGAACTCATGGAAATGGACGCGCCGCTTGGGTTCAATGGGGAGGTGCGCAAATGCCAGATCCATGAGCATCGACTTGCCGCGGCCGACGCCGCCCCAGAGATACACACCAGTGGGCCCATTGCTGACCGTGCTGAACAGCCGTGCGAACAGCCCGCCTGAGCCTTCGCCGGCGGCTAGGCGATCTAGCGCTGCAACGGCGCGCGCTTGCGCCGTATCGGGCTTCAACTCATTGGCGGCAATCAGCTGATCGTAGGCCGCGCGGACGGCGCCCGTCATTGTTTCCTGCTGGACGGGCCGTTGGGCCGGTTCACCTTTTTGAGGGTGCCGGTGAAGCTGTAGCAATTCTCGCCATTCTGCTTGACCACACCCTGAAGGAAAGCGTGGCCGCGCGTCTGCTTGACCAGCTCGACATGCGCCTCGAGCGGCGTCCCCGCCTGGCCGCGCGCGAGGAAATGCGTGGTGAGGTCGAGCGTCACATAATGCGCGCGGTCCATTCCCGCGCACAGGCCGCCGGCAAACATCGCCATGTCGATGAAGCTCATGACCGCCCCGCCATGGATCGACCCGCCCATGTTCATATGATCTTCGGTCGGAAACATGCGGACAACGCCGCAGCCGGCGCCGTCCGGCTTGAACAGCAGGCGCCCCGTCGCCGCGGCGAAGCTCGAGCGCGGGAAATCGCCCCAGCTGTACCATCCCTCGTTCTCGGGATCGGGCGTGGCGCCGCGCGGGACGCCAACATCTTCCATCAACTCGTTGTCGTCGGCGCTCACGCGGTCCGTTCGGCAATCAGCTTTTTGGTCTCCGCGATCGCCTTGGCCGGGTTAAGGCCCTTGGGGCAGGCGTTCGCGCAATTCATGATCGTGTGGCAACGATAGAGCCGAAATGGGTCCTCGAGCTGGTCGAGGCGCTCGCCGGCCGCCTCGTCACGGCTGTCGGCGAGCCAGCGATAGGCCTGGAGCAGGATCGCCGGGCCGAGGAACTTGTCGCTATTCCACCAATAACTGGGGCAACTCGTCGAGCAGCAGAAGCACAGGATGCATTCGTAAAGGCCGTCGAGTTTCGCCCGGTCCTCGGGCGACTGCAGCCGCTCGCGCGACGGGGCGGGGCTTACCGTCTTTAGCCACGGTTGGATCAAAGCATATTGTGCGTAAGCGTGGGTGAGGTCGGGGACGAGGTCCTTGACCACCTCCATGTGCGGCAGTGGCGTGACCTGGATGTCGCCTTTGAGCTCCGCGATTGTCGTGGTGCAGGCGAGGCCATTCCTGCCTTCCATGTTCATCGCGCATGACCCGCAAATGCCTTCGCGGCACGAGCGGCGGAAGGTCAGTGTCGGGTCGATCTCATTCTTGATCTTGATCAGCGCATCGAGAACCATCGGCCCGCATTTGTCGAGATCGATGGTGTAGCGGTCGAAGCGTGGGTTGGCGCCGCCGTCGGGATCGTAGCGGTAGATCTTGAATGTTCGCAGGCGCTTACCCTGTTCGGGCTTGTAGTCGCGGCCGCGGACGATCTTGCTGTTCTTGGGAAGGGTGAACTCGGCCATGGCCTGCCGCTAGCACGCTGCGCGCCCATAAGAAAAGGCCGCCCAGGGATCTCTCCCGCCCGAGCGGCTCGTCGCAAGTCCGGGTCTAGCGCAGCAGCGCACTGATCACCTGCGCAATGAGCATCGTCCGGGGGTCGACGGCGTAGATATAGCCGTTGTCGTAGTAATAACGGTAGCGCGGGGTCAGGTCGTACCGCCGCCGCAGGTCGTAGGGAATCCGCCCGTAGGAATAGACCGAGCCGTAGCCGCTCTGCCAGCGTTCTCCGCGGGCAAGCTTCCTCGCCTGGCCCGGCGGCATGCAGCCGTTGTGCTTCTTGGCGAGGCCCGGCGGGCAGCCACCGCCGCCGTAGCCATAGGCGTTGTCATAGCCGTGGCCGTGCCCGTTGCCGTGACCCTGACCGTTGCCGTGTCCGTTGCCCGGCTTCGCCAGAGCAGGACCGGTAAGGCCAAGCGCCGCGATGCCAGCGATTAGGAGCAAGTATCTCATAAAAAACACCTTTTGTTGTTAGTGCAGTTTAACAACGCTTCAGGACGGAAAAAGGCCGCCGGAGGATCCGGCGGCCTTGTGCAGCTCAATCGCGGATGCGGGTCAGGGGACCGGAATCACCCGCACTACGCGATAGGTGTTGGGGTTCACCACATAAACGAACCCATCCTGGTTCACATAACGGAACGAGGGCCCCAGGTGGTACCGCATGACCACTGGCCGCGGCAGGGTTCCCACGTCGACGTAGGAGAAATTCGGGCCGAAATTGTAGCCGACGCGATAGCCGGCCGCGCGCGCTTCCATCCTCGTCATGCGATGCCAGCTGATGCAGCGGCCATGACGCCACTGATCGCAGGCCGTATGGCGGGTGTAATGCTGAGCTCCCGCTGGAACCGCGGTCAGCGAGATCGCGCTCGCGCCAATCGCCAAGGCAAGAATTTTCATCGTCTTGTCTCCTCTAACTCGTGGAATTGCGATTCCAACGGGCATCGGAGGCGCGGGTTGCCCGTTTCATCCTGCTGACAGCACCATTTAATGGAAGGGAGCGTTTCCGCCCTCGCGGTTGCGGCGCGGGTGCCACCTCGCTAATCGGGCGCCGCGCTCGATATACAGCCGACTCCCCGCTCGGCTGCCAACAACAAGCAAGGAAAGCGGCCCCATGGCTCGGAAGAAGATCGCCCTGATCGGCGCCGGAATGATCGGCGGAACGCTCGCCCACCTCGCGGCGATGCGCGAGCTTGGGGACATCGTCCTGTTCGACATCGCCGAGGGCATTCCCGAGGGCAAGGCGCTCGATATCGCCCAGGCGGGCCCGGTCGACGACTTCGATGTGACCCTGACGGGCAGCAGCGACTATGCTGCAATCGAAGGAGCCGATGTCTGCATCGTCACCGCCGGAATCGCCCGCAAGCCAGGAATGAGCCGCGACGACCTGCTCGGCATCAACCTCAAGGTGATGAAGGCGGTCGGCGAAGGCATCCGTAAGCACGCTCCGAACGCGTTCGTCATCTGCATCACCAACCCGCTCGACGCGATGGTGTGGGCCCTGCGCGAATTTTCGCGGCTGCCGCACCACATGGTCGTCGGCATGGCCGGCGTGCTCGACAGCGCGCGCTTCCGCCATTTCCTCGCCGAGGAGTTCAACGTCAGCGTGGAGGACGTCACCGCGTTCGTGCTCGGCGGCCACGGCGACACAATGGTTCCAATCGTCGAATATTCGACCGTGGCGGGCATACCGATCCCCGACCTCATCAAGATGGGCTGGTCGACAAAGGACAAGATCGACGCGATCGTGAAGCGCACCCGCGGCGGCGGCGGCGAGATCGTCGCTCTGCTGAAAACCGGCTCGGCCTATTACGCGCCGGCGACGAGCGCGATTGCGATGGCCGAGAGCTTCCTCAAGGACAAAAAGCGCGTGCTTCCGGCTGCTGCGCACCTCACCGGCCAATATGGCGTCAACGACCTTTATGTCGGTGTTCCGGTGGTGATCGGCGGCGGCGGGGTCGAGCGTATCGTCGAGATCGAGCTGAACGCGACGGCTCGCGAGAACTTCAACGTCAGCGTCGACGCGGTCAAGGAACTGCTCGAAGCGTGCAAGCAGATCGACAATAGCCTCTCGGCTGAGGCCGTCGCGTGAGCATCCTCGTCGACAGAAACACGCGCGTCATCACCCAGGGGATGACCGGCGAGACCGGCACATTCCACACGAGCCAAGCGCTCGCCTACGGGACGCAGATGGTCGCTGGAGTGACGCCGGGCAAAGGAGGCACCGAGCATCTCGGCCTGCCGGTGTTCGATACGGT
Organism: Pseudomonadota bacterium; assembly: GCA_040388865.1. Lineage (GTDB taxonomy): Bacteria > Pseudomonadota > Alphaproteobacteria > Sphingomonadales > Sphingomonadaceae > Sphingomicrobium. Next base: position 10,525 of record JAZKBB010000018.1, on the reverse strand, counting down.
CCACGAGGCAGTTGCGAAGACCGGTGCCACTGCATCCGTTATCTACGTCCCGCCGCCGTTCGCCGCGGACTCGATCCTCGAGGCGATCGACGCCGAGGTGCCGTTGATCGTCACCATCACCGAAGGCATCCCCGTGCTCGACATGGTCAAGGTCAAGCGCGCGCTCACCGCATCGAAGTCGCGGCTGATCGGGCCCAATTGCCCCGGCGTGCTGACTCCCAACGAGTGCAAGATCGGCATCATGCCAGGCAACATCTTCAAGAAGGGCAGTGTCGGCGTGGTCAGCCGCTCGGGGACCCTTACCTACGAGGCGGTGTTCCAGACCACCAACGAGGATCTCGGCCAGTCGACCGCGGTCGGCATCGGTGGCGACCCGGTCAAGGGCACCGAGTTCATCGACATTCTCGAGATGTTCCTGGCCGACGACGAAACCCAATCGATCATCATGATCGGCGAGATCGGCGGCAGCGCCGAAGAGGATGCCGCGCAATTCCTCGCCGACGAGGCGAAACGCGGCCGTCGCAAACCCGTGGTAGGCTTCATCGCCGGGCGCACCGCCCCACCGGGCCGCCGGATGGGCCATGCCGGCGCGATCGTCTCCGGCGGCAAGGGTGACGCCGAAAGCAAGATCGCGGCGATGGAGGCCGCTGGAATTACGGTGTCCCCAAGCCCATCTGAACTGGGCAAGACATTGAAGGAATTGCTGGTTTCGGCATGAACGAGATGGTCGGTTTCGAGGAACGGGACGCGGGCCCCAGCTGGGCGCGGCCGAACTGGCCGCTGGCCGAGCTCGACGAGCTGAACCTCGGCCTCGACCCGACCCAGGCGACAATCGAAAAGGCCAAAGCCGCCGTCGCCGAGCGCGTCGCGCAGGCGACCAGCGATCCCGACGCAATCCGCCGCGCCGCGGAGGACAGCATCCGCGCGATGATGCTGATCCGGACCTATCGCGTGCGCGGGCATCTTGCCGCTGACCTAGATCCGCTGCGACTCACCCGCCGCGACGTCCCCGCCGACCTCACCGCCGAATATCACGGTTTTTCCGATGACGATCTCGATCGGCCGATCTGGCTGTGCGGGGCGCTCGGCTTCGAACAGGCAACCGTGCGCGAGATCGTCTCGGTCCTCCAGCGCAATTACTGCGGCCACATCGGCCTCGAGTACATGCACATCAATGAGGTCGAGGAGCGGCGTTTCCTCCAGGAGCGGATGGAGGGCAAGGACGCCGAGATCCAGTTCACGCCCGAGGGGAAGCAGTCGATCCTGACCAAGGTCATTCACGCCGAGCAGTGGGAGAAATTCCTCGCCCGCAAATATGTCGGCACCAAGCGTTTCGGGCTCGACGGCGGCGAAGGCGCGGTCCCGGCGCTCGAGGCGGTGATCAAATATGGCGGCCAAATGGGCGTCACCGAGATCGACGTCGGCATGTCGCACCGGGGGCGACTGAACATCCTGACCAATGTCATGGGCAAGCCCGCGGAAGCAATCTTTCACGAATTCGCCGGCGGCGCGACCAACCCGGCCGATGTCGGCGGCTCGGGCGACGTCAAATATCACCTCGGCACCAGCAGCGACCGCGAGTTCGATGGCAACAAGGTTCATCTGTCGCTGCTGCCCAATCCGTCGCACCTCGAAGCGGTCGACCCCGTCGTCCTCGGCAAGGCGCGCGCGGTGCAGACCATTCGTGGTGACGCGCGCGGCAAGACCGTGCTTCCCATCCTGCTCCACGGTGATGCGGCGTTCGCGGCCCAGGGCGTGGTTTGGGAATGCCTGAGCTTCTCGGGCCTGCCGGGCTACGGCACCGGCGGCACGATCCATTTCATCGTCAACAATCAGGTCGGCTTCACGACGAGCCCGCAGTTCGGACGCTCGTCGCCTTACCCGTCGGACGTTGCCAAGGGCGTTCAGGCGCCGATCCTCCACGTCAACGGCGACGATCCGGAAGCTGTCACCTTCTGCTGCAAGCTCGCGACCGAGTTCCGTCAGACCTTCGGCCGCGACATCGTCATCGACATGTGGTGCTACCGCCGCTTCGGCCACAACGAGGGCGACGAACCGAGCTTCACCCAGCCGCTAATGTATGCGGCGATCAAGAAGCATCCTCCGATTAGCCAAATCTATGGCGAAAAGCTGATCGAGCAAGGCGTCGTCGATCAGGCGTGGATCGACGGCACTACGAAAGATTATGTCGCGCAGCTGGAGCAGGACTTCGCGAGCGCCGTCTCTTACCTCCCCAATAAGGCTGATTGGTTCGAGGGCAGGTGGGCTGGACTGGGGCGACCCGGTGAGCCGGTGCTTGGCCGCCGCAACACGCCGACGGCAATCTCCCAGGATGAGCTTCAACGTCTCGGCGCCGTCCTGACTACGGTTCCCGAGGGGTTCACGATCCACAGGACGCTGCAGCGCATCCTCGACGCAAAGAAGGAGATGTTCGCGAGCGGTGAAGGCTTCGACTGGGCCACCGCCGAGGCGCTCGCTTTCGGCAGCTTGCTCGCCGAGGGCCATGGAGTTCGCCTGTCGGGCCAGGACAGCGGCCGCGGCACCTTCAGCCAGCGCCACGCGATGTGGGTCGACCAGCAAAACGGACAGAAATACATCCCGCTGACAACGATCGACGGCGCCCGGTTCGAGGTTCGCGACAGCCCGCTCAGCGAGTTCGGCGTGCTGGGCTTCGAATATGGCTATTCGCTCGCCGATCCTCAGACGCTTGTTCTCTGGGAAGCCCAGTTCGGCGATTTCGCCAACGGCGCGCAGAGCATCATCGACCAGTTCGTTGCGGCGGGCGAAGCCAAGTGGCTACGGGCCAGTGGGCTCGTCTTGCTGCTCCCGCATGGCTTCGAGGGGCAGGGGCCCGAGCACAGCTCGGCGCGGCTGGAGCGCTACCTGCAACTTTCCGCCGAGGACAACATTCAGGTCGCCAACTGCACCACGCCGGCCAATTATTTCCACATCCTGCGGCGGCAGATGCGGCGTAATTTCCGCAAGCCGTTGGTACTGATGACGCCCAAATCTCTTCTGCGGCACAAGCTGGCGGTGTCGAAGCTCGCCGATTTCACCGGCGACAGTCACTTCCGCCGCATCTTGAGCGACCTCAATCCACCGGCCGAGGGCGAAACCCGTCGGCTGGTGCTGTGCTCGGGCAAGCTGTCCTATGAATTGATGGAGGCTCGCGATGCCGCCGGGGATCTCGGCGTCGAGATCCTGCGCATTGAGCAGCTCTATCCGTTCCCGTCAGAGCCTTTGGTCAAGCGCCTCAAAGCGATGCCCCGGCTTCAGGATATGATTTGGGCGCAGGAAGAGCCGAAGAACAATGGCGCCTGGTTCTTCGCGGAAGATCTGCTCGAGCAATGCCTCGCCGATGCGGGGTTTAGCGGAATTCGCCCACAATATGCTGGCCGTGACGCCTGCGCTTCACCGGCAACGGGCCTCGCCAAACGCCACGCAGCCGAGCAGGCGGCGCTGATCGCAGCCGCGCTGGGTCACGACACGAATGAATCCAGCACCGGCCAACCGGCCGGCGCGGTCGCCGCGGAATAAAAGGGACAGATAGTGGCCACTGACGTTGAAGTCCCCGCGCTCGGGGAATCGATCACCGAAGGGACGCTCGCCCAGTGGCTCAAGAAGCCGGGCGAGGCGGTCGCCGCCGACGAGCCCATCGCCAGCCTCGAGACCGACAAGGTCAGCGTCGAAGTGCCGTCGCCGGTCGCCGGCGTGCTTATCGAGCAAGTCGTCCAGGAGGGCGATACAGTCGCCGTCGGCGCGGTCATCGCGCGGATCGACCAGAACGCCAGCGCAGGCGCGCCACTCGCCCCAAGCGCGGCTCAGGCCGCTGCGGCATCAACGACCAACCCTCCGGGCGCTGGTGAAAATCCGGAACTTCGTGAAGACGTCGAACTCAACACGGTCGCGCCGCCCAATGCCGACGGTCCGCCGCGCGATGAGGATCAGATCACGACGCTTTCGCCGGCGGTCCGCCGCGCGGTGCTTGAGTATCACGTCGACCCGACCCGGATCCGCGGCAGTGGCAAGGACGGACGCCTGACCAAGGACGACGTCATCGCCGCGGCCGAGGCGCAAAAGAGTACGCCGGCGCAGGCCGGGGCCCAGGCGCCGCAGGCGAAAGCACCGGCTCCCGAAGCAAAGGCTACGCCTGCCGCTCCGCGGCCGTCGTCGGGGGACAGGAAAGAAGAGCGCGTCAAGATGTCGCGCATCCGTCAAACCATCGCCAAGCGTCTCAAGGAAGCGCAGAACACCGCGGCGATGCTGACGACGTTCAACGACGTCGACATGAGCGCGGTGATCGACGCGCGCGCCCGCTACAAGGACCTGTTCGAGAAGAAGCACGGCATTCGGCTGGGCTTCATGGGCTTCTTCGTGAAAGCCTGCGCGCTCGCCGCAAAGGACGTGCCCTCGGTCAACGCCAGTCTCGAAGGCGACGAGATCGTCTACCACGATTATCTCGACGTCTCGGTGGCGGTGTCGGCGCCCAAGGGCTTGGTCGTTCCGGTCGTCCGCGACGCCGACCGAATGAGCTTTGCGGAGATCGAAAAGACCATCGCCGCATATGGCAAGAAGGCGAAAGAAGGCATGCTGACGGTTGAGGAAATGACCGGCGGCACCTTCACCATCTCCAATGGCGGCGTGTTCGGTTCTTTGCTGTCGACCCCGATCATCAATCCGCCGCAGTCGGCGGTGCTCGGCATGCACCGGATCGAGGAGCGGCCGGTGGTCAAGGGCGGGCAGATCGTCGCCCGGCCGATGATGTATCTCGCGCTTTCCTACGACCACCGCATCATCGACGGCCGCGAAGCGGTGACCTTCCTGGTGCGCGTCAAGGAAGCGATCGAGGACCCAACGCGGCTGTTGATTGACCTGTGATTTCACCGTCACCCCAGCGAAGGCTGGGGTCCATACCTACATAGACATGGATGCCAGCCTGCGCTGGCATGACGATTAAGAAGGCTGAACATGGCAGAGAATTACGATTTCGACGTGCTGGTGATCGGGAGCGGCCCCGGCGGCTACGTCGCCGCGATCCGCGCCGCGCAGCTTGGCCTTAAGACCGCCTGCGCCGAAAGCCGCGAGACGCTCGGCGGCACCTGTCTCAACGTCGGCTGCATTCCCTCCAAGGCGCTGCTCCATGCGTCGGAACTGTTCGAGGAAGCGGCGCATGGGACGCTCGCCAAATGGGGCATCAAGACCACCGGAGTCGAAGTCGACCTCGGCACCATGCACGGCTCCCGCAAGGAAGCCGTGAAAGGCCTCACGCAGGGCGTCGAGTTCCTGTTCAAGAAGAACAAGGTCGAATGGCTGAAAGGCCTCGCTACCTTCGAGACTAAGGATACGGTCAAGGTCGGCGACCGGACCGTCCGGGCGAAGAATATCGTAATCGCCACCGGCTCGTCGGTCACGCCGCTGCCCGGCGTCGCCATCGACCAGGAGCGGATTGTCGATTCGACCGGTGCGCTCGAGCTGGCGGAAGTGCCGAAGCGCATGGTCGTGATCGGCGGCGGCGTGATTGGGCTCGAGCTCGGCTCGGTCTGGCGGCGCCTTGGCGCCCAGGTCACCGTCGTCGAGTTCCTTGACCAGATCCTGCCCGGCTTCGATGGCGACGTTCGCAAGGAAGCCAACAAGATCTTCAAGAAGCAGGGCTTCGAGTTCAAGCTGTCGACCAAGGTGACGAAAGCCGAGCGCAAGCCTGCCCCGAGCGGAGCCGAGGGGGGCGACACCGTCACGCTGACGGTCGAGCCAACCGCCGGCGGCAACGCCGAAACGATCGAAGCGGATGTGGTGCTGGTTTCCATCGGCCGGCGGCCCAACACCGAAGGCCTGGGCCTCGACAAGGCTGGGTTACAGACGAACCAGCGCGGCCAGATCGATACCGATCACGAGTTCCGCACCTCCGTCCCCGGCATCTGGGCGATCGGCGACGTGATCCCGGGGCCGATGCTCGCGCACAAGGCCGAGGACGAGGGCATCGCGGTCGCGGAGAACATCGCGGGCTTGACCGGCATCGTGAACCACGAGGTGATCCCGTCGGTGGTCTACACCATGCCCGAGATCGCCGGCGTCGGCCTCACCGAGGAGCAGGCGAAGGAGCATGGCGAGGTGAAGGTCGGCAAGTTCCCGATGCTCGCCAACAGCCGAGCCAAGACCAACCGCGAAACCGATGGCTTCGTGAAGGTTGTCGCCGACGCGAAGACCGACCGCGTCCTCGGCGTGTGGATGATCGCCTCAGTCGCGGGGACGATGATCGCCCAGGCCGCCCAGGCGATGGAATTCGGCGCGACCAGCGAGGACATCGCTTACACCTGCCACGCCCATCCGACGCATAATGAAGCGCTCAAGGAAGCGGCGATGGCGGTCCAAGGCAAACCGATCCACATCTAACGCCGCGTCGTGCGGCATCGAGACGTAGGTCGATCAGCGGAGCCAGCTCCTGATCAGTGCCAACAGCGTCAGGTCCTTCTGTTCGATCCGTGTTGGGGTATCGGACGGGCACTCCAGGCAGCGTGCCTGGATGCTTGGACCGGACATGATCGAGCGAACCTGCGCGAAGGCCGACGCAAGCTGCTGCTCGGGCTGGTGCGCGAGCATCGAAAAAGCATCACCGGTGTCGGCGGTGTCGTCATCGTCGCGGCCAGCGAGCGCCTCGATCAGCTGATCGCGGAAGGTCGGCTGCGGCTCGAGGTAGCGCACCCCGCGCTCATTCCCGAGGTTTGCGAGCTGCGCCGCCTTGGCGATCGCCTCGCTCATTCCGCCGAAGCCGTCGACGAGGCCGAGCTGGTGGGCGGTGCCGCCATCCCAGACCCGGCCCTGGGCGATCGCATCGACCTGCTGCGGCGTCTTGTGGCGCGCCTCGGCGACCACATTGAGGAAGCGGGCATACATCGCGTTGACGCCGGTCTGGATCAGCTGGCTAGCCTCGGGTGAGGGCCCCTTGAACAGGTCTGGTTCGCCCGAGAGCGGAGTGGTCTTCACGCCGTCCGCACCGACCCCCAACTTCTGCAGCGTTCCCTGGAAGCTCGGGATCACACCGAACACGCCGATTGAGCCCGTGATCGTCGAAGGCTCGTCGTAGATGAAGTCCCCGGGCGTCGACACCCAATAACCGCCCGAGGCGGCAACGCTGCCCATCGAGACAACAACGGGGATCTTCTTCGACTTCGCCTCTAGCAACGCCTGGCGGATGCGCTCGGACGCGAGGACCGAACCGCCGGGGCTGTCGACGCGGACTACGAGCGCCTTGATGCCCTTGTTGCGAATGCCGTCCTCGATCTCCGCGGCGATCGTATCGCCGCCGGCGGTGCCCGGGCCGGCCTTGCCGTCAACAATCATGCCAGCGACCGTCACGACGCCGATGGGTCCGCTCGGGTTACGGTCGACAACGTCGGCGACATAGGATCCGAGCTTGACCTGCTTGAACGGAAGGCCGTGCGCTCCCGGCCCGCCGCCGAGCTGCGCGAGCCGGTCCTCGAACGCGCGCCGGTCGCCGATCCGGTCGATCAGCCCATTGGCGAGCGCTGCCTTGGCCATGTCGCCGCCGGCAGCCGCGATCGCGCCGTTCATGTTGGTGAGGAACAGGTCGATATTGGCCTTGGGCCGCGCCTGCTTGATCTCTTGCCGCCACGTTTCGAGCCGCGCCTGGTCGAGCGCGGTGTAATTCTGCCGTGCTTCCGGCGACATGTCGTTGCGGATGTAGGGCTCGACTGCCGACTTGTAGGTCCCCACGCGATAGACGTTCGCGGTGACGCCGAGCTTGTCGAGCAGGCCCTTGTAATAGAGGTTCGATCCGCCGGGGCCGGCGATCAGCACGCCGCCGAGCGGGTTCAGCCACACTTCGGATGCCGCCGAAGCCAGCGCGTAGCTGTCGTCGGTATAACCGACGCCATAGGCGATCACCGGCTTACCCGTCGCGCGCACGCGGCGAACGGCGTCGCCGAGGTCGCCGATCGCGGTCGCGCCGCCCCCCGTGAAACCACTGAGGTCGAGCGCGACCGCCTTTACCCGGCCGTCGTCGCGGGCTTTGTCCAGCGCGGCGACCAGATCGCGCAGCCGGTACTGGTCGATCCTCGGCGAACCGGCAACGTCCGACCAGTTCCGCCGCGCCGGTTGCTCGACAAGGCTGCCGTTGAGATCGAGGTCGAGCACGCCGTCCCTGACCGGCGCTGGCTTCGCCGACAACGCGCCGTACAGGCCGGCAAAGAAGATGATCAGGAGCAGCAGGACCAACGCGTCCTTGATCCCGACCAGCAGTTTCCAGATTGCGCCGACGAACTTCATGAGATGCCTCGCGAGAATTTTGCCGTAGCTAGCTGACGGAGCGTTCAACGGCCAAACCTTTTCGACGTGGCGGCGTACAGCTACCGCCGGCCAATGGACCGAGCCGCAAGCCTATCCCGGAAACAAGCGCGCGCCGCCTGGCAAGAGGAGTTGCGGGCGACGCTTGGGCTCGCTTGGCCGCTGATCCTAGCCAATCTCACCCAGCAGCTGATCCAGGCGACCGATATCCTGCTGATGGGCCGTCTCGGTGCTGCTCAGCTCGCGGCGGCGACATTGGCGCTCAATCTCACCTGGACCTTTAGCATTTTCTTGCTTGGGCTGATCACCGCGACTTCGCCGATGATGGCGACGGCGCTCGGCCAGCGATCGAACGCCGTGCGTGACGTGCGGCGGACGTTCCGCGCAGGCCTGTGGCTGCTCGCCATCGTGATGCCGCCCTATTGGCTGCTGATGTGGCACGCCGGGACCCTGATGCTCGCATTCGGCCAATCGCCCGAGCTTGCGGCGCAAGGACAGACGTTCCTCCGCGCTTATATGTGGCTGGTCGCTCCCTGGCTTCTCTTCCAGCTGCTCCGTAACTTCGTCGCGGCGCTCGAGCGGCCGAGGATCGTGCTGTGGCTCAGTATCGGTGGAATCCTGCTCAACGCATTGATTAGCTGGTCTCTGATCTTCGGCCATTTCGGGCTGCCCGCCCTCGGCCTCGTCGGGAGCGGTATTGGCAGCACCGTCACCTGGCTGATCATGTGCGGTGCGCTGATGGCGGTGATCGCCACGGATCGGCAATTTCGGCGTTTTCATCTGCTCGGCCGCTGGTGGCAGTTCGACCGCCAACGAACCGTCACGATGGTCAAGCTCGGCTGGCCAATCGGCGCCACGATGGGTCTGGAGATCGGCGTCTTCGCGCTCGCCGCTTATTTCATGGGCTGGATTGGTGCCCCCGCGGTCGCCGCGCATGCTGTTGCGCTTCAGCTTGCGGCATTGACGTTCATGGTGCCGCTAGGCCTAGGCCAGGCGGCCACCGTGCGGGTCGGCCGCGCGCTCGGCCGCGCCGATGAGGCGGGAGTCGCTCGCGCGGGCTGGACCGCGTGGGTTCTCGGCCTCGTGTTCATGGCGACGATGGCGCTCGTCATGTGGAGCATCCCGCGTCAACTGATCACCCTGTTCCTGAATGACGTTCCGGCTAATGCCGCCGTGATCGCGCTTGCCGTTAGCTTCCTGCGCGTCGCCGCAGCCTTCCAGCTGGTCGACGGCGCGCAGGTGATCGGGGCCGGCATGCTGCGCGGGCTTCACGACACCCGATGGCCGCTGCTGTTCGCGCTCGTAGGTTACTGGGTCGTGGGCCTCGGCATCGGCAGCTGGCTCGCGTTTGCCGCCGATTGGAAAGGCGTCGGCATCTGGGTCGGCCTCGCAAGCGGCCTTGCCGCGGTTGCGGTGTTGATGCTCGCCCGATGGCTGTTGCGCGAGCGGCTCGGGCTGACCCGGCGCGCGCACGCCTGAAAACAAACAGCTTGTGCCGACCTGTTGACGGATGAACGGCGCACAACCATATGCGCTCCATCGCTGGCACTCTTGCTGTTAGAGTGCCAGCGGCATGTTCAACCTTTGAGAGAGAAGAGGGGTTTACGACCCATGGGTTTCAGGCCGCTTCATGACCGCGTCCTCGTCCGCCGTGTCGAAGCCGACGCGAAGACCGCCGGCGGGATCATTATTCCCGATACCGCCCAGGAAAAGCCTCAGGAAGGCGAAGTGATTTCCGTCGGCACCGGCTCCAGGGCCGACGACGGCAAGGTCACGCCGCTCGACGTCAAGGCCGGCGACAAGATCCTGTTCGGCAAATGGTCGGGGACCGAAGTGAAAATCGATGGTGAGGACCTCATCATCATGAAGGAAAGCGACATCCTCGGGATCGTCGGCTGACCTTCAGCCCTCGCGCGTACGTGCGTTGAGCCATGAACTTAGTGAACTTTCACAGCGAACAAAGAACGAAAGGGTAGCCAGATGGCAGCCAAGGACGTGAAATTCAGCCGCGACGCTCGTGAGCGCATCATGCGCGGCGTCGACATCCTCGCCGATGCGGTCAAGGTGACGCTGGGCCCCAAGGGCCGCAACGTCGTCATCGACAAGAGCTTCGGCGCTCCACGGATCACCAAGGACGGCGTCACCGTCGCCAAGGAGATTGAGCTCAAGGACAAGTTCGAGAACATGGGCGCGCAGATGGTGCGCGAAGTGGCCTCGAAGACCA
>JAZKBB010000017.1:0-40256 GCA_040388865.1 Pseudomonadota bacterium | reverse complement strand
AGTCCCAGTGTGGCTGATCATCCTCTCAGACCAGCTACGGATCGTCGCCTTGGTGAGCTTTTACCTCACCAACTAGCTAATCCGACGCGGGCTCATCCTCAGGCAATAAATCTTTGGACCGAAGTCATTATACGGTATTAGCTCAAGTTTCCCTGAGTTATTCCGTACCTGAGGGCAGATTCCCACGCGTTACGCACCCGTGCGCCACTAAGCCCGAAGGCTTCGTTCGACTTGCATGTGTTAGGCATGCCGCCAGCGTTCGTTCTGAGCCAGAATCAAACTCTCAAGTTGATGTACGATCGAACCCCCGCTGGAATAAGCGAGAGCAAGACCGGCATCTCCGGGAGCCGTTCCTGCACAAAAATCACAATCTGGTGTGTTTGCGTTTTTGAGACATATGAGCTCCGCACCGGAGCCAAAGCTCCAGCGTGGATCCATAAGGAACGGCATAAATTTGACCGATCCGCCGATACCCAGAGGTTATCGGTGACCGGGCCGCCGCCCACATGTCCCTTCATCTAAACCAACAATGTCAAAGAGCCGACGCGCTTCCTCCCCCGGTACGTTTGGTTCCGGGCATCGGTTGTACCGACCAAGAAGAGGCACGAAACGAACGCGAGACCCCCGAAGAGGCCGCGTCCGTCGCTGTGAGGGGCCATATATGGATAGGCCTCACAGCCGTCAACCGGGTATTTTGCAATCTTGTTGCAGGCCGGGTTTTCGTGAGCTCGGGAGCATTCGCGCTCCCTCGCTGACTCTAGATAGCGCTCCCGTGGGCATCTTCAAGAGCCGCAAACGCTTGTTTTTACGCCTTTTTCAGGCGCTCTGAATGTAAGCGCGCATGGCCTCGGCTTCGGCTTCGATCCGCTCCATCCGGTGCTTCACCAGATCGCCGATCGACACGATGCCGCGGATCTCGCCGGCCTCGACGACCGGCAAATGCCGAATCCGCCGTTGCGTCATCAGCGCGAGGGCGGCGAGCACGTCCGTATCGGGAGAGGAGGTGATCGCCGGTGAACTCATGATCCGCGAGACCGGCCATCCGAGCATGTCGGGGCCGTGGTCACGCAGGCGATAGATGACGTCGCGTTCGGAGACGATGCCGGCAATGCGCCCGTCCTCGACCACCGGGACCGCGCCGATACGCTTCTCGCCAAGCCGGGCGACGACGTCGTGGACACTGGTGTCGGCGGTAACGGTTTCAACCGCCGCACCCTTTTCGCGAAGCACCGCTGCAAGAGTCATGGCTCCCCTTTCTCAAGACTCGGCCGCTGTCGCCTTGATAGTCCCACTTTGGACGGTCAAAGGGAAGGCAATGCCCGAGGGAAAGCCACGCCCCGACCCGCTGCCGAGCCCGCGCCAGTCGGCGGTGGCCCGCTTCTGGCGGATCTTCCGCCTTTTGGCGGTGCTGTCGGTCGTCATCGCGGCCATTGCAGTCGTGCTGGTCACCCGGGGCGCAGGCGAAATCCACGCCAGCCTGATTATCGCGACCGCGCTAGGCGTCGGCCTGACGGTATTGCTCGGTACAGGGTTGATGGCGCTGATGTTCGTCAGCGCCTCGAGCGGGCATGATGAGGCCGCGGGCGGCACTCATGAAAAGGACAAGGAATGACCGATATCGAGCGCGCGCCGATCATCCGGGTAATCCCCGGACCAGGCGACATCAACGCCAACGGCCATATCTTCGGCGGCTGGGTGCTCTCGCAAATGGATATCGCGGCCGGCATCGTCGCCTCGCGCCGGGCGAGAGGGCCAGTGGCGACGGTGGCGATCGAAGCGATGAAGTTCCTCGCCCCGATTCACCTGCGCGACCTGATCTCGGTTTACGCGGCGGTCGAACGGGTTGGCCGCACCTCGATGGGGGTGAGGATCGAGGTCATCGCCGAGCGGGATTTCGGGGCGACCGAAGTCAAGGTCACCGAAGGCTTGTTCACCTTCGTCGCGCTCGACTCCGACCATCGCCCGCGGGCGATCGATCCCGAAGTTTAAGCGGCGGGAGCGATCTTGTCGTCGCCTTCGGCAGGACGGACAGCGCGGGTCCGCCTGCGCGGACGGCGCGGCTGGTCGTCAGCGGCTTCGGCCTCTTCGGCCTGAGGCTCGCGGCCGATGGCCGGGGGGAGCACGTCGAGAGGAAGACTGTCGTCGCCACCGTTCATGCTCGGGCGGCGATCCTCGCGGCCGTCCTCATCGTCGGCGGAACGCTGCTCCGGACGCGGCCGGTTGGGCCGGCTGAAGCGCTCGTTACGTTCGTTGCGGTAGGGCCGCTCGCCGCGATCCTGGCGTTCTGAGCGCTCGGGGCGTTCTGAACGGTCTTCGCCTGAACCCTCGTCGCCACCTTCCGCAAGATCTTCCTCGCCGCGATGAAAACTACGCTCGTTGTCGGACGAGTTGTTGTCGTCCTCGTCGTCCATTTCTTCGTCGCGCGAGCGACGCGGGCTCTGCTCCTCGAAGCGCGAGCGGTTCTCGCCGAGGACGCGGAAATAGTGATCCGCATACTGGAGATAATATTCGGTTTGGACACGGTCTCCCGCGAGTTGGGCGTCGCGCGCCATGCTTTTGTATTTTTCGAGCAGCTGGGCGGCATTGCCCCGCTGGCGATTGTCCTGCCGGTTGCCCGGTTGTCCGCCGCCGCCGAGGTTTCGTCCCCCGCCTTGCCCGCCACGGCCGCGCCTGCGGCCGCCCTGTCGATTATTGATCAAATCCACCGTCCTTACGCAGTGTCGGTTGCCCCTTTTTGGTCTCGGCCTGGACAGGGCTGCGCGAATGCGCTGCCTCTGACCCTCTCGTTCCGGTCTGCGCAGCGAAGCGCCTGAAGAACGGCCGATTGCGTCGGGGGTTGGAACGGGAGCGCTCTGCAGATGATCTGGAGCGGGCCCGGGCCAGGACCATGATGTAGTGTGCCCGGCGCGAGATGCCAAGTTATTTCGTTGTAGCCCAGGTTAACAACACTGCCCGTTGACGGTTTGCGAAATCTCGCGCGATCCTCGCCTGCAAACCGCCGCGGGCCAACAGGTGCGTCACGGCGTCCCCCTGGTCAGGACCGATCTCCACCGCGGCAAGTCCGCCGTTATTGAGCAGTTTCGGCAGCTGCGGCGCGAGCGCCCGATAGGCATCGAGGCCGGTCTCGCCCGCGAACAAAGCTTCATCGGGCTCATATTCGCGGACTCCGGGCCCGAGCTCGGCACCCTCGGCGACGTAAGGCGGATTGCATAGGATGAGGTCGAAGCTCTCAGTCACGCCGTCGGCCCAATTGCCAAGCTTGAATCTCAACCGGTCCTCGAAGCCGAGGCGGCGCGCGTTGGCCGAGGCATAGGACAAGGCACTGCGCGAGAGGTCGGTTCCGATCCCGCTCGCCTTCGGCCAAACATCGAGAGCCGCCAGGAGCAGGGTTCCTGGCCCCGTCCCCAGGTCGAGGATGCGATTGGGGCCTCCGGTACCCTCGAAATGGTCGATTGCCGAGGCGATCAGGACTTCGGAATCCGGGCGCGGCACCAGAACGCCAGGGCCGACGTGGAGGTCGATGTTCCAGAAGGCGCGGCGGCCGGTGATGTAGGCGACCGGTTCGCCCTTCGCGCGGCGCTCGACCATTTTCGAGAAGCGCTTGGGAACCGCTCCGTGTTGGGGATCCAAGAGCAGCCGGTCACGGTCGATATGCAGTGCCTCGGCCATCAACAGCTCGGCGTCGAGTCTTGGCGTGTCGCTGGTCTGGCTAAGCAGGCGCGTCGCATCGTCGAGCGCGCGAGTGACCGGCTTCACGCTTCTTCCAGACCCGCCAGGCGCTCCGCCTCATCCTCGGCAGTCAGGGCCTCGATCAGCTGACCGAGGCCGGGCCCCTCGAGCACTTCCTCAAGCTTGTGCAGCGTCAGGTTGATGCGGTGATCGGTGATCCGGCCCTGCGGGTAATTGTAGGTGCGGATGCGCTCCGACCTGTCCCCTGATCCGACCATCGATTTGCGCGCTCCGGCGCGTTCGCTCGCCAGCCGCTCGCGCTCCAGTTCGAATAGCCGCGTGCGCAAGACCTTGAGGGCCTTGGCCTTGTTCTTGTGCTGCGACTTCTCGTCTTGCTGGATGACAACAAGTCCGGTGGGCAGGTGAGTGATCCGCACGGCGCTATCGGTGGTATTCACCGACTGCCCACCCGGCCCCGACGAGCGGTAGACGTCGATCCGCAGATCCTTGTCGTCGATGTGGACGTCGACGTCCTCGGCCTCGGGGAGCACCGCGACCGTTGCGGCAGAGGTGTGGATACGCCCGCCACTCTCGGTCACGGGAACGCGCTGGACACGGTGGACCCCGCTTTCGAACTTCAGCCGGGCAAACACGCCGGAACCGTTGATGGACGCGACGGCCTCCTTGTAGCCGCCAAGCTCCGCGGAACTCGCCGAGATTAGCTCGAACTTCCAGCCCTGCGCTTCGGCGAAGCGCTGGTACATGCGCAGCAGGTCGCCGGCGAACAAAGCAGCCTCGTCGCCGCCGGTACCGGCCCGAACTTCGAGCATCGCGGCGCGGTCGTCGGCCGCATCGCGCGGCAACAATTTCACCGCGAGCGCGCGCTCGGCTTGAGGTAGCTTGTGGCGGATTTCCTCGGCTTCACTCACCGCCATTTCCTTGAGCTCGGGCTCGGCTGTGGCGTCGGCGACCAAGCCGTTGAGCACGTCGAGCTCGGCACGCAGGCGCCGCACCTCGCGGGCGGCGGCGGCCACGGGCTCGATCGCCGCATAATCCTTCGACAGACGAACGAACTCGTCGGCCGACAGGTCGCCGCGCGACATCGCCTGCTGAAGTTCGTGCCGTCGCGCCTCGATTGACGCGATCCGTTCCGACGAGATTTGGGTCACGAGCGGAGCGCCTCCGCGACCATGTCGAATGCAAGGGTGCGCTGTTCGCCGCTGGCGAGGTCCTTGAGTTGAACTTCGCCACTGTCCAGTTCGACGTCACCAATGATCAAGGCGTAGGCCGCGCCGGAATCGTTCGCGCGGCTCAGCCGCTTTTTCATATTGCCCCTGTACGCCATGTCGGCGGCAATCCCGCCGCGCCGCAGGTCGGCCAGTAATCGCTGCCCGGCCGCTTCGGCGCGTTCACCGAGTGGGACGATCACGGCTTTGGGTTTCTCTGGGGCCGGTGCGTCGATCATCATCGCCAGCCGCTCGATGCCCGCGGCCCAGCCGACGGCCGGCGTGTGCGGGCCGCCAAGCGTCTCGATCAGGCCATCATACCGGCCGCCGCCGATGACCGTGCCCTGAGAGCCGAGCTGGTCCGTTATGAACTCGAACGACGTATGCCGATAATAATCGAGGCCGCGCACCAGCCGCGGCGCGCGCTCCCAGGCAATCCCGGCGGCATCAAGTCCCGCCGTCACCTTGCCAAAGAAGTCTGCCGCCTCGCCGGTCAGGAATTCGTCGATGATCGGCGCGCTGTCGACCACCGGCCAATCCTGGTGCGCCTTGCTGTCGAGGATACGCAGCGGATTGCGCTCGAGCCGTGCCTGGCTGTCCTTACTGAGCGCTCCGGAGTGTCCCCGGAAATGGGCGAGCAGCGCATCGCGCCAGGCGGCCCGTGTCTCCGGATCGCCGAGCGTGTTGAGCTTGAGAATCGTGCCGGTGATCCCAAGCTCTTTCAAAAGCTGGTCGGCGAAGGCGAGCAGCTCGACGTCCGCCTGCGGCTCGCCCGCACCGATGATCTCGGCATCGAGCTGATGAAACTCGCGGAAGCGGCCCTTCTGCGGCCGTTCGTATCGGAACGCCGAGCCCGACGTCGCGAGCTTGAGCGGCGCATATTGCTGCCAACCTTCGCTCAAGTAAGCGCGGCAGATCCCGGCGGTGAACTCGGGCCGAAGCGTGATCGACTCCCCACCGCGGTCTTCGAACGAATACATTTCTTTGGAGACGACATCTGTGGTTTCACCGATCGTCCGGGCGAAAACGGCAGTCTGCTCGATCGTCGGCACTTCGACCCGGCGGAAGCCGTAGAGCCGGCGCACCTTGTCGAACGCCGCAACAACCGCAGCTAGGCGGTCGGCGTCTTCGTGCAACAGGCTTTGCGTGCCCCGAACGGGGTGAACCGGCGTCATTGAACCGCGCTTAAGCACAAAATCCGCGCAAGCGGAATCAGCGCGTCGGCGCCCCTTGCGTCCGTTCCTGCTGGAACAGGCGGCGCAACGTTGCGGGCGAGGGCAGGAACAGCTTCCTGAAGCTGATCATGACCGTCCGCCCCAGCGGGTTGAGCAGGTCAGGCTGGTAATTCAAGGGAACAGCCCCGGAGGCGTCACGCACGTTCGGTCGTGCATTGAAGAGATTGGTGACGCTGAACTGAACCTGGGTACCGCGAAGCCACGGATGCTTCACGACGACTTCGGGGATGTCGCCGGGATTGGCGAAAAGCCTCAGATCGAACGTGCCATAGGGCGAGAAGCGGAGATTGTTGCCGTTCAACGAGCTCACCGTCGTCCCGCTGCGCCAGTTCGACACGAGCCGCGCGCCGAGACCATTGTTGAAATAGCCGAGCTGCGCCTGAACATTGTGACGAGGGGTGCCGCCCACTCCGCTCGCCGCCTCGCCGTGCAGATAATCCAGCACCGGACCGCCCGGGACGACCACCACCTTGTCGACAAAGGTAATCGTGTCGGTGAGGTCGAATGTGATGCGGCCCCGACTGTTGTTGCCGCCGGCCCCGCCAAAGAACCCGCCGCCACCGCCGCGTCCGCCGCGGCCGAACCCGCCGGCGCCGCCGGCGCCGCCCTGCCCGCGTCCGCCCGCTGCCGCTGCACTAGCACCGCCCGAAGGAGCTCCGGCACCAGCCTGGCCGCCTGGCGCTCCCGCGGCACCGGGGGCACCCCGACCGCCGAACCCCAACTGCGCACGCATCTGATCCAGCACCGTCTGGGAGGGCCGATGCGACTTTAGCGGATGCGAGAAGTCGAACCCGATGCGCATCTGATCGCGGGTGGAGCTCGCAAAGTTCACGGGACGCAAATCGACACTGAGCAGCGGACATGGCCCCGGCGGTTCTTGTCCGGGACAGGAGGAAGCACGAGCGAAGCGGCCCGGAAAAGCTGCCTCGAGCCCGGGCGTGACCGACAGGTCCGAAATGGGATTGGCGATGGTCTGGTGGACGTAATCGACACGGAAGCGCAGGTCCTGCTTGGGGAATGGCTGCCAATTGCCGCTGAGCTTCACGACATTGCGCCTGTCGGACCTTAGGTTGGGGTTGCCGCCGGTGATCGCAGTGACCAGCACCGTCTGGCCCGTCGCGAAGTCGAACACCCGCGAACCGGGGGTCACGAGTACCGGATCGCCAAGCTGATTGATCGTCGGAGCACCCTGCTCGCGTGTCCAGCTGGCGATCAGGTTCATCCGATCAACTGGCGAGAAGTTCAGTCCCGCTCCGATGGTCGTGAGGGTGCCGAAATCCGACAATTGCTGGACCTGAGCGTTAGCGTTGACGGTGAGATTGCCGAGCGCGCTGAAATCTCGGTTGCGCCGGGAGATCGGCAGGTCGACGTTGATCTTCGCCTGCCCGGTGGTGCGCGACAGGTCACTGCCGGTCTGAACCTCGTTGCCGGACAGGATGTCGGCGCGGCGGGCAGTGCTCTTGAGATGCTCGGTTGTGCCGCCGACCGTCAGCGTCGTGGTCGCATAGCCGGCCGGGAGCTTGAACAGATTACCGTTCGCATTGGCGTTGAGGTCACCGCTTTCGATCGTCTCGTGAGCGCGGTCGCGAGGCAAAGCCGGGTTCGTCTGGTCCGACCTTGTCAGCGTATCCGACAGGTCGAGGTTGCTGGTGACGTTCCAGCGCCACTGCGACTTGGTTTGGCCGTTCAGCGTTCCTCCGAGATGCGCGGTATTGGTCGAATTGTTGCGCGCGCGCGGATCGAGCAGGCTCGGGTTGAGGCCCAAATAGGAGAGTCCGTCATTATGCTCGACCTCTGCGTTGAGCGTGCCGGAAGCCGTGCCGAAGACCTGGCGGTTGATGGTCGTCGAGGCGCGCACGTCCCGCTTTGTGCCGATTAACGAACGGGCGGTGAGTTGCTGTTCCGGAGTGCCGGCGCTCGATCCGCCCCCACTCGTTGAAATGTCGGTGAGCAAGACATTGCGCTCCGCCTCGGTGAGCATGCTGTTGCCCTCGGCGTGGAGGTTGATGGTCGTGCGGCCGTTGCGCTGCACGAGGAAGCGCGTGAGGTCGGCGTTGCCATTCGCGTAGCCGCCCTCTGTGGCGAGGCCGGCGCCGACCTATGCCGTTGTCGAACGGAAACGCTGGCGGAGGACGATGTTCACGACCTTCTGGTCCGCGCTGTAGCCATATTTGAGCGCAACTTCCTCGGGCAGGATTTCTACTCGCGAGATCGCCTCGGTGGGGATGTCGCGAAGCTCGCGGAAGCCGGAGATGCGCTGACCGTTCAGGAGCAGCACGGGCGCTCCGCTGCCGCGGCCGCGCACACTGCCGATTTGCGGCGCCAAGGCATCCAGCAAGTCGTTGATACTCGTCGCCCCGGTCGCGCGGACGTCGCGCGCATCGAGCGTGTTCTCGGGCGGGATGTCGCCCACGACGGACCCGCGCGCGCGCTGCCCCGTGACGACAATTTCCTCGTCATCGCCGGTATCGTCGACCGGCTGTGCTGCAGGAGCCGCGGCCGGCGTAATCGTCGAAGGCTGCGCGGTCACGGGAGGCGCTGCAGCAGCAGGAGTTGCCGGCTGTTGGGACGCGGGTTGCCCGACTGCGGGAGCGATTGGGGCGAGGAGGGCAGCGCTGCCGAGCAGCCAAACAGGGTTGTTCATATGACCTTTCGCTAGCGAAACGAGGTGAACATCGGCTGACAACGAAATGACTTTCGATAAAGTGCCGACTGTCGCCGACAAAAGGCACTGGCGTCGATACCGTTCCGCGCTAGAGGGCAAAGTCCAACTTTAGTTAGCATTCGACCTCAAGGAGTTGCGCTCATGCCGCGAATTGCGCTTGCTTTCCTTCTCTCCACTTCGCTGGCCGGCGCGGCCTCGGCTCAGCTGATACCGGCGCAAAATAGCCGCCCGGAAGCGACACCCAAGGTCGATGCCATCCCGGCTCCTCGCGATGTGCCTTACCCCGGCACGATCGTGCTGACGGTCGATGCCACGGACGTGACCCGGGGGATATTCCGCGTCCACGAACATGTGCCGGTGCCGCACGCCGGCGATTTCGTGTTGCTCTATCCCAAGTGGCTGCCCGGCACTCACTCCCCGTCCGGGCAGATCAACAAGGTGGCGGGCTTCCGCGCGACGGCGGGCGGACGCGAGCTCGGTTGGGTGCGCGACACGCTCGATGTCTACGCCTTCCACGTGAACGTGCCGCAGGGCGTCAGCGCCATCGACGTGGATTTTCAATATGTCTCGCCAACGGCGGCAAACCAGGGGCGGGTCGTGGCCACGCCGGATCTCGCCAGCATCGAGTGGATTGCCAATTCCATGTACCCGGCGGGCTATTATGTCCGTGGCATCCCGATCGCGGCGTCTGTGATCGTCCCGCGTGGCTGGAAGGTGGCGACCGCACTGCGTCCGAGCGATGTCACGCCAGACCGAGTCAATTATCCGGTGACCAGCTACGAGATCCTGATGGACTCGCCGCTGATCGCCGGCGCTCACTACCGCCGCATCCCGCTGAGCCCCGACGTGACGCTCGATGTTATCGCCGACAACGAACAGCAGCTCGCGGCCAAACCCGACCAGATCGCCGCGCATGAGCGGCTGGTGCAGCAAGCCGTGAAGCTGTTCGGCGCGCAGCATTACGATCATTACGACTTCCTGCTGACGATCTCGGATTACCTCGGCGGCGAGGGGCTTGAGCACCACCGCAGCTCCGAAGATGGGGTGAAGCGTGGCTATTTCACCGAGTGGGAGAACAAGCTTCGGGACCGCAACCTGCTGCCGCACGAATATACGCACAGCTGGAACGGCAAATACCGCCGCGCTGCCGATTTGTGGACGCCCGACTATCGCACGCCGATGCAGGACACCATGCTGTGGGTCTACGAAGGACAGACGCAGTTCTGGGGCTACGTGCTCGGCGCCCGATCGGGCATGCTGTCGAAGCAGGACACGCTCGATGCAATCGCCTCGACGGCGGCGACCTACTCCCTGGGCACGCCCGGGCGGCAGTGGCGGGCGCTCGAGGACACGACCAACGACCCGATCATTGCACAGCGGTCACCGCAGCCGTGGCGCAGTTGGCAGCGCAGCGAGGATTATTACAGCGAAGGCCAGCTGATGTGGATCGATGTCGATCGGATCATCCGTCAGCAGTCCGGCGGCAAGCGCTCGATCGACGATTTCGCGCGCGCCTTCTTCGGCGTACGCGACCGCGATTTTGGCGAGTTGACCTATAGGCTCGACGATGTGGTGGCGACGCTAAATAGGGTGCAGCCGTACGATTGGCGGGGCTATCTGGAGCGCAGGGTTTACGCCATTGCGCCCGAGGCGCCGCTCGAGGGAATTACGCAGGGCGGTTACAAGCTCGTCTTCACGTCCGAGCCGACCATGTGGATCAAGAGTGCCGAGAAGGCGAGCAAGTCGAGCGAGCTGACCTATTCCGGCGGCTTTACGGTCGGCAACGACGGAAAGGTTGGCAGCGTCCTTTGGGATAGCCCCGCGTTCAACGCTGGAATCACGATCGGGTCCGAGATCATGGCGATCAATGGTCGCAAGTTCGACATGGATGCGATCAAGCAGGCGATCAGGGATGCAGCCGGCAACGGTCCGGCACCGGAGCTGCTGATCCACGACGGCGACGTCTATCGCACGGTCAAGCTCGATTGGCATGGCGGATTGCGCTATCCGCGGCTGGAGAAGGTCGGCACGGCACCTGGCACGCTCGACGCGCTGCTCGCCCCGCGCTGAACCGAGGTAAAAAGGGGGGAGCCATGCGCAAGTTCTTGGTCACGGCGGCATTGATCGTCGCCGGAGCATCCACGGCTGCTTCACAGCCGCGACCCGCCGAAGCGAACGTGCGCGCCGCGCTCGACCGGATCGCTCGAATCGACCCGCAGCTCCATGCGGTCATCGCTGTCGATCCGACCGCGATCGACCAGGCACGCCGGGTCGACGCTAATAACGTCCGCGGCCCGCTTGCCGGCGAGCCGGTGCTGATAAAGGACAATATCGAAAGCGCGGGACCATTGCCGACGACGGCCGGCAGCCTCGCCCTCGCGAACAATGTCACGAACCGCGACGCTCCGCTTGTGGCGCGGCTGCGCGCCGCGGGCGCGATTATCATCGGCAAGACGAACCTTAGCGAATGGGCCAACATCCGCTCGACCCACTCAATCTCGGGCTGGAGCGCGGTGGGGGGCCAGACCCATAATCCCTGGGCGCTGGACCGTAACCCCTGCGGCAGTTCGAGCGGCTCAGGCGCTGCCGTGGCCGCAGGCCTCGTACGGATGGCAATCGGCACGGAAACCGACGGCTCCGTGACCTGCCCGGCGTCGATCAACGGGATTGTGGGACTGAAACCCACCGTGGGCCTCGTTAGCCGGACCTTCGTCGTTCCGATCAGCCACAGCCAGGACACGCCGGGGCCGATGACGCCCAGCGTGCTTGAAACTGCCCGGCTGTTGACCGTCATCGCCGGCAGCGATCCGGCTGATCCGGCGACGCGGGATGCCGACAAGCACAAGAGAAATTATGCCGCAGGCCTCGATGCAAATTCGCTCAAGGGCAAGCGCATCGGCGTCCTGCGCTTCGCGTCGATCCCGCAACTCGATCCGACGCTCGAAACCGCGCTCGCGCTGCTGCGCGAGAAAGGCGCAATCCTCGTCGACATCAAGAAGTTCGATGACCGCGCCATCGGCAAAAACGAGGGCGTTGTTCTCAATGCGGAACTCAAGGCCGACATGGCCAAATATCTGAAAGGCAGCCCGGCACCGATTGGCGTCCGCACACTGAAGGATCTGATCAGCTTCAACAATGCACATCAACGGCAGGAGATGGCGCTGTTCGGACAGGAGCAATTCGAAAAAGCGGAGAAGACCAAGGGCCTCTCCGATCCGGCATATAAAAAGGCTCGCGCGACAAGCTTCCAGGCGGCCGGCCCCAATGGCATCGACAAGCTGCTCAAGGACATTCATGTGATCGCTCTCATCGGTCCGACGGTCGCGCCGGCGTGGAAGATCGACGCGGTCAACGGAGATGCGTTTGGCGGTGGCGGTGCCGGGTCGCTCGCAGCTGTCGCCGGCTATCCTCACCTCACGGTGCCGATGGGGCTGATCAAGGGATTACCGGTAGGCTTGAGCTTCATCGGGCCCAAGTGGTCGGAACAGCTGCTGCTGAACCTCGGCTACGCCTACGAGCAGGCGCGCGGGCCGTTCCCGGCACCCAAATTCTACAGATCGGTCGAGGAGAGCCCGGAGGTCGCGCCGCTTTTGCAACCGCAGCATTAGCCGAAGCGAAGCGTTGTGCCGCCATGTCCGGCGAGCCACCGATCTTCACCATTGGCCATTCAACGCGGTCCATAGGCGAGTTCGTCGAGCTGCTTCGCCGCGGACCGGTCGATATGGTTGTCGACGTACGAACGGTTCCGCGCTCGCGGCGCAACCCCCAATATAATGAAGACGTGCTCGCCGTCGAGCTTGCGCCGTACCAGATCAGCTACAAGCGCATTGCCGATCTTGGTGGGTTGCGCGGGCGTTCGTCCGAAGTGCCACCCGATGTAAACGGGATGTGGGAGAACCAGAGCTTCCACAATTACGCAGACTATGCGCTGTCGGAGCGGTTCGCCGCAGCACTTGAAGAGCTTGGACAGCTGAGCGCATCCCGGCGCTGCGCGATCATGTGCGCGGAAGCCGTATGGTGGCGCTGCCATCGCAGGATCATTGCGGATTATCTGCTGACGCGCGGCCGGACGGTGCTCCATCTGTTGGGAACAGACCGCCTGGACCCGGCAAAGCTCACGCCCGGAGGGGAGGCGGTCGACGGCAAGGTGGTTTACCCCTCCAAGGCTTGAGAGCGACGGGTCAGCTGGTCAGCCTCAGTGCCGCGATCGCCGCAACAATTGCGAGGATAAGCAGCACCCGGATCAAGCTTGACGGCTCGTGGAACCAAAGCACGCCGACGATGACGGTGCCAACCGCGCCGATCCCGCCCCACACCGCATAGGCAGTCCCCATCGGAATGGAGCGCGAGGCGACCTCGAGCAGCCCCATGCTCACCGCGACGGAAGCCAGAAAAGCCAGTGTCCAGGGGACGTTCCTGAAGCCGTCGACGAAGCGCAGGGAGGTGGTGAAACCGACCTCGAAGAAACCGCCGACGATGAGCCAGAGCCAGGGCATGAAAATCCTTTCACTGGACGAACGCCGCGCGCTCGTTACGCTCGCGTCTCATGGCGAAGCCGCTGACCATCGGCAACAGAATCGCACCGCCGCGGTTCCTTGCATTCCTTGCAATGCTCGGCATCGGGTTCCCCGTCGCCTTCAACCTGCTCGACAATTGGGCGCTAGCGGCAATGACCGCATTCGACGTCGCCGCAATCCTGTTCCTGATCTCCTGCGTGCCGCTGCTCGGCACACGCGAGGCGCGCGCGATCCGCGAACATGCCGAGGCCAACGACGCCAACCGAGCCCTGTTGCTGGTCGTTACCGGCATAGTGATGGCGATTCTGCTGATCGCGATCAGCGCCGAAGCCGTCGGGCACAACCCGCAGCCGGTGACCAAGGCATTGATCATCACCACCCTCGCGCTGGCCTGGGTGTTCGCCAACACGGTGTACGCATTTCATTATGCCCACATGGTGTACATGCACCCGGGGGTTGGCTGCGTCGGGCTCGAATTCCCGCGTACTTCTCATCCGGTCTATTGGGACTTCATCTATTTCTCGTTCACCTGCGGCATGGCGTTTGCGACCTCCGACGTGGTCGTGACCGAGAGCCACATGCGCAAGATCGTGACCATCCATTGCCTGGCCGCATTCGCTTTCAACATCGGCGTGATCGCCTTCACCATCAACGTGCTTGGTTCCGGCGGCTAGGGCCCAAACTCAAGCTGCCACGTCAATTTCGGGCGGGTCGGAGCGCCTGCCGCGTGCAGCTATCAGGCATCCGCCGACAATCAGGATCGCGCCCGCCAAAGTGAAGATCGACACTCGCTCGTGAAACACCAGCCAGCCCATAAGAGAGGCCCACAGGAACGCGCTATATTCGGTTGCGGCAAGGTAGCTTGCGGGTCCTCGCGCATAGGCCCAGGCGAACAGCAACGTGCCGGCCGTCGACAGCAGCGACGCGACCAGGATCCACATCCACTGGCCATCAGGCCACGCTGGAAGACCCGCAACCGGAATTGCCAACAGCCAAAGCGCCATCACCGTTAGCGATTGGAAGAAGTTGATTTCGAGCGGCTTGGCGGCGAGCGCCTGCCGACGCATCAGTACGATGTTTCCAGCATAGCAAAGCGCCGAGCCGATGATGGCAGCGATGCCGAGCAGCACGCCGCTTCCGACGTTCGCTCGTGCCTGTCCGACAACGATGATGATGACCCCACCGAAGGCGACGACAGACCCCAGGATCGATCTGGGGCCGATCCGCTCATCGAGGAAGAGGGCCGCAAGCAACATCGCGATCAGCGGAGCGATGAAGGTCAGGGCGATCGACTGAGCGAGGGGCACCCGGCCGATTCCCCAGAAGAATAATGCGGCCATCACCGTCACGTCGGCGCCGCGGATGATATGGACCAACAGAGTCTTGCGATCGGGCCGCCGCAGTCGCCGCGGAAGGTAGATCGCCGAACTGATCGCGAGATTGGTGGCTGATCGCCAGACGCTGACCGCGACGATGCCGATAACCAGCACGAGATGCTTCATCACCGCGTCCATAATCGACAGCACGGCCACGGCGGCGAGGGCCGCGAGGAAACCACGGACGGGATGCTGGACGACGCGGTTCACGCGCCGTGGATTAGCGGTGCGCGGCGGTTGTGTCTTCGATCAGAAGCGGGGGCTGGGTGGTCGTAGCGGCAATGCCCTGCGCGAAGGCAGTTCCGAAAAGAAGGATCAGCGCCAGCTTGACCATGGCGCAGTGATGCGCCGCGAGTGGTGAAAAAAGGCTAAACTACTCCGCGGCGTCCAGCGCCGGCGCTTGCTCCGCAGTCTCGATCTCGGCGGCCTTGGCTTCGACAAGCTTCACGATGTGGTCGATCATGTCGGCGTCCTGCACATGGTGGTCGGTGAGGCCCGACAGATAGACCATGTGCTTGCCGTTGCCCCCACCGGTGATGCCGATGTCTGTCTCGCGCGCCTCGCCGGGGCCGTTGACCACGCAGCCGAGCACAGACAGCGACATAGGCGTCTTGATGTGCTGCAGCCGCTCCTCGAGCGCTTCGACGGTGCGGATCACGTCGAAGCCCTGGCGTGCGCAACTGGGGCAGGAGACGACACGGACTCCGCGATTGCGGATCCCGAGCGCTTTCAGAATCTCGTAGCCGACGCGGACTTCTTCCTCGGGTTCGGCCGAGAGCGACACGCGGATGGTGTCGCCGATGCCCGCCCACAGGAGCGAGCCGATACCGAGGGCCGACTTGACCGTGCCCCCAATCAAGCCGCCGGCTTCAGTCACGCCAAGATGGAGCGGGCAATCGACCTGATCGGCGAGCTGCTGGTAGGCGGCGACAGCGAGGAACACGTCGCTGGCTTTGACCGCGACCTTATAGTCGTGGAAGTCGTGGTCCTCGAGAATGCGGATGTGGTCGAGCGCGCTCTCCACCAACGCCTCGGGGCAGGGCTCTCCATATTTTTCGAGTAAGTCCCGCTCGAGGCTTCCGGCGTTGACCCCGATGCGGATCGCGCAGCCGTTGGCCTTTGCCGCGGCAATGACTTCGCGGACACGCTCCTCGGAGCCGATGTTGCCGGGGTTGATGCGCAGGCACGCCGCTCCTGCGTCGGCGGCTTCGAGGGCACGCTTATAATGGAAGTGGATATCGGCAACGATCGGCACGCTCGCCGCGCGAACGATGTCCTTCAATGCCGCAGTGGCATCCGCCGTTGGGCAGGAAACGCGGATGATGTCGGCCCCCGCCTCCTCGCAGCGGCGGATCTGGTCGATCGTCGCCTTGGCGTCCTCGGACGGCGTGTTGGTCATGGTCTGGACGCTGATCGGCGCGTCTCCGCCGACAGGCACGGAGCCAACCATGATCTGCCGCGACTTGCGCCGCTCGATATCGCGCCAGGGACGAATTGAAGACATTCGGTTCTCGCTGATTTACCCGCGCATATAAGCGTCCGGCCCTGCTTGGCCAACTGTCGAAGGGCAGGGTCGCGACTCCTATCATATTGTGTTAACAGGGTTAACGAAATCGATGGGGGCGGCGATGGCGAAGCTTGCGCAATTGCCTGGGTTCGAGCGCGCGAGCGAGGAGCAGACCCATGCCCGAGGCATGCCGCGGCTTCGCACGCGCTATTACGCGTTCCTCAGTTACAGCCACCGCGACAAGGAGCTCGCCGACTGGCTTCACCGCGAGCTCGAGCGCTTTCGGGTGCCGAGCGCGCTAGCCGGGAAGCTGACGGCCAACGGAGTCGTGCCGCACCGGCTGGCGCCCATTTTCCGCGACGAACAGGATCTGTCCGCCGGAGGCGAGCTCGCCGGGGAGATCAAGGCGGCGTTGGCTGCATCGCAGTTCCTGGTGGTTCTGTGCTCGCCGACGGCGGCCAAGTCGCGCTGGACGAATACTGAGATAGAGAGCTTCAAACGAACCCGGCCCGAAGGTTGCGTTCTCGCCGCGGTTGCGGCTGGCGAACCCTTCGCCAGCGACATCGCCGGGCGCGAAGACGAGGAATGCTTCCCACCCGCGCTTCGCTACAAATATGATCGCCGCGGCAAGCAGACGACCAAGCGCGCGGAACCGCTCGCCGCCGATTTCCGCAGCGGCGGCGAGGGCCAGCGGTTGGCGTTTCTCAAGCTCGTCGCCGGGATGCTCGGCGTCGGCCTGGACGAGCTGGTGCAGCGCGAACAGACGCGGCGGCAACGGCGCCTGGCCTGGTTGGCGGCTGGAGCGCTTGCGGGCATGGCCGTCACCAGCACGCTGGCGGTGACCGCACTCCAGGCACGCAACGAAGCGCGCGAGCAGCGGCGCGACGCCGAAGGCTTGGTCGCTTTCATGCTCGGCGACCTCAAGGACAAGCTCGAGCCGATCGGGCGGCTCGACGCGCTCGACGGGGTCGGGTCGCGAGTGCTCGCTTATTACAGCAAACAGAACACTGGAGAGCTATCCGACGACGCACTGACGCAACGGTCGGGCGCGCTTAGCCTTATGGCCCAGGTTGCAAACCTCCGTGGCGACATCGACGGATCGCTGCGCTTGTACCGCGAGGCAACGGTCGGCACGGCGGAGGCCGTCCGCCGCAAGCCTGACGACCCGCAACGGCTCTACAATCACGCTCAGAATATCTTTTACGTTGGCGAGATCGCGCAGCAGCGAGGGAACCTCCATGCGGCCGAAGCTTCGATGCGCGAGTACAAGCGGCTCGCCACGCGAATGGTCGAGCTTGGGCCGGACAATATGAAGTGGCGGATGGAGGAACAATATGCCGATTTTGATCTCGGCGTTGTTCTCTTCGGTCAGCGGCAATTCGCCGAGGCGGCGCGCCAGTTCGACGCGGCATCGAAGACCATAGAGGCGATTTCGACCGCTGATCCCGCCAATCGCGAATATCGCGAGTCCATCGGCGAGTCCCTTGCCTGGCTTTCGGACTCACGGGACGCCCAAGGTCGATTCGACCAGGCCATTGCGGCACGTCAGAGCGAAATCGCCACGCTCGATCACCTGTTTGCCGAGACGCGCGATAACAATTACCGCCAGAAGTTGATTCACGCCAACCGAAGACTCGGCATCCTTTACGCCGAGCAGGGCCGCGTCGAACTCGCGCTTCAGGAACTCCGCACTGCGGTTGCCCTTTCCGATCAGCTGCTGCCGATCGAACCAACCAATACGCGCTGGCTCGAATATGCCTTCAATGCGCATCTCGATCTTGCAAAATATCTGCTCCTGACTGGTTCCAAGAGCGAAGCATCGGAGCAAATTCAAACGGGTTGCGCGATGGTCGCGACCCTGGTCCGGCGACATTCAGCTCTATTGCCGGGCTGGCGTTGGAGGTCCGTCCTGTGCTCGATCCTCCAGGCTCGCTTGGCGCTTTCCAACAATGACAAAGCGGGCGCAATCCGGCTGGCTCAGCAGGCTCTCGCGGCGGCGAGGTCGATCCGCACCGGCGATGCGGCCAATGACGCCATTATGCTTGCCACCTACTTTCGCTCGGCGGGCGACGTCATGCAGAAGGCTGGCGATGCGGCCGCGGCCAATGCCGCTTGGACCAGTGGGCTTGCGGCATTCCCGTCAGGAGTGGCCGAGACGCCGCTCGAAAAGTCCGAGCATGCCATGATCTTGCAGCGCACCGGCCGGAGAGCAGAAGCGCAGGCGATCGCCGCCCAATTGTCGAGCGCCGGTTTCCGCGATCCCGAGTTCAGTCCGGTTTAACCAAGCAGAAGAAGGGGAAAGCCATGCAAACGTCAAACTGCCCGCCGCCACAGACGCAGGCATCCTCCGCTGACCTTACCGAGGCTAACGGACAGTGGACGATGAACTACGGTGGTAATTCGTACCCGCCGCCCGGGCCATATCCGACGATTTCAGTCTCCCAGTGCAACAACGCTGCCCTGACGTTCACCATCAAGGGAAACTCGGCCGGAGTGTTCAACTCATACACTCCGCCGAACAGCACTCCCGTTAGCGTTGCTGCTGGTAGCGCGAAACCGAACGGTAACGGCCTCGATAGCCAAATCACGGGAATCACCGTCTCGAATAACGGCAAAACACTGCAATTCAGTGATTCCAACCACAATGCGGGCAACCTCAATTACGTGCTGCACTTCACTGACAACACGACGCTGGATCCGATCATCTCCAACGGCGGCGGCTGCTGCACCTTCAGTCGTGGCTTCAGCCAGACAGATTACGCGCTAATGGGCGGGGCGCTGTTGGTGGTGCTAGTGCTGATCTATTTGGGCTATCGCAATTTCGCGACGAAACGCGCCGCCACGGGAGCAGGACCTGGATCGAAAACGGGCGCGGACGATATCAGTCGCAACGACTGAAGACGAAGCTGGCGGGCGCAACGGCCCGCCGCCCGTTCCGTTCGTGCTCAGCGTCGGCGTTACCGGGCACCGCGCTGACGTGCTCCCCGCCGGCAGCGAGGAAAGGCTGCGGAAGAGAATCGGCGACACGCTGGCGCTGATCGCGAGCGCCGGCGCCGATCTCCTGCAAGATGAGCGCGAGTGCTTCGCCGAGGGACCGTGCAAGCTGCGCTTCATCTCGCCGATCGCCGATGGCGCCGACCAGATCGCCGCCGAAGTTGCGCTCGATCTCGGCTGGGAGCTTCAGCTGGTGCTGCCGTTCGAGCGTTCGGTTTATCGAGCCAGCCTTGGCAATCATGGTGCCCGCGAACGGTTTGATGCACTGATCGAGCGCGCCGCCTGCCTGCTCGAGTTGCCCGGTGACCCCGATCATGGGCTCGACGCCTATGTCATGACGGGCCGGGCGACGGTCGCGCATTGCGACATGCTGATAGCGGTGTGGGACGGACTGCCGCCACGTGGCCGCGGCGGCACCGGCGAGGTCGTCCAATTCGCGCTGTCGCGGGGCACCGCGATCATCCATGTCCCGCTCACCCCTGGCGGCGACACGAGGATCCTGTGGAGCGCATTCGATCCGACGGTCGTCACCATCGCCGACGACCCGGCGGTTGCACGATCGCTGGAGCGCGCGGACGTCGATGCTCTGTTGCGCGGCCTTTTGATGCCTCCGCCGGACACCCGGGAACAACGGTTCTTCAAGCGATTCTGCGCGGAGCGCCCGCCGCGAATTCGCACGCGGATCGAATATCCCTTGCTGCTCAGCGCCGCCGGCGTGCGCCGATTCCGGGTGCGCGACCTCACCGCCCGTCATGCCGATACCCAAACGCGCGACGAGTGGCGCCGCTATCGCGCCGGATGCGCCGATGCGCACAATCTCTCCGCGCCGATCGACCTTCTCGAACGATCCTACAGTTGCGCGGACGGACTCGCGACGCACTTTGCCCAGACCTACCGCAGTGGGCACATCTTCAACTTTCTGCTCGGCAGCGTTGCGGTTTGCCTGGGGCTCGCCGCGTTCATGGCCCCGCACCTAAAATTCGAGGAAGCCGCGCTCGAGCTGCTGATCACGCTCGCAATCATGCTGAACGCGATCATCGGCCAGCGCCAGGAATGGCACCGTCGCTGGCTCGATTATCGACAGCTTGCCGAGCGGCTGCGGCCGATGCGCAGCTTGAAACTGCTCGGAATCGCCGCGCCCGATCCGCCGGGCACCGCGACGAATCCAGTGCCGAAGCGCTGGATCGACTGGTACGCAAGCGGCATTTGGCGGGCTCTCGCATGCCCGTCGGGAGCGATCGACAGCGAGTGCGCGGCGCAGCTCGGCAAGGCCATTGCCGACCATGAGGTCAAGCCGCAGGTCGGCTACCATTTGCGCAACGCCGAGCAGATCGAGGCCCTCGACCACTGGCTCGAACAGATCGGCATGGTGCTGTTCGCGGCGACCGTCGTCGTCACCGTCGCGACCATCATTGGGCTCGGCTTCGGGTCGGATTTCGTCAACCGGTACGGCAATTGGTTCACGCTCGTGTCCGCCGGTTTCCCAGCGCTCGGCACCGCGGTGTTTGGAATCCGGTTCCAAGCCGACTTCGGGGGCGACGCGCTGAGATCGAAAGCGACGGCCGACACGCTGCGCCAGATCGACGAGGAATTGCGCAAGAATGTCAGCCTGTCGCGCGCGGCGGACCTCGCCGAACAGGCGGCGCGGCTCATGCTCGCCGACCTCGACGAGTGGCGCCTGGTCAACCAGCAGCGCGACCTGTCCGTCAGTTAGCCTTTTACGAAGTCCGCTATTGCGTCGACGACCTGCGTGTCGATCGGCAGCGACGGATCGGCATAGGTCGCGAGATTGCTCGCGCGGTCGTCATTTTCGACGTCCTTCAGCACGTGGTTCATATGCGGCACCAGTACCAATTTCGCTTTGGGTTGGGCGGACGCGAGCGCCTTTGCGTCGGTTGTGCTCACCTGCACATCGCGCTCGCCCTGGATGATGAGGACCGGCAGGCGCAGTGTCGCGGCCTGCTTGGCCGGATCGCGTTGAAACATGTCGATCAGGTAGGGCTGGATCCGCGGGGAGAAGAGGCCCTGCAGTGCAGGGTGCATGCCCGTGACGTCGACCCGCTGGCCATGTTCAAGGCTGTCGATCGCCTTTAAAGCCGGATCGAGGACGAGCGTGTTTGCCGGATTGGCGCGCAGTTGCTCACGGATGACGTCGCTCATTTTCCGCCCGGGAGTCGAAACGAGGATCAGGCCGCAGATGCCTTCGGGCTGCTGCCCGGCGGTAAGGGCGACCAAGCCGCCTTCGCTGTGACCCAACACCCAAACACATTTAGCGCCCGTGCGCTTGCGCAGCGCATCGGCCCAATTGTGCGCGTCAGCCGCATAGTCGGCGATCGTAACCGCGTTCGCGTCGAAGATCGCGGCCTTGCTCCCGAACATGCCGCGCTTGTCGGCCCGCAAGGTCGAAACGCCCTTCGACACCAAGGCTTCGGCAAGCAGCCGATAAGGCGCCGCGGTGACGCCCAGCGGATTGTTGCCGTCGCGGTCGGTAGGCCCCGAACCTGGGATGATAAGGACAATTGGCGCCCGCTTGCCGGCGTCGACGAAGGTGCCGGCGATGTCGCCGTGCGGGCCCGGGATCGTGAGCGGGACTACCGCCGCGGAAAGCGCGGCAATCGACAACGCCAACATATTAATCCCTTTCTCCCCAGCGCCAGCGCCAGCCGCCTTTGGTTGTACGCGCGCAGATGACGAAAAACGCGACGGTGAACGGCGCGAGGATGGCGACCAGCTTCAGCGGCTGATGGGCAAACTTAGCGCTAACGAGAATGGCCAACGCAGCATAGCCGGCGGTCAGCGTCCAACCTTGCCAGCTGATAGGAGGTCCGGACCCATAGCCGTAGCGCTTTGGCGCAAACCATTCGGGGCCGTCACTCATGCTTTCGTCTCCCTCGGCGGGCGACCGCGCTTGCGCGCCGCGGGCGCTTTCAATTTCACTCCTCGCGTCGCAAGCGCCTCGCGGATCAGACACTCGACTTGCGCATTGACGCTGCGCAATTCCGCCGCCGCGCAGCGCTCCACCGCCGACCA
Organism: Pseudomonadota bacterium; assembly: GCA_040388865.1. Classification (GTDB taxonomy): domain Bacteria; phylum Pseudomonadota; class Alphaproteobacteria; order Sphingomonadales; family Sphingomonadaceae; genus Sphingomicrobium. Next base: position 18,037 of record JAZKBB010000017.1, on the reverse strand, counting down.
CAAAGCGGGATCGACCCTGAGCGGATAAGCTTTGCGGTCGTCGGGCATATCGCCCCGGCTACTGGTAGAGTGTGCCGGTATTGACGACGGGCTGGGTGTCGCGCTCGCCGCACAGCACCACCATCAAGTTCGACACCATCGCCGCGCGGCGCTCGTCGTCGAGCTCGACGACCTTCTTCTCCGACAGCATGGTGAGCGCCATCTCGACCATGCCCACGGCACCTTCGACGAGCGTCTTGCGCGCGGCGACAACTGCCTGCGCCTGCTGCCGGCGAAGCATCGCTCCGGCGATCTCCTGCGCATAAGCGAGGTGGGTGAAGCCGCATTCGTCGACCGTGATTCCAGCGACGGCGAGCCGCGCCTGGAGCTCGGTGCGGAGCTCGGCCCCGACCTGGTCGTGATTGCCGCGCAGCGTCACTTCCTGGTGCTCGAAATCGTCGTACGGATAGCGCGAGCCGATGGTGCGGATCGCCGCTTCGACCTGCACGCTGACGAACGAGCGGTAATCGTCCACGTCGAACAGCGCCTGGGCGGTGTCGACCACGCGCCACACGATCTGCGCGGCCATTTCGATTGGGTTGCCGCGCAGGTCGTTGACCTTGATCTTGTCGGAAATGAAATTGTTGGCGCGGACCGACACCTTCTTTTTCGCGAGCCACGGCCACGTCCAGCGAAGGCCCGTGGTCCGGTCGGTGCCCGAATAGGAGCCGAACAAGGTGATCGCCGCGGCCTGGTTGGGCTGAAGCATATAGAAGCCCGGCATGACCAGAATGAACGTGAGCGTCGCGAGAATAAGAAGCAGGACATTGAGCGCCCCGCCCGGACCGTGGGGCAACGTGACGATTGCGTATGCGTCCACGAAGATCGCGAACAGCAACACGAGGAACATGGCATAGCCGCTCATGGTGGATGCGGGCCGCTCGCTGGTCGCGGTCAGCGCGATGACATTGTCTTTGGCCAATTCAGCCTCCTTGTTTAATTGATATCATAATAATATAAACAACCGTCACCGTCAACTGGCGCGGACCGGAGCTCGCCGCTAAGGCGCTTTGCCATGAGCGAAACTCGTTGGCGGCTGGTGGTGCATGGCGGCGCGGGGTCGATGCGCCCGGGCAAACTCGACGCCGAGCAGGAACAATGCGCGCGCGCGGGATTGGAGGCGGCGCTCGATGCGGGTTCGGCTATCCTCGACAAGCGCGAGAGCTCCGTCGATGCGGTCGAGGCCGCGGTACGCGTGCTTGAAGAGGATATTTGCTTCAACGCCGGGCGGGGAAGCGTGCTGACTGCCAGCGGCTGCATTGAACTCGATGCCGCGATCATGGACGGTCGGAACCGCCGGGCTGGCGCGGTCTCGGGGCTGCGCACCACGCGGGCGCCGATCAGCCTCGCGCGGGAGCTGCTCGAACGCGGGCCACACGTCTTCCTGAGTGGCCATGGCGCGGATGATTTCGCGCGCGACCATGGCTTCGACCAAGTCGACAACAAGTGGTTCGAAGTCCCCGAACGACGACGCCAGCTGGATGAACTCACGGCCGGCGGGGGCTTCGACGACGAAGTGAAATACGGCACCGTCGGTGCGGTTGCGGTCGACGTCGACGGCCATGTAGCGGTCGCGACCTCGACCGGCGGTCTGACGGCGAAGCGGTGGGGACGAGTGGGCGATTCGCCGCTGATCGGCGCCGGAACCTATGCCGACGACCGCTCGGCGGCGGTCTCTGCCACTGGCTCAGGAGAGTATTTTGTCCGCGCCGTTGCCGCGCATCAGCTGGCCGAACGCGTACGGATCGGCGGCCAGTCGCTGCAAGGGGCACTCGATGCCGTACTCGCCGATATTGCGGGGCTCGGCGGCAAGGGCGGTCTGATCGCCGTCGCTCCGAACGGCGAGGCCGCCTGGGGCTTCACCACGCCCGCAATGTACCGTGGAATGGCCGACGCGAGCGGCCGAACGGTTCGCGTCTATTCCGACGAGGACGACCGATAAGGCAGGTCGCGGCCTAGCCACTCTATCTCGGCTGACACCCCTTCGCGCTCGGCCTCGAGGAACTGCGCGACCGCATTCCTGAAACTACGGTTGGGAATGAAGTGCGCGCTCTTGGTGACCACCGGCTCATAGCCGCGCGCGACCTTGTGCTCCCCTTGCGCCCCGGCCTGAACGCAAGCGAGTCCATGGCCGATCGCCCATTCAATCGCTTGGTAATAGCAAAGCTCGAAATGGAGGAACGGCACCTCCTCGGTGCAGCCCCAATAGCGTCCGTAGAGGGTGTCGCTGCCGACGAGGTTGAGCGCTCCCGCGATCGGGAGCCCGCCGCGGCAAGCCAGGAACAGCAGAACCGAGTCGTCCATCCGCTCCCCGATCAGATCGAAGAACTCTCGCGTCAGGTAGGGGCGGCCCCACTTCCGCGAACCCGTGTCCTGGTAGAACACCCACATCGCCTCCCATTCCACCGGATCGATCTCAGCGCCGCGAAGGATCCGGATCTCGAGTCCGTCGAGCGCGGCGGCGCGCTCCTTGCGCAGCGACTTGCGCTTGCGGCTGGTGAGTGAGGCGAGGAACTCGTCGAAGCTCGAATAGCCGCGGTTGAACCAGTGATATTGGACGCCGTGGCGGATCAGCCAGTTGCGTCTCTCGCATTCGCTTGCCGTCGTCTCGTCTATGAAGGTGATGTGCGCCGACGAGAGTTCGTTCTGCACTGTCACAGCTTCGATCGCCGTCAAAAGCTGTTGCGGACGCCCGCCGAGCAGGCGCGGTCCGGGCACCGGCGTGAACGGCACCGCGACCTGGAGCTTGGGATAATATTGGCCACCGGTGCGCTCCCACGCCTCGGCCCAGCCGTGGTCGAACACATATTCGCCCTGGCTGTGGCTCTTGAGATAGGCGGGCGCCGCGGCGACCAGGCGATTGCGCTCATCCTCGACCAGGATCGGCGCGGGTGTCCAACCCGTGCCCGGCCCGACGCTGCCGGAGTTCTCCAGGCAGGAGAGGAAGGCGTGGCTGACGAATGGATCGAGGTCGCCAAGCCCGTCCCATGCGGCGCCATTCAGCCCCGATACGCCCGAAGCGATCTTGGCGATGATCTCAGTTTCGCGGTCCGCCATCGCTTTCCCAGATGAGGGCATCGGCCTGAACCGCTGCTTGCGCGCGCTCGGCCGGCGAGCGGATCGTCCACGCATAGACCGGCATTCGCCGCCGGATGCGCGCAACCCAGGGAGCGCTCAGACATTCATGATCGACGGCGAGGAACTGAGGCGCGGCGATCATAAACGCGAGCCACCGCCGGTGCCGAGGTGTGTCTTTGCCGATGACCAATCCTCGGGGGACCTGCGGCGCATTTCGTCGAAGCCATCCACCGACCTTGGGGTCGAAGCTCATGATCCCGATCGGTCCGGATCGAGGCAACAGATCCAGGAGAACTTCGCGACACAGCCGAGCCGCATTCCCCCTGTTCGTCTTCAATTCCAGGAGCAGCGGAACGCGCCCGCCAACCACCTCGAGTACGCGCCAAAGGGCCGGGATGTACTCATTCGATCTCATGAGGCGCTGACCTTGAAGGAGCGCCGCGGGTGTCTGTTCGACCTTTAGAGAGATACCGCACATGCGCGTGAGATCGCCGTCGTGAAAGACCACGGCCGATCCGTCGCCCGACAGCCGAACATCGCACTCGATCCCCGCACCAAATTCGATGGCGCGTTCGAACGCGGCGAGACTATTCTCAGGAGCTGCGGAACGGAAATGCAGACCGCGATGGGCAAACCCGCGAGGTCCGGGATCGAGGGGATCAAGATCTGACGGCGACGATCGCATCCACTTCGACCGCGACGCCGAGCGGGAGTACCGCGACTCCCACGGCGCTCCGGGCGTGGCGGCCGGCTTCGCCGAACACCTGCTGCATCAGTTCCGACGCGCCATTGGCGACTTTCGGCTGATCGGTGAAGCTCGGCGCGCTGTTGACGAAGACACCGAGCTTGACGATCCGCTCGACCCGATCGAGCGAGCCCAGCGCCGCTTTCATCTGCGCCAGGAGCATGATGCCGCAGCGGCGCGCCGCGGCGATTCCTCCATCGAGGTCGACGTCTTCGCCGAGCCGGCCTTTGATCAGGCTGCCGTCTTCGGCGAAGCTGATCTGGCCGGAGACGTGAAGCAGGCCAGCCTGCTCGACCGCCGGGACATAAGATGCGACCGGAGCCGCGGGCTGGGGGAGAGCGATTCCGAGTTCGGATAGGCGTTGGTCGATGCTCATGCCGCCGCCCCAAGCACCGGGGCGCGCCCGAATCAAGTCTCGCGGGTGACGGTAAAGCCGGCGAAGCTCTGGCTGACGGGCATCAGCTCGACAATATTGATGTTGAGGTGCGGCGGCAGGTTGGCGAGCCACCAGAACAAGTCGGCCAGGTCTTCCGACATCATCGGCTTCATTCCGGCATACAGCTTGTCCGACGCTTCCTTGTCGCCGCCAGTGCGGACGATGGTGAACTCGGTCTCGGCCATGCCCGGCTCAACCGAGGTCACGCGGACGCCGGTCCCCGCCAGGTCGCTTCGAAGGTCCAGCGAGAATTGCCGCACGAAGGCTTTGGTCCCACCGTAAACCGCGCCGCCCTTGTACGGGTAGGTCGCAGCGACCGACGACAGGTTGATGATCTGACCCTTGCGCTCGATCAGCTTGGGGAGGAGCGCGCGGGTCAGCGCGACGAGACCAGTCACGTTGGTGTCGATGACCTGTTCGATCCGCTCCCAGTCCGTCTCGGGCAGCGGGTCGGTGGGAGGCGCGAGCCCGGCATTGTTGAGGAGCAGGTCGATCTCGCCCCACGGCGCGTCGAGCTTCGCCAAGCTCTCAACTGCGGGGCGATCAAGCATGTCGATTTCGAGCGGGAGGAAGGCATCGCCGAGCTCCTGCTGAAGCTTTCTCAGCCGGTCACCGCGGCGGCCCGTGCCGATCGCCCTCCAGCCGCCGCCGATGAACTTGCGCGCCGCGGCCTCGCCGAAACCGGCGGTGGCGCCGGTGATCAGGATCGTTTTCATCGCTCTCCTTCTTCGGATTGGCCTTGTTCGAGCTCGCGCCGCGTCTTTACGAGGTCTTGCGGTTTACAGCCAAGCTCCTCCGCAACGGCAAGAAGGTCGGGCTCGTGGGCTTCGAGGAAGCGCAGGAGCGCGGCCAAAAGCGCGGGATCGCCCAACCGGCTCCTGAGTTCGTCGGTCCCGATTCCGGTCAGGTCGAGAAACCGCTGCGCCCGACGTTCATCCCCGAGCGTTGCCGCGAGCGCGGCGAGGGCAACAGCCGTGGGATCATTTGGTGTTGGGTGCGGCACGGCCTAAGCTGCGGCTGAGAAGAAGGAAGCGAATTGGCGAAGATCCTGATCGTCGAGGACAATGCCCTCAACATCAAGCTGTTCTGCGACCTGCTCGCGGCGCATGGACATCAGCCTGAGGCGGTCACCGACAGCCGCAACGCGATTGATGCCGCGCGCGCCTTCGATCCGGACCTGGTGATCACTGACATCCAGCTGCCGCACGTCAGCGGCCTCGACCTCATCCGGCTCATTCGCAAGGACGAAGACTTGGCGAAAGTGCCGATCATGGCAGTGACGGCCTATTCGGCCTTAGGCGACGAGGAACGCATTCGCGCGGCGGGAGCCCAGGCCTATGTGTCGAAACCGATTTCGGTCGTGCGTTTTGCGCAAACCGTCGACGACTTGCTAAGGGAAGATTTGGCGGAACAGTCCAAGCCCGGCGAGCAAGCGGAAGTCGACAATCCGGAGAACCGCGCCAACCAACCGGATGACAGCCCCGGCCCGGGGGAGGCCGGCGGCGAGGAGTCGTAAGCCGGCGCTTACTTGATCTTGGATTCTTTGAAATCCACGTGCTTGCGCACGACGGGATCGTACTTCTTGAAGCTGAGCTTCTCCGTCTGCGTGCGCGGATTCTTCTTCGTCACATAGAAGAAGCCCGTGTCGGCGCTGCTGACGAGCTTGATCTTGACGGTTGCTGGCTTGGCCATGGATCGATCCCGATAGAAAAAAGAAAAGCGGCCGCGGCCGCCTCAAGTCGCTGTGCCCAATGACGAAGACGACCGATTCTGTCAACTAAGACGCCGGTTTGTCTCGCCTTCGTAACGCACCCTTAACCTTCCTGAGAGAGCATCCGTTCAATCAGGAGGCATGAGGCAATGGCTACCGACCCGCTTGCGAAGATCAGGAAAGAGGTCGGGCAGCGTATCGCAGAAATCCGCAATGCGAGCCTCAGGCTTTCCCCGCTCGACCTCCACGCGCGAATGGATGGGATCCGCCAGTTGGCCGCAACCAATGGCCTAGCCGCGCTTGAAGGACTTGCCCGGCACTCGGCACAGCTCGCGCTGCTCCCAGGCTGCCGCGTCACGATGCAGTCCTGCCTCGAGCATGTCGAGGAGGCGCTCGACAGCCATTGCGACAGCGACCGTACGGCGATCCTCGCCGCCGTCGCCGTCCGCCTGCACTGACACTGTAGCGCCGTTGATGCATTAGAGGCGCCATGCGCGCCTTTTCGCAGCTGCTGGATGACCTCGTCTACACGCGCTCGCGCAATACCAAAGTAAAGCTGATTGGCGATTATCTCAGCGAGACGCCGGACCCCGACCGCGGCTACGGCCTCGCCGCTCTGACCGGAACGCTCGAAATTCCGGCGGTCAAAGGCGCCGCCGTGCGGGCGATCGCCGAGGAGCGCGTCGATCCCGTCCTGCTCTACATGAGCCGCGACTATGTGGGGGACATGGCGGAGACGGTCGCTTTGCTGTGGCCAAAGCCGCCTGGAGAGCCGCCGGATATCGACGACGCCACAATCCGGATCAGCGAAGCGGTCGAGCGGCTGCGGTCGGCCTCGCGCATGGATGCACCACGCGTGCTCGCGGCCATGCTCGATCATCTCGATGCATCGGGCCGCTTCGCCCTGCTGAAGCTCGCAACTGGAGGGCTTAGGGTGGGGGTGAGCGCCCGCCTCGCAAAGCAGGCGCTGGCGCTCGCCTTCGGGCTTGAGGTCGATGCGGTCGAGGAGGTTTGGCACGGGCTTCGTCCCCCGTTCACCGAACTGTTCGACTGGGCGGAAGGCCGCGCGGCACAGCCGACCGCGCGCGACGTGCCGGTCTTCCGCCCGTTCATGCTCGCTCATCCACTCGATGAGACGAAAGTCTCGCTCGACGAATATGCCGCCGAGTGGAAATGGGACGGGATCCGCGTCCAGCTCGTCCACGCCGGGGGGCAGACGCGGCTCTACAGCCGCACCGGCGACGACATCTCGGGCAGCTTTCCCGACGTAGCCGAAGCCTTCCAAACGCCGGGCGTATTGGATGGCGAACTGTTGGTGCGCGGCTCGGACCAGGGTCTCGCCGACGTGCACGGCGGCGCGGCGGCGAGTTTTAACGCGCTCCAGCAGCGGCTCGGGCGCAAGAATGTCAGTCAGAAAATGCTCGGGGCGTTTCCCGCCTTTGTCCGGCTCTACGACATCCTGTTCGACGGCCACGAGGACGTGCGCGAGCTAGGCTGGGAGCAGAGACGCCGACGGCTCGAAGGCTTTGCCGCGCGACTGGAGCCGGAGCGGTTCGACGTCTCACAGCTGATCGAGGCGAACAGCTTCGAAGAACTGGAGGGCCTGCGCCTCAACGCGCGGGACGCCGCGATCGAAGGTATCATGCTCAAGCGCCGCGACAGTCCCTATGTCGCTGGTCGGCGCGCCGGGCTGTGGTACAAGTGGAAGCGCGACCCGCTGACCGCCGATTGCGTGCTGATGTATGCGCAGCGCGGTTCCGGCAAACGATCGAGCTACTACAGCGACTACACCTTCGGCTGCTGGACCAATTCGGGTGAACTGCTCCCGGTCGGCAAAGCCTATTTCGGCTTCACCGATGAGGAGTTGAAGTGGCTCGACCGCTGGGTGCGCGGCCACACCATTCAGCGCTTCGGCCCAGTGCGCGAGGTGGAAAAAGCATTGGTGCTCGAAGTTGCCTTCGACTCGATCCATAAAAGCTCTCGCCACAAATCGGGCCTCGCGATGCGCTTCCCGCGGATCAGCCGCATCCGCACCGACAAGCCCGCAGCGGAGGCGGACACGGTTACAGGCTTGTTGGCACTGGTCACTTGAAGCCGGCGCAAAGGCCGTTAAGCCTTCCCGCTCTTGGGAGGGGTTCCAATGCTCAAAGCACTGCTCGCGGGTTCCGCCGCGCTGTCGATTGCTGCCGCCGCCAATGCCGAAACCTATGCGATCCAGGCCGGTCACCTGATCATCGACGCGGCCCAGCCGGCGCGCGGCAATTCAACAGTCGTCGTCGACAACGGGCGGATATCGCGCATCGACAATGGCTTTACCGCGCCGCCGGGCGCCATCGTCGTCGACGAACGCAGCCGCACGGTGATGCCGGGAATGACGGACGCCCATGTCCACCTCACCGGCACCAGCGGTGAGCCCTGGTACCAGGGCTTCACCAAGAAATATTCGGTCCCTTATGTGACAACGGTCGGGCTCACCCATGCGCTCGAGATGGCACGCGGCGGTTTCACGACGGTGCGCGATCTCGGCGGCGACACCAGCGCGGTACTTGCGGTTCGCGATGCCGTCGCCGGGCGTCGCTTTCCCGGACCGCGGATCAAGGTTTCCGGAGCGCCGCTTTCGATCATCGGTGGGCATGCCGACGAAACGACGGGGTTGCCGCCAGAACTCGCCGAGGCGGTCAACGAAGCAAATCTCAACCCGTCGGTGTGCACGGGTGTCGAGGAGTGCCAGAAGGTCGTTCGCCGACTCGCCGCGGCGGGCGTGGACGTGATCAAGATCATGGCGACCGGCGGCGTGCTCGACCCAGGGGCGCGCGGACTCGATCAGCATTTCACCGATGCGGAAATGAAGGGCATCGTCGACATGGCCCATTCGATGGGCCTCAAGGTCGCCGCCCATGCCCACGGCACGCGTGGAATCCTCGGCGCCACGCTGGCTGGCGTCGATTCGATCGAGCACGGCACCTTCATCGACCAGACCGGGGCCAACGCGATGAAGGCACACGGCACTTATTATGTCGCGACCCTGATGGCGTTCAGCGGAGTCCAGGGGTTGATCGGGACAGGCAAGCTCGCGCCCGAGTCCGAAGCGAAGGCGCAACAGACGTTCGCCGTTTGGGGCAAAGGTCTCAACCTCGCCTATCGCACCGGCGTCAAGATTGCGCTCGGCACCGACAGCGCGGTGGCGCCGCACACGCTCGCCAATCGTGAGGTGGAGTTGATGGTGACCAAGGGCGGCATGAGCCCGCGCGACGCCCTCATCGCCGCCACAAAGGGCGGCCCCGACCTCATCGGCGTTAGTAACGAGACGGGAACGCTCGATCCCGGCAAGTCAGCCGATCTGATTGCAGTCGAGGGAGACCCGTTGGTCGATCCGACTGCTGTTCAGCGCGTCGACTATGTCATGGTCGAGGGACGACCCATTCCCATGAAAGGTCAATGATGCGCACATCCCTGCTCGCAATCGCGCTCGTCCTCAGCGCACCAGCTTTCGCTCAGGATACTGCCGCCGGCGACGTGCCCCCGAAAAACGCCAAAGCCGAGGCACCGAAGGACGACAAGGACGTCGTCAAGGCAAGCGTCGAGGAAGACGCCCAGCCGGTACACCGCTCGATCCCCTTTCACGGCAGATCGCTGGCCTACACGGTAACGCCAGGCCACCTCACCATCCGCAATGACAAGGGCGAGCCGACCGCCAGCATGTTCTATACGGCCTACACGATTCCGTCCGCCGGACGGGCGCGGCCGGTGACCTTCCTGTTCAACGGCGGTCCGGGGAGCTCGACCATGTGGCTGCACATGGGATCCTTCGGCCCGATCAAGGTCGATGCGTCGCAGCCTGAAACCATTCCCGGGCCGCCGTTCCGTTTTGGTCCGAACCCCGACACTTTGCTGGACCTGACCGATCTCGTGTTCATCGATGCTCCAACGACGGGGCTGTCGCGCGAAATCGGGAAGGCCGAGCCCAAGGACTTTTTCGGGGTCGACAAGGACCTCGATGCCTTCACCCGCACCATCCAGCGCTACCTCACCAAATATCAGCGCTGGAACAGTCCCAAGTTCATCATCGGCGAGAGCTATGGAACGACTCGCGGGGCAGGACTGACCAACTCGCTGCTCAACGCCGGCGTCCAGCTCAACGGCATCACCTTCGTCTCGACGGTGTTCAATTTCGCCGATTTCCAGGGCGACCAGTCGCTAATCGACTTCCTGCCGACCTATGCCTCTAGCGCCTGGTACCATGGCAAGATCGCGGGCAAACCGCCGCTAGAACCGTTCCTTCAGCAGGCGCGGCAATTCGCCGATGGCCCCTACGCCGCGGCGCTCCAGAAAGGGAACATGCTCCGCGCTGCGGAAAAGCAGTCAGTCGCCGAACAGATGGCCCAGTTTACCGGCCTATCGCCTGACTACATTCTGCGCTCGGCCCTCAGGGTACAGCCGAATCGGTTCATGCGAGAGCTGCTGCGCGACCGGCACCAGGTCATTGGGCGAATCGACTCGCGCTATCTCGGCACCGAGCCGGACAATGTCGGCGAAGGCGCAGACTACGATCCACAGGGCAGCGCAATTACCGGCGCCTTCTACGGCGCGCTGAACGACTATTTGTTCCGCGATCTCGGCTACAAGACCCCGCTCAGCTACCGGCCGAACAATTATGGTGGGATCGGCAACGACTGGGATTTGACGCACAAAGCGCCCAGCGGGACGCAGCAAATCGCCGATACCAGCGACGACCTCGCGACAGCGATGCGGCAGAACCCGCGGATGAAAGTGCTGTCGGTCAACGGTTATTTCGACCTCGCGACGCCATTCCACGGTGCGGAGTATGAGTTCGAGCATCTGGCGCTTGAGCCGCAGCTCCAGTCCAACATCCGGTACGAATATTATCCGGCGGGTCACATGATGTACGTCGACCCGACTTCCGCGCGGAAGCTCAAGGCCGATCTGGCAGCTTTCTACGCGTCGGCCGAATAGAAAAAGGGCCGGAGGATTTCTCCCCCGGCCCCTTCCGCCCCTTGAGGGGAATTACTCGCTCTTTGGCTGAAGGTTTACCGCCGCATATTTGCCCCGGCGGTCGACCTCGAGCTCGAAGTCGAGCCGGTCGCCTTCGTTGAGCGTCGGCATGCCGGCACGCTCTACGGCCGAGATGTGAACGAACGCATCAGGCTGACCGTCATCGCGCTGGATGAAGCCGAAGCCTTTCATCGCGTTGAAGAATTTGACCGTACCGCTGGCCTTTTCACCGGTCAGCTGGCGCTGCGGCCCACCGCCGCCGCCACCAGCAGCGCCAGCGCTTGCACCGCCGCCACTGCGCTCGACCGGCATCGGATCGCCTTCGATTCGCAAATTGGTCGCCGATACGCGCCCACCACGATCGACGAGCGTGAACTCTAGCGGCTGGCCATCGGCCAGGTCGATAAGGCCCGCCTGCTCGACCGCGGAAATGTGAACGAAAACGTCTTCGCCGCCATCATCACGCACGATGAAGCCGAAGCCCTTCTGCGGATTGAAGAATTTTACGATGCCCTTGCCTTCGCCGACGACCTGGGGAGGCATTCCACCTCCACCACCGCCACCGCCGCGGAAACCACCACCGCCGCCGCCGCCGCGGAAACCGCCACCGCCGCCGCCGAAGCCGCCTCGATCACCGTAGCCACCGCCGCCGCCACCGCCGCCATAGCCGCCACGTCCGGCGCCGCCGCCGTAGCCGCCGCGCTCCTGGAAGCCGCCAAAATCCCCGCCGAAAGCTGGTTCGTCGCCGCCGAACCCGTCACGCTTGTCGCGGCCGCGCCCGCCGCGGTCGCCCTTGCGCCCTCTATCGAAACCCATGCACCGTCCAACTTAATGAGCCCGCCTAATCCCTGAAACCGGAGCGCTCGGGCCAAATGGCGACGCCGGTCATGGCACGTAAAACCACTCACGCACCGTGCGTGCCCTTACAAGAAAAATCATGGCGGCTCTAGTGACTCGAATCCGGACAGGGCTGGCAAGTCGGGCATGAGGCGGACTAAAGCGATGTGAAGCCTGAGCCGGGAGAGAAAATTGGCGGTCCATCTGCACGAAAACGACCTGCCCGCCGAGGGGAAATTCGCCGACGGGCCGATTGCTGTCGACACCGAGGCGATGGGGCTGGTGGCCGGCCGCGACCGACTCTGCCTGGTGCAAATGTCGGACGGAAAGGGCGACGAGCACCTCGTCCATTTCGCTCGTTCAAGCGATTATTCGGCGCCCAATCTTAAGGCTCTACTGTCCGATTCGGGCCGACTGAAGCTGTATCATTTCGCGCGCTTCGATATTGGCATCATGAGCGCCTATCTCGGGATCATGGCCGCGCCGGTTTATTGCACCCGAACCGCATCGCGACTGGTCCGCACCTACACCGACCGCCATGGACTGAAGGACTTGGTCAAGGAATTGCTGAACGTTGACCTGTCCAAGCAGCAACAGACCAGCGACTGGGGAGCCGACGAACTTAGCGACGCGCAGCGCGAATATGCCGCGAGCGACGTACGCTACCTTCACCAGTTAAAGGAGCGGCTCGATGAACGGCTCGCGCGCGAGGACCGGACGGCGCTCGCCCATGCGTGCTTCGATTTCCTGCCAACCCGTGCCCTGCTCGATCTGACGGGATGGCCGGAACAGGATATTTTCGCACACGATGGCTAAGTGCCAGACCTGATGGCTAGCGATACAAACCAGCAACGGGCGGTCGACCGCCGCTGGGCGCAGCCGGGCAGCGCTCATGACCGGCTGATCAAATGGGCCAAGATTGCCCTGCCGATCGCTGCCGGCCTGCTGCTCATCATCCTTGCGCTCGCGCCGCTCGACAGGAAGGGCGACGTCAGCTTCATCCTCGACAAGAAAAAAGTGCAGAGCGCGCCCGAGCGGATGAGGGTCGAGGAAGCGCGCTACACTGGCACGGACGACAAGGGGCAGTTGTTCGAAATCGTCGCCAACCGCGCAATCCAGCCAAGCTCCAACACGCCGTTGGTCGACATCGACGGCATGTCCGCCCGGCTAAATCTGCAACAAGGACCGATGCTGATTGCCGCCGACCAAGGCCGCTACAACATTGACACGCAGCAGGTCGCAGTCGTTGGACCGATCAACGTGCGTGGCGCAGATGGCTGGCAGCTGCAAACGCGCGACGTGAACATCGACCTCAAAAACCGGCAGCTCGCGAGCCAGGGGCCGGCGGAGGGCAAAATGCGGCTCGGACAGTTCCGCGCCAACCATATTCGCGCCGATCTCGGCTCGCACACTGTGGTGCTCGACGGCGGTGCTCGCTTGAAAATCGTGCAAGGGACGGTCAGATGATAGCGGTGCGCTCCGTTGGCATCATCCTTGCAACCATCATTGCACTTGGACTCGGACTCGCAGGTCTGGCCGGCGGCGCCGTCGCGCAAGTGCGCCAGGAACAGCCCGTTTCCGCGCTCAAAGGCCACAACAGCAACGCACCCGTCGACGTGACGGCCGATCGAATTGAGGTCCAGGACCGCGCCGATCGCGCCATTTTCGCCGGGAATGTGCATGTGACGCAGGCCGAGCTCACACTTGAAACGCCCCGGCTGACGGTCGCTTACTCGGGTGGCCAGGCGGGCGGCGCCAACGTGCAGATCCGGCGGCTCGACGCCGCTGGCGGAGTAGTGGTCAAGAGCCCTTCCGAAACCGCGACAGGCGACTTCGGCATCTACGATCTCGATCGAAAGCTCATTACCTTGATCGGCAATGTCCAGCTTCGCCGCCAAACTGACCAGGTTAACGGAGCGCGTCTGGTGATCGATCTCGACTCCGGCCGCGCGGTCGTCGACGGCGGCCCACCGGGTGTCAATCAGAGCGGTGGCCGGGTCACGGGCCACTTCACCGTCCCGAAAAGCCAGCAGTCGAAGTGAACGAACCTGCGACGATTGCGCGTCCGCAGGCCTCCGTGCGGCAGGTGCACGACGGGCTCGAGGTGCGTTCGATCGCCAAGTCGTACGACAAGCGCGCGGTGCTTCATGACGTCAGCCTCGACGTCCACCGCGGCGAAGTGGTCGGGTTGCTCGGCCCCAACGGCGCCGGCAAGACGACCTGCTTTTACTCGGTCATGGGACTGGTGAAGCCTGATAGTGGCCTCATCTTTCTCGACGGCAACGACATCACGGGGCTGCCGATGTACCGCCGCGCGATCCTCGGGCTCGGCTATTTGCCGCAGGAAACGTCAATCTTCCGCGGCCTGACCGTCGAGGAAAATATCCTGGCGGTGCTCGAAGCATCCGAGCCGGACAAGGACGTCCGCATGGCGCGGCTCGAGCAGCTGCTGAATGAGTTCGGCCTTACGGCATTGCGCGATTCGCCCGCGATGGCATTATCGGGCGGCGAGCGGCGGCGCTGCGAAATTGCCCGCGCGCTGGCGGCCCATCCCTCGATCATGCTGCTCGACGAACCTTTCGCCGGCATCGACCCGATCTCCATCTCGGACATCCGCGAGCTGGTGCGCGAGCTGAAGAAGCGCGACATCGGCGTGCTGATCACCGACCATAATGTTCGCGAGACGCTCGACATCGTCGACCGCGCCTGCATCATCTACGACGGGCAGGTCCTGTTCGCTGGTACTCCCGAAGCGTTGGTCGCCGACCAAGAGGTGCGGCGCCTCTACCTCGGCGAGAGCTTCGCGCTGTAGCGAGCAATAGCGATGGGTCTCGGCCCCTCCTTAAGCATCCGCCAATCGCAGCAGCTGGTCCTGACGCCCCAGCTGCGCCAGGCGATCCAATTGCTGCAGCTCAGCAACCTCGAGCTCGATGCGTTCCTTGCCGAAGAGATTTCAAAGAACCCGCTGCTCGAATCCGCGCCGGAGGAAGGTGGCGACCAGGCGCCGAGCGAATTCGTCGAACAGAGCGATAGCGAAGAGGCGCCGGAAGACCCGGGAGCCGATAATATCATTCTCGGCCAAGCGGATGACGACCGGCCGCTCGACCGCGATTGGCAGTCCGAAGCGCTGGAAACCGACAGCTTTTCCGACGTGGTGGCGCAGGGTGGAAGCGACGAAGGCTTCGACTTCGACCGGGTAGAATATTCGGCGACATCCCTCGCCGAGCATCTGACGGACCAGCTGCACGGCGCCTCGGGCGCACTCGGCGATCTGGGGCGGATCATTGCCGAAACCCTCGACGAGACCGGCTACTTGACGGTCCCGCTCGAGCAGATCGCCGATTTGACCGGCGCGCCCATCAACCTCGTCGAACAGGCGCTGGGGCTGGTTCAAGGCCTCGATCCGGCCGGAGTCGGCGCGCGGTCGCTCGCCGAATGCCTCGCGCTGCAGGCGAGGGCCGCCGACCGCTACGACCCGGCGATGGCGCGGCTGATCGATAATCTCGATTTGCTGTCGAAGGGCCGCACCCAGGACCTCAAGCGCATCTGCGGCGTCGACGATGAAGACCTTGCCGACATGATCCGCGAGCTGCGCGCCTACGATCCCAAGCCGGGCTGCCAAATTTCCGTGGCGGCGGCCGACGAGGTTACGCCCGACGTGTTCGTGCGCCAGACCCGGAACGGCTATGCCGTCGAGCTAAACCAGGCGACCCTGCCGCGGCTCCTCGTCAACCGCCGTTACTATCAGGAGCTCAAAGCTGGCCCGCAGGACAAGGCGTCGCGCGCCTGGCTGAGCGAATGCCTGCAGAGCGCAAGCTGGCTGGTCAAAGCGCTCGACCAGCGGGCGCGGACCATCGTCAAGGTCGTCAGCGAAATCGTGAAACACCAGCAAGGCTTCTTCGAGCGGGGCGTCTCGGCGATGAAGCCGCTGACGCTGCGCGAAGTCGCCGACGCGATCGGCATGCACGAATCGACCGTGAGCCGGGTCACGTCGAACAAATATCTGCTGTGCGACCGCGGCCTTTACGAACTGAAATATTTCTTTGGGTCAGGGGTGGCGTCGTCGGCCGAAGGCGAGGGCGGCGCTGCGGCGGAAGCGGTGAAGGCCGGAATTCGTCAGATCATCGACGCCGAGACCGAAGTATTGAGCGACGACGCAATCGCGGCCTTCTTGAAGCAGCGCGGCTTCGACGTCGCCCGCCGCACCGTCGTCAAATATCGCGAAGCGATGGGCATCGGCTCGTCGATCCAGCGTCGCCGTCTAAGGAAGATCGCGGGCTAACTTCTTTCGTCATTCCCGCGAAAGCGGGAACCTAGTCTTTCTTAACTGCTGGGTCCCCGCTTCCGCGGGGATGACGAGAAAAGGTCATGCGGTCACGCGCGCCCAGATCGGCAGGTGGTCGGACGCCCGCCGCGCCGCCGGGCTCATGTGCACGCCGGCGGCCTCAATGATCAAATCCTTGTGGACGATGATCCGGTCGAGATGGGCGACGGGATGGCGGGCATGGAAGCTCGGCCCGGTCGGCGCGAGGTGGAACTCAGGCTCGATCTCGCGCAGACAGCCGGCCTCGGTCCGCCACTCGTTGGTGTCACCCATCAGCACCGTCGGCATCTTGTTTGGCCGGCGATCGATGGCGTCGAGGATCGCGCGCATCTGCCGCTTACGCCACAGTCCCGACAGATCGAGGTGCATGCCGACAACCCGTAGCGGCGTGTCCCCGATCATCAGCTCGGCGATCACCGCCCCGCGCGGCTCAAGCGTCGGCAAGTCGATCGCCGCGCAGTCGAGCACGTCGACGTGCCGCTTCACCAGGAGGGCATTGCCGTGCCAGCCGATGTTGCGCGTATCGAGTTTGAGCAGGCGGTCGGTGTGCTTACGAACGCCTTCGAAAGCGCGCCTGTGGCGCACGCCGAAATGCACCGGTTGGTACATGCCGTGGCTGTCGATCAGCGCATGGGGAACGGTCGAGGCGCGGCCGCCGACGCGCTTGTCGGCCTCTTGCAAGGCGACCACGTCGGCGTCGATTTCCTGAAGCACTTTCAGCACCCGGTGCGGATCACGTTTGCCGTCGAGCCCGACCGCCTTGTGCATGTTGTAGCTGGCAAGGGTGATGCAGTTGCTCACGCCAGCGCCAATAGCCGTTTCCGGTGAATGGTTCCTAGACGTCGAGGTTGGCGACGCTCAGGGCATTGTCCTGGATGAACTCGCGGCGCGGTTCGACCACGTCACCCATCAGCCGTGTGAAGATCTCGTCGGCGATGTCCGCCTGGGCGACTTCGACGCGAAGCAGCGAGCGGTTGGCGGGGTCGAGCGTGGTCTCCCACAATTGCTCTGCGTTCATTTCGCCGAGACCCTTGTAACGCTGGATCGACAGGCCCTTGCGCCCGGCGGCGAGGACCGCATCGAGCAGCTCCGAAGGCCGTGTCACTGGCACCGGCTTACCCTTGGTGTCGGCCGCGGCTTCCTCGGCAGCCTCTTCGCCTTCACCTGAGCCGACGGTCGGCTCAGGCTCCGCCTGCGCCGCCTTCTTGAGCGTACGCAGGATCGACGGCTTCGCGTAGGTCGCGGCCTGCTCGTTGGCGAGGGTGTCGAGCTTGCGCGCTTCGGCAGAGACCAGGAAGCTCGGTTCGACGATGTGCGCGTCGGTCACGCCGCGCCACAGCCGCTTGATGAGGTAGCCGCCTTCGGCCGCAACCTCGCCGCTCCACTCCGCTTCGAGATCGGCCGCGCCGAGCCACGCCGCGACGCGAGCGATCGCCTTTGCTTTGCCGTCCTTGTCGAGGTTTGGCTTCAGCGCGCCGTTGATTGCCAGACCTTCGATCAGCGCCGGATCATATTTGCGCGGGGCATAGCGCATCAACGTGCGCATCCGCCGCGCATGATCCACCAGAGTCTTCAGATCCTTGCCGCTGCGCTGGCCTTCGGACGTATCGAGGATGAGGCCCTCAAGCCCCGCTTCCTCGAGATAATCGTCCAGCGCCGAATCGTCCTTAAGGTAAACCTCCGAGCGGCCGCGGGCGACCTTGTAGAGCGGCGGCTGGGCAATGAAGAGGTGCCCGTTCTCGATCAGCTGCGGCATCTGGCGGTAGAAGAAGGTCAGTAGCAGTGTGCGGATGTGTGCGCCGTCGACGTCGGCGTCGGTCATGATCACGATCTTGTGATAGCGCAGCTTTTCGA
>JAZKBB010000016.1:16206-26339 GCA_040388865.1 Pseudomonadota bacterium | reverse complement strand
CCCCACGCATAACTTACCTCCTCATTGCAGACGCCCCGTTTCGAGCGGCTGTTAAATCCGCCTTAACTCCTTTTTGTCACACTTTGTGAATAGTTTTTTTCCTTGCGGATTCCCGCCAAATTGCGTGAGCCATTGAAAACAAAGGAAAAAGATAGCGCGGAACCGCTAACAATTGTTTCGTTTTGGATCAGTCCGGCGTCAACTTAGGCTAACTATCGTTCGATAAGGCAGCCTAGGGCAGGTCGAATCGAGCGAGTCGGCGGCGGAACTCGGCCAAGTCGCCGCGAGAAGATCAGCGGTAGATCAGCTCGGCGGCGCGAAGCGCCAGCTCGGTCCGGTTTTCGACCTGCAGCTTGTCGAAAATGGCGTGGAGATAGACTTTGACGGTGCCTTCGGTCACGCCGAGCTCGGCGGCGATGTCGCGGTTCCTCAACCCCTGGCGGACAAGCTCGATCAACTCGCGCTCGCGCCGCGTCAGCGGCGGCGCGGAGGCGGCGCGCTCCTGTGCGCGGGCGGTGCGCTCGGCGATCTCCGGATCGATCCAGCGATTGCCGGCGACGACCGCATCCATGCATTCAGTCAGCAGCTTTGGGTCCGAGGTCTTCAGCACCATGCCTTCGGGCTCGAGATCGTCGGCGGCGAGCAACTGCGATTCATCCATCCCTGCGGTCAGCAGGATCACGCGTGGCCGCGAGCGCGAGCGCGCGATGCGGCGAAGGACATCGAGCCCCGACCCGTCGGGAAGATTGACGTCGAGCAGCAGCAGGTCTGGCTTCAGGCGCGAGATTTCGCGATTGGCCTCGGCGGCGGTGCGGGCGCGGCCAAGCAGCTCGTAGCTGCTGCCGCGCAGCAGCATATCTAGAGCGGCGCCGATCATCGGGTGGTCGTCGACAAGCAATACTCGAGTCACGCGGCGGCTCCCCTCAACGGCAGGCTGATCAGGACATTAGTCAACCCCGGCGCCGAGTCGAGGCGAAGCGACCCATGCGCCCGCTCGACCCTTTCCTTCAGCGACCAGGGCTCGGCCGGCGCGCCGTTGGCCGCGGCGAAACCGGTGCCGTTGTCCGCGACGCTAAGCCGTACCTCGCCCTCGGCAACCGAGAGGCCGACGTCGATGCGGTCGGCGCCGCCGTGTCGGACGGCATTGGCGACGGCTTCGCGCAACAATTGCTGGAGGTCGAGCTGGAGCCGGATCGGGATCGGCACTTCCTCGCCCTCGGCGCTGACCCGGCAATCGATCGACCATTGTTCGCCCAGGCGGGCGGCGAGAACGCGGAGCTCGGCGACGGCTTCGGCAAGCTCGAGATCGCGGTGCTGGCGGAGCGCCATGACGAAGCCGCGGATTTCCCCCTGTTCCTCGACGAACAGGCGCTTCAATTCGTCGAGGTCGGCCTCCACTGAGCCCCCCGAGTGGGCCGAGCGCTTGATCGCCTCGATGCGGAAGGTGGCGCCGGCAAGGAACTGGACGATGCTGTCGTGGACATCCCGCGCCAGCGACAGGCGCGTACGGATCGCGGCGCCAGCCTCGATCGCTTCGAGCAAGGCATAGCGCTCGAGCAGCGCGCCGGCGGCGACGGCGAGCTCGCGTCCGAAATCGAGGTAGTCGGTTGAAAGGTCGGGCACGTCCCAAAGCGCGAGCCAACCGCCGTGGGTGCCGGTCGAGATCTCGACGAGGATGCCGGCTGTCAGCCCAAGATGATGCGCCTCATCCAGGTCGATCGCGTCTGCGGCCTTGAGGAAGTGAAAATGGCCCCCAGGCAGGCGGGTAAGAGCGCGGCCGGCAGCAAGGCCGAAGAGCAACGCCGTGCCTCCGCCTTCCCGGAATGGGCGGACGAGCGCGCGCGTCGCGGTAAAATTGCGCCCGGACTCGCCGGCAATGACGAAGCCGTCGCAAGCTTCCTCACCAACGGCGCCGACGATCAGCGCACCGCCTGCGGCCCGGCTTGTGCGCATCGCAAAGCTCACCGCGCGCGCGAGCGGGTTTTCGCCCTCGCGGATGACCGACTCCCAATCGTCGATGCGGAAGAAGGCGCGGGCAAAGCGCTGGTGAATGCCAAACCAGATCAACAGGAAGGTTAGGATGACCAGGTTCGCGGCGCGAAGGACAAAACGCTGTGAATCAAATGCCTCCGAGCCGGAAAGGAGGAATCCTCCGACCATGAACAAGATGATGAGGACGGCGGCGGTCAGCGCCGTTTCACGCCAGCTCCAGCGCACCGCGGCCGAAAGCAAAGGCAGGATGAAGAACAGAATGAACGGACTGGTTGTCGCGCTGGATGAAAAGGCGAGCCCGGTGAACACCGCCATGTCGATCGCGTGCGTCAACGTCGCGAGGCGCGCATCGAGCCACCAGTTTTTCCACGTCACCGCCGCAATCAGGACAGCGCCCGCGGCATAGAGGACGAGGAAGGGGGAGCTTTGAGTCAGTTCCGCCTGGCTGCGTCCGAACATCGCAATGATGATGAGCGTGATCGCCAGCATGACCCGGCCGAGCGAAATGACGCGGCCGCTATGGAATTTGAACAGGCTCCGCAGGGCCGTCAGTTGCTGCACCAATGCTCCCCGCCGTTGGCCGCCCTTGGCGCGCCAATCGGCACCAGCCTAACCTGAAGCAGGCACAAGGTAAAACGGCGATGATCGGCGGACTGCGCCCTTAGCCGGCCATGCGCTTGGCACCGAGGCCCATCACCATCTGGTTGGCGCGCTCGTAGGACAAGGGCTTGCCGAACAGATAGCCCTGGATGATGTCGCAGCCGAGGTCGCGCATGCGCTCGAAGTCCTCGGCGGTCTCCACGCCTTCGGCCGTGACGCTCATTCGGAAACTCTTGGCGAGCTGCACGATCGACTGGATGATCGCGACATTCTCCGGACGGGAACCGGCTTCGCGCACGAAGCTGCCGTCGATCTTGAGCTTGTGGAAGATGGCCTTGTTTAAATAGCCGATCGACGAATAGCCGGTGCCGAAATCGTCGAGCGCGATACCGACCCCGAGCGTGCGCAGGCGTTTCAGGATATCGAGCGTCGGACCGTTGTCGCCGAGGAAAACGCCCTCCGTCACCTCGAGCTCGATGCGGTTGCCGGGCACCTTGTAGCGCGCGAGCGCTTCGCTGACGAGGTTGGGCAGGCCCGCCTGGATCTGCTTGGGGCTGAGGTTGAGCGCGACGGTGATCGGCTCCGGCCAGGTACCCGTGGCGCGGCAGGCTTCGTCGATGATCCATTCGCCGAGCGCCGGCATGAGCCCGCTTTCCTCGGCAACGGGAATGAAGATGTTCGGCGGCACGAAGCCGCGCTGCGGGTGGTTCCAGCGGAGCAGCGCCTCGAACCCGATCAACTTCTGGTTGCGGGCGTTGATCAGCGGCTGGAACACCAGATGGAACTGCTTCGAGGCAATCGCGCTCCTGAGATCGTTCTCGAGGCGGACGCGGTCCTCCTGCTCCGACTGGAGCTCGGACGAGAAGTAGCGGGCGCAGCCGCGGCCGGCATCCTTCGCCTGGTACAGCGCTAGGTCGGCCTTGAGGATCAGGTCGTCGACGGTGGCGCCGTCGATCGGGCCGAAGGCGCAGCCGATCGACACGCCGATGCGGATCTCGGTCTGGTCGATCATGTAGGGTTCGCGTATCGACCCGATGATGCGGTCGGCGAGCTGCTCGACCGTCTTGCGGCTCTGCGCGTCGTTGACGACGATCGCGAATTCATCGCCGCCCATTCGGCCGACCGTGCCGTTGGCGGCGACTTCATCGACCAGCCGCTTGGCGACGGCGCGAAGCACCGCATCGCCCTTGGGGTGGCCGAAGGTGTCGTTGACCGGTTTGAAGCCATCGAGATCGAGGAACATGATCGCGCACGGCACATTGCCGCTGGTCGCTCCGCGCAGCGCCTCACCGAGCAATTGCCGGACCCGCCCGCGGTTAGGCAGGCCCGAAAGCACGTCGACGTTGGCAAGATGCGTCAATCGCTCCTGGGTCTGGCGGATCTCGGTGATGTCGGAACCGACGCCACGGAAGCCCTCGAAGCGTCCGGCGGTGTCGATGATCGGATCGCCGGACATCGAAATCCAGCGCGTACCGCGCGGCGTTCCGAGCTCCATCTCGAGCGAGTTAAAGGTCTGCTTTTCGAGCAGCACCCGGCCGAGCTCGGCGTTGCCGCCAAGGAGCGAGGGAAGCGAGTGACCGAGCAGCTGGCTGGCCGGGCGGTTGAGCATCATGCTCATGCGCGCGCTGATATAGGTGACGCGGTTTTCGTCGTCGACCGCCCACAGCCAGCCAACGCCGCGTTGTTCATATTCCTGAAGGAGAAGCGCGGCGCCTTCGCTCTGGCTGCCGAAGTCGGCGGTC
The DNA here is from genome assembly GCA_040388865.1 of Pseudomonadota bacterium. Classification (GTDB taxonomy): domain Bacteria; phylum Pseudomonadota; class Alphaproteobacteria; order Sphingomonadales; family Sphingomonadaceae; genus Sphingomicrobium. The sequence goes on along the minus strand of JAZKBB010000016.1, from coordinate 22,005 downwards.
GACTTGAGCTGCCCGAATGCCCAGCGGGCGACGGTCAGAACGCCGGCGATCGACACGCCGAGCGTGAACAGGATCGACAGCATGTGCTGGTACGGAATGGTGTGGCGGCCGAGCACAAGGGCCCCGCCGACGCCACCGGTAAAGGCAATCATCCAGGCGATGGCGGACTGCGGAATAACCACCAGGCCGAGCCCGCCGACGGCAAGCCCGGCAATGACCGAAGCCGTGATCACCTGCGTGCCGGGGTCCAGCGACGGGAAACAAAAAAGCGGAACGCCGAGGAACACCGCAGCGCGGACTAGGACCTCGCCCACCAGCTGCCATGAGGGAACGGCGTGGCCCGAGCGGCCGACGCACGTGATCGCCTGGTGGCCGGCGACCTTCATCAGCGCGAAATTGAAGATGGCGACAGCGCCGGCCCAGGGCAGCAGCCAATTGGGCGAGATTTTGCCCCACATGCTGGCGACCAGAAGCAGAGCTGCGACGGTGTTGGCGGCGGCGAAGAAGGGCGCGAGTTGCGCGCGCGACATCAGCTGCACATCGCGCAGAGGCGAGCTTTCCGAGTCCGATTGACGCGCCGAAACGCCTGCCGATTCCCCATCGGGGAGCCGGGCCGAAATCAACCTCTTGTAACGATCTGGAGCCTCGTACATCCGCCCGCCGTTCGACTTGAAGGCGCAGGCTTAAGCAAAGAGAGTTGAAGCGGGGTTAAGAGAGGTTGCCGAGCGGTGGTGTTCGCCGGCGCATTTAGGGAGCGTAGTTAAATTAACGCCGCAGCTTCGCGGCGGCGCTCGCATAAGCCGCGGGGTACCTCTATATCCTGCCGCGATGGCGACCGATAGCGCGACCCTCGAACGGAGAGCGGCCACGCCCCGGCGGGCGTCCGAAGCACCCAAGATTCAGTCGCCTGCCGACCCGATCGCGCGCGGCATCGGCCTCAACCGGCCGTTCTTCGACGATAAAAACCGCGCCTTCTGGGTGCTGCAATCGATCGGCTGGGGCGGTTATTTCTTCCTGAGGACGCTGTCCGGCATCGCCAACAATCTCGGCTGGATGCTGCTGGTCCACACCTTGCTGCTGACCCTGACCGGCTATTCGCTAACGCTGCTGATGGCGTCGATTTTCCGCCGGCTCATTAAAATCCAGCCGATCTGGACTCTGATCCTGTCACTCGCCGTCGTGATGATCGCGTCGGGCGCATTCTCGATCATAGAAACGTGGAGCGTGGCGACGTTCCTGAAGCCGGGCTTCCGCCCGGAAGGTATAGGATATCTGAGCGCGATCCTGCTCGATTTCGCGCTGCTCACGGCGTGGACTGCCCTATATTACGGAATCAACTATTTTCTGCTGCTGGAGCATGAGATCCGCCAGCGCGAGCGGCTCGAGAGCCAGGCTTCGACGGCTCAGCTGGCGATGCTTCGCTATCAGCTGAACCCGCATTTCCTGTTCAATACGCTCAATTCGATTTCGACCCTGGTGTTGTTGAAGCAAACCGAGCGGGCGAACGCGATGTTGGCCCGACTATCGTCTTTCCTGCGTTACACGCTGGCGAACGAGCCGACCGCCAAGGTCACGCTGGCGCAGGAGGTGGAGACGCTGAAGCTGTATCTCGAAATCGAGAAGATGCGCTTCGAGGACCGGCTGCGTCCGCACTTCAAGATCGAATCCGAGACCATCGGCGCGCGCCTGCCTTCGCTGCTGCTGCAGCCATTGATCGAAAATGCGATCAAATATGCGGTGACCCCTGCCGAGAATGGCGCCGACATCTGGATCACCGCCAAGCCCGAAGGCAAAGCGGTGCGGCTCGAGGTCGCGGACAACGGCAACGGCGAGGGAGCGGAGATCTCGGCCAGTCCGTCGACGGGCGTCGGACTGGCGAACATTCGGGACAGGCTGTCGCAGGCCTATGGCGGCGCACATCGTTTCGAGACCAGAAAGAACGAGCGGGGCGGCTTTAGTGTTATCATCGAAATTCCCTATGAAACCGGAGAAACTGTTTCATGAGCATCCGGACCGTTCTGGTCGACGACGAACCTTTGGCCACGCAGGGCCTGCAGCTGAGGCTTCAGGCCTTCGATGATGTCGACATCGTCGGCACCGCAGCCAATGGGCGCGAGGCGATCCGCCAGATCAAGACCCACAAGCCCGACCTCGTCTTCCTCGACATCCAGATGCCCGGCTTCGACGGCTTTTCGGTGATTCAGGGGATGATGGATGTCGAGCCGCCTTTGTTCGTGTTCGTCACGGCTTATGGCGAGCATGCGCTCCGCGCGTTCGATGCCCAGGCAGTCGACTACCTGATGAAGCCGGTCGACGAGGACCGGCTGGCGGCGACCATGGACCGGGTGCGGCAGCGCCTGAACGAAAAGCGCAGCGCGGAGGAATCCGAGCGCCTGAAGGAAGCGCTCGAGCAGCATGCGCCGGAAGCCGCCGAGGAGCTGGCCGACGCAACGCCCGACGCGCACGCCGCCAACCGCTATGAGAGGATGATCAACATCAAGGACCAGGGACAGATCTTCCGGGTCGATGTCGACACGATCGAGCGGATCGACGCGGCCGGCGATTACATGTGCATCCAGACGGGCGACAACACCCTGATCCTGCGCGAGACGATGAAGGACCTGGAGAAACGTCTCGACCCGCGCCGTTTCCAGCGCGTCCACCGTTCGACCATCGTCAACCTCGACCTGGTCAAGCAGGTCAAGCCGCACACTAACGGCGAATGCTTCCTGGTGCTCGATTCAGGAGCGCAAGTGAAGGTCTCGCGGTCCTACCGCGACGTCGTCGCGAGGTTCGTTCACTAAAGAAGTCGGGCAGGCGGACGCTGACGCTGGCCCCGACTGCGCGCTTAGCTAAAGGTTCAGAGCTAGGGACACCGATGCGATGTGATCGCTGCTGTCCGGGCCGCCGCGCACGAAGCCATGCTGGTTAAGGTAGCCGAATTCGGCCGTCAGCTTCTTCGACAAGGGCGTCGAGATGCCGACAAAGTTGCGCATCCGATCGAGGCCGTCCTGTTTCTGGAAGGCGGTGGTATTGAGGTTGAGGAAGGTCTCGCTGCTGAGGATGAGCGCGGTATTCGATCCCTTGGCCAGCGGCACTGAATATTTGACGTAGGGGCGCGCGCGCCAGCCGGTGCCGGCAGCATTGTCACGCCAGCGTTGTTCCATGCGCATTCGGAAGCTGAGCTTGCCCGGCCCAAGCTTCGCGACATTGTCGAAGGTGACCTGCTCTCGCAGGCGTTGTTCCATGACCGTGAAGTGGCCACGCGAATATTGCGGATCGTGCGTGTATCCGCCCCACAAAGTGACGGCCTTGCTGAGGCGGTAACCGAGCAGCGTATTGGACTCGACCTCGTACAGCCCATGCCGGTTGTCGCTGAACCGCTCGACGACCTCCTCCTGCAGGCGCCATTTGTCGGCGAGCTTCAGGTTGACGACCTGAGTGGTCCAGACCTGACTATCCGACGTGGCCCGAGCCATTGCCGGCATCGACATCGCCCCAAGGAGCAACAGCCGAGCGATTGTCGTGGATTTCACCTGTGCCATCGAGTCCCCCGTTCTCAGATCGCGCGCGTCAGCAAGTAAACCAGCGCGCCGATTGCCGCAGTCGCCGGAATCGTCACGATCCACGCAATCACGATATTTCCGGCAACCCCCCAGCGCACCGCCGACATCCTGCGGGCAGCGCCCACGCCCATGATCGCGCCGGTGATGGTATGCGTGGTCGACACCGGAATCCCGAACGCCGTGGCCCCGAACAGCAAGAGGGCGCCGCCAGTCTCGGCGCAGAAACCCTGATGAGGCGAAAGACGCGTGATCTTCGAGCCCATCGTATGAACGATGCGCCATCCCCCAAGCAAGGTCCCCAGACCCATGGCGACCTGAGCCGCAAGAACCACCCACAGCGGCACGTGGAATGCGCCGTGCAAGTACCCCGTGCTGAACAACAGCACGGTGATGATGCCCATGGTTTTTTGCGCATCGTTTGCGCCGTGGCCGATCGAATATGCCGCCGATGACAGCAGCTGCAAACGCCGAAATGTCTTGTCGGCAATGCCGACGGCAACCGGCTTGAACAGCCATGAGGTAACAACGACCATAACGATCGCCATGACCATTCCGAGTACCGGCGCGGCGAAGATAAAGACGCTGGTCTTGATCACGCCCGAAGAGACGATCGCGCCCAAGCCGCCCTTGGCCGTGCCTGCTCCGACGAGCCCACCGACCAGCGCGTGACTGCTGCTCGTGGGGATGCCGAAGACCCAGGTCAGAACGTTCCACAGGATCGCGCCCGAGAGCGCACCCAGGATCACTGCCGGGTCGACAATCGCCGGATCGATGATCCCCTTGCCAATAGTCTCCGCGACGTGGAGGCCGATGAACGTGAACGCGACAAAGTTGAAGAACGCGGCCCAGGCGACGGCCAGCTGCGGTGACAGCACGCGCGTCGAGACCACGGTCGCGATCGAATTCGCGGCGTCGTGAAGGCCGTTGATGAAGTCGAAAGCGAGCGCAATGGCGATTAGGCCGATGAGCACCGGCAGCGCGATTGTCGGTTCCATTGAAAGCGAGCTCCTGGCTCAGGCGTGATCGATGACGATGCCCTGGATTTCGTCGGCTATGTCCTGGAACCGGTCGAGAACTCGCTCGACGAAGCGGTAGACCTCACGGCCAACGAAGAAGCGGCTCGGCCGGTCCTCTCCATGAGCATCGTAGAGAGCCGCAAGACCCTCGTCGTGCAGCGCATCAGCGCGACCTTCGAGGTGAACGATCGCCTCAGTGATGGCGTGCAGACGAGCGGCATTGCGGCCAACGTTGCGCATCAGCGGAATGGCTTCACGGACCAGTCCAGCGGCTTGCTTCGCAAGATCGGCCGATGCCCGCACTTGCGGTTCAAAATGGGTCAATCGGTAGATGCGAACGGTCTTGGCCGTGTGCCAAATTTCGTCCACCGCGTCGTCCATGGCCGAGATCAACGACGTGATCGCACTTCGGTCGAACGGCGTGATGAAGGAGCGGCGTACGGCAGTCATGACATCGCGCGTGATGTCGTCTCCGGCGGTCTCCAGCCGACGGATCTCATCCAGGCTTTCCGCAATCGTGGTTCCGCCGAGCAGCTGCGCGAGTGCATCGGACGCACTGACGAGAACGTCTGCCTGACGCTCGAACAGGTCGAAATATTTGTCCTCGCGCGGCAGGATTTTCTGAATCACTCCACCCATCAACATTCCCCCAGAGCCGGTGGTTTGAACTGAGGGTGCAGTAGCTGCGCAGCGCGAACAGGAAATGACGGCAGGGTTTCAGTTTTGTGACAGCGGTCAAGCGTCCGCGTCGAGTGAGTAACCGGCCGAGCGGACGGTGCGAATGAGGTCAGGCCGACCGCCATCGTTCAGAACTTTGCGGAGCCTGCGGACGTGCACGTCGATCGTTCTGGCATCGATGTCGGCGTCGTGCGCCCATACCGTATCCAGCAACCGCTCGCGCGAGAAGACGCGGCCGGGATTCTCCATGAAATACCGGAGTAACCGAAACTCGGTGGGGCCGAGCTGCACCGGCGTTCCGCCGCGGCGGACCCGATGCGCTTCGACGTCCATCTCGAGATCCGCATACGCGAGCTGCTCGCCGGCGAGCGCCGGCCGAATGCGTCGCAGCACCGCGCCGACGCGGGCAAGCAGCTCGCGCGGGCTGAAAGGCTTCGTCACATAATCGTCGGCGCCGGTTTCAAGGCCGCGGATGCGGTCGCTTTCTTCGCCGCGAGCAGTCAGCATGATGATGGGGACGTGTGCGGTGGAAGGCCGGC
>JAZKBB010000016.1:0-16091 GCA_040388865.1 Pseudomonadota bacterium | reverse complement strand
TCGAGAATCACGAGATCGGGAGTGCGCTCCTCGGCAAGCAGCAAAGCTTCCTCACCGTCAGCCGTTCGGACGATATCATAGCCTTCGCGGCTGAAGTGCCAGGTGAGCAGATCCGCGAGCGCGCGGTCGTCTTCGACCAACAAGAGCCTCGGCTTGGTCACGCCCAGTGCCTAGCGAGCGCACGTGACACTTTTATGAAACCGCTGCTGCGACCGGCAGGAGAACATGAACAGTCGTTCCCTTGCCCAGCTTGCTGTCGATCTTCAGCCGCCCGCGATGCCGCTCGACGATGTGCTTGACGATCGACAGGCCCAGCCCCGTGCCACCAAGCGAACGACTGCGGCTGGTGTCGACCCGATAGAAGCGCTCGGTCACCCGGGCGACGTGTTCCGGAGCGATGCCTTCCCCGCAGTCGGAAATCGATAGACGAACCATCGCCCCTTCGTCCTGCGCGGCGACTGTGACGGGAGTACCCGCCTCGCCGTAGCGCAAAGCGTTCGATAGCAGGTTGTCCAGCAGCTGCAGGATCTGCCCGCGATCGCCGGCCACGCGCGGAAGATGCTGCGGAACCTCGCGCACCAGCGCCGAGCCGCGCTGCGCGGCAGTTCGACGCTCGCCTTCGAGAGCCTGATCGATGAGCAGTTCAAGCGCCACCGCTTCTCTAGGCGCAGTGAATTTTTCCGCTTCTATGCGAGACAATGAAATCAAGTCCTCGACGATCCGCTGCATCCGTCGCGCCTCATCGTGGACCACCGAGAGGAAGCGCTCGCGCGTGTCCGCGTCGATCTCCTCCGCCTGCTCCCGAAGGGTTTCCGTATAGCCAACGAGCGTGGCCAGCGGCGTACGCAGCTCATGGCTGGCGTTGGCCACAAAATCGACGCGCATCTGTTCGGCCGCGCGCGCTTCACTGCGGTCGACAAAGCGAATCAAAGCAGCGCCATCCGCAAGCGGCGCGCTACGCATCAGCCAGTGGCGCCGAGACCCACCGAGGCCCGTCAGCTCAACTCCGTCGGCGGCATCGGAGCCGGATCGTTCGAGCGCCTCGATCGCCGCCGGGTGAGAAATCACCTGTTCGAGAGCAGCGCCCTCGAGCTGCTTGCCAAGCAGCGCACGAGCCGCGCCGTTGGCCGCAAACACACGCCCTTCGCCAACCACCAGCGCAGGTTCGCTCAGCCCTTCGAGGAGCGCCGAAGTGTCCACGATCAGATCGGCCATTGCCGGTTGTTAGAGGAGGGACCCATCTAGTGCCAGCAATTGCACCGGCCGGAACACAGTTCTAGGCGCGCGGAATGGCCAGCCGATTTGAGACCTTCGCCGCGCTGCACGTGCCCGGCGACCCCGTCATTCTCTACAACATCTGGGACGTCGGGAGCGCGCTTGCCGTGGTTGCTGCCGGAGCCAAGGCGCTGGCGACGGGCAGCCACCCGGTCGCCGACGCCAACGGCTGGCCCGACGGGCAGCAGGTGCCGATCGACTTCGCGCTGGCCAATGCGCGGCGGATTGTCGAGGCGGTCGAGCTGCCGCTGACGGTCGATTTCGAGAGCGCTTATTCGGCCGACCCGGAGATCGGCGCGGCGAATGCCTCCGAACTGAAGGCGACGGGCGCGGTCGGATGCAATTTCGAGGACCAGGTGATCGGTGGTGAAGGCCTCCATCCGCTGGAGCTTCAGGTGAGGCGGATTGCCGCGATGCGGCTCGCAGTGGGCGACGATTTCTACATCAACGCCCGGACTGACCTGTTCCTGAAGACCCAAACCTACGATGATGCGCTGATCGATCAGGTGGTTGAGCGCGGCAAGGCGTTCGCGGATGCCGGCGCCAGCGGATTCTTCGTGCCGAGGCTGGCCGACCCCAAGCAGATCGAACGGGTGGTGCGCGAGGTGCCGCTGCCATTGAACGTCATCGCGTTCCCCGGAGCGCCGGACAAGAAGGTGTGGGCGGACGCCGGCGTGGCGCGGATTAGCCACGGCCCCTTCCCGCACCGCACGCTGATGGCGACGCTGGCCGAGATGGCGCGCGCGGCGATTAGCTAAGCGCGGCCGAACCTCCACCAGGGCATGCGCGGCCCCGACTTGAGGACGGTGCGGCGGAACAGTTGCGATCCGACGCGCAGGATCAATGAGACCCACAACGCCTGCCACAGGATCGCTGCGACATGCGGCCACCATTCGGGACGTTCTGCGGCGCGAGCCAGCATGGTCATTGGGGACGAAAGCGGGAAGGCGGCGGCGGCGAGGCCCTGTGGCGAGTCCATCCCGTTGATCGCGGTCGCGGCGAAAGCGAAGATCAGCATTTGCGCGAACGTGACCGGAAGCGACATGGTCTGGACCTCTCGCGCGGTCGACGCCTGCGCGCCGATCACCAGGAAAGCGGCGCCGAACAAGAGATAGTTCATGGCGAAATAGATGATCGCCAGTGCTAGAAAGCCAGGCCAGCCCACGGCGGGCACCGGCAGCGTCTGCACGCCGCCGTGCTTCACCGTCTGGAGCAGCAGCGCGCCCGCGCAAATCCACACGACCAGAGCCAACACTGAGGCAGCGAGCATCGCGAACAGCTTGCCGACGAACATCGCGTCGATTCGCATTGCTGCGGCGATCACCTCGATGATCTTGTTCGATTTTTCCTCGATCAGCTGCGACATCACCATCGTTGAAAGCATCAGGGTCAAAAAGAACAGCGCTGCCTGAGCGATCCACGCCGTGGTGGCGCGGTCGGCCGACAATGTTCCGGTTGAGACATGGACGTCCGTGACCGGGATATCGGGCGCGTTCGCGGCGTCACCGTCGCGCGCGTCGGTGATGAGCAGCCTCAACTGGGCAACCGTCGCGGGATCCCCGCTGAGCGCCCCGACGAGGCTCGGATGATCGAGTCCGCCGCTAAGGACGGCGCGAACCGGAGGATTGTGGCTGGCGAGGAGCTTCTTCTGCTGTGCGGCAAGATCGCCTTTGGGCGAATAGCCGACAATCTTCACCAGCGACTGGTCACCAATGGCATCGGCAAGCTGCTCTCGCGCGGCAGCAAGCTGCGCGAACTCGCTTTTCTGCGCGACCACCGCGACGACGGGTCGTTCGGTCTGGTTCGCGACGCGCGCGCCGATGCTCCCGAAGAGCCCTCCCATTGCCACGGGAAACAAAGGCGCCAGCAGGAAGAAGATGAAGGTCTTCGACAGCACCGTCGCCGAGAAGTCGCGGCGGGCGATGACGAAGGCCGAGCGGATGAAGCGCATCATTGGGGCTTCTCCTGGTCCATGGCCTCGGCCGTTTGGGCGCCAGCGATGGCGACGAATGCATCGTGCAGCCCCGGCCGTTCGATCGCCAGGGTTTCGATGCCGGCGCCGCCGTCGATCAGCGCCTTCAGCAAGGGCTCGGGGCCACCCTCGGGAAGCTCGAACACATAGTCGTGACCTTCGCGGCGGGCGTTAGCGGGGATGGCGGCACGCCACGGGCCATCGCTGGCGCGGGTGCGCAGGCGGACAATCGGGCGGAGGCGCGAGCGCGCTTCGTCGACGCGACCATCGAACGCGACCTTGCCCTTGGCGATGATCGCGATCTCCTCGCACAGGCGCTCGGCATGGGCGATGACGTGGGTGGAGAAGATGATGGTGATGCCGGCGCTGGCTTCGCGGCGGATCAGCTCCTCCAGCTTGCCTTGGTTGATCGCGTCGAGACCGGCGAACGGCTCGTCGAGAACGAGCAGCCGGGGCTTGTGGATAATGGTGCCGAGCAGCTGGACCAGTTGGGCCATGCCCTTGGACAGGCTGCGGATCGACTTGCGGCCCCAATCGCCAAGGCCGTGCTCGGCGAGCAGGACATCGGCGCGGCGCCGGCCTTCGGGGAGCGGCAGGCCACGGAGCGCACCCATGAAGGCGATCGCGTCGCGCGCGTGCATCGCGGGATAGAGCCCGCGCTCCTCGGGCAGGTAGCCGATCTCCGGAGCGGCCTCGAGCGGACGGTCGCGGCCGAGCACTAGCCGCGTCCCGCTTGATGGGTCGATGATCCCGAGCAGCATCCGGAGCGTGGTGGTCTTGCCGGCGCCGTTGGGTCCGAGCAGGCCGAAGATCGAACCGGTGGGCACGGCGAGGCTGACGCCGTCGACCGCGCGAGTCTCGCCGAAATCCTTGACGAGACCGACGGCTTCGACCGCGAGTGTTCCGGATGAGGCCTGTCGAAGCACTGTTTTTCCTCAAGAATTCAACGGCAGCCCTTCGACAAGCTCAGGGCGAGCGGTGTAGTGGAGCCCGGTGGCTAACAACGAAAGCCTTGAGGAAGCAATAAGGAGCAAAGCGCGGGAGCTGGGCTTCGTTGCGTGCGGCTTTGCCCGCGCCGATGCGGCCGACGCTGCGGGGCTGGAACTTAAGCGCTGGCTCGAGGCCGGGCATCACGGAACGATGGGCTGGATGGAGGCGCGGGCGCATCATCGCGTGTCACCGCTGGCGCTGTGGCCGGAGGCGAAATCGGCAATCGCGCTGGGGATGAGCTATGCGCCGGCGACCGACCCGCTGGCGCTTGCCGAGCGGCCGGAGCTGGGGCGAATCTCGGCCTATGCGCAGGGCGGCGACTATCACAAGACGGTCAAGAAGGCGCTGAAGGCGCTGGCGCGGTTCATCGTCGCCGAGGCGCCATCAGAGCTCAAGGTATTCGTCGACACCGCGCCGGTGATGGAAAAGCCGCTCGCGCAGGCGGCGGGGATCGGCTGGCAGGGCAAGCACACCAACCTTGTCAGCCGCGAGCATGGCAGCTGGCTATTTCTCGGCGTTATCCTAACCAGCCTGGAGCTGGAACCGGATGTCGCCGCCGATCACGGACAGCATTGCGGATCCTGCACGCGCTGCCTCGACGCTTGTCCGACGCAGGCGTTTGTCGGCCCGCACCGGATCGATGCGCGGCGCTGCATTTCATACCTGACGATCGAGCATGAGGGACCGATCCCGGAGGAATTCCGGGCGGCGATGGGCAATCGCATCTACGGCTGCGACGATTGCCTGGCTGTGTGCCCGTGGAATCGCTTCGCCGATGCCGCCGCGGCCAACCGCGCCTTCGTGCCGCGCGCCGAGCTGGCCGCGCCGAGGCTCGCCGATTTGCTCGCGCTCGACGACGCGAGCTTCCGCGCGATGTTCGCGGGATCGCCGATCAAGCGGATCGGTGTGAAGCGGATGATCCGCAATTGCCTGATTGCTGCGGGAAACAGCGGCGACTCCGCGCTGGTTGCGTCGGTGGAACAGCATATCGCCCACCCCGATCCGGTGATCGCCGAGGGGGCGCGCTGGGCGCTCGATCAGCTCTGCGATTCGAGCGCGGAGATGCAGGTCGCCTGATTGGTGTCCGCCCCGGACGGCGCGCGAGTGTCGACGTACGTGACGCGAAGCTGCCCGTCGCGCGATGGGTAGAGATAAGCGTCGAGCACACAGCGCGGGCCGCGGAACTGAAGCTTCACGCTGCTGCCCTCATGGATCTGCAGCGCCGGCTTGCCGAAATGGCCGACGAGCTCGTCGATATTGGAGCCGAAGAGGCTGCTCTGCTTCGTCGGCGGTGGCGCCGGCTGCGGAGTGGGAATGGGCGTGGTCGTCGCTTGCGGACGCGGCGCGCACGACGCGGCGAACAAAGCGATCGAGAGGGCGAGGATGCGGCGCATAAGCTCACGATGCCTTGCCGTCGCCGCCGAGGCAATGTTGCGAGTGGCCTAACGGCCCGCTAGGCGCCTCGCTTCCTCGCATTTCCCCGGAGTGACTGAATGCCCGACCCGCGCCTCGATGTCCTGTGCATCGGCAATGCCATCGTCGACGTGATCGCCAATGCCGGCGACGACTTCCTGGCGGCGGAGGGGCTGGTCAAGGGATCGATGCGGCTGATCGACGCCGAGGAGGCGGAGCGGCTCTATTCGCACATGGGCCCGGCGCACCAGGTGAGCGGCGGATCAGCAGGGAATACCGCTGCGGGCGTTGCCGCGCTCGGCGGTCGCGCGGGCTTCATCGGCCAGGTTGCGCCCGACCAGCTCGGAGAATTCTACCGGCACGACCTCACGTCCGCCGGGGTCGAGTTCATCACGCCCGCGTCGGACGTCGGCGAGCCCACCGCTCGGTCAATGATCCTGGTCACGCCCGATGGCCACCGGACGATGAATACCTTCCTCGGCGCGGCCCAGCATCTGCCGAAGAGCGCGCTCGACGAGGAGCAGATCCGCGGGTCGGCGATCCTCTATCTCGAAGGCTATTTGTGGGACCCGGAGACGCCGCGCTACGCGATGTTGCGGGCGATCGAGGTTGCCCACGAGGCAAAGCGCAAGGTCGCTTTCACTTTGTCGGACATGTTCTGCGTCGACCGCCACCGCGATGGCTTCAACCAGCTGCTCGATAAGCGGCGGATCGACATATTGTTCGCCAACCAGGCCGAGGTCGAGGCTCTTGCCGGCGTGGCGCATCTCGATAGCGCGGTCGCGGCGATCGCGCCCAAGGTCGAAACTTTGGTCGTGACACGGAGCGAAGATGGAGCGCTGGCGACGCGTGGCGGCGAGCGCGCCGACGTTCCCGCCGAGCCGATTGAGAAACTGGTCGACACGACCGGCGCGGGCGATTTGTTTGCCGCAGGATTCCTGCTCGGCACCGCGGGCGGCAAGAGCCTGGAGAATTCGCTGCGGCTCGGGGCAATCGCGGCGGCCGAGGTGATCCAGCATTATGGCGCACGCCCCGAGGCGGACCTCAGGGCGCTGGCCGGAGGGCTGGCGGGTTAATCGCGGTCCTGCGGGGGCACCGGCGCACCTGGCATTGGCGCGATACCGATCGAGCCTGGCGCATCGGCGGCTAGCTCCGGCACGTCGGTAATCCCGCGGCCGACATGACTGCGGCTGCGTGAATAGCCAAAGTAGATCAACAGGCCGACCATTCCCCACACCGGAAGAACCGCAATCGCGATCGGCGGCAGCATCACATAGAGCGCGACACAGCCGAGGATAGCGACGGGAGCAATGATCCCGATCGCTGGAGTCCTGAACGGGCGCTTGCGGCCCGGGTCGGTCCGGCGCAGGACCATGACGGAGATCGCCACCATCATGAAGGCGAAGAGGGTCCCGGAGTTCGAATAATCGGCGAGCTTGCCCACGGGCAGGAAGGCGGCGGCGAGCATGACGCCGACACCGGTGACAGCCGTCACCACGTGTGGGGTACGGAACCGCGGGTGGACCGACGCGAGCTTGTCGGGAAGCAGGCCGTCGCGGGCCATGACGAAAAAGATGCGGGTCTGGCCGAACATCATCATCAGCACGACCGAGGGCAAAGCTATGAACGCAGCGATGCCCATCATGTCGCCAAGGCGCTGATAGCCGACGGTGCGAAGGACATGCGCCAGCGCTTCGCGCGAGCAGACCAAAGGCTGCGTCACGCCGTGCGCCACAATAGCGCTGCACTGGTTGGTCAATTCGATGCTGCCCGGTGGGAAGGGATGACCGAGCGCGTCGCGGACCGGTTGCGCCCCCATTGCACCGATCGCTCCGGCTGCAACGAGCAGATAGAAGATCGTGCAAATGCCAAGGGAGCCGATGAGCCCGATCGGGACGTTGCGCTGCGGGTTCTTGGTTTCCTCGGCGGCGGTCGAAACCGCATCGAACCCGACGTAAGCGAAGAAAATCGAGGCGGCGGCGCCGACCACGCCGTAGGTGCCCCAGCCGTTGGGGATGAACGGGTGGAAGTGCCCGCCCTTGAGGATCGGCAAGGTGAGAATGCAGAAAATCGTCAGGGCCGTAATCTTGACCAGGACGAGGACCGCGTTGAAGCGCGCGCTTTCCTTGGTGCCGACAATCAAAAGGACAGTCACGAGGCCCGAGATCACCGCCGCCGGGAGGTTGAACACTCCGCCCCCGAACGGGCCGGCGGCGAGCGACGCCGGGATGATGATCCCCCAGCTTTTCATGAGGCCGACGAAATAGCCGGACCAGCCGACCGCAACGGCGCTCGCGCCGATCGCATATTCGAGGATCAGCGCCCAGCCGACCATCCAGGCGAAGAGTTCGCCCATGACGGCATAGGTGTAAGTGTAAGCAGAGCCGGCGACGGGGACCATCGAGGCAAGCTCGGAATAGCACAGGGCAGCAACCGCGCAGACGGTCCCCGCAATGATGAAGCTGATCATCATCGCCGGGCCGGCCTTTTGGGCGGCTTCGGCGGTCAGAACGAAAATGCCGGTGCCGATGACGGCACCGATGCCGAGCAGCGTCAGCTGGAACGCACCGAGCGAGCGATGGAGACCCTTCTTTTCAGCGGTGGCCAAAATCGCGTCGAGCGACTTCACCCGGCCAAGAAGCAGGCCTCCCCGCGGTGCTATAGTGGCCATCAATCGTGGCGCGACCCTAACGGCTGGAAGGCCAAGGGCAATCCCTCATTCGACCCGCAAACTTGGCTCGCACATGAACGCCTAGCGCGCGAGCATGGGTCCCAGTGGCCGCCCGGCGAAGATGTGCACGTGTAAGTGCGGAACTTCCTGACCCGAGTTCAAGCCGGTGTTGGCGAGCAGGCGGTAGCCGCTTTCGACGGCCCCCGCGTCGCGCGCGATCTTGCCGACTGCGCGCACGAATCCGGCGATCTCCGCTTCGGACGCCCGTTCCGAAAAGTCGTCCCATGAGACGTACGGCCCCTTGGGAATGACGAGGATATGCGTCGGCGCGAGCGGATTGATGTCGTGGAAGGCAAGCACCTGCTCGTCTTCGTAAACCTTGTTCGACGGGATTTCGCCGCGGATGATGCGGGCGAAGATGTTATTGTCGTCATAGGCTTGGGTCGCATCGATCGGCATTTCACGACTCCGCTTGACCGTGTCGGTCCGCCCGCTACCACCTGAGGCGGTGAGCGACGAGACCCCTCCGGAAAGCCTGATCCCGTACGACGAGATCGTCCAGGACGCGCTGCGCGCCGTGGTCGGACGCGTGCTCCGGGAGGTCGAGCAAACCGGCGGCCTTCCTGGCGACCACCATTTCTACATCACCTTCAAGACTCGCGCGCCGGGGGTATCGATCCCCAAGCACTTGCTCGAGCGATTCCCCGACGAGATGACGATCGTCATCCAGCACCGCTTTTGGGATTTGAAGGTCGAGGAGGATAATTTCACCGTCGGCCTGTCGTTCGGCGGCGTGCCCTCGAGCCTGCACGTGCCGTTCAATGCGGTCACCCAGTTCCACGACCCTGCGGTCGAGTTCGCGCTGACTTTCCACGCCAATGCTGACGAGGCGCCGGGCGCCGAGCATGAGGAGCCGGAGAACGACGGCCTCGAGACGGCACCTGAAGAGAAGGCTGAAGAGAAAGCGGACGACGGATCGAACGTCGTCAGCGTGGACTTTACCCGCAAAAAATAACAGGACGGCCGTCATCGCGAGCACAGCGAAGCGATCCAGTAGCGCTGGATTGCCGCGTCGCTGCCGCTCCTCGCAATGACGAAGGACAGCATGTCGAGCAACACCCGCACCGAGACCGACAGCTTCGGACCCATCGAAGTCCCAGCCGACGCTTATTGGGGCGCGCAGACCGAGCGCTCGGTCGAGAACTTCCCGTTCGGGGCCAAGGAGCAGATGCCGATCGAGATCGTCCATGCGTTCGGCTTCATCAAGCAGGCGGCGGCGCGGGTGAATGCGCGCATCGGCGGTCTCGATCCCCAAATTGCGGAGACGATCCAGCAAGCGGCGGCCGAAGTCGCGCGTGGCGACCTCGACAGCCAGTTTCCGCTTGTGATCTGGCAGACAGGGTCGGGCACCCAGTCGAACATGAACGCCAATGAGGTGATCGCCGGGCGGGCCAACGAGATGCTGACCGGCAGGCGAGGCGGCAAGGACCCGGTCCACCCCAACGACCACGTCAACAAGAGCCAGTCGTCGAACGACAGCTTCCCAACCGCGATGCACATTGCCGCGGCCCGCGCGGTGCACATGCGCCTGCTGCCGGCACTAAAGACGATGCATGCCCGGCTGGCCGATCAGTCGAAACGCTGGGATTCGATCGTGAAGATCGGCCGCACCCATCTGCAGGACGCGACCCCGCTGACGCTCGGCCAGGAATTCTCCGGCTATGCCGCCCAGATCGGCGACTGCATCGAGCGGGTCGAAGGCGTGCTGCCGCGGGTCATGCGGCTGGCTCAGGGCGGGACTGCCGTCGGAACCGGGCTCAACGCCCCCAAGGGCTTCGCCGACGCATTCGCGAAAGAAGTGGCGAAGCTGACGCAGCTGCCCTTCACCTCGGCGCCGAACAAATTCGCCGAACTGGCGGCGCACGATACGATGGTCGAGCTGTCGGGCGTGCTCAACGTCATCGCCACCGCCTGTACCAAGATCGCCAACGACATCCGCCTGTTGGGCTCGGGCCCGCGCTGCGGGCTGGGAGAGCTGAAACTACCGGAGAACGAGCCCGGCAGCTCCATCATGCCGGGCAAGGTCAACCCGACCCAGGCCGAAATGCTGACGATGGTCGCAGCCCAGGTCGCCGGCAATCACGTCGCTGTGACCATCGGCGGGATGCAGGGCCACCTTGAGCTCAACGTGTTCAAGCCGATGATCGCCGCCAACGTCATCCGCTCGATTAACCTGCTGTCGACCGGGATGGAAAGCTTCACGGAGCGGATGCTCGACGGCGCCGAGCCGGACGAAAAAAGGATTGCCGAGCTGATGAACCGGTCGCTGATGCTGGTCACCGCGCTCGCGCCCGAGATCGGCTACGACAATGCCGCGGCGATCGCCAAGCACGCGCACAAGAAGGGCCTGACACTGAAGGAAGCGGGACTTGAACTGGGGCTGGTCGACGAGGCGACCTTCGATCGCGTGGTCAAGCCGGAAACGATGATCGGGCGCTAAGATGGCAACGTCTTGTTAGGCATTCCAATGCCATCCGTAGGAAATGAAAGCCGCGTTTCTCCTCGGGTTCATGATCGTCCTCACCGTGC
Organism: Pseudomonadota bacterium; assembly: GCA_040388865.1. GTDB lineage: Bacteria > Pseudomonadota > Alphaproteobacteria > Sphingomonadales > Sphingomonadaceae > Sphingomicrobium. The sequence continues at coordinate 5,181 of JAZKBB010000016.1, read as the reverse complement.
CGCTGGTGCTATGCCTGAACGCGATGGGACGCCAAATCCGGGCGGACTTTGAGCGAGGCGTTCCAGATCGGATTGCAACCGACGTCCAGATGCAGCGCAAGATCCTGCTGACGGTCAGTGCGTTCGTCCTTGTATTGCTGATGCTTGGGCATTGGATGGTCGGCCTGACGGCGCTCCTCACGGGGCTCGCCTTCCTAATTCCCTATTGGCGCAATCGGCCGCTCGCTGTCGCCGATGAATCGACAGCCGACTAGAGCGCCAGGTTCACGCGCACGCCGAGATTATCGATGCCGGGGTTTTCCTTACCGGCGAGCTGAGCGTGGCTCATGTGAACCCAGCTTGCCTCGACGCTGAGCCCGTGACCGACGCGGGTGCCGATGGCCATCTCCGGTTCGAACAGAACCCGGCTGCCGAAGGCGATCTTGTCGCTCCGGAAATATTTTGCCGCCGAACCGTCGTGGATCGCAACACCGATGCCAGGGCGGACGTACCAGCCTTGGCCGAGGCCGAAGCGAGCGGAGACGCCGGCCGCGGCATAATCGGTGTTGCCATCGGAATTGAGCGCTCCGAACACATAGGGCTGAAGAAAGGTGCCGAAGATGCGGCCGCCGCGATAGCCGAGCGAGAGGTCGACGCCGCTTTCGATGCCGGACTTGTCGAGTGGCGTCTTGACGTCGTGGACGTGGAGGCCCGCGAACAGCTCGCCGGCTTGCGCGGCGCTCGGGACAAGGGTCGCCAGCAGCGCGGCGCACGTAAACCGAATCAATTTCAAACCGGCTCTCCCAGCGGACGAATGTCGGAAGCAGAACATGTCTAAGGGATCAAGGTGCCCAATGCGCCGCCTGCCATGCCTGCACGGCGTGGCTGGGAGCAATTAACGCCCAGACGTTGAGCGTTAGGTTATCGCGAATGGCAAATAGCGGGATAACCTCCAGGAAAAGCAGCAGCACTGCCCCAGCCCAGAGAGGCAGCTTGCGCGCGATCATAAAGCCGAGCGCCATCATCAGCACGTCGGAGAGAGAGTTGACGATGCTGTCGCCGCTGTAGCCGAGCGCCGCGGTGGTCGCTCGATAGCGGTCGATGACCATCGGCGTGTTCTCGATCACCTCCCAGCTTGCCTCCACCAGCATAGCCGTGAGGAAACGCCACTCGACCGGCCAGCGCCGGGCGACGAGCCACAGCGCGGCGTAGAAGAGCAGCCCATGGACGATGTGGCTCAGGCTGTACCAGTCGGTGAGCATCTGGCTGGTCTTCGGGCTGTCGCGGGCGCCTACCCACAAATCGACGGAACCGCAGGTGCAGATGGGGTTGCGTCCCATCTCGAACTCGATTGCGGCGACCGCAGCGAGAATGGCCAAAGCCAAGAACCAGGTGCGTCGCGACATGGATGCAAGACTTAGCAGAGGCGCCAGCCTTGCAAAGATCGGCTGTTGGGGCGAACTACGGTGCCTATGCTGCGAACCTACGGACCGGCCTGCGACGGGAGCCTCGTCGAGGCGAAAGCGGAGAAGATTCCCGACACCGCGACCTGGGTCGACCTCGAGGAGCCGACCGCGGAGGAAGAAGCCCTGGTCGAACGCTGCATCCACCTCGATGTGCCGACCGAAAGCGAGATGTCGGAAATCGAGCCGTCGAGCCGCCTGTATGAGCGCGACGGCGCGCTCTACATGACCATCAGCGTCCTTTACGGCGTCCAGGAGGGCCAGCCGCGCACGGCGCCGATCAGCTTCGTGTTGGCGGGCAACCGGCTGGTCACCGTGCGCTATGCAACCCCTAAGCCGGTGCGCGCCTTCGCTGAGCACGCCCGTCGCGACCCAGAGCTGGTGCGCGACGCGCCGACGGCGCTGGTTCGATTGCTCGACGCGATCGTCGACCGGCTTGCCGACGAGATCGAGAATGTCAGCGCGACAATGGAAGAGCTTAGCCAGAAGATCTTTACGCAGAGCGAGCAGGAGCGGCGGATCCCGGTCCACACCTTGACCTCGCTGCTGACCCGAATCGGCCTGCAGCAGAGGCTGCTGTCGAAGATCCGCTTTTCAGCCGTCAGCACGATGAGGATGCTGAACTTCTTCGGCGGGTCCAATCTGGTGCACGACGAGAAGCAGGCGGAGCTTCGCCATCATATCGCGAGCATCAACGCCGACACGACCGCACTAAGTGAGCATGTGAGCTACCTGATCGACAGCTTGCAGTTCCTGCTCGATGCGTCGCTGGGCCTTATCAGCATCGAGCAGAACGCCGCGATGAAGCTGTTTTCCTGGGCGGCGGTGGTGTTCCTGCCGCCGACGCTGATCGCCGGCATTTTCGGGATGAATTTCCGCTATTTCCCCGAGCTGAACTTTCGCCACGGTTTCGTCGTGTCGGTCGTGTTGATGGTCGGGAGCGCGGTCGGGCCGTACCTCTACTTTAAAAGGCGTGGCTGGATCTAAGCCTCAACGGGCGGATCGAGCGGAATCGCCGGACGATCCTCCTCGGGAGGAGTTTCGGCCGCGCGCCGCCGAGCAAGTGCGGCATAGGCGAGCGCCAGCTCACCAGCGATCTCCGCGCGGTGGGGCTCGTCCTTCGAGCAGGCGGCGGCGCGAGCCTCGGCTGCACGGCGGCGGAAATAGTCGGTGTCGCGAGTCACGTGCGGTCCCCTGACTTCATTGTTCACCATATTTATTGCGCCTGCGAGACGATTGCGAGAGCCCGGATCGCCACCCGGCGCGGCGTCCGTTCCATTGGGCGCAACATTGCATTAACCGGCTGGCGTTTGCGGCGTCCCGCGCGGGTTGCTAAGCGGCGCGCGGCTCCCATCTTGAACGCAGCCCCAGAAAGACAGCGATGATTCCGACCGGCCAGGACAGCCTTCACACCCGCTCGACCCTCGATGTCGATGGCAAGAGATACGCTTATTATTCGCTGCCCAAGGCCGCGGGCGCGCTCGGCGATGTGTCGCGGCTGCCTTTCTCGATGAAGGTGCTGCTGGAGAATCTTCTGCGTTTCGAGGACGGGAAGACCGTCACCCACGACGATCTGCAGGCGATGGCCGACTGGCTGAAAGAGCGGAGGATCAATCGTGAGATCCAGTACCGTCCGGCGCGTGTGTTGATGCAGGATTTCACCGGCGTCCCCGCGGTCGTCGACCTGGCGGCGATGCGCGATGCCATGCGGCAGCTCGGCGGCGATCCCCAGAAGATCAATCCTTTGGTGCCGGTGCACCTGGTGATCGACCATAGCGTGATGGTCGACGAGTTCGGCAACCCGCGCGCGTTCGAGCGGAACGTCGAGTTCGAATATGAGCGCAACCGCGAGCGCTACGAGTTCCTGAAGTGGGGCAGCCAGGCGTTCGACAATTTCCAGGTCGTGCCTCCGGGCACCGGCATCTGCCATCAGGTCAATTTGGAGCACGTGTCGCAGGTCGTGTGGAGCGGGCCGGATCAGAGCGGCGAGACGGTTGCCTACCCCGATACGTTGGTCGGCACCGACAGCCACACGACGATGGTCAACGGCTTGGGAGTGCTCGGCTGGGGCGTCGGCGGCATCGAGGCCGAGGCGGCGATGCTCGGCCAGCCGGTCAGCATGCTCATCCCGGAAGTGGTCGGCTTCCGGCTCGATGGGCAGCTCAAGGAAGGGATTACCGCGACCGACCTGGTGCTGACGGTAACCCAGATGCTCCGCCAGAAGGGCGTCGTCGGCCGCTTCGTCGAATTTTACGGGCCCGGCCTCGACAACCTGCCGCTGGCCGACCGCGCCACGATTGCCAACATGGCGCCCGAATATGGCGCAACGTGCGGCTTCTTCCCGGTCGATGAGCGGACGATCGATTATCTCAAGCTCACCGGCCGCGACGAGCATCAGATCGCGCTCGTGAGGGCGTATGCGCAGGCACAGGGGCTATGGCGCGACGCTGGCGCTCCCGACCCGCTGTTCACCGACACGCTGCAGCTCGACATGAGCACGATCGAGCCGTCGCTCGCCGGGCCCAAGCGACCGCAGGACCGGGTGCTGCTGAGCGAGGTCGACGACCAGTTCAACAAGGAGCTCGACGACACTTACCAGAAGGGTGACGCCCCCCGCGTCGCGGTCGAGGGCGAGAGCTTCGACTTCGGCAACGGCGACGTGGCGATCGCCGCGATCACCAGCTGCACCAACACGTCCAATCCCTCGGTGCTGATCGCCGCCGGCCTCGTTGCCCGGAAGGCGCGCGAGAAGGGCCTGACCGCCAAGCCTTGGGTGAAGACCAGCCTTGCGCCCGGAAGCCAGGTGGTCACCGACTATTTGAACGAGAGCGGCCTCAGCGAGGATTTGAACGCGCTCGGCTTCGACCTCGTCGGCTACGGCTGCACGACGTGCATCGGCAATTCGGGACCCCTGTCCGAGCCGATCAGCAAGGCGATCGCGGATAATGATTTGGTCGCAGTCAGCGTACTTTCCGGCAACCGCAATTTCGAAGGGCGGGTGTCGCCCGATTGCCGCGCCAATTACCTCGCCTCGCCGCCATTGGTGGTCGCTTATGCGCTCAAGGGCACGGTCCGGTCCGACATGGTCAACGAGCCCATCGGCACCGCGTCGAACGGCGAGCCGGTGTTCCTCAAGGACATCTGGCCGAGCAACGAGGAAATCCGCACGCTCATCGACGCCCACGTCCATTCCAAGATGTTCCGCCGCCGCTACGCCGACGTCTATCGCGGCGACGAGCGCTGGCAGAAGATCGACGTCAAGGGCGGCGAGACCTATGGTTGGCCGGCGGGTTCGACCTATATCCAGAACCCGCCTTACTTCACCGGAATGACGATGCAGGCGACGGCGGCGACCGACATTGACGGGGCGCGGCCGCTGGCGATTTTCGGCGATTCGATCACCACCGACCACATCTCGCCGGCCGGAGCGATCAAACCAGACAGCCCGGCAGGCCGTTATCTGCTCGAGCATCAGGTCAGCCGTGGCGAGTTCAACAGCTACGGATCGCGCCGCGGCAACCATGAAGTGATGATGCGGGGTACTTTCGCCAACATCCGTATCCGCAACCGCATGCTCGACAATGTCGAGGGCGGGTTCACCCGCTACGCGCCGACCGGCGAGACGATGCCGATCTACGACGCGGCGATGCTCTACCAGCATGACGAGCGCCCGCTCGTAGTCGTCGCCGGCAAGGAATATGGCACCGGCAGCTCGCGCGACTGGGCGGCCAAGGGCACC
>JAZKBB010000015.1:32115-87575 GCA_040388865.1 Pseudomonadota bacterium | reverse complement strand
GGAGGTGGAACAGGTCCATCTCCTGGCCGATCTTGCGGTGGTCGCGCTTGGCCGCTTCTTCGAGCCGGACCAGATAGGTGTCGAGCTGCTTCTTGTTGAGCCACGCCGTGCCATAGATGCGGCTGAGCATCGGGTTCTTGGGGTCGCCGCGCCAGTAAGCGCCGGAGACGCGCGTCAGCTTGAACGCTTGCGGATCGAGTTTGCCGGTCGAAGCGAGGTGCGGGCCGCGGCAGAGGTCTATCCAGTCCGCCTCGCCGAGCCCGGTCTTGTACATGGTGATCGGCTCGCCCTCGGGCAGCTCCATCACCCACTCGGCCTTGAACGCCTCGCCATGATCGATGAAGAATTGCCGCACTCGTGCGCGGTCCCATACCTCGCGCACCAGCGGCTTGTCGGCGGCAATGATGCGCCGCATCTCTTCCTCGATCAGCGGAAGCTCTTCTTCCGTGAAAGCCCCATGCTCGGCCGTCGGTGCGAAGTCGTAATAGAATCCGTCCTCGGTCGCCGGACCGAAGGTGATCTGCGTTCCTGGAAATAGATTCTGCACCGCCTCGGCGAGGAGGTGCGCGAAGTCATGGCGCACCAGCTCCAGCGCATCTTTCTCGTCGCGCGAGGTGATGAGCGCGAGGCTGGCATCGCCTTCGAAGGGGCGCATGATATCGCGGACCTCGCCGTCGACCTTGGCCGCCAGCGCCGCCTTGGCGAGCCCCGGCCCGATCGCCGCGGCAACATCCGCCGGCGTCGAGCCTTCGGGCATCTCCTTCACCGAGCCGTCGGGGAGTGCGATCTTGAACATCTTGGTCATGTGCCGCAGCGCTGTAGCGGGGCGGGACGGGCCCCTCAACCACCGCGCGGACACTCGCTTGCCAAGCCGCTCAATCCGTTGCAGCTTTCACCCTGCTCGGGGGAATGGGGGGCCAGTACATGGATGCGTTGACGACGGCGGCGGCTGCCGGGGACAGCCGCGCGATACGGTTCACCGGCACCTGGCGGGAATATCTCCCGATCGCGATCACCAATGCGCTGCTGATCGTCTGCACGCTCGGTATCTACCGCTTTTGGGCGACGGCGCGGCAGAGACGCTATTTGTGGTCGCGCACGCATTTCATCGACGACAGCCTTGAATGGACCGGGACGGGCAAGGAGATGTTCATCGGTTTCATCATCGTGATGTGCGTGCTCGGACCCTTCTTCCTGTTCATCCAGTTCCTGTTCCCGGCGCTACTTGTGCGTGGGAAGGCCGAGGCCGCGTTCGGCATTTTCACGCTGTTCTACATCGCGCTCATCTATCTCGGCGGTTTCGCGCGGTTCCGGGCGCTGCGGTATCGGCTGTCGCGGACCTTCTGGCACGGCATTCGCGGCGGCAGCAACAATCCCGGCTGGAATTACGGGGGAGAATATCTCGGCAGGATATTGCTCGCCGCGATGACGATGTGGATCGTCTATCCGTGGGCGGCGACGCGGCTGTGGAACTCGCGCTGGAATGCGATGAGCTTCGGCCCGCTCGAGTTTCGCGCGCACCTAGACGCGGAGGGCCTTAAGGGGCGCTGGGCGCTCATCTACGCCGCGCCGCTCGCGATGTTTTTGTTCGTTTTTGCCGGCATCGCCGGCTTAGGGGCGTCCGGCACTGCTAGCGGAGGGTTCTCGATCTGGCACATCGTGATCTTCGTCGGTATCCTTTTCTATCTCGCCATCCCGTTGGCGACCCTCCACTGGTACGCCAAATATTTCCGCCATGCCGCCGAAGCGACGAAGCTCGGCGACCTCGAGTTCGGCTTCGATGCGACGACTCTGCAATGGCTCGGGCTGTTCCTCGGCAACCTCGGACTGGCCATCGTCACGCTCGGCTTTGGCCTGACCTATTGGGGCTACCGCAACTGGGTGTTCATGGTCCGTCACCTTCACGTCTACGGCACGATCGACGTCGCGGAGCTGACCCAATCGACCACGCACGCGCCGAGGGAAGCGGAAGGGTTCGCCGATGCTTTCGACGTCGGCGCCCTCTGATCCGGTGATCGAAGGCAAGCTCTACGACGGCGTCACCGCGCATCCGCATGCGGTGCGTGTCGCCGTCGCCGGCGGCCGCCTCGAGCTCAGCCACGATGGCGGCTGGAGCGACAGTATCGATGCGGGGCAGCTCAAGCGCATCGAGGCCGGGCCAAGTCTCCTGCGTCTCGGGCGCAGCGACCTTCCGGGCTGGCGCCTACTGCTGCCCGCAGACGCTGAGCCGGGCCTTGCAGGATTGCTCGGCAAGCGCGAGCGCTATGGACGATGGATCGACCGCATAGGCCTCATTCCCGCACTGGTCGCCGGCGCCGCGATCACTGTCGTCGTCGTCGTCGTCGGCTATGCCGCCCCGGCCTGGATCGCCCCGCACGTGCCGATGAGCTGGGAACGCGACGTCGGCGGTGCCATCGTTGGCGATTTCGGGACCCTGCGCTGCCGCGACGCCAAGGGACAGCAGGCGCTCGAAGCCTTGGTCGAGCGGGTGGCCCCTGGCGCAACCCACGGCCCCGACGCGATCAAGATCGCCGCGCTCGACGTGCCCGCATTCAACGCGGCGGCGCTGCCCGGCGGCTATATCGTGGTGTTCTAGCCGGCGATCACCGAGACGGACAGCGACGCGCTAGCCGGAGTCGTCGCGCACGAGATTGCCCACGTCCGCCGCCGCCACGTTACGCAGTCGCTCATCCGCGAGCTCGGGATCGGCGCACTGATACGCTTGTTCGCGGGCGATCTTGGGACGAACGCCGAACAGATCGTCTCGCTCAGCTACACCCGGCAAAATGAAGCGCAGGCAGACTCGGACGCGATCCAGATGTTGAAGCGCGCAGATATCTCACCGATGCCAACTGGCGCCTTGTTCCAGCGCCTGGCCAAGGAGTCACCGCAATTCAGCGCCGAATTCCTTCAGAGCCATCCGGCTACCGGAAAACGCGCCGCGTCATTCGCGGCAGCCTTCGACAAGGGCGCTAGCTATCGACCCGCCCTCACCCGCGCGCAGGCCGACGCGCTGTTCGACATCTGTAGGAAGCCGCGCGGCTAAACTGACGCTTGTGTAAATGTCGCTTGACACCGGGCGACACCCTTAGTAAAGCGACCTTGTCTTAGAGACAAAGGAGCTTTACGCATGCCCGCTACAAAGCAGAGCGATTTTACGCCGGCGCAGCGCGCGCATACCCGCAGGACCCTGCTGCTGCTGCTCGCCTATGCAATCATCCTGCCGCCGCTGGTCTGGCTTCGCGCTCACCGTCACATCAGCGACGTGCTGCTGATGGTCATGGCGACGGCGGCCGCTCTTCCCGTGCTCGGCATCTTCGCGAGCTGGGGACGCTATCTCTCCGACGAGCGCGACGAATTCCACCAGGCCATGACGCTGCGCCGGATCGCAGTCGCGACCAACGTCACCGTGGGCGCGGCGGTGGTGTGGGGTTTCCTGCAGGCCTTCGGGGTGATGCCGCTGTTCGAGACCTACTGGGTCCCGTTCGTCTGGGTCGTCGTCCAGGGATTCAATGGATGCATCGAAATGCTCGCCGCCCGCAGGCGCGCGCACTGAGCTTAGCAAGAAAGGGATTTGAACATGGCCCGCACGCCTGCCTGGAAACGCTACAATTGGCGCATCATCTGGCTCAGCCTTCTTTACTGCGCCTTTCTCCTTCCCGCGGTTTACGGCTTCAAGCACCATCTCATCGTCGGCCCGATGGCGTGGATCGTCGCGACACTGCCGGCCCTACCCATCATAGGCATCTTCGCCGCCATGGGTCGCTACCTCGTTGAGGAGCAGGACGAATATGTCCGGATGTTGATGGTCCGGCAGATGCTGTGGGCGATGGGCTTTACGCTCAGCGTCGCGACGATCTGGGGCTTTCTCGATAATTTCGGCCTGGTCGGTCACGTCGACGGCTACTGGATCGTCGTGCTCTGGTATTTCGGCCAAAGCATCGGCGCGATCGTGAACAAGGCCACCCTCGGTGCGAGCCGCTGCTGATGGAAAACCGCCTCCGCGTCCTCCGCGCCGAGCGTAGCTGGAGCCAGCAGGACCTTGCCGAACGCCTCGAGGTCTCGCGCCAGAGCGTCAATGCGATCGAGACCGGCAAATACGACCCCTCGCTGCCGCTCGCGTTCCGCATCGCCGAGTTATTCGATCTTCCCATCGAGGAGATCTTCGTTTCACCGTCCCGACGCAGTTCGGGCGCTATCTGACCTTTAAGGAGACCCGAAATGTATCGCACTTGTGCACTGATCATGTGCGCTTTGGCCGGGGCCACGCTTAATCCCGCTCCGGCGCACGCACTGCCTGCCACCGCTTCCGAGGCGCGGCTGAGCCACATTACGGTCAAGAGCGTGGGCCACGGCTCCCCGATTGTCCTCATTCCCGGTCTTGCTTCGCCTGCTGCCGTGTTCGACGGCCTCGCGGCGAAGTTCGGACCTGGCCACCGGCTCATCTTCGTGCAGGTGAACGGCTTTGCCGGAAGCGCGCCGGCCGCGGCGCCGCTCGACAATCTCCTCCCTTCGGCAGTCGACGAGCTCGCCGGCTGGCTGGCCGCCAACCATGTCGAAAAGCCTGCCGTCATCGGCCACTCGATGGGCGGGCTCATGACGTTGATGCTGGCGAAGAGGCATCCGGCGGCCGCTGGCAAGCTGATGATAATCGATGCGCTGCCGTTCTACGGAATGCTGTTCGGCCCTTCGGCTACGCCCGACGCCGTGCGTCCGATCGTCGAGCAGATGCGCGCCGGGCTCGTGAGCGGGACCAGCCCAGCCCAGGTGCCGCCGCACATGTCGAACACCGACGCGGGCAAGGCGAAGATCCTGGCTTGGCTCAAGACGTCGGACCCAAAGACCGTCGGCGAAGCATTGGTCGAGGACGCGACCACCGACGTCCGTCCCGATCTGAATGCAATCCCGCAACCGGTGACCGTGCTTTACGCAGTCCCGTCACCGGAGAACAAAGCCATGATCGACGGCCTGTATGGCGCAGCCTACAAATCGCTTGCGGGCGCGAAGCTCGTCGGGGTTGATGGAAGCGAGCACTTCATCATGCTCGACCAGCCCGATGCCTTCGCCGCTGCGGTTGCCGACTTCCTGAAATGACCTAGGCTGTTTCAACCCGTCCGAGCGCCTCGTCGAGGATCGCTTCGGCGCGGAGGAACAGCTGAGTGTCGACGATCACGCCCGACGCCGCCGCATTCTCCCGCACCTGTTGCGGACGCGAGGCGCCGATGATCGCACTGGCGACATTCGGCTCGCGCAGGATCCAGGCGAGCGCGAACTGCGGAAGCGTCAGCCCCGCCTCGTCCGCGATCGGCTTGAGCTGCTGCACCGCCCGGAGCAACTGCGGCTCCATTAGCCGGCCGATGAACCCGCCCATCTCCTGGCTTGCCGCCCGCGAATCCTTTGGCGGCGGGCTGTCCGGATCGTATTTGCCGCTGAGCACGCCCTGGCCGAGCGGTGACCAGACGATCTGCGAAATGCCGTTCGCGGCGCAAAGCGGGATGACTTCGTCCTCGGGCTCGCGCCACAGCAACGAATATTGCGGTTGGCTCGAGACGAATTTGGTCAACCCGCGCTCGCGGCTGAGGTCGAGCGATGCCTGAATCTTGTCGGCAGGCCATTCGGAGAAACCAACGTAACGCGCCTTGCCGCTCTCGACCGCCCGGGTCAGCGCTTCCATCGTCTCCTCGAGCGGGGTTCCGCTGTCGTAGCGGTGGCATTGGTAGAGATCGACATAGTCCGTCCGCAGCCTCGTCAATGACGCGTCGAGCTGCTTTTCGACCTGCGCCCGTGACAGCCCGAGGTCGGTGTCGCTCATCGGGAAATAGAGCTTCGTCGCCAGCACGTAGCCGTCGCGCGGCCGGTTCTGGAGTGCCTCGCCCAAGAAGGACTCGGCGGCGCCCCGGCCGTAAACATTGGCGGTGTCGATGAAGTTGATCCCGACGGCGAACGCCTCGTCGAGGCAGGCGCGAGCCTTGTCCGCTTCGACGCCCACTCCGTAAGTTAGCCACGATCCAAGGGAGATTTCGGAAACGTCGAGGGCGCTGTCGCCGAGCTTTCGATATTTCATAGGGGTCCGTTCTCCAGCTAGAGGCCGCGACTCATGGGCCAGGGTGAACTTGCATATATCGACGTTGCGGGCCGAACGATTGCTTATCGGTGGCGTTCCGGGAAAGACGCCACGCTCGTCTTTCTGCCAGGCTATGCGTCCGACATGGAGGGAACGAAGGCGCTCGCGCTCGACGCCTTTGCCGAAGTGCACGGTCTCGCCATGCTCCGCTTCGACTATTCGGGGACGGGATCCAGTGGCGGGCCGTTCGAGGACGGAACACTGGCGTTGTGGCTGGAGGAAGCGCTCGCTTTGGTCGACCGGCTGACCAGCGCCCCGCTGATCCTCGTCGGCTCGTCGATGGGCGGATGGCTTGCGCTGCACCTTGCGCTGCTTCGCCCCGAACGCCTGCGGGCATTGGTCGGAATCGCCGCCGCGCCCGACTTCACCGACTGGGGCTTTGCCGATGCGGCCTCGGCCGAGGGGCAGGGGCTCGCGCGCGGCTTCTGGCAATCGGGACAGCAGCTGCTTCTGCTCGACCAAGTGATCGCGCTGGATTGTCCAGTGCGCCTGCTGCACGGCGAGCGCGACGAGGAGGTGCCACTCGAGATCGCGTTCCGGACTTTGCGGGCGCTCCGTTCAGGCGATGTCCAGCTGACTATATTCAAGGGCGGCGGTCATCGGCTATCGGCGCCGCATGAGATCGAAGCGATCCTGCGCACGATCGCCGCTTTGATTGACCAGCCTCTGGAGGCCGCCTCTTGATCCTTGCATTTGCCGCCGCGGTCGCTGCCGCCGCATCGCCCTGCCCCAATGTCGTCACCCCCGACGCGCTCGTCTGCCGCGCGCTTCAGGCGCAAAAGAGCGGTGACAATCAAGCGGCGGCTCAGAACTTCGAAGAGGCGGCCAAGGCTTCCATCGACAAGGATCCCAAGACCGCACGGATGTATGCCGCGGCCGGCAATTTGTGGATTGCCGCCAACCAGCCGGGCAAGGCCGCGCTCGATCTCGATCGCGCACTGGCGCTGCCCGGGCTCGAAGCGGAACAACGCGGCGAGGCCTTGCTTGACCGTGCGCGTGCCGCTGAGGCCCAGGACGACCTGAAGACGGCACGCGCCCGGGCGAACGAAGCGGCGCCGACGATCTCCGACGACCCGTTCTACTGGTATTTTTCGGCCGCGCTCGCGATCCGCGAAGGCGACAAGACGACGGCAGCGTCAGCCATCGGCAAAGCACTGACACTTGCTCCGTCGGATCCTGTCATCCTGTTCGAGGCGGGCCATGTCGCGGACTTCAACGGCGACGACGAATCGGCTCGCACATACTGGAAGCGCGCGGCCGCGAGCGATCCCAGTGGCCAGGTCGGCAAGGCTGCCGCCAAGGCCATCGAAATGCTCGGTGTGACGCCGGTCGTGAAAAGCGAGACTCCGAGCCCTAAATAGCGGCGATGCGTTTCCTGCACGCCATGATTCGGGTGAGCGACCCGCGCGCCACAATCAGCTTCTTCAATCTGCTCGGCCTCGAGGAGCGCCGGCGGATCGACAATGAGCAGGGCCGCTTCACTTTGATCTTCCTTGGCGTGCCCGGTGATGAAGGCGGGGAGATCGAGCTCACCCATAATTGGGACGAAAGCGGCTACGGCGGCGGGCGCAACTTCGGTCACCTCGCATATCAGGTGGACGATATTTACGAGACGTGCGAGCGGCTGATGGACAATGGCGTCACGATAAACCGGCCGCCACGCGACGGCCGTATGGCCTTCATCCGGACGCCCGATGAGATCTCGATCGAGCTGCTGCAGAAGGGGGCCGCGCTCGCTCCGGCCGAGCCGTGGGCTTCGATGCCGAACACCGGCACATGGTAGGCTGGCCCGACCGCCGATTTCTCGATCTCGTCGGCACCGACGTGCCGATCATCCAGGCGCCAATGGCTGCCGCGGGCGGAGTCGAGCTCTGCGTTGCCGCGATGGAAGGCGGAGCGCTGGGCTCACTGCCGTGCGCGCTGCTGACGCCCGAACAGCTCCGCGCCCAAGTTGGAGAGGTACGCGGTCGGGCGACTGGCCCGCTCAACCTCAACTTCTTCTGCCACGAAATGCCGCAAGATGCCGACGATAGTGCATGGCGGGCGCTGCTGCGGCCGTATTACGAGGAGTTCGGAGTCGAGCCCGGCAATGGCGGACCGTTGCGCCTGCCGTTCGATCTCGAGATGTGTGCGGCCGTGGAGGAGCTCCGGCCAGAGGTCGTCAGCTTCCACTTCGGCTTGCCTGAGCCCGGCCTGCTCGGGCGCGTCAAGGCGGCGGGCGCAATCGTCATCGGCAATGCAACGACGGTCGACGAAGCGCGCTGGCTTGACGCGGAGGGAGCGGACGCGATCGTCGCGCAAGGTTTCGAGGCCGGCGGCCATACCGGCCGCTTTCTGAGCTCCGACCCTGCCGAGGCGATGGGGCTGTTCGCGCTAATTCCGCAAGTTGTCGACGCGGTCTCGGTGCCTGTCATCGCCGCCGGCGGGATCGCCGACGGCCGCGGGATTGCCGCTGCAATGATCCTGGGCGCGAGCACGGTGCAACTGGGCACTGCCTATCTCCATTCGCCCGAAACGCCGATCAGCGCAGCGCATCGCGCACGCCTGATCGAAGGGCATACCGTCTTCACCAACCTCATGACCGGCGGACTGGCGCGAGGCGCCCGCGGTCGACTCGTCAATGAGCTCGGGCCCGTGCGCGATGAAGCGCCACCATACCCGCTGGCGAGCGCTGCGCTGGCTCCGGTCCGCGCAGCCGCCGAGAAGGAGGGCGAATATGGCTTCGGACCGATGTGGGCGGGGCAGGGCGCGCCGCTGGGACAGGCGCTTCCCGCTGCCGAACTCACCCGCAAGCTTGCCGCGGATGCGCTGGCGATCCTCGAAGCCCGGGGGTAGAGGCGCCGGAAGAATGAAAATCGTCGCAGTTCCCGCCTTTGCCGACAATTATCTGTGGCTCGTCCGCGACGAGGCGAGCGGCGAAACCGCCGTGATCGATCCAGGGGACGCCACCCCGGTGCTTGCCGAGGCAGACAAGCGCGGCTGGACGATCTCCCAGATCTGGAACACGCATTGGCACCCTGATCACACCGGCGGCAACCTCGCGATCAAGAACGCTACCGGTGCGGAAATCTCCGGGCCCGGTTCCGAAAATATCCCCGGCCGCGACGTTTCCTTGAGCGAAGGCGACGAGGTGCGCCTCGGCAGCCATGTCGGCCGGGTGATCGAAGTGCCGGGCCATACCCTCGGCCATATCGCGCTGATCTTTGGCGAGGATCGCGTCGCGTTCGTCGGCGACACCTTGTTCGCAATGGGCTGTGGCCGGCTATTCGAGGGTACCCCCGAACAGATGTACCGGTCGCTTCAGCGGCTCACGGTGCTTCCGCCCGAAACGCGCCTCTACTGCGCCCACGAATATACTCTTTCGAACGCTCGCTTCGCGGTTCACGCCGATCCGGGCAATGCCGACATCGCTGCGCGGCTCGCCAGCGTCGATCAGCAGCGTGCACGTGGCGAGATGACCGTCCCCACGAGCGTTGCCCAGGAACTGGCCACCAACCCCTTCGTTCGCGCTCGAGACGCAGAGGAATTTGCGCGCTTGAGGAGTGACAAGGACAGCTTTCGTTCATGAGCCGAGTCTCTTTAGGAAAGAGCGTGGGCGCGCAAAAGGAACCTTCGAGGAGGTCGAAATGCGTGTAATTTCACTCTTTTTGATGGGCGCGGCTCTCGCGTCCTGCACAACGGCGCCGCAACCGGTCGCGCGGGATGCCGGCAAACAGGCCGAGCTGGCGCAACTGCTGGCTGGCAAGGTCGCCCAGCGCCCGATCACTTGCCTGCCGCACAGCGACGCCGGAGACATGCGGGTGATCGACGATGAGACGATCGCGTTCCGCGCCGGCGGGCGGCGCACCTACGTGACGCACATGAATGGCCCCTGCAGCAATCTCGCCAGCGGCAATTCGACGCTCGTGACGCACCAATATGGCACCGCCGATTTGTGCCGCGGCGACATCGCGCGGGTCGTTGACACGGGCAATGGCTTCCCGGTCGGCAGCTGCTCGTTCGGCGACTTCACGCCCTACGTGACGCCTCGCGCCTGACGGAGCTGGGCCCGGCGGACTAGCGCCTGTACAGCGCGTCGAGCCGCTCGCCGTAAACGGCCGAGATGACGTGACGCCGGATCTTCATCGAGGGCGTCAGCTGCTCGTTCTCGATCGTGAACGGACCATCGGCAAGGATGAAGCGCCGGACCTTTTCGATCACCGACAGATCGGCGTTTACCCGATCGACGGCGGCTTGCAGCCGCCGGTGGAGGTCGGTTGCATTGGCGATCTCCGGATCGGGAACGAGCAGCGCCACCAGGTGCGGTCGGCGATCGCCGTAAATCATCGCTTGGGCGATCTCGCTTTGCAGGGTCAGCATCCCTTCGATCCGCTGCGGCGAGACATTGTCGCCCTTGTCGTTGACCAGGATATCCTTCTTGCGGTCCGTAATGACGATCCGGCCCTTGTCGTCGAAATGGCCGACGTCTCCGGTTGCGAGCCAACCGTCCTTCAGTACGCGCGCGGTCTCCTCGGGGTTGCGCCAATAGCCGTGCATCACATTCTCGCCGCGGACTATGATCTCGCCGTCATCGGCGATCCGCACTTCGCAATTCTTGACCGGTGGGCCGACCGTCTCGAGCCGGATGCCGACGCTTGGCCGGTTGCAGCTGATCAGCGGCGCTGCTTCAGTCTGGCCATAGCCTTGAAGGAAGGTGATCCCGAGCGATTGGAAGAACACGCCCACCTCAGGGTTCAACGGCGCTCCGCCGGACACCCAGGCCTTTTGGCGGCCGCCGAAGCGCGCGCGGATCTTTCGCCTGAGCGTCAGCGACAAAAGGCCGTCCATCGGCAGGTCCCATGGCTTTAGTCGGCCGTGATAGCGGTCGCCGCCAATCTTGAGCGCGCGGCTGAGGAGATATTTTGACAGGCCGCTTTGGCTTTCGACCGACTTTAGAATTCGCGTCCGCAGCAGCTCGAACAGCCGCGGAACGACCACCATGATGGTCGGCTTCACTTCCTCGATGTTGGCGGCGAGCTTTTCGAGGCTCTCGGCGTAATAGACCTGCGCGCCGAGCGCGATGGGGAACATCTGCCCGCCCATATGCTCATAGGCGTGGCTGGCCGGAAGGAATGAGAGGAACACCTCGTCGTCCCAGCCGAAATCGGTCGATATAATGTCGGTCGCGCCTTCGAGATTATGGAGCAGCGCGCCGTGGTGCTGCTTCACGCCGCGCGGCGCCCCTCCGGTGCCGCTGGTGTAAATGATGCAGGCAAGATCGCCGCGCTGAATGCCGGAAACCTCTTCTCTCAACGCTTCGACGTCGGCATCGCTCGAAGCGAGCTTTTGCCACTGATGGCAGTTGATCCACTCTGGCGTCTGGCCCGAACGGATCAGCTCCATCCCGATTACATGCTGGCACTCGGCCGACGTGATCACGGCGGGGATCAGGTTCCGCGCCAGCTTCTGGTTGGACACGATGACCGCCCGCGCGCCCGAATTGCCGAGCACGTGGGCATGATCGCGTTCGGTGTTGGTGGTGTAGGTCGGGACCGTCACGCACCCTGCGGCCATGATTCCGAGGTCCGAGATCAGCCATTCCGGGCGATTCTCGCCAACCAACGCCACGCGGTCGCCGGGTTCCAGTCCGATCCGTTTCAGCGACGCCGCTAGCGACGCGACCTGCCGCGCCGCGTCGCTCCAGCTGATCGGGCGCCAATCGTCGTCGCGCTTCGCCCACAGGAACGGCGCATCGCCTTTCTCGGCGGCGCGAGTCAGGAACAGCGAGACGAGGTTATCGAACCGTTCGAGCTGCCGAGCCACCGTCCCTCGTCCGATCTTTATTGCGAGACCGCTGCGCCTTCGCTGCGCGGATCGGCGGCGCCGGCCCAGCGGCCCTTGACCCATTCGATGGCATTGGCCTTGTAGCCGGGCGGGATCGCCTTCACCTGATGGCCGAGCTTCTGAAGCTGGGGCATCATGCCTTCGAGATAGGTTCCGCGTTCGACGTAAACGGTGTCGGTGCCGGGCGCCAAAAGCACTGGAAGCGCAATCGCCTGCTGCGCACTGAGATGCCAGTCGATCACGCCGATGATCGTCTTCAGGACCTGGGCCGGGATCGTCGGCCCGCCCGCCGCTCCGACCGCGAGCCGCACATGGCCATTGGGACTCCAGACGATCGACGGGCTCATCGAGCTGCGCGGCCTCTTGCCGCCAGCGACCCGATTGGCCGTCAGGCAGCCGTCCTTGTCCGGAACGATGTTGAAGTCGGTCAGCTCATTGTTGAGATAATAGCCGTTGACCATCAGCCCGGAGCCGAAAACGTCCTCGATCGTCGAAGTTTCGGACGCGACATTGCCTTGCGAGTCCACAGCCACGAAATGCGACGTCCCATGCTCCTTTACCGGAGCGGGCGTGCACAGCTTCGGAGCGCCGGCGGGGCGGCCCGCGGCGACGGCCGGCATCGTCTTGGAGGGTGAGATCAGCGCGGATCGCCTGGCGAGATAGGCGGGGTCCATCAGCCCCGCCGTAGGCACCGGCACGAACGCGGGATCGCCGAGATATTGCTCACGGTCGGCGTAAGCGAGCCGCATCGACTCCGCGATCAGATGCCAGGCGACGGGCGAGTTCGGGCCAAGCGCCGTGAGGTTGAACCGCTCGAGCTGCTTTAGGGTCTCGAACACGGTCGTCCCGCCTGAGCTCGACGGTCCCATCCCGCAGATGCGGTAGCCGCGGTAGGTGCCGCAGACGGGCGGCCGCTGAATGACCTTGTACGAAGCGATGTCGGCCAGCGTCATCTTGGACGGATTGACCGGAGCGCCGTTCACGGTGGCGACGATGTTCCGCGCGTTCGACCCGGAGTAGAAGCTTTCGGCGCCGCGCGCCGCAATCCCTTGCAGGAAAGCGGCGAAGGCCGGGTTCCTGACCAACGTGCCGACGGGCTTGGGATTGCCGTCGGGCCGATAGAAAAGCGCTCGTCCTTCGGCCGACAGAGCGCCGGTCCGGCGAGCCTCGGTGAGCGAGCCGTAAAGCCGCGGCGTGATCTTGAAGCCGTCGCGTGCGAGCTTGATGGCCGGCTGGAACAACGCCGCCCACGGCAGCTTGCCGTAGCGCTGGTGTGCTTGTGCCATCATCCGCAAATTGCCGGGAATGCCGACGCTCCTGCCGCCGGGGATCGCATCCTCGTGGCTCAAAGGCTGACCATTCTTGTAGAACCAGGTGCCGGTCGCCGCGCGGGGGGCGACCTCTCGGGCATCGAATGTAACGGGGGTCGCGCCGTGTGGCGAGTAGACGAGGTAGCTGCCACCGCCGATGCCCTGGCTTTCCGGCTCGACGACGTTGAGCGCGAGCAAGGTCGCGAACGCTGCATCGACCGCGCTTCCGCCCTGGCGCAGAATTTCGGCGCCGGCTTCGGCCGCACGCGGATCGGCGGCGCTGACCATCCCGGGCACGCGCGCCGACGTCGCGGCGTGGGAGGCAGGGCTTTTGGCGATTGCGGCGGGGCCGGTTGCGGCGAGCAATCCGGCGACGAGGGCGAATGAGTAGTGGCGCATGTCGCGGGAGCTACTCGCTCCCGACCGCCTCGGCAATGTTGCCATAGCCGGCGCGGGCGACGCGCTCGGCGAGCCCCGTGGCGATGCGTGCGCCGATATGCGGTCCCTCATAGACCATGGCGGTATACAGCTGGACCAGGTTCGCTCCGGCGCGGATCCGATCCCATGCGTCATCGGCCGAAGCGATCCCGCCGACGCCGATCAGCGGGATTTCGCCCGCGCTTGCACGGCGGAACTTGCGAAGTGTTTCGAGCGCGAGTGGCTTGAGCGGAGCGCCTGACAATCCACCAGCCTTGCCCGCATGCCGCGACTTGAGAGCCGGCCTCGACGCGGTGGTGTTCGACACGATGATCGCGTCGATCTTATGCTCGAGGGCGGCACGGACGATCCGCTCGGGATCCCCTTCGCCGAGATCGGGCGCGACCTTCAGGAAGATCGGCTTGTTCGCGCCCACTGCTTCGACCGCTGCGAGCAGCTCATCGAGAGCGCCCTCGTCCTGCAGCCCGCGCAAGCCGGGCGTATTGGGCGAGCTGATGTTGATGGTGAGATATTTGGCGACCGGTGCCATCGCGCGGACGCCGGCGATATAATCGGCGATGCGGTCGCTGCTGTCCTTGTTGGCGCCGACGTTGACGCCGATGACGCCATGCATGTGCGAGCATTCGATCAGCCGCTGGAACGCGTCCGGCTGGCCGCGATTGTTGAAGCCAAGACGATTGATCACCGCCCGGTCTTGGCGGAGCCGGAACAGGCGCGGGCGCGGATTGCCGGGCTGCGGCCGCGGCGTCAGCGTGCCGACCTCGACAAAGCCGAAGCCGAGACTGAGCATCTGCTCGGCGACCTCGGCATTCTTGTCGAAGCCCGCCGCGAGCCCGACCGGCGTCGGAAATTCGAGGCCGGCGAGGGTGGTTCTGAGCGAGGCCGGAAAATCGGGCGGGCGGCGTACTGGCATCAGCTTCAGCGCGGCGATCGTCATCCGGTGAGCGGTCTCGGCATCGAGGGCGAAGGCCAGCGGCCGGATGAGCGGATAAAGCTGCAAGTGCCCCTTTCGTCATGCCGGACTTGATCCGGCACCCGCCTTCTCCTTGAAGTAAGGCAGGCCCCGGCTCAAGGCCGGGGTGACGGTGGTTGAGTTTCGAGGCTAAACACCCTAAATCGGACTGGAAAGCTCCGAATTAGACATGCGCCTTAGCCACCTTGCCGATTATGCGGTCGTCTTGATGACCGCCGCCGCCCGCCGGCCCGCGGCTGCGCGCCTCAGCGCGACCGAGCTATCGGCCGAGACCGGCGTCCCGCTTCCGACTGCGCAGAAACTGATGGGCTTGCTTGCCGCGTGCGGCCTGCTGTCGAGCGTTCGCGGCGCCGGCGGCGGCTTCGCGCTTGCGCGGCCGGCCGGAGCGATCAGCCTCGCCGACATCGTCGAAGCGGTCGAAGGGCCGATCGCCCTGGCCGCTTGCTCCGACGGTAAGTTCGATTGCGCGCTCGACGCGCATTGCAGGGTCAAGCCGCACATGGGTGTGGTGGGTGATGCGGTGCGGGGCGCGCTCGGCGCGGTCAGCCTGACGGAGCTCGCGCGATGAACGAGGCCGTGA
Organism: Pseudomonadota bacterium; assembly: GCA_040388865.1. Lineage (GTDB taxonomy): Bacteria > Pseudomonadota > Alphaproteobacteria > Sphingomonadales > Sphingomonadaceae > Sphingomicrobium. Next base: position 72,327 of record JAZKBB010000015.1, on the reverse strand, counting down.
AGAACCAGGAACTGCGCGACAAGATCGCCCAGGATTACGAATGGGGCTTCTCCTCGGACGTCGAGCAGGAGTTCGCGCCCAAGGGTTTGAGCGAGGACACGGTTCGCTTCATCTCGGCCAAGAAGAACGAGCCGGAGTGGATGCTCGACTGGCGGTTGAAGGGCTATCGCGCGTGGCTGGAGATGGAGGAGGTCAGCTGGGCCAAGCTCGACATCCCCGAAATCGATTATCAGGACGCTTATTATTACGCCGCGCCCAAGGCGAAGCCGAAGCTCGGCAGTCTCGACGAGGTCGATCCCGAGATCCTCCGCGTTTACGAAAAGCTCGGCATCCCGATCGAGGAGCAGAAGGTGCTCGCCGGGGTCGAGGGCGCGCGCAAGGTCGCGGTCGACGCGGTGTTCGACAGCGTTTCCGTCGCCACCACCTTCCGCGAGGAGCTGAAGAAAGCCGGGGTCATCTTCCTCAGCATCTCCGAGGCGATCCGCGAGCATCCGGAGCTGGTGAAGAAATATCTCGGCAGCGTGGTGCCGCAGCGCGACAATTATTTCGCCTGCTTGAACAGCGCGGTCTTCTCCGACGGCACGTTCGTCTATGTGCCCGAGGGCGTCCGCTGCCCCATGGAGCTCAGCACCTATTTCCGGATCAATGCCGAGAACACCGGCCAGTTCGAGCGCACTTTGATCGTCGCCGACAACGGCAGCTACGTCTCTTACCTCGAAGGCTGCACCGCGCCGATGCGCGACGAGAACCAGCTGCACGCAGCGGTGGTCGAGATCTTCGCGCACGAGGACGCGGAGGTAAAATACTCGACCGTCCAGAACTGGTACCCGGGTGACGCCGAGGGCAAGGGCGGCATCTTCAACTTCGTCACCAAGCGCGCGCTTTGCTCGGGCGACCGATCGAAGGTCAGCTGGACGCAGGTCGAGACCGGAAGCGCGATCACCTGGAAATATCCGAGCTGCATTTTGAAGGGTGATGGCAGCGTCGGCGAATTCTATTCGGTCGCGCTGACCAACAACCGCCAGCAGGCCGACACTGGAACCAAGATGATCCACATCGGCGCCAACACCCGCTCGACCATCGTCTCCAAGGGCATCAGCGCCGGCAAGTCGAACAACACCTATCGCGGGCTGGTTCGGGTCCTCCCGCGCGCGGAGAATGTGCGCAACTTCACCCAGTGCGACAGCCTGCTTCTGGGAAGCGACTGCGGCGCGCACACCGTCCCTTATATCGAGGTCAAGAACCCGACCGCGACCATCGAGCATGAAGCGACGACCTCGAAGATCAGCGAGGATCAATTGTTCTACGCGATGAGCCGCGGGCTCGACCAGGAAGCGGCCGTCGCGCTGATCGTCAACGGCTTCGCCCGGGAGGTACTCAAGCAGCTGCCGATGGAATTCGCGGTCGAGGCGCAGAAGCTGCTGGGGATTTCGCTTGAGGGGAGCGTGGGATGATCGCGTTGCTCGCCATTTTGATGAGCGCTCCTGCTTCAGCGGTCGACGCGTCTAATTCGTCCTCCCGCTTCACATTGAGCTGCGAGAGCCAGAATCCGAAAGCGCCGATCCCCAAGTATCTTATTGATGTGAATCTCGATCGACGAAGCTATTATGTCGATACGCAATTCGGCGGATTGGACGAAGTCGATGCGGCCTACGACGATAGAATTCTCTTTCGCCGAAATGGTCGCGACGTTCACGGGCTGCCGATGTTCGTTCTGAACGAATATGATCGTTCAAGCGGCTATTGGTTTTATACCGTCGGTTCTGATCGGCGACATCACCCTGGCACCAAACCGGATGCGATCTGCAGCGCAGTTCCGGCGCGCGAGCACTTCAAAGCAGATGTGAGCTATCGTCCAAAGGGTGCCACAGAATGACCCCGCTCCTTCTCCTCGCTGCGGCGTCGGCCGATCTCGACGCACTCGATCAGGCGGTGGCGCGCTGCGACCGCAATGCCGTCAACCCGGTCTTCTCGTCCGAAGTGGCGAGGCGCAGCCAGTTTCTGCTCGACGCCTATCGCGAGCAGGAGGGAATCGTGAACGAACGCCTTGCGCTGAACGATCAGCTCAGGACGCTCCGCGAAACGCCTCCGGCAAAGCTCGCGGAAGAGAAGCAGGTCGAAAAGCAACTCAATCTGCAGCAGGCCGCGCTCGAGGACCGGCAGAAGGCGCTCAATGACAAGCGGATGCTCGAAGGCATTCGCGAAGACGCCGTGGACAGCATGCGCCACTATTTCCTCAACAATTGCCCAGCGGGCGGCGTGGACAAGGCGAAGTAATGCTCGACATCACCAATCTCCACGCGACCGTCGCCGACAAGCCGATCCTGAAGGGCGTGTCGCTGTACGTGCCCGCGGGCGAGGTGCACGCGATCATGGGACCCAACGGATCGGGCAAGTCGACGCTCGCCTACGTGCTCGCCGGGCGGCCCGGCTACGAAGTGACTGAGGGGAGTGTGACGTTCACCCCCAACCGTCACCACGGCCTTGAGCCGGGGCCTGCCTTGGTTGAGAGCGGGGGAGAAAGGCGGGTCCCGGGTCAAGCCCGGGATGACGAGGGAGGATTGGACCTGCTCGCCCTCGATCCGTACGAGCGCGCGGCGGCGGGGCTGTTCCTCGGTTTCCAGTATCCGGTCGAAATCCCCGGCGTTTCCTACCTCCAGTTCCTCCGCGAAAGTTTGAATTCGCAGCGGCGTTCGCGAGGCGAAGCCGAGCTGTCCGGCGGCGACTTCATCAAGCTCGCCAAAGCCCAGGCGGCACTGCTCGGCATGGACGCCGAAATGCTCAAGCGGCCAGTCAACGTCGGCTTCTCGGGCGGCGAGAAGAAGCGCGCCGAGATGGTCCAGATGGGCATCATGAACCCGCGTTTCGCCGTCTTGGACGAAACCGACAGCGGGCTCGACATTGATGCGCTCAAGTCGGTTGGCGCGGGGATCAACCGAATCATGCGTGCGCCCGACAAGGGCGTGCTTCTGATCACCCACTATCAGCGCCTGCTCGATTATGTGGAGCCCGACCGCGTGCACGTACTCCAGGCCGGCCGTATCGTCCGCAGCGGCGGTCCCGAGCTCGCCCACAGCCTGGAGCGCGAAGGCTATGCGGAGGCGGCGGCATGACCGCGTTAGCCCTCATCCTCGGCTGCATGGTGTTCATGGTCGTCATCGGTATGGTGCGCGGCAATCCTGGCCGCGCGGTCGCGGACACCGCGCTGCTGGTCATCCTGTTCGGCCTGATCGCGATCGTCGACATCGTCCTCAGCCAGTTCGTCGACACCGGTAATGCGAGCAGCATTGTCGCCGTTTTCTGCGCTGCCGCTCTCGCTCTCGATGCACTCTACGGCCTAATGGCGCCCCAGCGGCAGAAGCAGCGCGACAAAATGCTGCGGCGGCTGATGAAGAGGCGCGCATGACGGCGCCCTTCCCGACGCGCAAGCAGGAGGAGTGGCGCTACGCCGACCTCGATGCGCTGCGGCCCGTCTGGCAGCAATTCGCCGAGCCTCTGACGCTCATCGTCGGACCGTGTGAGAGCTTCGAGAAGGTCTGGCTGCCAAGCGACGAAGCCGTACAGGTGCGCCGCGTCCAGATCGCGATTGAAAAGGATGCGAAGGCGCGACTGTTCGCGCTGAACGCCGCCTCGGAATATGGCCGCATCGAGCTTGAGGTCAGCCTCGCTGAAGGCGCCGACTTCGAACTCTATGCTGCCAACATCGGCGCCGGCGTTTCGACGAACGAGATCGTCACCACGGTCAAGCATATCGGCCCCGCCGCGCGTTCGCGACAGACGATCCGCAGCGTGCTCAACGGCAAGGCGACCGGCTCCTATCTCGGCAAGGTCGAAGTCGCGCGCGGCGCGCAGCAGACGGACGCCGAACAGTCGGTCAAAGCCATGCTCCTCGATCGCGGCGCGACCGCAAACTGCAAGCCGGAGCTCGAGATTTTCGCCGACGACGTGAAATGCGCGCACGGCGCCACGGTCGGCGAACTCGACGCGATGCAATTGTTCTACGCCGAAAGCCGCGGCCTCGATCCGGCGGGCGCCCGTGCGCTGCTGCTCGAAGGCTTCGTCATGGGCCTGTGGGACGGCGCCAAGGACGGCGACGCGATTGGCGACGCGGCACGCGAAGCCCTGCGGAGAGTCGCATGAACGCGCCCGCCCGAATCAACTCCGCGCTGAACGTCCGCGATCAATTCCCGGCGATCGCTGGCTGGCACTATCTCGACAGCGCCGCCACGGCGCAGAAGCCGCAGACGGTGATCGACGCGATTACGCAGACTTACTCGCGCGACTACGCGACCGTGCACCGCGGCGTTTACGAGCGCTCGGCGAGCATGACCGCGAGCTACGAGGCCGCGCGCGCCGCCGCGTCGAACCTGATCGGCGGTCAGCAGAACGAGCTGATCTTCACCCGCGGCGCGACCGAAGCGATCAACCTTGTGGCGCGGACGCTCCCGAAGAATGGCCGTACCCGCGTCCTGGTCTCGCAGCTCGAGCATCACAGCAATATCGTTCCGTGGCAGCTGGCCGGCTACGAGGTGGACGCGGTACCTCTGACTCCCGACGGGCAGATCGACCTCGACGCCGCTGAGGCAATGCTGACGGAGCAGCATCGCGTTGTTGCCTTCGCCCATGTGTCGAACGTGCTCGGCTCCATCCTCGACCCCAGGCGCGCGGCCGAGTTAGCGCATTCCAAGGGCGCGCTGCTTTTGCTCGACGGCTGCCAGGCCGTGCCCCGTTTGGACGTGAACATTGTGACCTTGGGCGCCGACTTTTACGCCTTCTCCGGGCACAAGCTATATGGCCCGACCGGCATCGGCTGCCTCTGGGGCCGGGCCGAATTGCTCGCCGATCTGCCGCCGTGGCAGGGCGGCGGCGCGATGATCGAAAAGGTCACATTCGAAGAAACCACGTTCCTCGATCCTCCGGCGCGGTTCGAGGCCGGGACCCCGCACATCGTGGGCGCGATCGGGCTGCACGCGGCGGTGAACTGGGTCGAAAGGCTCAGCCTCGACGCTATCCATGCTCACGAATGCGCTCTCGTCTCCGAGTGCCGTGACGCACTGCGCAGCATCGGCGGCGTCGCGCTTTACGGACCCGAGGACAGTGCCGGAATCGTCAGCTTCAACGTGGACGGGGTTCATCCGCATGACACCGCCACCATATTGGACGATGCGGGCGTCGCGGTCCGCGCCGGCCACCATTGCGCGCAGCCACTGATGCGCGTGCTCGGCGTCGAGGCGACCGCCCGCGCGAGCTTCGCGGCGCACAGCGACAGTTCGGACATTCAGGCGTTGGTGCGCGGCATTGAGCAAGTGAAGCGGATCTTTTCGGCATGAACCGGGAGAAGAAGATCGAGAGCGAGGAGGTTGATGCGCCGACCCCGCCGCCGCGCGCCCGCGTGACTCCGGAGTTCGAGCGCAAGAAGGATTATCTGACCGGGTTCCTCGCCGGCGAGAAAGAAGAAGTGCCGCCGTCCGGAGCCGGAGGCGAGCTCCAGGCGTCCGTCGTCGAGGTGCTGAAGTCCATCTACGACCCCGAAATCCCGGTCGACATCTATGAGCTCGGCCTCATTTACGGCGTCGACATCAGCGAGGATGGCGACGCGACCATTACCATGACGCTGACCACGCCGCACTGCCCGGTGGCGGAATCGCTGCCACAGGAAGTCGAGCTTCGCGCCATGTCGGTGCCGGGCATCCGCGACGCGGTCGTCAATTTGGTGTGGGACCCGCCGTGGGACCCGTCGAAGATGAGCGACGAAGCCCGACTCGAATTGGGAATGCTATGAGCGATTTTGAAAATGAATAGGGAAACTAAACTGCGCCCGCGCCCTGCGGCGATCACCCTGAGCGATGCCGCCAATGCGCGCATCGCCGAGCTGATGAGCCGCGCTCCCGAAGGCGCGATCGGCGTCAAGCTGTCGACGCCCCGACGGGGCTGCTCGGGCCTCGCTTATTCAGTCGATTATGTGACGGAGGAGCAGCCGTTCGACGAGAAGATCGAGACTCCAGGCGGCAATTTCTACGTCGACGGCGCCTCGGTCCTGTATCTCGTCGGATCGATCATGGACTGGCGCGAGGACGACTTCGCCGCCGGCTTCGTGTTCGACAACCCGAACGCCAAGGGGGCGTGCGGCTGCGGGGAAAGCTTCACCGTCTAGCCTGAAAGTGGTAAATCGCGGGGCGAAAGGAGACTCGTCCATGCTCCTGTTCGTGACCCTGCTCGCTGCTTCCGCCTCGGCTCAACCGGTCGGCGACATGCCCATCATCAATCCCAAGGCAACGCAGCCGGCGAGCTGCCCGGCGACCTCGCGTTATGAGGCCAGCCGCCGCGGCAAGACACCCAAGATGCAGAAACTCAACGAGCTACCCGACGCCGACGTCTACAGCGCCATCTACCTTAAGATCGGCAAGTGCGAGGCGCCGGTCATCGTCAAATTCGGCGTGGCCGACCACTAGTCGCCGCGACCGTCAAAAGGGGAGAAATGCGATGTCTCGTGCGCTCACTTTCCTGTTCTCGATTCTCTGCTACGCGATCTTCTTCGCGACGTTCCTCTACTTGATCGGCTTCGTCGGCGACCTTCCGGTGCCGAAGACCGTCGATGCGCCGCCGTCGCTGATGCCCCGCGGAGCAAAGCTGGTCATCGATATCGCCTTGATCGCACTTTTCGGTCTGCAGCACAGCATCATGGCGCGTCCGGCTTTCAAGCGCGCATGGACTCGCATCGTGACCCCGGCGGCCGAGCGGAGCGCTTATGTGCTGTTTGCCAGCCTCGCGTTGATCATCCTGTTCCGCTTCTGGCAGCCGCTCGACAGGACCATTTGGCAGGTTTCACCAACCATGCCGTGGCTGAGCACGATTCTTTGGGCGATGTTCTGGCTCGGCTTCGGGATCGTTCTGATCACCACTTTCCTGATCAACCATTTCGAGCTGTTCGGCCTACAGCAGGCCTGGATGAACATGCGCGGAAGCGAGCCGGCTGCGCCCGAATTGCGCCAGCCGCTTTTCTATCGCTGGGTCGCGCATCCGCTTTATGCGGGCTTTTTCATCGGATTTTGGTCGACACCGCTCATGACAGCAGGCCACTTGCTCCTCGCGATTGGGTTTTCAGCCTACATGCTGATCGCCATCCAATACGAGGAGCGCGATCTCACCAATGTCTTCGGCGACAACTATCGCAACTATCGTTCGGGCGTTGGGATGCTGGTGCCGCGCTTCCGCCGCTAGAATCTCAAGCTGAAGCGCAGCGCCGCGCCCTTGTCGTCAGGCAGGCTGGCGATGTTCCCCGGCTGCCGGCGATAGAAGAGGTTGGCGCCGAGCCAGGCGTTGTCACCGATTAGCGTCCGCCCGTAGCTCAGCTCGCCATCCATCTCGCGCCCGCTTGGCCGCAGCGAAAGCGTGCTCAGCGTGTCGGTCGCCACGCCCGTCGCATAGTCGTACGACGTCGGCAGCATCATCGCGAAACCGCCATGCTCGACCCGTAGCGGCTGGGCGAAGCGGAAGCCGAGCGAGTCGTGGCTCGACAGGACACCGTCCTTGACGAGGTCGAAGGCATAAGCGCCGGTCTGAAATTTGCCTGCGGCGAAGTCGGTCCAGCCGCGCCGGCCCGTGATCGTGGCAGTAATGCCGCTGCCGAAATCGTGCCGGGCCTCGGCGTCGAGGAACAGCGTCGTGGAACCGCCCCCGCCGAGCACGGGCGACAAGCGGCCGCCAAGCAGCGACTGCGTCTCGTCGAGCCGGCTAAGACCAAGCGACAGCCAATTCGACCCGAGCCGGCGGTCCGCGGCGACGCTGGTGAAGCGATAGGGCGAGCCGGTGGCGGTCGTCTGCACGTCCTGCCAGACTTTTCCGGTTTCGCCGGAGATGGTGACGCCGACCGAGCCGAACTGCCGTCTGACCGCGATGCTGCCGTCGCGCTTGGCGGAGAAGCCTGGATTGCCGGCGATGTCACTGGCGATCAGGAACGAGCCAACATGGGCTCCGGTCAGGCGGCGCTCCATCGCCTTGGCGCCCTCGGAAAAGCCGAGCGCGACCGCGGTCCGGTTGTCGATCCGCGCGACCGCTGAACCCGCGATCAAACGCGATTTGCGCAAATCGTCGGGGCCGATGCCCGTCTGCTCGAGTGTATAGGCGTCGGCAAGGCCGTGCCGTCGCGCGACCGTCATGGCGACGCTGACCGGCCCGACATCGCCGCCGGCGACCTTCACGTCACCTTGAAGCGCACGCGACAGAGGATGATCGACATCAGCCCTGCGCAGCGTCTGCGCGAGGTTGAGCACATATGCCCGGTCGTAACCGTCGAGGATGATCGCGCCCATCGACTTGCCCCGCAGTGCATCGCCAGCAGCGCTGGGCATGTCACCGCTCGTGCCCGTCACCGCGATCTTGCTGTTTGCGAGGCTGGTGGTGCCGATCGGCTGGAACGCGCGCTGGATGTCCAGGCGGCCGTTGCCGTAGATCGAGTCCACCCCCGCCGCGCCGAGATCGTCGGCGGTCTGGAAGAGGATGCTGACGATCTGCCTGCCGGTGAGGTTGGGGAATGCCTGAGCCATTAATGCGACCGCGCCGACAATCGTCGGCGCCGAGAAGCTGGTGCCCGACCACAGGAATTGCGCGCCGGTCTCATCGGGGGCGCGGTCCTGATAGCCGAGCGCCATCAAATAATAAGCTGCGCCGGTGCCCGCACGATTGGAGAAATCCGAGATTGTGTTGTTATCGGGACTTCCGCCGATCGAGCCTGCAATAATGACCGCGCCGGGAAAGTCCTGCGCCGGCACCAGCGCGAACGGATCCGGATTCACTCCCTTGGTCGCGTCCGCGCCGTCGTTACCGGCGGCGATGACCAGCACGATTCCAGCGTTCACCGCGCTGCGCATGCTGGAAAGCAGCTGGGTTCCCGGCTGTGAGCCTCCAAGCGACAGGTTGATGACCTTCGCGCCGGCGGCGTGGGCAGCGTCGATTCCGGCTGCAATCGAGCTATCGGAGAACTTGCAGCCGCCGTCGGTTCCCGTGGTGGCACACGAACCAACGTCGTCGGCGCGCTCGCTGACGATTGTGGCGTCGAATGCCACGCCCATTGTGTTGCTGTTGTTGCGCGCAGCTGCCGCCACAGCTGATACCGCCGTGCCGTGGCCGCCCTCGTCACTCACTCCACGGGTGCCGGCCACGTCGCCGCTCGCCGGGTCGATTCGCCCGGCGAATTCGGCGAGATTCGGATTAATGCCGCTGTCGACGATACCGATCTTGATGCCTTTGCCGGTCGCGCCGGCATTGTAGGCGGCGATGGCATTGGCAACGACCGAATATTGCGAGTTCTGATATTCCGTCGTGTTGTAATTGACTGCGGGCGTCGGAGTGGGCGTCGGAGTCGGGGTCGGAGTGGGTGTCGGTGTCGGTGTGGGGGTCGGCGTCGGAGTCGGCGGCGCGGTCGGTATGCCCGAAACTCCGCCGCTGTCGCCGCAGGCACTTAGTCCCAAGGCCATGACAAGCAGGCACGCGCTCGTTGCCAGCAGCTGCTTTTTCATTATCCCCGTCTCCGCTCAAGCCGTTGAAAAACCACGGCTTCCCGAGCTGCATTATGGTTTATAATTCCTTTCAATTTGCTTAAAGGATTCAACGCGCTACGGCGCCGTCTTCCGATGGACGCTCGTCTTACCCATATACGCGATTGGATCTTCGATCTCGACAATTGCTTGTACCCTGCGTCGACCGGGCTTTTTGCGCTCATCGACGAGCGGATGACAGCTTATATCGAGCGCCTGCTCGACGTCGGCCCCGAGGAAGCGCGGCGGGTGCAGAAGCATCACTTCCACACCCATGGAACGACGCTCGCCGGGCTCATCAAGGAGCATGAGATCGATCCTCACGATTTCCTTGAGGACGTCCACGATGTCCCGCTCGATCGGGTCAAAGGCGATGATCGGCTCGCGCGGCTCCTGCCGCGGCTGCCGGGCCGCCGCTTCGTCTTCACCAACGGCGATGCGCCTTATGCTCGCCGGGTGTTGCACGCGATCGGCGTGGACGAGCACTTCGATGACCTCCATGACATCCACGCCAGCAGCTATCGAGCCAAGCCCGACCCACACGGCTATGAGCTGCTATGCGAACGCTTCGGGATCGATCCCGCCCACGCGCTCCTGGCCGATGACATGGCGCGCAATCTCGTGCCCGCGAAACAGCTTGGCATGACCACCGTGTGGGTCGACAACGGGTCGGAGCGCGGCGACGACGCCTATGACGAAGCGATGATCGACCATCGAATTACCGACGTCGGCGATTGGCTAGAGACTATCCTCGGAGACGCTTGAATGAACGAGCTCGAACCGCTCATCGACAAATTATGGGAGCGGCGAGCCGACTTCAGCCCGGAATCGGGCGGTGAGAGCCGCCTGACCGTCGAGCGGGCAATTGCCATGCTCGACGCCGGCGTGGCGCGCGTTGCCGAGCCGACAGACAGTGGCTGGCAGGTCAATCAATGGCTCAAGAAGGCCGTCCTGCTGTCGTTCCGGATCAATTCGATGAAAATGATCCCCGGTGGCCCCGGCGGCGGTTACTGGTGGGACAAGGTGCCGTCCAAGTTCGCCGGCTGGAGCGACCGGCAGTTCGCCCAGGGCGGTTTCCGGGCGGTTCCCGGCGCAATCGTCCGGCGCGGCGCCTACATCGCGCCCGGCGCGGTGCTGATGCCGAGCTTCATCAACATCGGGGCCTATGTCGGCGAAAACAGCATGATCGACACTTGGGCGACCATCGGCAGTTGCGCGCAGATCGGGAGCAATGTGCACATCTCCGGCGGCACCGGCATTGGCGGCGTGCTCGAGCCGCTCCAAGCCGGCCCGGTAATCATCGAGGACGATTGTTTCATCGGCGCCCGCTCCGAAGTCGCCGAAGGGGTGATCGTCGAAAAGGGCTCGGTGATTTCGATGGGCGTGTTCCTGGGCGCGTCGACCAAGATCGTCGATCGCGCGAGCGGCGAAATCCATTACGGGCGCGTGCCAGCCTATTCGGTGGTCGTTCCCGGCAGCCTGCCCGGCAAGGATGGCGGACCGGGGCTCGCCTGCGCGGTGATCGTCAAGCGTGTCGACGAGCAGACGCGGTCGAAAACCAGCATCAACGAGCTGCTGAGAGATTAGATAAGGTCAGCTTATCGCCGCCAGCTGGCCATTTGTTGGCGGCTGGTGGCCCAACGACCTACCTCCCGCTCATGAAACCCGTTGAGCCTTCCGAGTTCGAGCGCAATTGCGCGGACGCCGCCGGCGCGCCCGACGTCTACGGCAAGCCGATGATCCGCACTCAGATGAACGGCCGCGACTGGATGATCCTCGTCAGCCTCGCCTTGATCTGGGGCGGCGCCTTCTTTTTCATCGGCGTCGCCGTCCGCCACGTGCCGCCGCTGACCTATGTCCTTCTACGCCTGTCGATAGCCGCCGCGGCGCTGTGGCTGTTCCTGCGCATCAAGAGACAGCGCCTCGACCTACCGAGCGGTGCCTGGGGCGCGATTTTCCTGCTCGCGCTGCTCAACAATGCCTTGCCCTTCGCCCTGTTCGGCTGGAGCCAGACGCACATCGCCAGCGGTCTCGCCTCGATCCTCAACGCGACGACCCCGATCTGGGGCGTGGTCGTCGCCCATTTCCTCACCCACGACGAGCGGATGAGCCCGCGCAAGATAGCTGGCGTCCTGCTGGGCTTCGGCGGAGTTGCGGTGATGATCGGCCCCTCCTTACTCTCCAGCCTCGGCTCCAGCGCGCTCGCCCAGCTCGCCTGCGTCACCGCCTCTCTGAGCTATGCGCTCGCCGCTGTCTGGGCGCGGCGCTTCCGCACGATGGGCGTGTCGCCCTTGAGCGTCACCACCGGCCAGCTGACCGCCGGCGCCGCGATGATGCTGCCCGTCGCCTTGCTGGTGGACAAGCCTTGGACCCACGCCTTTCCCCCGCTCACCGCCTGGGGCGCGATTATATCGCTGGCGTTGCTCTGCACCGCATTCGGCTACGTGCTCTATTTCCGGCTAATCGAGACCTCGGGCGCGACCAATGCCTTGCTCGTCACCTTGCTGGTGCCGCCAGTCGCGATCCTGCTCGGCGGAATGTTCCTCGGCGAACAACTGGCGCCGCAGGATTTCGCCGGTCTGGCGCTGATCGCTTTGGGCCTGGCGGCGATCGACGGACGGCTGCTCAGCCTTGTTTCGAGGGCGCCCCGGCTTCCACGAGAAGCTTAGCAGCCTCGGGACTCGCCCAGTCGAGGTCGCCAACGTAGCGCCAGACTTCCTTTCCCTGAGCGTCGTAGAGGATTGACGTCGGCAGCACCGTGTCCGGACCCAATGCCCCCGACACAGCCATCTTCGGGTCCCGGTAGATCGGCAGGCTCAGCCTGTGCTGCTGGAGAAAGGCTTCGACCGACGCACGGGGGGCCGAATCCTGGTTGATCGTCGCGACGGTCAGGCCGGAATTTTTCGTCGAGAGCGCCTCCAGCGTCGGCAGCTCTTTCACGCATGGCGCACACCAGGTCGCCCATAGGTTCACCAGCGCCGGATGCCCGAGCAAAGGCGCGTAGCCCGTCTCATGGTCTTCCTCATCGATGAACTTCACGTCGGGAAACGGCTGGCCCTTGTGGCTGCGGTCGACGCCCTTGTGGGGTCCAGCTTCGACGGTTGGCGAGGCTTGATTGGCGGCCTGCCGGGCCGGCTTGTGGCACGCGGCAACCGCGAGGATCGCAGTGCAAATCAGGATGAGGCGCATGGCGCGGCGCTAGCGCAAGCCGTGGCGAACGGCTAGTCGGGCGCCATGAAGCGTTCGCGCCTTCTGCTCCTCGCGACAGCCCTCGGCCTTGCCGGCTGCGGTCGGGTCAGTGACCTTCACCCCGCACCGGGCCATGCGCCTCCGGCGAAGCCGATGATGGCGCGCGGCACGCCCACGGTAAGGGAGCTACTGACGCCGCCATCCTATGCCCGTCCCGCCAGGGTCGACGAGCTGGTCACGAAATCGCAGCCGCGCGCCGCCGACCCGTTCGACCTCCCTCCGCCGAGCGGCGGCGCGGCGCCCTCGCTTCCCGCCGGAATGCCGCCGTCGAATGTGCCGGCAACGACCGTCACCGCCTCCAGCCCCGCGCCCGGAGCCTGAATGACTTCTCGCGTCCGCAAAGCCGTGTTTCCCGTGGCTGGCCTCGGCACGCGCCTGCTCCCCGCCACCAAGACCATCCCCAAGGAGATGATCACGATCGTCGACCGGCCGCTGATCCAATATGCGGTCGACGAGGCGCGCGAGGCGGGCATCGAGCAGCTGATCTTCGTTACCGGCCGCGGCAAATCGGCGCTGGTCGATTATTTCGATGTCGGGTTCGAGCTCGAATCCACCCTTAACGCCAGGGGCAAAAGCCTCGACGTGTTGGAGCCCTCCAACGCCCGCTTCGGCGAAGTGGTCAGCGTGCGGCAGCAGCAGCAGCTCGGCCTCGGCCACGCGGTGTGGTGCGCGCGCGACATCGTCGGCGACGAGCCGTTCGCGGTTCTGCTCCCGGACGAGCTGATGGCCGGAACGCCGGGCTGCCTCGCGCAGATGGTCGAGGCCTATGAAAAGGTCGGCGGCAACCTCGTCGCCGCGCTCGAAGTGCCGGCGAGCGAGACGCACAAATATGGCGTTGTCGATCCCGGCGCCACCGATGGCCGGCTGACCGAGATCAGAGGCCTGGTCGAAAAGCCGCCGCAGGGGACGGCGCCATCCAATTTGATGCTGCCCGGCCGCTACATCCTCCAGCCCGAGGTGATGCGCGCATTGGACGCGCAGGAGGCCGGGGCGGGCGGCGAGATCCAACTGACCGACGCAATGGCCAAGCTAATCGGCCAGCAGCCGTTCCATGCCTTCCGGTTCGAGGGCCAGCGTTACGATTGCGGCAGCGCGGAAGGGTTCGTGATTGCCAATATCGCGATGGCGCTGGAGCGCGACGATGTGGGACCGGCGGTCGAAGCCTATTTGTCATCCCGGACATAACGACGCTTTCGTCATTCCCGCGAAAGCGGGAACCCAGGTTTTTTGATGGCTAGGCCCCCGCTTTCGCGGGGGTGACGGTTACAGCGCGAATGAGCCCTTGCGCACGTCGCGCAGCTGCTCGCGCAACTCTCCGATCTGGATCGCGCGTTCCACCACCCGAGCATCGAGCGCCGCATTGTCCTGCTGCAGCCGCTGAACCGAGCGCGCGCGCTCGATGCGCCGGCCGATCCTGGCGATCAGCACTTCGAAGTGGAACGGCTTGACGACCACGTCGTCGGCGCCGGCTTCATAAGCCCGCACCGCGCCCTTGGGCTCGGACTTGCCGGTGATCAGCATGACCGGAATATCGTTCCACTTCACTTCGCCGCGGATCGCGCGAGCAAGCTCGGCACCGGTCATGCGCGGCATGTCCAGCTCTGCGAGAACGAGGCCGATGGGGAAGCGATAAAGCTCCGCGATGGCGGACGTTCCGCTGTCCGCGGTGGTCACGCGATAGCCGGCGTCACCGAGCCGCCGAGCGATCACGCCGAGGTTGCTGCGGTTGGGCTCAACGACGAGGATTCGCGGGCGCTCCTCGGGCGTGGCGGGGTAGCGGATGTCCATCGCCACCAAGCTACGCAAAGATGGTTAACATGGCCTTGATCTTTGCCGATTCAATTCGGCGGATGCTTCGATTGGCTAATGCGAGACCTTCCACACCGCATAGACGAAGATGCAGATTCCCCCTGCTGACCCTACTGCGAGCCCAGCAATGCCGCTCCAAAACTGAAACGGTTGTTTGCTGCGCTCGGCATCGGGCCGCCACCAAGCCCATCCTGGCCCCACTCTTCCAACACGCAGACAGTACATCAGCAGCCAGATCATGAATCCGGTCAGGAGCGCCCAAAGTGTGAGCGCAAGGATGAGATATAGCTGATCTCGCATCGGACGACTTACGGCTCCAGCTCGACATCCCAGTAGAGATAATCGCGCCAGCTTTCATGCAGGTAATTCGGCGGGAACGCGCGGCCATGCTCCTGCAGCTGCCAGCTGGTCGGGCGGATCGGCTCGCGTTGGATCTGCATGTGCGCTTCGCCCGGTGTGCGGCCGCCCTTGCGGAGGTTGCACGGCGCGCACGCGGTGGCGACATTCTCCCACATTGTGCGGCCGCCGTGGGCGCGGGGGATCACATGGTCGAAGGTCAGCTCCTTGCCAGACCCGCAATAGACGCAGCGGAAGCGATCGCGAAGGAACAGGTTGAATCGCGTGAACGCGGGATATTCGTTCGGGCGAACGAACTGGCGGAGCGCGATAACGCTCGGCAGCTTCAATGCGATGCTCGGGCTGTGCACCTCGCGCTCATAATGGGCGACGACGTCGACGCGCTCGAGGAACATCGCCTTGATCGCGGTCTGCCACGGCCATAGCGACAGCGGATAATATGACAGCGGCGTGTAGTCGGCGTTGAGCACCAGCGCCGGGCAGCTTTCGGGATGGCGGATCAGCTCAGGGTGATACATGCGAGCGACAACAGCCTTTCGTTCGGTTCGGATCCGAACTCGCTGCTCTCCGGCCCCGTCGCACGTGCCCGGTTAAGGGCAGGGAGGAGAGGGCGGTGCGGCCCATCTTCCCTTGTTGCCCACCGGATGCCAACTCGGCGTGACATGCGCATGACAGCATTTCTAAGGACTCAGCGTCAAGGATATTCCTCCCCGGCACGGGGAGGGGGACCACCTGAAATGTGGTGGAGGGGGTTTTGTGCAACACTCTGACCCCCCTCCGTCAGCCGCAGGAGCGGCTGCCACCTCCCCGTCCCGGGGAGGAGTAATCACGCGTTTCGCGCCGTCGCCGACCGGGCGGCTGCATCTTGGCCATGCTTATAGCGCGGTCGTCGGGCATCATCGGGCGCGGCAGGCCAGCGGCAAGTTTCGGATTAGGATCGAGGATTTGGACCAGACGCGTTGCAAGCCAGAGTTCGTTGACGGCATCTTCGAGGATTTGCGCTGGCTCGGTCTCGGCTGGGACGAGCCGGTGCTGGTGCAATCGCAGCGCACGGCGGAATACCAGGCGACGCTCGACGATCTCAAAGCGCGCGGCCTCGTTTACGCCTGTTTCTGCACGCGGGCCGACATCGCGCAGTCGCTGTCCGCACCCCACGGCGATGCGGCGACTGGCTATCCGGGTACCTGCCGCGCTTTGCCGGACGATCCGGAACGGCGCGCGGCCACGGCGCATTGCTGGCGTCTCAATTCCGGCAACGCCCTCGAGCTTGCCGGCCTTACTTCCTGGACCGAGGAGGATGGCCGAAGCTTCACCGCGCAGGCGAGCGACATTGGCGACGCGATCCTCGCCCGCAAGGACGCCCCCGCTTCCTATCATCTGTCCTGTGTCGCCGACGATGCGGCAAGCGGCGTGACGATGGTCGTCCGCGCCGTGGACCTGCGCGCATCGATCCCGATTCAGCGCCTGCTGCAAATATTGCTCGGCCTCCTCGAACCAACCTATCTGCACCACCCGCTGGTCACCCACGAAGACGGCCGCCGTCTCGCCAAGCGCGATCTTGCGCCGACGCTCGCGGCGATGCGCGAAAGTGGCGTGGATGGGCCGGCGCTCGCCGCTCAACTGCTCGCCGGCGAAGTGCCGTCTGGCTTTCGCTTGGCAGAAGCCTAAATAGGCCGCCATGCGCTGGCCCCTCATCGTCCTCCTCCTGATCGCCATGGGCGCGACCGCCTATGTCCTCGTCCGCGGCGTCATCGCCATGGCGTCGGGCAAGGACATCACCGGCGAGCAGCAGCAGAACTACATGCGCAAGCGCGTGCTGTTCCAGGGCATTGCCATCGTCATCGTCATCCTGATCCTGGTCGTCGCCGGGCAGGCCAGTCACTAAGCGGCGTTGGTCAAGCTCAACAAGATTTACACGCGAACGGGCGACAAGGGCAGCGCCGGGCTGGTCGACGGCAGCCGCGTCAGTAAATCGAGCCTTCGGATGACCGCGATCGGCGAGGTCGACGAGGCGAATGCTGCAATCGGCGTTGCCATTGCCGCCCTCGATGAAGGGCCGATCTCCGGTCAATTGCGGGAGATCCAGAACGACCTGTTCGACCTCGGTGCCGACGTCGCGACGCCCGGCGATCTCGACGGCGCGCTGCGCATTGTCGGCTCGCAGGTTCAGCGGCTGGAGCGCGATATCGACGTGATGAACACGGGGCTCTCGCCGCTCGAAAGCTTCATCCTGCCAGGCGGTTCGGCGGGCGTTGCCGCGCTTCACCTCGCCCGCACGATCGTTCGGAGGGCCGAGCGCGCCGCTGTGGCGCTGAACGAGGCCGAGCCGCTGAACCCGGAGCTTCTGGCCTATCTCAATCGCCTGTCAGACCATTTGTTCGTCGCCGCGCGCCATGTCGCGTCCTGCGAAGGCGGCGATGTGCTGTGGCGACCGGGCGCGACACGGGATTAAGGGCGCACCTGCGGAACATATAGCGAACTTTGCCCTTTTCCCGACATTTGTTTCGTGGCAGGGGCGCCCACATGGCCCGCGAGGATTCGTCTTCATCCCTCAAGGCGCTGGGTGAGCGGCTCTTCGCCACTAGGCTGCTGACGCTCGACCTTGCGGTGCCGCTCAGCGACGCGGATGCCACCATCCAGCCCTTCCCCGATGCTTCGCCGGCGAAATGGCACCTCGCGCACACGAGCTGGTTTTTCGAGACGTTCGTGCTGCGCGACCATGTGCTCGGCTACACCGCGTTCGACGAGCGCTACGCCTTCCTGTTCAACAGTTATTACGAGGCCGAAGGGCCGCGCCATGCGCGTCCGCGGCGCGGGATGCTGAGCCGTCCGTCGCTCGACGAGGTCCGCGCCTATCGCGCGCATGTCGATGAAGCGCTCGAACGCGCACTGCCGCATCTTGCGCCCGAGGCGCTCGACCTGATCGAACTCGGCATCAACCACGAGCAGCAGCACCAGGAACTCTTCCTCACTGATATTCTCGCGACCTTTGCCGAAAACCCGCTGGAGCCGACCTATGGGCAACTCCGTCATTGCGAGGAGCCGAAGGCGACGCGGCAATCCGGCGCTGGATTGCTTCGCTCCGCTCGCAATGATGAATGGGTGAAAGGTCGCGACGGGGTTGTCGAAATCGGCGCATCCGAGGACGGTTTCACCTTCGACGCCGAGCGACCCCGTCACCGCACATTCCTTGCCGGTCACGAACTCGCCGGACGCCGAGTGACGAACAAGGAGTGGCGCGAGTTCATGGCCGACGGCGGTTATTCGACGCCGAGCCTATGGCTAAGCGAAGGATGGGACTGGCTCCAGCGCGAGCGCATCGAAGCGCCGCTCTACTGGCACGATGACGGCAGCGAATTCACACTTGCCGGTCGGCGTGAGATCGATCTTGCCGGCCCCGTCGCGCACGTCAGCTATTTCGAGGCCGATGCGTTCGCCCGCTGGACCGGCGCCCGGCTGCCGACGGAGGCCGAGTGGGAAGATTTCGCCGCTTCCGCCGATCCGAACCTCGGCAACCAGCTCGACAGCGCCGGCGCCGTGGCCCCGCGCCCAGGCGGCGGAATGTTCGGCGACGTGTGGGAATGGACTCAAAGCGCCTTCGCCTCGTACCCGGGCTTCGCTCCGGCGGCGGGCGCGGTCGGCGAGTACAATGGCAAGTTCATGTGCGGGCAATTCGTTCTGAAGGGCGCGAGCTGCGCGACTCCGCGCGGACACAGCCGCGCCTCCTACCGCAACTTCTTCCCGCCCGCCGCGCGCTGGCAGTTCACGGGAGTGCGCCTTGCTAAAGACGCTTGATCCGCAGACGCTTTCATTTCGCGACGATGTGCTTGCCGGCCTGGCGGCGCCAATCCCGGCGATCCCCGCGCGATGGCTCTACGACCACCGCGGGTCCGAGCTGTTCGACGAGATCACCCGACTGCCGTCATATTATCCGACGCGGACCGAGACCGGACTGCTGCGGGACATCCTGCCCAAGCTTGCCGCCACGGTTCCGAAAGGCTCGGTGGTGGTCGAATTCGGCGCCGGATCGGCCACCAAGACCCCGTTGCTTCTCGAGGCGATTTCGCCGTCGGCGTATGTGCCTGTCGACATTTCCGGCGACTATCTCGAACACAGTGCGGCCGAGCTTCAACAGCGCTTTCCAAGGCTCGAGGTCATTCCGGTCGTCGCCGATTTCGCGCGGCCGTTCAGCCTGCCGGGCGGGATGGCGGCGTTGCCGAGGCTGGGCTTCTTCCCCGGCTCAACGATCGGCAATTTCGTGCCGTCGACCGCGACCGACCTGTTGCGGCAGTTCCGCGCGCTTCTCGGAGCGGGGGCGCAACTGCTGATCGGGATGGACCGCGTAAAGCCCGTTGACCGCCTGATCGCCGCCTATGACGATCCCGAAGGGGTCACCGCGCAGTTCACGCTCAACATCCTTACGCGCGTCAACCGCGAACTCGACGGCGACATTCCTGTCGATGCTTTCCGGCATGAGGCGCGCTGGAACGACATATTGTCGCGCATCGAAATCCATCTCGTCGCAACGCGGGACGTCGGCTTCAACATCTCCGGCCGGCGCTTTGCGTTCGCGCGGGGCTCGTCGATCCACATCGAGAACAGCCACAAATATGGTCAGCGGGGCGCGCGCTTGCTGCTCCTCGCCGGCGGCTGGACCCCTGTCGCCGAGTGGAGCGACGGCAACCAGGACTTCTCGATCATCCTCGCCGAAGCGCAGCCCGAGAGGTTTGCGCCCTAAAGAACGTCCGGCTAAGCGAAGCCCATGAACGCAACCATGATCACCGTCATCGGAATCGCCCAGATCATCCTCGACATCGTTTGGTGGGTGATCGTCGTTCAGGTGGTTCTGAGCTGGCTGTTCGCTTTCAACGTGCTCAACACCAGCTCGCAGGGCGTTCGCACCGTGGCGGTCGCGATCGACCGGATTACCGCACCGCTTTACCGGCCCATCCGCCGCATTCTCCCGGACTTCGGCGGGATCGATTTCTCGCCGCTCGTCATCTTGCTCGTAATTGCACTGCTCAACGCGCGCGTGCTTGAACCGCTCAAACAAAGCTATCAATTAGCCGGATGACCGCAAAGCGGATCGACGGTAAGGCCGCGGCTCAGGCGATCCGCGACAGGGTCGCCACCCTCGTCTCTGAATTCGCGCGTCAGGCCGGCCGCGCTCCCGGCCTCGCCACCGTTCTCGTCGGCGAGGACCCGGCTAGCGCCGTCTATGTCCGCTCAAAGAACCGCGCGACGGCCGAGGCGGGGATGGTCAGCTTCGCTCATAATTTGCCCGACACGACCAGCGAGGATGAGTTGCTTCAGCTGGTCACCGAGCTAAACGCGGATGAACGGGTCGACGGCATTCTCGTCCAGCTGCCACTGCCCCGGCAGATCGATTCCACGCGTGTGATCGAGACGATCGAGCCATCCAAGGACGTCGACGGCTTTCACCCGCTCAACGCCGGCCGGCTCGCGAGCGGACTTCCCGCGCTGGTGCCGTGCACGCCCTTCGGCTGCCTCTATCTGCTCAAGCAGGAGCTAGGCGACTTCACCGGCCTTGAGGCGGTCGTCGTCGGTAGGAGCAACATCGTGGGCAAGCCGATGGCGCAACTCCTGCTCGGCGAGAATTGCACGGTCACCATCGCTCATTCCCGCACCCGCGACTTGCCTGCGGTGGTGCGCCGCGCCGACATCGTGGTGGCTGCGGTTGGTCGCGCTGAGATGGTTCGCGGCGATTGGCTCAAGCCCGGCGCGACGGTGATCGACGTCGGCATCAACCGCGTGCCCACCGATGATGGCAAGGGCCGTCTCGTCGGTGATGTCGCCTATGCCGAAGCCGCGGAAGTCGCCGCGGCGATTACTCCGGTCCCGGGCGGCGTGGGGCCGATGACCATCGCCATGCTGATGCGCAACACTTTGGTTGCCGCCCACCGCCGCGCCGGCCTGGCGGACCCGGAAGGATTATGATCGAGCTGTTCGGATCGGCCTTGGTCACCTTCCTGGTGATCATCGATCCGCCGGGATGCGCGCCGATATTCGCGAGCCTGACCCGCGGCACGCCCGCGGCGCACCGCCGGGCGATGGCCTTCCGTTCGTCGCTGATCGCCTGGGTCATCCTGATGTTCTTCGCGCTGCTCGGCCGGCCGATGCTGCATGCGCTCGGAATCAGCCTGGCAAGCTTCCGCATCGCCGGTGGTATCCTGCTGTTCTACATCGCCGTCGACATGGTGTTCGAGCGCCGCACCGAGCGCCGCGAGAACCGCGCCCATTCGATCGAGGGCACGCCAGAAGCGGAAGACATCAGTGTCTTTCCGATGGCGATTCCAATGATCGCCGGCCCCGGCTCGATCGCCAGCGCGATGCTGTGGGTGTCGCGCGCCGAAGACCTGCTCAACGTCGCGGTCGTTCTTGCGGCTATCACCGTGGTCATGCTCGTGACCCTCGTCACCTTGCTCGCGTCAGAGCCGCTGATGCGAATGATGGGCGAAAAGGTCGAAGCGATGATCACCAGGATCCTCGGCGTGATCCTCGCCGCGCTCGCCGCGCAGTTCGTAATCGATGGCCTAAAGCAAAGCTTTCCGCACGTCCTCGGCTAGCTCAGCCGACCACCTTCCACATTTTGAACGGTGAATCCTTTGGCAGCGGCACGGGCGTCAGCCATTTCGGCACCCGGCCGTGCTGCAGCTGCACGTAAAAGCCTTGCGGTGTTTCCGCCGTGAAAATCGTGGTTGTCGAGCTATTCGGGCAGCTCAGCACGTAATTGGCGTGATATTTCGCGGCGAGTACGTGCGCCTGACCCTCCGACCCCCGCCAGAAGTTCATCACGTCGGCAATCTGCTGGCCGTTCCGGTGATAGGGCCCTGCGATCGCGTCGTGATGAGTGACCGCGATCAACCGCGGTCCGAGGTCGACGAAGGTCATGATGACGCCCTTCGGCTGAACCGCGACCGGTCGAAGCCCCCACATCGAGGCGCAAAGATTATTGGCTCGGCCGATCTGCTTGTCGCGCGCGGTCGGCGGCGCTTCCGGAATGAAACCGACCACGATCGATACAATTGCGCCCGTGCCGACGATCACCGCGCCGGCGGCGCCGAGCACCACGACCAGAGGGTTCTTGGAGCCCCACGCCCTCGGGAGGACGATCCAGATCAGCGCGGCGCCGCCGACCACCGCCATCATCTGGGCGGCCGGGCCGGTACGGATCTGCCACAACAGCAGCAAGGCGGCAGCGATGGCAGGAACCGCTGCTCCCACGACGCGCCGGCGCAAGTCGCGGTCGCCCCAGCTGCGCCAGGCGAGCAGCGCCCAGCCGATCGTTCCGGCGACGGGCAAAGCAATAACCAACGTCGCGATGCGCCAGCCGTGCATGTAGACCGGCCGCGCTTCCTTGACGTGGCTCAGCCAGAGGCGATCGACCTCGGGCGATACTCCTTCGAGGCGGTGCAGGCATTGCGGCCAGGTGAGAGCGTGGAATCCAGCAATGATGAGCCCCGCGATAACCGCGAGGCAAAGCCGGCGCTTCCAATCCCCCGGCGACAGCCACGCGAGGCCGAACATCAGCGCGCTGCCGATCAGCGCATCCGACAGCCACACCGGCGACAGAGCGTCACACACCGCATTCCAATTGTCGTTCGACGCGAAGATCAGGAAACAAAGCGCGGTCGCTCCGCCGAGCGTAACCGCATAAGCACCCAGCCGCTCGCGTTCCCGCTCCTCGTCGACCCAGAACAGGACCATCGCGACACCGGCGAGCGCGAGATAGATGATCATCTCCATCCCGATGGCCAGCGACAGTGCCGATGATATTCCGAGGATGATGCCGCCGCGCACCCGGTCGCGGTTGGCGATGCTCGAGATGCTGAGCGCGAGCAGTGCCAGCTGCCAGCCATGGTGGTCGATGCGCTCGGGCGCGAACATGCTGTTATTGGACCCGGCGAGGAACAGGCTGATGAAGGCGAGCAGGTAAGCGGTCGGCCCGAGTAACCGCCGCGCCGTCGTGGCGACCGAGAAGAGCAGCAGCAGGTAGGGGATCATGGGGGCGATCGCGACCGCCCAGCGCTCCGCGGCAGCACCGCCCAGGAATGGCCGCAGGGTCAGGATCAGCCCGGCAATCGGCAGGTCGACGAGCCGCGACCAATGGATGCTCGCTCCGTAGGGCGGGTTCATCCGGTAGTTTCGAAGGTCGTACCAGTCCTGCCCGTGAAGCAGGGCGCGGACCTGCATGATGCGCATATTGTCATCGGTATCGCCGAGACTGAACCAGCGGATCTGGTTCCAGCTCTCGAAAATAGACCAGGCGCAAAAGCCGAGCCAGCAGAGTACAGTGACGAGCTTCCAGTGCCGCCCGAGCCAGTCGAGCGCCAATGCTTCCCAGTCCCCCTCCTTGCGCTCCGTCATTTTTCCGGCTGTAGCCGCAGCACTTCAAACGGCAAGCAGCCGCGGCATGGCGACGAGATTAAACTTTCCTAACAAAACAGCTGCACAACTCGTGAGATTCGCCATCGTCGGCTTCTCGCTGGCGGCGCTGTATTCGGCGATCTACTGGGTGCTTGCGACCTATGTGATGACGCCGGTTCTCGCCGTGCTCGTCGCCTTCATCGTCTCCGTCAGTCTCGGCTTCGTGCTCCACAGCCGCTGGAGTTTCCGCGGCCACGGCGCGCGCGAGGACCACCGCCTCAAGGTCAAATTCCTCGCCGTGCAGACCTCGGGGTTCGTGCTCAACGAGGCGTTCACCTGGGTGCTGACCGGGCCGATGCACGGGCCGACCTGGTGGCCGCTGATCCCGGCCATCTTCGTCACCCCGCTTGCCACGTTCGCGCTCAACAAGCAGCTGGTGTTCCGCTGATGGAACGCATCGTCTACCAACAAATGGCCGAGCTCGACGACCGCCACTGGTGGTACCGGGCGCGCCGCCGCATCCTCGCCGAGTTGATCCGTCGCGAGGCGAATTTGCCGGCCGACGCCCGGATCCTCGAAATCGGTTGCGGCACCGGCCATAACCTCTCGATGCTTGGTGGCTTCGGCCATATCGACGGGTTGGAGCTGGATGACGAAGCGGCGGCGCTGTCGGAAAAGCGGCTCGGGCGGAAGGTGATGCGCTCGCCGCTCCCGGCGCTCGACGAAGTACCCGATGATTACGATCTGATCGGCGCGTTCGACGTTATCGAGCACATCGACGACGACACTGCCGCGCTTGCCGCGATCGCGACCAAGCTCAAGCCCGGCGGTAAGTTCATCATGACGGTCCCGGCGCATCCGTGGATGTGGACCGCGCATGACGTCGCCAACCATCACAAGCGGCGCTACTCCAAGCGGGCGCTGAGGAAGCTGATCGAAAGCTCGCCGATGCGGCTCGACAAAGTTGGCTATTTCAACAGCCTCCTGTTCCCGCTCGCCGTCGCCCAGCGCGCGGCATCGAAGCTGCGCGGCAAGGACAATGGCAACGTATCGCTGCCGCCCGCACCCCTCAATCGTTCGCTCGAGGCGGTGTTCGCGTCGGAACGCTATCTGGTCGGGCGCTTGCGCTTGCCGCCGGGCCTGTCGCTGTTCGCTGTCGCATCGGCGAGATAGCCGAGCCGGGCGTGCTGCCCGTCGCCACCCGCGATGTCCTGAACGATGTACAGCGGCCGCCGCTTCGATTCATTGTAGAGCCGGCCGATATATTCGCCCATCAGCGCCAGCGCGAACATCTGGATGGCGCCGAGGATCACCACCACCAGCATCAGCGAGGTCCAGCCCTGGATGCTTCGCCCCGACGCCCAGGCATAAGCGATATACAGCACCAGGAGCACCGATCCGGCGGACAATAATAGCCCGGCATGGCTGGCGAGCTTCAAAGGCGCCGACGAGAAACCGGTCATTGCGTCGAGCGCAAACCGCATCATCTTGCTCAACGGATATTTCGTTTCGCCAGCGAAGCGCTGCTGCCGGTCGTAAGGGAAGGGCAGCTGCTTGAACCCGATCCACGCCACCATCCCGCGGATGAAGCGCGCCTGCTCGGGCATCGCGAGCAGCGCATCGAGCGCCCGGCGGCTCATCAGCCGGAAGTCGCCGGCGTCGAGCGGGATGTCGACCTCGGTCGCGCGCGACAGCAGACGGTAAAATCCATGCGCGGTCGCTCGCTTGAACGCGGTCTCGCCGGCGCGGCTGCGGCGCACGCCGTAAACGACGTCGGCGCCGCTTTCGCGCATCGCTTCGATCATCGGCGCCAGGAGTTCGGGCGGGTCCTGCAGGTCCGCATCGATGATCAGGATCGCGTCGCCCCGGCAGAGGTCTAGCCCCGCCGTCAGCGCCAGCTGATGGCCGTGGTTGCGCGACAGGTTGATCGCGACGACGTGCGGATCGTCGGCCGCCATCCGCTGCATTGCTTCCCAACTGCCATCGCGTGAGCCGTCGTTGACCAGCACCAGCTCGTAATTCTCGCCGACAGCCGAGCGCGCCGCGGCGCTCAGCCGCTGGTGCAGCTCGTCCAGGCAGCCTTCCTCGTTGAAGCAGGGAACGACGATCGACAGAGCGGTCATGGGTGCGTTTTGTAGAGGATCGACCCCGGCCCGCGCCAGACCGGTCGCATATCCGCGACGGTTTCCGGGCTGTAGGGCGGAACGTCGATCAGCCAGACATAGTCGAAGTCGTCGCGCGGAAGGCGTGTCAGGGAGTCGTCGATCATCCGGTGCAGCGGGTCCACGCAACGGTTGGGGCGAACAAGCTGCGAGGGATCGGCGGCATAATAGCCGGCGGCACGATATTTGAGGTCGAGCAGATTGACCCCTTCAAGCAGCCACTGGTCGTTCGAAAAGCCGTCGCGGCGAACGATGACCATGGCGCCCAAATGCCCGTTGCGCAGCAGCGGCCAATATTCCTGGCAGGTCATCCCGACGAGGCTGATGACCCGGGCGCCGCGCGGCATCAGGTCGATCGCCTTGAGCTTGGCCGACTGGTCGTCCGCCGCCATTCCCAGGCTCACTGTATTGGCGACCGTGCGCGTCGCGAAGAACAAAAGCCCGATTACGGCAAGCACCTGTGCGGTCCTGCGGTCGGGCGCGCCGCGAAAGCGGACCGCCAGTAGCCCGCCCGCCATCAAATAAGGCACCAACCGCATGTCGGCATAAGCCGAGCCGAAGATGATCCGCGGCAGGATCGCGAAGGAGACTGCAAGGACGATCGCCGAGAAGGCGAGGTTGCGCGACAGCTCCATCTTGCGGCTGAAGACGGCGTAGAGAAATGCCAGCGCCGGCACGATCAGGGAGCCGATGTCGAACCATTTCCACCGGTCGCGAAGCGCCGATGTGATCCAGCGCCACTTCACCTTCCAGTTGAACCAGTCAACCGTCTGGCCGCCGTGCGTTTCGCCACGCCAGATCACCATCGCAAGCAGCGGGAGCGCCATCACCGACGTGTGCATCGCCGCCTCGAGCCCGGCGCGCCACCAGCTGCGTCCGCGGTCGTGAAGGCGCACCGCATCGGCCGAGAAGCACATCAGCCCGAGTAGTCCCCAGCCATAGGTGTGGCAGAAGAAGATCAGCAACGAGATTGGGACGAATAGCCAGCCGCGCAGCTTGGTCTGCTCGAGTCGGCCGAGCCGCAGCCAGAGTCCGAAGGCGAGGAAGGCCAAGGCCACCGACAGAGTGAAGTTCACGAAGCCGAACAGGAACGGGTAGCCGTAGATGAAGGGCAGCGCGAAAAATGCGCTTGGCGGGATGCGGCCGTGGACCTCGCGCGCGACCCAAAGCATGCCGATTGCGGTCAGCGGCGGGATCGCCAGCACGATCAGCTTGGTTGCGGGCTCCAGTCCGAGCAACTTGCCGAGCGGAATGATCAGCAGGTCAACGCCGAGGTTGCCGATCGCCGCCCAATGATAATCGAAAAAATGTTGCAGCCATGGCGAATGACCAAGATCGAGCTCGACCCGGTAACGGCCCATGTGACCAAGCAAGTCGACCAGCGGCGGGATCGGCGGATAGACCAGCGGGATCATGGTTGCGAGCACGACGAGGGCAAGGCACAGCCGGCTCTCCCACCACGGGAGCCGTGCGCTCCGCAATTGCTCCGCCGGAGCGGCTTCAACCCCCATTGTCACAGGCCTGCAATGACTTGACCGCGCGCGTCCTAGCGGGATCGCGCCAATTGTCCATGTGAAGGCGCGGCAGATGACGTGCTGTTCACGCGTCATCCATGAGCCGAAGCAACTTCGGACAGCTGTTCGTTTCGCATCCGTTCAATTGCCAGCAAGCTTGCCTGGTTTACCGCAGCTTCAGTCACCTGGAGGAGGCACGAAAGTGAACAGAGGACACCTGATCGGCGGCGCAATTGCCGCGCTGACTGTTGCGACGACTGCCGCGTCGGCCCAGACCGCGCCTCCGCCAGGCGTCGCGCAGGGAACGGCCCCTGCGCCGATGCCGCCGCGCGCCCCGCTTCCTCCGGTTGCGCCGCTTCCGCCGATGGTCGCGCCCCCAATGACGATGATGATGATGCATTTGGATCACGCGATGAGCCGCGACGAGGTCGTAAAGCATGTCCATGAGCTGTTCGCCCGGCTCGACACCAATCACGACGGCTTCATCACCAAGAACGAGATCGAGGCATTCCATCAGAAGTTCGCAGGTATGGCGCAGATGGGCCACGACATGGGCGAACGCGCCCACGGCATGGCCGGAATGGGCCGGGACATGGCCAAGCGCTATTCAGATGGCGGAATGCGGATGCCGATGCCCGAGCGCGGGGCGATGTTCGACCGGCTCGACACCAACCACGATGGCATGATCAGCCGCGCGGAATTCATGGCGGGCAAGCCGGAGGTGCGCGAGCAGCGGGTGATGATCATGCGCGGCCCCGACGGTGGCCCAGACGCCGCGATGGCGCCGTCGATGGACGGTCATCCCGGCATGAAGATGGAAATGCACATGCGTCACATGGGCGGCATGGAGATGGGCGGTATGGGCGGAATGGGCATGCGCCTGTTCGAGATGGCCGATACCAACCACGACGGCCGGGTTTCGCTTGCCGAAGCGGAGGCCACGGCTCTTGCTCACTTCGACAAGGCGGACGTCAACCACGATGGCAGGATCTCGCCCGACGAGCACCAGCAAATCCGCGAAAAGATGCGCATGGAGCATCATTCGAGCTAGAGTCCGCTACCGGGGCAATCTCCGCGATATTGCATTCGCGCGCGGATTGCCCCACCCACGCGCTTGCTCGGTAATGTCCATATTGGAGATTATCGTATGAGTAAGCACTCCGTCGGCGGCCTCGTCCTGGCCGCCTTTCTTTCGTCCGGCGCCGCCGTTTCCGCGCCCGCCGGCCCCTCAACCTCGGCAACGCCAGCCCGCCACGCACGGGCCAGCTACTTCACGTCGAACCAGAATCGCACCGATGTGCCGGCGCACACCGAGCGGATGTTCAAGACGCTCGACACCAATCACGACGGCTTTGTCAGCAAAGAGGAGATTGCCTCCCGTCAGGCCGAATTCGAGCAACGATCCGCGAAGTCTGCGCCGACGCGGGCCGCCCATTTGTTCGACCATCTCGACACCAATCATGACGGCAAGATCACGCAGGAAGAGGTGGATGCCTCGCGGGCGAAACGCCGGGCGGCGACGGGGAAAGCCAAAACGCGCGTCCTATCCGGAGCCTCTCTGTTTGACCGCGCCGATGCAAACAAGGATGGCGTCATCACCCGCGCCGAGTTCGACGCGGCGACGACTGCCGGCAAAATCACGCTGCGGCACCCCGGCATGCGCGGCAGCCAGATTGCGCGGCTATTCGACGTCGCGGACGCCAACAAAGACGGGCGTCTTTCGCTCGACGAAGCGCGGCAGGCGGCGCTCAAGGAATTCGACGCCGCCGATCTCGATCACGATGGGACGCTGACGCCGGCCGAACGCAGGCAAGCGGCCCAGTCTGCCCGGGCCAAGCGGCCGCCGGCTTAGGCTTCCGCGGCTTCCCGCGCTTTGTTGCGACGCGCCTCTTTCGCCCGCGGTTGAGGTGTCGCGCCCGCTTCGCGGTACCGCTGCTCGGTCTCGATCATGTAATCGCGCGTGATCGGTACGGCGCGGCGGTCCCGCACGTACTGGATCTGGTAATTGCAGGCGGCGCCACTCTCGAACATCACGATTCCGCCGGCCAGATAGAATTCCCACATCCGGAAGAAGCGCGCATCGTACAGCGCCTCGATCTGCTTGCGGGCCCTGGTCGTGCGCTCCAGCCAATGGCGCAGGGTGTAGGCGTAATGCAGCCGAAGCATCTCGACGTCGCTGGCGATCAGCCGCACCCGTTCGCTCGCCGTCACCATCTCGCTCAGCGAGGGGAGGTGATAGCCAGGGAAGATCCACTTGTCGGTGAAGGGGTCGGGGCCCGTTGCCGGCTCGCCAAGCTCGCCGATCGTGTGGAGCAGCATGACGCCGTCCGGCTTCAACAACTCGCGGCACTTGGCGAAGAACTCATTGTAATGCTTGCGCCCGACATGCTCGAACATGCCGACCGAGACGATGCGGTCGAAGCGGTCGTTGACGAGGCGATAATCGATCAGCTCGAACTTCACGTGCTCCGATACGCCCGCCGCCGCCGCGCGCTGACGCGCGATCTTGAGCTGGTGCTCGGAAAGGGTAATCCCGAGCACATCCACGCCAGCCACCTTGTGCAGGTACAGCGCCATGCCGCCCCAGCCGCAGCCGATGTCGAGCACCCGGTTCCCGGGCTCGAGCGCGAGCTTGGCGGCGATATGC
Source organism: Pseudomonadota bacterium (assembly GCA_040388865.1). Taxonomy (GTDB): domain Bacteria; phylum Pseudomonadota; class Alphaproteobacteria; order Sphingomonadales; family Sphingomonadaceae; genus Sphingomicrobium. The sequence goes on along the minus strand of JAZKBB010000015.1, from coordinate 42,665 downwards.
GCTTTCTTGTCGGCCTGCGCCTGCTCCAGGCTGTTGGCCGGATCGGTGAAGTAGGCGCAGCTATATTGCTTATCCTCGTCGAGGAAGAGTTCGTAGAGCTCGTCGCTGAGGTCGTAATGGTGCGCGACGTTGCGCCGGGCGCGCCGTGGCGTATTCCGCCGGAGGTTGCGGATCAGCCGCTTGGTATCGCGGCCCAGCGCCTTGGCTTCGGCGCCATCCTCGAAGCGGTTGGACTCGACCACCATCTCGAGCAGGTCGAGGATCGTCCCATCCTCGATGATCAGCCGCCCATCCATATAGGCTTCGCCGACGCCGAGGCTCGGGCTCTTTAAGACGTCGAACGCGACCTTGCGGTCGGTGAGGCGGACCGTCAGGTGCTTGCCGCCGTTCCGGCCATAGGTCCGCGGCTTTTTGCCTGGCGTCAGCAACGTGATGCTGCCCTTCGTCAGCAGCTTGTCGATTAACCGTCCGATCAGCGACATTCTTGCACTCCAAAGTTTGGCCGCCCGATGCCACGCCGCGCGGCTCAGCGATAGGCCTCGCGCGCGAACGCCCAACGCAAGGTGCTCGCGAGGCCGAACGTCGCGGCCCGGACTGGGGGTCCAGTAAAAGGCAGGACGGTGAGGCCGTGCATGTTCCTCGCCCAGGGCGGCAGCAGGTCGGTCGCGGCGCTCATCAGCAGCTTGTGGACCGCCGCTTGGGCCAGCGATCCAGGTTCAGCGTTGATCACGAGGTCGCGGAACTCGCGCGACCGGTCGTTCGCAACCAGCTCGCCGCGGAACCCGCCGATCAGCCGTTCGGCGGCCGCTCGCGTGTCCGGCACCGGATCGGCGCCGAGCATCCGGGCGACAAGGCCGCTCTCGGCAAAGTAGCGGTTCTGGTCGGCCCTGCTCATGCCCGGCTCGCCGTAACGGAGCCAGCCTTCCAGGAACATCATCGCGCCCGCGACATGCACCCAGGCGAGGAGGCGCGGGTCGTCCGCTCGGTAGGGTCGGCCGTCGGGCATCGACCCGCCGACCTGCTCATGAATGCGCCTTACCTTCGCGATTGCGGCTTCAGCGGTACCGCGCTCGCCATAGGTGGTGATGGCAATGAACCGCGCCGTTCGCCGCAGGCGCCCGAGCATGTCGTCATGGACGTTGCTATGGTCCCATACGCCAGCGAGGGCCTGCGGGTGGAGCATCTGCAGCAGCAGCGCCGCAATGCCCGCCGCCATCATCGAGGTGACGTCGCCATGCACTCGCCAGATGACCGAATCCGGCGGGAACAGTGCATTTTGCGAGCGCGGGATCGGACGCTCGCCTTTCGCCTGGTCATTGAAAGTGGATCGGACCTGCCGCACCAAAGCTCGGCGGACCGGCGACAGCATCTTCAAGCCGCTTCGCGGCTGCGGCGCTTCTTTTCGGCCGCCGTTTTCAGCTGGCCGCAGGCGGCGTCGATGTCGCGGCCGCGCGGCGTCCGAACAGGGGCCGATATGCCAGCTTCGAAGACGATATTGCTGAAGGAGCGGATGCGCTCGGCGGTCGAGCATTCGTACGTCGCGCCCGGCCATGGATTGAACGGGATCAGATTGACCTTCGCCGGCAAGCGGTACTTGCGGATCAGCCGCACCAGCTCATGCGCATGCTCGTCGCTGTCGTTTTTGTCCTTGAGCATCACATATTCGAACGTAATTCGCCGCGCATTGTTCGCGCCCGGATAAGCCGCGCAGGCCTCGAGCAATTGCTCAATCCCGTACTTGCGATTGAGCGGCACGATCTCGTCGCGGATTTCCTTGGTGACGGCGTGCAGCGAGACCGCGAGATTGACTCCGATCTCCTCGCCGGCACGCGCCATCATCGGCACCACGCCCGAGGTCGACAATGTGATGCGCCGCCGCGAAAGGCCGAGCCCATCGCCGTCCATCACGATCTTCAGCGCGTCGCGCACATTGTCGAAATTGTAGAGCGGCTCGCCCATCCCCATCATCACGATGTTGGTCAGCATTCGGCCCTCAGGCTGGGACGGCCACTCGCCGAGCGCGTCACGGGCCAGCATCACCTGGCCGACGATCTCCGCCGGCTCCAGATTACGGACCAGCTGCATCGTCCCGGTGGCGCAGAAGCGGCAGTTGAGTGTGCATCCGACTTGGCTCGATACGCACAAGGTCCCGCGGTCGGCGTCGGGGATGAACACCATTTCGAAATCGTGGCCGTCGTGGGTCTTCAGCAGCCACTTGCGCGTGCCGTCGGACGACACCTGCGCTTCCACCACCTCGGGACGCGAGATCACGAAGCGCTCGGCGAACCAGGGCCGCTGCGGCTTGGCGATGTCGCTCATGTTTTGAAAATCGGTGACGCCGCGGTTGTAGATCCAGTGCCAGATCTGCTTGGCGCGGAGCTTCGCATCCTTCAGTTGGAGCCCGGCAGCCTCAAGCGTGGAGCGGATCTGCTCCTTGGTGAGGCCGACCAGATCGAGCTTGCCGTCGGCGCGCGGCTTTGTGGCGCGCGCCACGGGCACAGGATCGACAGCGCCCGGAATGGGCATGAGGTTGGTGTCGGCACTCATCGGAAGCGCGCTATCTAGGTGGGATCACTGGATTTTGCCAGCACCGCGCAACGCGCAGCGCGCGGCAGCTGCATCGATGGCCGTCGGCGCGCCGTCGAGCAAATAGGGATCGGAGAAACGCACGCCCGCCACATCGCGGCTGGTGATGTTCATGTTGGTCGCGTTCCGCAGCGCCTCGATGATCGCCTGCGCCTGCGCGGGGCCCCGGCTCCATGCCCAGCCGCCGCGTGTCACGAGAAGATATGGCTGCCCGCCGATTTGGAGCATCACGCTCGCATCGCCCCGTGGCACCCGGCTGAGCCTCGTGTGGAACTCGCCCCAGCGGCGGTGATCGGCCGTGAAACTGATCCCGGCGATTGGCTGCACCTTGTCCTTGGAGACCACTTTCTGAGAGCGTGACACCGCTTCACATACGGCGCCACGGTCGATCGCTGCCCACGCGCCGCCGGCATAGACGACGTTGCCGCGACCGCCGGTCGGCGTGGCGAGCGCAGCGAAAGTGAGGAGGAGGGCGCTCTGGAACATCGGCGCCACGCTAATCGCGCTGGTCGGCCGGCGCTACTGCCGATCAATTCCTCCAGTCCGGTCCATTAACCACCCGAACTTGTTGGCGTTATTATACTTGACAAACCCAACGGCGGGCATCATACCTGTGCATGGACAGAATGCTTCAAGCGAAGCTGATCTTGGCAACCGTCTTTGTTTCTGGGGCGCTTTTGATCATCGGTCTGTTCGCGCTGAGGTGGTATCATGACTAGCGTTCTATCTTCCAAGCACTACCACGATGAGGATGCGGCGTTCGCATATGTCGAGCGGCATGTTTGGCCGAACGGCCCGACTTGCCCGCATTGCGGCGGCGTTGATCGCATCTCCAAAATGGCAGGCAACGCCACCCGCAAAGGGCTGCACAAGTGCTACCAGTGCCGCAAGCAATTCACCGTTCGGCAGGGGACCATTTTCGAGAGTTCGCACGTGCCGCTGCACATCTGGCTGCAAGCGATCTTCTTCGTCGCCGGAAGTAAGAAGGGCATCAGCTCTAACCAGCTTCACCGGACCCTCGGCGTCACCCTGAAAACCGCTTGGTTCATGTCGCATCGCATCCGCGAAGCCATGCGCTCTGGCGACCTTGCTCCGCTCGGCGGCGATGGCGGCGTTGTCGAGGTTGATGAGACTTTCATCGGTATGCGTAAGGGTGCCGTGCGGACCCATGCGGCGTGGCACAAGATGCCTGTGCTGGCGCTAGTTCACCGCGAGAGCGGACAGGCCCGCTCGTTCGTCGTGGACAAGGCAACCCGCGAGTTCATCCTGCCGATCGTTCAGGCCAATGTGGACCGCGAGACCTATATCATGACCGACGAGAGCCGCATCTATACCGGCGCGCATTTCCAGTATCTCGGCCACGGCACCGTGAACCATCACGCCGGCGAATACGGACGCGGGCGCATTCATACCAATACCGTTGAGGGCTATTTCAGCATCTTCAAGCGGGGCATGAAGGGCGTGTACCAATGGTGCGCCGAGAAGCACCTTCACCGCTATCTGGCGGAGTATGATTTCCGCTATAACAACCGCGCCGCGCTCGGCTGCAATGACACTGATCGCGCCGACGCACTGTTGCGCGGTATCGTTGGAAAGCGCCTCACCTATCAAACAGCTTCTGCGAGGGCCTGATGCCAAAGAAGAAAAAGCAGGAGACCCAGGCGGAGCAGAGTGCGAGGTTCAAGCGGGACGCCAAAAGGCTAATCGACGCTGGCGAACTAAACCCCACCGACGCCGCAGCCGCGCTGGATAAGCTGCTGCGGCAGTCGGCCGGCAAATCTTCCTAACGCTAGAATACGCAGTAGCCTCATCCCGAAAAGGGTTGTCGTTTACAACGGATAATCCCATATGCGCCTTCGTGGCGGGTGTGCTTTGTCGGTAACAGCTTGTATTGACAGCGGCGCGGAATTCCTCGCACAAGCTCCTGACATGGCTCGAACCAAACGGGGCAGGCACTATTCGAGCGGCCAATCGTTCTTATGCACAGAAGGCATGGACGCTTCATTGCGCGTTCAGCCGGTTTAGTGTATCGCTCAGGTAATACAGTTACTGATTCGTAACTCTTATGATTGAAACAGACACCCTTGAACGGCCAGGTGAAACAGTGATGGCAGGACCAACCCGGAAGATTCCGTCGGCTGGTGCGCGTTTCGTACGCGGCACTCCGCCAGCGTGCCCGGACTACGCCGACGAAATCACCAATGAGCAGCTGGAGGCTATTCGTCAGCGGGTCGATCCGAACGGTGACAGGGCAAAGCGCAGGACGATTGTTCACGCGCCTGCATGGTAGGCTCCAACAGCTTTCCCATATCTACCTTACCGGCACCGTACGAGATCGTATGGTGCCGTTTTCCTGAAGATCTAATGGCGCCGAAGCCTGGGCCCAAGGCTCGCCCGGCGCTTGTCCGCGCAGCAGCCGTGCTGGATGACGGCACAGGTGACGTGGAGGTCGTCTATGGCACCTCGACGCTCAAACTCGACAGCCGGCCTTTCGATGTCATCATCAGTAAAATGTCCGAGATGAACGAGTGCGGCTTGTATCGCGCCACGAGGTTCGACCTGGACAAGGTTGTTTGGTTGCCTTGGGACACTGACTGGTTCGAAATCCGATCAGACTTCTTCTCGCCAGTGATCGGCAAGTTGACCCATGAAGCGATCAAGCTGCTTCAAATTACGTGGGCCTACAAGCAGGTCGCAGAGGGCAAGGCTTAAGCTATTTGGCCGCGCCGTCATCGCCCCACTCGATCAGTTGATGTTCCGGCTCGTCGTTAGTTCCGGGCATTGGGAGCCGCATCTCGCGCTGTTCTGGAACTACGTCGGGGATCTCCTTCAGCATGGCCGCGACGACGCTGTTAGCCATGCCAAGAAGTGCGATGGTCTCGTCGAGAGTTAGAGTATCCTCCGGGTGCATCGTCGGATTGCGGTGCAATTCGGTCATTTGAGTGAGGGCCGCGATGACCTTGCTGTCACCGCATCCATTCTTTTTCAGAGCTGCCAAATAGACCCCCATCGAACGCACTTTCGGTCGAGCTGCGCCGCCAGTAACAGCGGCCCAATAGCGCCGCAGTACGGCCTCGGTTGCGCGATGGATGTGGAAAGCTGCGGCGGTCGGCAGTTCGAACGCTATGCACTTGCCGGCTTCTCGCAAATCTCCCTGCGCCTCAGGCACCTTCGCCATCGTTTTTGGCGGGAACAGCGTCTCGCCCTCGGTTACTAGCGTTATCGTGCTGTAAGGGCGCTTTTCGAGGACGTAGTATGCATCAGCTACCGAGGCCTCAGATTGCAGCGCGTTTTCGAATTGGCTGAGCGCCGTGAAAAGCGGGATCGTGTTCCCCCAATCGAATACGTAGTCCTCCCCTTGGGCAATCAGATGATCGACGTGGCTGAGTAGGCCCGGAACCTGATTTCTGGCGGTGCGAAAGCCAAATGACCCAAACAGGCGTTCTTGCTGGAATTCGCCTAGCCAAGCACGCGCCTCGTTCATCAGGGCTCGCGAGCTACCTACCGTGCCACTGAGATTACGTAGCCGCGAGAGCTGCGTTGCAAGCCGCAGGAAATAGGCAAGGTCCAACCGGATCATAACGCCTCCACAGAGCTCCTTCGGCTCCATCTCCGAAAGCGGAGACGAAACTACCGGCAGCAGTTCGTGCCTCATACCATATTCCTAACAAGTTGGGTTTGGGAAGTATAATAACGCCAACTTGTTGTTTAACCTCGGTTGTGCCAATTCTCCGCCCGCTCGGTGATTCGCCTTCAGGGGAGGCAATATGAATCGACCGGGCTCAATTACCTTAACCACGTTGGCCTAGCGCCGCCGCGCCGTGGCCTTTGCTGAAATCCTCAGCCGCATCGCGGCCGAGCTGGCTTTGTTCGCCGGCGCCGGGTTCCTGCTGTTCGCGGTCAACGACCTTGCCATCGACCTCATCTACTTCGCGCGCAGCATCTGGCGATCGGCGACGGTCTACACGCGCTACCCGCGCGCCTTCGCCAGCTATTTCGTATTCAACAAGGATCCTGGGCTGATCGCAATCCTCGTTCCGGCATGGGACGAGGCTTCGGTTATCGCCGCGATGCTCAAGGCGACGCTCAAGCGGCTCGATTACGATCGCTACCGGATTTTCGTTGGCCATTATCGCAACGATCCCGCGACTGCGGCCGCGATCGCCAGCGTCGCCGATCCACGTGTCGAAGCCGTCGAGCTGCCTGTCGATGGGCCGACGACCAAGGCGGATTGCCTCAACCATTTGTACGATGCGCTGATCGCCTATGAAACGGCGAGCGATTGTGAGGCCAAGGCTGTCGTGCTGCACGACGCCGAGGACGTGGTCCACCGTTTCGAGCTGCGGATATTCGATGGACTGATCGGCCGCGCGGCGGTCGTCCAGTTGCCGGTCCTGCCACTGCCGGACCCGCATTCGCACTGGATCAGCGGCCATTATTGCGACGAGTTCGCCGAGGCGCACATCAAGGAACTGGTCGTTCGTGAGGCGATTGGCGCGGCAATCCCGCTCGCCGGTGTCGGCTGCGCGATCGAGCGCCGCGCCCTCGGCCGTCTCGCCGCGCTTCAGGACGGCCGCCCCTTTGCCGGGACGAGCATGACCGAAGACTACGAAGTCGGCCTTCGCCTCGGCGCGCTGGGGCTGAAGACGATGTTCGTCCGCATCCCCACGCAGCCCGGCGAGCGAGCGATTGTCGCCAGCCGCGGCCACTTCCCGGCGACGCTCGGCAACGCCGTGCGCCAGAAGGCGCGGTGGCTGGGCGGTATTGCGCTTGCCGGCTGGGACCGGCTCGGCTGGAGCGGCGGCTGGGGCGAGCGCTGGATGCGCATGCGCGATCGCCGGGGCCCGATCGCGGCGCTGCTGCTTCTCGCCGCTTATGCGGCCGCTATGCTGTGGTCGCAGTTGTGGCTGGCCGAAGCCCTCGGTGCACCGATCAAGGCACGGCTGTCGCCCGCCCTGATCACCCTGCTCACGATAAACGCGTGGCTGTTGGCATGGCGCGTCTTAATGCGTGCCGCCTTCACCACCGCCGCTTACGGCTGGTTCGAAGGGTTATTGTCGATCCCGCGCCTCGTCGTCGGCAATGTGATCGCGATGCTCGCCGCGTTCCGCGCCGTGTCACTTCACCTCGGCGGCGGCGCCAAGCGCTGGGACAAGACCCACCACATATTCCCCGCCGAGCTTCCGCAATGAGGCCATCGCTGCGTTTCCTCGGTCTCGCCGTCGTCGGCTGGATCGGTGTCCGCGCGGCGGCGCTCGGCATCTTGCCTGGGGGCGAACTGTTCCACATCGAGCGGAGCGAGGCCAAGACCCCGGCCATCGTTCCGACCGCTTTCCCGCCGATCGAGCCGGTGGCGCTTGCACCGCCTCAGGCTGCTCCCGTCCAATACGCTACGGCGAGCTATTACCCGGAGCAGCCGGTGCGCCCGGTCATGGTGCCCGTCTATTATGCCGCGCCGGTCTCGACTCCGGTGGCTGCCGCGTCGCAGCGTTACGACGCGCTTCCGTTGCCGCCGCGCCGAAGCTTGTATCCCTCGGCTACCGAGCTCGACGAAATGACCATGTCGCGCCTCGCCGCCGTGTCGAGGCCGACGCGCTCGTCCGTGCCCGTCGAGGAGGCTCCTCCTGTGCCTCCGCTGCGGCCGCGGCTCGACCGGCTGCAGCTGAGCAGCTGGGCGCTTCTGCGAAATCAAAACACGGGCGTTGCCGGTTCTCGTTCGCTCGCCACCGGCGGCCAGCTCGGCGCCAGCCAGGCCGGCGCGCGCGTCCTTTACAATTTCAACCGCCAGCTCGCTCTCTCGGCGCGGATGAGTTCCGAAGTCGGCCGACGCGGCGGCGAGGTCGCGGCGGGCATCCGCGTTCGGCCGCTGATCGGCGTTCCGGTCTGGCTCACCGCCGAGCGGCGGCAACGGATCGGCCGCTTCGGCGGCGGCCGCAACGACTTCGCTTTGTTCGCCGAGGCTGGGCTGTACCAGCGCCCGCTGCCGGGACGCTTCAAGCTCGATTCCTATCTCCAGGGCGGCGTGGTGGGGGTCAAAACCCGTGACCTGTTCATCGACGGCGCGTTGACGGTCACTCGGCCCGTGTACCGCAACTTCTCGTTCGGCTTCGGTGTGTGGGGCGGCGCCCAGCCGGGACTGTCGCGGCTCGACGCGGGTCCCCGCGTAACGATGCAGGTGCGGCGCAACGTCAAGGTTCACGCGGACTGGCGTCAAAAGCTCGTCGGCAACGCTCGCCCGGGCTCGGGACCGGCGCTGACCCTCGCTGGGGATTTCTAGCCCTCCGCGGCACTCCTCCCGCAGGCGGGAGGGGCAGGCGGTGGGTGTTGGCCCTGACCGCCATTTGCGGTTAGTCAGGGCCGGCCAATGGACATCTACCTCCCCATCGCCGGCCAGTCGGTCAACGCGCTGCTGATGATCCTCCTTGGCTTTCTCGTCGGCGTGCTGTCCGGCATGTTCGGGGTCGGCGGCGGCTTTCTGACCACCCCCTTGCTGATCTTCTACGGCATCCCGCCGACCGTCGCGGTGGCTTCGGCGACGACGCAGATCACCGGCGCCAGCGTCTCGGGCGCGATGGTCCACATGCGGCGCGGCGGCGTCGACCTCAAGATGGCCGGAGTGATGATCGTCGGTGGTCTCGCCGGTTCGATCGTTGGCGCGGCCCTGTTCCGCCTGCTTCAGTCGACCGGCCAGATCGATGTCGTCATCGGGCTGCTCTACGTCCTGATCCTGTTCTGGATTGGCGGACTGATGCTGATCGATAGCCTCAAGACCCTTGGCTATATCCCGGTCCCCGACCCGGATGCCAAGCGCCCGCGCCACAATCGCTGGGCCGCGTCGCTTCCCTATCGCTGGCGCTTCCATTCGTCGGGTGTCTACATTTCGCCGATCGCACCACTCGCGCTCGGCTTCTTCGCCGGGATCATGACCGTGTTCCTCGGCATCGGCGGCGGCTTCATCCTCGTGCCGGCCATGATCTACATCCTCGGTATGCCGGCGCGGATCGTGATCGGCACCAGCCTGATCATGATCCTCTCGGTCAGCGCGGCAACGACGCTCGTTCACGCGCTGACGACGCGGGCCGTCGATATCGTCCTCGCCGCCTTGTTGCTGGTCGGCGGCGTCATCGGCGCCCAATATGGCGCGATCCTGACGACGCGATTGAAGCCGGATTACCTCCGCCTGGCGCTCTCCGTGATTATCCTGCTCGTCGGCCTGCGCATGTTCCTCGGCCTGTTCTGGCACCCCGACGAGATCTTCTCGATCGAATATCTGTGATCGCGCGCTTCGCTTCCCTGCTTCTCGCGCTACTCGCGCCGTTCCTGGTCGCGGCCGACAAGCCGGTCCTGGTTCCCGACATTTCGGCACGCCAGGTGCAGATCCGCTACAGCTTCAACGGCGCGCAGCTGCTGCTGTTCGGCGCAGTGGTTTATCCCGGCGGTCGCCCGCCGGATCACCAGGTCGATATCGCCGTGGTCCTGAGCGGACCCGTTCAGCCGCTCCTGGTGCGCGAAAAGGAGAAGATCGCGGGCATCTGGATGAATGCCGATTCCGATCGCTTCCGCTCCGCGCCGTCCTTCTACGCCGTCGCATCGTCGCGGCCGATCTCCGATCTTATGGATGAGCGGACCGCGGCAATTTACGAACTTGGCCTGCACAATTTGCAGCTGTCGCCCGGCGGCGGCGCGCTTCCCGACAAGGAGCGTCGCTTCGAAGCGGGACTGCTCGACCTCAGGAGCCGCCAAGGTCTCTATTCGGAGAATCCGCACGGGGTCGAGATCAACAGCGGCGTCCTCTACCGCGCGGTGATCACCATCCCGAGCCAGGTGCCGGTCGGAACCTATACCGCCGAGACTTTCCTCATCGACCGCCACAAGGTGATTGCCGCGGCGACGCGCGACATTCAGATCGACAAGTCCGGCTTCGAGCGCACCATCGCCGTGGCCGCGCGCCGCCACGGCCTCGT
>JAZKBB010000015.1:2188-32105 GCA_040388865.1 Pseudomonadota bacterium | reverse complement strand
TCGGCTGGGCTGCCGCCGTCGCATTCCGCCGCCGTTTCTGATCGCGAGTCTCTAAGCCAATTTTAACCGCTCTTGCTTATCCCCGGTTCAGACCAAGCATCCGGAGTGAGCGAAAACATGGACGACAGGCCGAACCTGCGTGAATTCCTCAACGAAGTCAGCAGCTTCCAGGAGGATGAAGCGGCCGCCGCTCCGGCCAAGGCCGCTGGCCCGGCTCCAGCCGCGATTGGAACAGTGGTCGAAATTGCCGGTTCCGGGTCGCAAATTCGCCTCGATGCCAGCGTCGTCGCCGCGCTGCAGTCGCATGCTGATCACTCGATCGCCATGTCCGGCCAGGTCGGCAGCCAGGTCAAAACCGTCGTCGGCAACAGTTGGCTGATCGCCAACGTCCGCACCCTCAAGGCCGGCGGTCCCGGCGAGCTGGTCGCCCACGTCGACTTTCTTGGCGAAGGCACCCGCGATTCCTCCGGCAAAATGAGCAACTTCCGCCGCGGCGTCACGCGTTATCCGATTCCCGGCGCCGAAGTCCTCCCGGTTAGCACCGACGACATGCGCGCGATCTTCGCCGCCAGCGACGACCCGCATATCGAGATCGGCACGGTCTATCCGACCGACGACATCCGCGGCACGCTTTATGTCGATTCGATGCTCGGCAAGCATTTCGCGGTGCTGGGCTCGACCGGTACCGGCAAGTCGACCGCGGTGTCGCTGATCCTCCACCGCATCTCGGAGCTCAGCCCCGAGGGTCACATCGTCATGATCGATCCGCACGGCGAATATTCGGCCGCGTTCAAGGGCTGCGGCGAGCTGTTCAACGTCGACAATCTCCAATTGCCCTATTGGCTGATGAACTTCGAGGAGCATTGCGAAGTGCTCCTGACCACGCAGGATGCGGAACGTCAGCGCGACGCAGATATCCTCGCCAAATGCCTGCTCGCCGCCCGCACCAAGGGCAAGGACATGAGCCAATTCGGCAAGGTCACGGTCGACAGCCCGATCCCGTACCTGCTGACCGATCTCAACGGGATCATCGTCAATGAGATGGGCAAGCTCGACCGCGCCGGCGACACTCTGCCGTATCAGCGCATCAAGACCAAGCTCGACGAGCTTCGCGTCGACCCGCGCTACACCTTCATGTTCTCAGGGATGCTGGTGTCGGACTCGATGGGCAGCTTTGTCGCCAAATTGTTCCGCCTGCCGAGCCAGGGCCGCCCGATCTCGATCGTGGACGTGTCCGGCGTCCCGTCCGAAGTCACCAGCGTCGTCGTCTCGGTACTCGCGCGCATGGTGTTCGATTACGCGATCTGGTCGCGGACCGAAGCGCAGCGCCCGCTGCTGCTCGTTTGCGAAGAGGCGCACCGCTACGTTCCCAAGGATGAGACCGCCGGCGGCCAGGCCGTCCGCAAGATCCTCGAGCGGATCGCCAAGGAAGGCCGCAAATATGGCGTTTCGCTGGGCCTGATCACCCAGCGGCCGTCGGATCTTGCTGAAGGCGTGCTCTCCCAGTGCGGCACGATCATCTCGATGCGTTTGAACAACGACCGCGACCAGGCTTGCGTCCGCGCCGCCATGCCCGAAGGCGCGCGCGGGTTCCTCGACGCGATCCCGGCGCTTCGCAACCGGGAGTGCATTGTCTGCGGCGAAGGTGTCGCAATCCCGATCCGCGTCCGTTTCGACGACCTCGAGGCCGAAAAGCGCCCCGCGTCGTCCGACCCGAGCTTCGCCCGCCTGTGGCGCGAGACCGGCGACGAAGCCGGGATCATCTCACGCACCATCAAGCGCTGGCGCGGGCACGGCCGCTAGAATTTACCCCGCCACGTCTTGCTTCAGCGCAGCACCCAAGAAGGCCGCCACCCGCAGCCGGCAGCCTTAACTTCTTGCTCGAAATTCCAGCTGGTGCGGAACGCCCGCACTCGGCTCCTGCTCACCGCGGCGCGGTGTAGATGATCTTGGTCACCGCGTAGGTTTTCGGATCGACGACGTAGAGGTAGCCGTCCTGATAGACATAGCGCCCGTTGGGATCGAGACCGAACTCGGTCACAAAGTTCTGCGGGATCGCGCTGAGGGCCGTGTAGCTGTAGGTCGGCCCGAACACATAGCCGGTCTTCCACTGAGCCTTGGCGGCCTGTTCGTCGGTTAGACGATCCCATTTGTTGCAGCGGCCGTCGACCACCTTCACGCACTGGACGACGTTGGAATAGGTTCTTGCCTGTGCCGGTACCGCCGCGAGGACTACCGAGGCGGCAGCAAGCGCAAAGAGCGTTCTCATCATCTTCTCCTCTGCAAATGCGAGCCGACGGAAGAACTTGGGCTCGCGGATTCGAGGTCGAAACGACCTTGGACTGCGGCGGTTTCGCAGTTCACGACGAAGTAACCCGAATGTCATGTGAGCTGATCGCGACGGGCAACCGGATGGTCGCGGGTGCGCGGATCGCGCCTCACTTGAGCTGGCCGAAAACGGTCCGCCCTCCGAGCACGGTTGCAAGCACGTGCAAATCGCGGATCCTCTCGGCCGGAACCTTCATGATGTCGCCGGAGAGGATCACAAAGTCGGCATATTTGCCGGGCTCGATCGATCCTTTCACTTTCTCCTCGAACGTCGTGTAGGCGCCGTTGATCGTGACCGAGCGGATCGCGTCGGCGCGGCTGATGCCCTGGTCGGGTCCTAGCTTCCCGCCCCACCCAGTGCCGCGGGTCACCTCGCCGTAGATTTCGAGCAAGGGCTCGGCGTGATACGAGATCGGGCCGTCGGAGCCCCCGGCGAACATGATTCCGTGCTTGATCCAGTCGGCGTAGCGTTCGCTATCGTCGGCGAGTGGCCGCTTCCATGCTTTGAGGATCAGCGCGCCGAGTTGGTAATTATGCATATATTGCGAGTTGAGGATCAGCCCGAGCCGCTTGACGCGATCGTAGTGCCGCGGGAGCAGCAGGAAATCGTGATCGATCATCCAGCGGCGCCCGGTGATAGGCGTTTGTGAATTCGCATAGTCGAAGGCGTCGAGCGCCTCGTCGATTGCCCCATCGCCGACCGCATGGGGACGAAGGCGATACCCATATTTGGCGACGAGTGCGGCGAAGCGCTTGAACTGCTCGGTCGGGACCTTCTGCAGCCCGCGATATCCGGGCTTACCCGGATAATCCTGCGTCAGGAGCGCGGTGAGCTCGGCCCCGTCGAGGCCGGTCTCGCCGATCTCGTCGGACCGGAACATGCCGTCTCCGTCGCTTCCGGGCTTTGGAAGCGCCTTCAGCGCTGCCTCAACTTTGTCGAGCGGCAGTGCCGGGTCGACGTCATAGGCAAAGTCGACGCGCACCGTCAGATCGCCATTATCCCTGAGCGAGCGGAACATCGCCGCGTCCTTGGCGCTGCCTTGAGGGTCGCCCGCGCTGGTAAGGCCGTGACTGTTCACCAGGGCGAGGATGCGCTTCACCCCCGCGAGCTGCTGCGCCGGCGTCGGATGGGGAATGAACGGGCGGACGAACCGGCCCGCATTGTCCATCAGCAGCCCGGTGGGCTCGCCATCGGCGCCCTTGTAGATTTGCCCACCCTGCGGATCGGGAGTGTCCCGCGTGACGCCCGCGAGCTTCAGCGCCAGGCTGTTGACGATCATATAGTGCGGGCCGGGGATGCCGACCGGATTGTCGGGTGCGGCAGCGTCGAGGTCGGCGCGGTTCGGGAGCCGCCCCTCTGCGAGCTGATATTCCCACCAGCCGCGTGTGCCGACGACCCATTCGCCCGGCTTCAATTGCTTCGCCCGAGCTGAGATCGCTGCCCGGATGTCCTTGATCGAGTGGATGTTGGTGAGGTCGACTTGAGTCTCGAGGTCCTCGCCGGCGGTCAAATGGACGTGCGTGTCGTTGAAGCCCGGCAAGACCGTCTGTCCGTGGAGGTCGACGACGCGGGTGTTCGGCCCCCTGGTCTTGAGGACAGCGGCATCGTTCCCGACGGCGATGAACCGGCCGCCCTTGATCGCGGCTGCGCTGGCGGTCGAGAAGCGCGGGTCGACGGTCACGATATGGGCATTGCGGATGATGAGGTCGGCGCGCTCGGCAGCCGCCAACGCGGTCGAGGAGCTCAGGGAGGCGATCGCGAGAATGAGGGTACGCATCATGTCTGTTGTCCTTCGCTAGAGGGTGAAGCGGGCGCCGAACCGGAAGAAGCGGCCGACGACATCGTAAAACTGGCCGTTGGTGCTGCTCTCGTTGATCCCGCCGGCGGCGCCGGAGGGGATCATCGGCGGGGCGGTGCCCATGAGGTTGTTGACCGCCGTGAACAGTTCCACCGACTGATTGCGCGCGACCGGTATCCGATAGCTCGCGGAGGCGTTGAGATAGAGGAACGCCGGGACGCTGTTGCGATTGATCGAATTGGCTCCCGTGCCCTCATGGAGGATGGTGCTGAACACGCCCGGTCCGATGAACCGCGCCTGCAGGCCGAGATGCGCCGGGCCGTGGTCGTAGTCGGCGAAGGCGTCCGCGGTCCATTTGGGTACGCCCGGCGTGCGGTTGAAATTGCTCACCTGACCGAGGCGATCCTGGACTCCGGCGGGCGTGGTGGAAGTCAGGCGAAGTACGCGCGTCGCGAGCAGCTTGGTTGTGAGAGTTCCACCGAGCAGTCCCGGCTGCGAAAAGTTGAGCTCGAAGTCGATCCCGCGCGTCGCAGCCTGCGCAAGGTTGAGGCGGCCATTGGTGACGAAGGCGATACTTCCATCGGGGTTGAAGGTGATCGACTGGCAGTAAAGCGCGTTGCCCGCGAAGCAGCCCTGCGCCAGCGTTGGCGCGCCCAGCGCCGCGATCGCGTCTCTGATCTTGATGTCGTAATAATCGATTGAGGCGGTGACACGCTTCAGGAAGCTCGGCTGAAGGACCGCGCCGGCGGTCAGCGTGTCGGCCTTTTCCGGCTTGAGGTTCGGGTTACCGCCCTCGATCTCGCGGATCTGCACCGATCGGCCGAGCACCGGGTCGAAGACGTTGGTGTTCGAGCTTCCTCCGTTCTCGAACAGCTCCGATATGTTTGGCGCGCGGATATCGCGCGAGCGTGTCGCTCGCAGCCGCAGACCGGTGAAAGGCACGTAGGTGGCGCCGGCCTTCCACGTATAGACCGTGCCGCTAAGCGAATAATGGGTGCGGCGAACTGCACCGTTGATGCTGAGCTCGCGCGCGAAGGCGGCATCCCGGGCGAGCGGCGCCTGGGCCTCGGCGTAGGTCTCGAACACCTTGATTGTGCCTTCTTCGGGAAGCTGGTTGCCCAGAATCCAGCCGCCGATCGAGCCGTTCGCGTTGACCCGCTGCGAGATCGCGTCCGATGTGCCAAGGGCGTGGTCGCGCCGGCTCTCCACGCCGACGGCGAGGGCCACCGGCCCAGCCCAGGTCGAGAAGGGGGTGCCGCGCAAATTGGCCGCGGCCACGCTCTGCGTCGTGACCAGGCGGAAGGTCGCACTGCCGTTCACGTAGGGATTGAGGGTCAGCGAACCGCTGCCGAAAACGTCGACGGGAATGCAGCCCGGCGCCCGAGAACGACAAACGACGTTGCCGCTCGCCGGATCGACCACCGCATCGACGGCGTTCATATATTCCAGTTGCTTGCGGTTGTTCGGCCCGAATTCGAGGTCGTAGATGTTCCGGCCGTACTGGGCGTAAGCGTCTGCCGTCCAAGCTCCGAAATGGCCGGTGACGCCCGCGACCGCTTCGAAATTGCTGTCGTCCCGGTCGAGGTCGATCTTGCCGGTGTCGGTGCTGACCCGCCCGATCGTGATGGTCTGCAAGTTATCGGCGATCATCAGGTTGCGGACCGATGTTGGCAGGAAGGCGTTGTCGCGCCGGATCAATAGATTGCCGCGATCGCGCGATTCCTGGCTCGCCCCGCCGGTGTTGGACTTTCCGCCCGAGAGCTCCGCGAACAATTGGACTTGACTGTTGACGTCGAACTTCGCCGACGCCAGCCCGTTGAGCGATTTCGTCGGAGTCCCCAGCAAGGCGAGCAAATTCTCGTTCTGGCCGGCGCCGTCGCCGCCGATCATCGTACTGCCGAACACCTGGCCGAACGCATAATTGCTCGTGCTGCCGTTTGGCCCGAAGGCGATGCCTCGCAGCGGACCGCTGACGATCAAGCCGCCCGGCGTGGTGATTGCCGAGTGGACGTTCGGCGAAATGATGAAATTGGGCAGACCGTTGGTGGCAAAAGCCGGATTGGTGATCACGCCGACGTCATTGCGGCCCCAGTCGCGCGTCAGCTGGGTGCCGATGCCACCGATCTTGACGTAGTCGAAGCCAGCCATGATGTGCCCGCGCGAGCCGGCGAAACTGGTCCCCCCGGCAAGGGACAGCCGGTGCTCGTCGCCGTCGCCGTACTGGGAGAAGCCGTCCTGCACCGTGCCGCGGATGCCCTTGAGCTCATCCTTGAGCACGATGTTCACGACGCCCGCCACGGCATCCGATCCGTAGGCCGCCGAAGCGCCGCCGGTCACCACCTCCACGCGATCGACGAGCAGTGTCGGCACGACCTTGAGGTCGACCGACCCGGTGCTCGCGGTCGGTACGTACCGGCGGCCGTTGATCAGGACCAAGGTCCGGCTGGAGCCGAGCCCGCGCAGGTCCGGGTTGATCTGGCCGCCGCCGCGCGAGGTGACGCCGGCGGTGTTGGGCGAATCAATTTCACCCAGGCTCGGGATCTGCTGCAGAACCTCGCCGATGGTCGCGGCGCCGCGATCCTGGATCGCCTGGCTTCCGAGGACGGTCAGGGGAGTCGGAGCTTTGACGCCGGCCGGCAGCCGCGTTCCGGTGACGACGATCTGCTCGGGCTTCGGCTCGGGCGCCGGCGCTGGCTCGGTTGGCGCGGCGGCGAGCGCCGAGCTCAGCAAGAGAGTTGCGGCAGTAGGCAGGCGCAAGCCTGCGACAGGGAATTCGAGATTCATGACGAACCTTCGGGAAAGCGGGGCAATAAAAAAGCCCGCCTGAGGGCGGGCTTCGGGTGGATTGGAGAGGGAGACTTAGCTCCTACGCCATCGCCACGCGCGACCGCCCGCAAAGGACCAGCGCCAGCTCGACCACAGCAGTTGCCGCGTCTCGCAAGCTTGCGTTTGATTCGAAAGGCCGCGCCGATTCATGCACATTACGTAGGGGCGATCAGGCGGGGACGTCAATCGGCCTTTGCGAACTGCCAAATTATGAACCCGGCGGCGGCACCACGCGGGCGATAGCCCAGCGCCCGTGCTTGCGCGGTAAGCTCCGCCTCCTGCGCGGGCTGGACGTCGGGGTACGTGCCGGTGACGATCGCTGACGGCGGCCGCTCCGCCAGCGATC
This sequence comes from Pseudomonadota bacterium, assembly GCA_040388865.1. Lineage (GTDB taxonomy): Bacteria > Pseudomonadota > Alphaproteobacteria > Sphingomonadales > Sphingomonadaceae > Sphingomicrobium. The sequence goes on along the minus strand of JAZKBB010000015.1, from coordinate 24,806 downwards.
CTGGTTGGTCGCGGGTGACGACCTGCCATTCGCGCGCTTGCTCTGCCGAGATGAAACCGCGCGTCCGGTAGAGGAATGGCCCGGCTGCAAAGCGAGGATCGATTTCGGCGTTCGCGTCCGGAACGTACTGACCCGCCAGCGTCGCGATCGGCCCCGAGATGTGCTGCGCTCGGAGCGCAGCGCCCAGTGCCTCGGTGCGCCGCTGTGCGTCGAGCGCCGGTGCAATCCCCGCACTGGCCGCGATCACGGCCCAGGCGGCGACGGGCATCAGTCCGACCCCGGCCGACAATGCCCAAACGCCCTTCAGCCACGCCGGTCGGCGCTCATCCGCGATGAAAAGCAGCGCTGATAACGCGAACAGCGGCGGAAGCGCCGGAAGGAGATAGAAGATCTGGAACGGCCTGTTCAGCGCCGCGCTGATGAGCCCGCCAAGCGCCGCCGCGAGCATCAGCCGCCTGGTCCGATCCCCCAGCCAGAGCGCCGGCTGGCGCCAGCAACGGCGCCCAACCTCGATGCTCGCGATCAGCGCCGGCCCGATGGCGGCGGTAATCAGCAGCCGGAAGAAGCGGTTCGGCCCCAGCCGCCACGCCTTGCCGATCTCGGTATAATATTGCTCCGGCCCGAGTGCGGGGAAGACGAGCGCCTCCCGGACGAATGCCTGAGGCGCAATCAGGATCAGGATCACGCTCGGCAGCAGGCCCACAGCGATTCCGGCGGCAAACGCCAGCCCGTTGCGGCGCTCGGCGGCGTCGCGGGTCCAGACGGATGCAAGGAACATCGTCGCCGCCGGTATCGCGTAACTAATCTTCACTCCGGCGGCCAAGCCGAGCGCCAGGCCCGCGCCGAACATCCGCGGACCGCTCTCGCCCTTCGCCATCGCGAACAGGCCGAGCATCATCAGCATCGCTGGAAGCATGTCGTTGCGCGCGACCCCAACCGACCAGGTGAAGGCCTCGCAGATCGCAAGCATGGCCGCCGCTGCCAGCGCCGCCCGGTGCTGTGCCCCCATTCGCCGGGCCGCGCCGAAGACCAGCATGATCGTCGCTGCTCCGAGCAGTGCATTGGCGAGACGCATCGCGATCAGGACATGCCCGGCGAACAGCCATTGAAGCGGCGCGAAGGCGAACGGCTGAAGCGGCGTCTGCAAGTAAGCGTAATCGCGGTAGGGCAGCAGCCCCTTCGCGGTCAGCACAGCCGAAGCGACATACTGGCTCTCGTCGATCGACAGCCGCCGCAGGAACACGATGGCGGTCAGCCATAATGCCAATGCGACGAATGCGAATGCCGTGAGCCTCCGCTCGGCAAGTGTGTCCGCCGCCATCGGCGGACCCTAGCTGCGCGTGCCGACCTTGAGCAATGCCGCGAGCCGCTCCTTGACCGCGGCGGCGAGGTGCATGTCGGTGACTGGGGCGCTGACCAACCGGACGCCGAGCGGATTCACCGGGGTTCCCCCCTGCCGAACCTCGAAATGCAGATGCGGCCCGGTAGAAAGCCCCGAAGAGCCGACATAGCCGATCAGCTGCCCCGCGTGGACGAAGCTTCCCGGCTGGGCGACGATCTCGCTCATGTGGCCATAGAGGCTGGTGATGCCGCCGCCATGGGCGATCTGGACTTCGCGGCCGTAACCTCCGCCCCAGCCGGCGCCGACCACCTGGCCGTCCGCCGCGGCGACGATCGGGCTGCCCCAGCCGGCGCCGATGTCGATCCCGGCGTGGAAGCGGGTGAAGTGGAGGATCGGATGGTAACGATAGCCGAAATAGGAGGTGACCGGGCCGTTTGCGGGCATCGTCAGACCGCCGACGGTCGGCGCGGGCCGCGCAGTGTTGGCGGCATCGATCCATTCGCTGCGGCCATTGGCGGTCCAGCGCACCAGCTGCACGCTCGATGCGATCGCCCGCGACAGGCCAGCGTAGAGCAATTGGCGGTCGGGCCCGAGCACCATGTCGAAGCCGTCGCTGGGCGATACGTCCCCGACGTCGATTTCGGTCGCCAACGCAGCGAGATATTGCGCGGCAACCTGCGGCGAGGCGCCTGCGGCACGAAGCGACCAGTAAAGCCCGTCGCCGACACGACCGCGGATACGCAACGGCCCGAGCAGCGCGGGAGCCGGTGCGGCTGGCGCAACCGCCGCGGTCAGCGCCACAGCGCGCTTGGGCACGAAATCGACGGTCTGCACCGCATCGCTCGGCGCCATCGGCATGCCACTAATACCGCCGTTCGACAAAGGCGCGACGCCGAGCGCCTGCCACTGCCGCTGCTGGTCGAGCGGCATCGCCGCGATGCGCGGAAGCGAAGCCCACGCGACGCCGCTGCACAGCAAGGCGAGCGCGCCCGCGCTCTTCCAGCCGGGCGCGGGCCAATGCCGCGCGAGAGAACGGCGAAGCGGATGCGAAGGCTGCCGTGACGTCAACACAGCTCCCGTGATGACGATTCAAGGTTAAAACGGGCCTAATCGGCTGCTGAAATGCAGCCGCCCCGGCGAAGGCCGGGGTCCAGGTTTTTAAGAACAAGGAACCTTGCGTTCGCCGCGCGCGCTGCCACATTCATGAGTGTGACGCGCCGTTCCGACGCATGCCTTCGGGCCATTCTCGGCCCCACCAACACCGGCAAGACCCACTTGGCGATCGAGCGGATGTGCGCGCACAGCTCTGGCGTGATCGGCTTTCCGCTGCGGCTGCTCGCCCGCGAAGTGTACGACCGGGTCGTCAAACTTAAGGGCGAGAAGCAGGTCGCGTTGCTGACCGGCGAGGAGCGGATCGTTCCGCCGCCCGCCCGCTACTTCCTGTGCACCGCCGAGAGCATGCCCGTCGGCAAAGAAGGCGAGGAGGGCCGCGACTTCGCTTTCGCCGCGATCGACGAGGCGCAGCTCGGCATCGACCCGGAGCGCGGCCACGTCTTCACCGATCGGATGCTCCGCGCCCGCGGTCGCGAAGAGACGCTGATCCTCGGCTCCGACACGCTGCGGCCGATCATCCGCGAGCTTCTGCCCGAGGCCGAGATCGTCAGCCGCCCGCGCTTTTCGACCTTGCGCTATTCCGGCAGCGTCAAGCTGTCGCGCCTGCCGCCGCGCTCGGCCGTCGTCGCCTTCTCGGCCGAGCAGGTTTACGCGCTCGCCGAGATGCTGCGGCGCTTCAAGGGCGGTGCCGCGGTGGTCATGGGCGCGCTCTCGCCGGCGACGCGCAACGCCCAGGTTGCGATGTTCCAGCGCGGCGAGGTCGATTATCTCGTCGCCACCGATGCTATCGGCATGGGCCTCAACATGGATGTCAGCCATGTCGCGTTCGCCGGACTGCAGAAGTTTGACGGACATCGCGACCGCCGCCTCAGCATCCCCGAAATGGCGCAGATCGCGGGCCGCGCCGGGCGTCACCAGAAGGACGGCACGTTCGGCACGTTGGGCCTTAGCGAGGACAGCGGCGGCTTCAGCGAGGAAGAAATCAGCGCGATCGAGGAGCACCGCTTCCGCCCGCTCGATTCACTCTACTGGCGCAACGCCGACCTCGATTTCACCGACGTCGGGACGCTGATCCGCAGCCTGGAGGCAAAAAGCGACGACCCGGTGCTGCGCTCCGCGCCCCAAGCAATCGACCTCGCGGTTCTCAAGCTCGTCGCCGAAGATCCGGCGGTCGTCGCCAAAAAGGGCGTTCAGGCGCGGCGCCTGTGGTCCGTGTGCGGCTTGCCCGATTTCCGCAAGGTCGGGCCGATGCACCACGCGCGCATGGTCCGCCGACTGTACTCGTACATTGGCGAGGGCGGACACATCCCGCATGAATGGTTCGCGGCGGAAGTCACGCGGCTCGACAATGTCAGCGGCGACATCGAGGCATTGGCGGACCGCCTCGCCGGCATCCGCAGCTGGGCTTATATCGCGCACCGCGCCGACTGGCTGAAGGAGCCGGCCAGGTGGGCCGAACGCACCCGCCTGGTCGAGGCACGCCTCAGCGACGCGCTGCACGAACGGCTGACCCAGCGGTTTGTCGATCGGCGCACCGCCGTACTCGTCCGCGACATTGGCGCGCGGGGTGCCGACGCGCTGCCGGTTACCGTCGCCGCCGATGGTGAAGTCAGCGTCGGCCCGGAACCGATCGGTCATCTCACCGGCTTCGATTTCCGCGTCGATCCGAATGCGCGGCTAGCCGACAAGCGGCTGCTGCTCGCCGCGGCCGAGCGCCGCCTGGGGGACGAGCTCGATCGCCGGGCAAAATCACTGGTTGAAGCCGAAGACTCGGCATTCGAGTTGACGACCGACGAAAGCGGCGGACTAGCCGTCTCGTGGGAGGGCCACGTCCTCGCCCGTCTTGCCGCCGGGCGCTCACTGCTCGAGCCCGCGTTGCGCACCGCCCGGGCACTCGATCGTCTGTCGGCGCCGACCCGCGCTGCGCTGCGCGAACGGCTGGAGCGCTGGCTCGACGCCGAGATTGACAGCCACTTGCGGCCGCTCAAGCAGCTTGCCGCCACCGGGTCCGATCCGGCCAGCTCAGGGGGCGTCCGCGCGCTTGCCGCAATGCTTGCCGACGCAGGCGGGTTGCTGCCGCGCAAGTCCGCGCTGAGCGCGATCGCCCACCTCGAACAGGCTGATCGCGGGACACTGCACAGGCTCCGCGTGCGCCTCGGCCCGCTCGACGTTTTCCTGCCGTTCCTTCTGAAGCCCGCGGCCCAGCGCTGGCGCGCGGCACTGATCGCGGCGAAGCAGGGTCAGCCGATACCGGCCATGCCGGCCGCCGGAGCGGCGACGCTGACCGCTGAAGCCGATCCGCGCGGCGCCGCGCTCGCTTACCGCCGCCTGGGCAGGGAATGGCTTCGGATCGACCTTGCCGACCGGCTCGCCAGCCATGCCCGCAAGGTCCGCTCGGCTGGCGGCAACGACCCCGTGGACCGAGAGCTCGCGACGTCGATCGGGCTCGGAGAAGAGTCGCTGGGCCGGCTGATGAATGAGATCGGCTTCGCGCGCGCCGATGGCGCTTGGCGCTGGCGCGGCCGTCGCGGTCCGCGCCCCGACCTGGGCCGGCCCCCAAGTCACGCTTTTGCCGAACTGGCCAAGCTCAAGAAGAGATGAGGATCGACCGTTTCCTGTTCTTCATCCGGCTGGTGAAGAGCCGCACGCTCGCCCAGACGGTCATCGAGGAGGGACGCGTCCGCATCGACGGCAAAAGGGTGGAGAAGGTGTCCGACGAGGTGCGGGTCGGCAGCGTCGTCGCCCTCCCGCTTCGCGACCAGGTTCGCATCCTGCGCGTTGTCGAACTGCCAGCGCGCCGCGGCCCCGCCGCCGAAGCGCGCGCCTGCTACGAAGAGCTGGGAATTGACGCAGGCAAACCCGCGACTTAGCGAGGACCCCAGAGGGAGCCGCATTCAATGACCTACGTCGTCACCGACGCCTGCATCAAATGCAAATATATGGACTGCGTCGAGGTCTGCCCGGTCGACTGCTTCTACGAGGGCGAAGTGATGCTGGTCATCAACCCCAACGAATGCATCGATTGCGGCGTGTGCGAGCCCGAGTGCCCGGCCGAGGCGATCCTCCCCGACACCGAAAGCGGGCTCGAGAAATGGCTCGAGCTCAACACCAGTTTCTCCGCCGAATGGCCCAATATCACGCGAAAGAAAGACAGCCCCGCCGACGCCGACGAACACAAGGGCGAAGAGGGCAAATACGACAAGTATTTCACGCCGGACGGCGGTTCCGGCGACTGATGGCGTGGAAGCGCCTGATCAGCGTTTGAAAGTGAAAATGTAGCTCAGGCCCATTCCGGCGGACAGCTGGTCGCGGGAGCCGAACTGGCGCACGATCGGCGATCTCGCCGCATCCCCGACCAGCCGTTCATAGCGCGCATAGCCGAACAGGCCCCAGCGGGAATCCAGCTGGACGGACAGCCCGCCAGTCGCTGCGACCCCATAGATGCCGCCGCCGGGCCGGTACGTCGGTAATCCCGAAGCAAGCGATGCGGCGGGAGTGATCCCGAAATAGGCGCGCTCGTAGCGAGCGTCGGCGATGAGCAGCCTCGGCCCGATCGAGAACACATAGCGGTCGCCGTCCCGCCAGATGCGATCGAAGCCAAGCTGTGAACGCATTCCCTTGTGGCCGCCGAGGCCTTGCAGGACCTCGGCTCGAAAGCGGAAGCTGCTGCTCGGCCTGAAGCCCGCGAACAAGCCGACCTCGACCGTTGCCGGAACCTTGCCGACGGGCGCGCCTACATCGACGTCCCGGCGGATTCCGACCAGGTTGGCAACGGGCCCGAATGAGAAGTTGCTGCCGGACAGCAACGCAAGACCCGCACTGTCGTCCGGCGCCTTGAACTTGAACGGATCCGTGCCATGCGCGAAGCTTAAAGCGAACAAGGGTCCGATCTTGTCATGATCGGCGCCGGGGTACTGAGGGCGAAGTTCCGCTCCCGCGCCGACGCGCACGCGAATGTCGCGGCTGTTTTGCGCCGACGCTGCGCTCGAGGCCGGAAGGAGGAGCGCGAAGGCCAATAGCGATGGTCTGTTCACCGCTGCGTAACTGGCGTCGACGCGGGTTGGTTGCAGCAACCGCAGCGCTCAGCGCCGCTTCAAAAGCTCCTCGACGATCAAGTCCGCGGCCGCCTCGGCACTGAGCTTCGTCGTGTCGATGTGGATCTCGGCGTCCTCCGGGACCTCATAGGGGCTGTCGATGCCGGTGAAATTATTGAGCTCTCCGGCGCGCGCCTTGGCGTAGAGGCCCTTCGCGTCGCGCTTTTCGGCCTCCGCCAGCGGCGTATCGACGAATATCTCGATGAACTCGCCTTGCGGCAGCATGTTGCGGACCATCTCGCGCTCGGCCCCGAACGGGGAGATGAAGGCGGTGAGCACGATCAGCCCGGCGTCCGCCATCAGCCGCGCGATCTCACCGACGCGCCGGATATTCTCGATCCGGTCGGCCTCGGTGAAACCCAAATCGCGGTTGAGGCCATGGCGCACGTTATCGCCGTCGAGCAGGAAGGTGTGGCGCCCGCGCGCGACGAGCTTCGCCTCTACCAAATTGGCGATGGTCGACTTGCCCGCGCCGCTGAGGCCGGTGAACCACAGCACCGCGGGCTTCTGGCCTTTTAGCGCGGCGTGGGTCTCGCGGCTGACATCCAAATGCTGGCGATGGATGTTGTGCGCCCGGCGCAAAGCGAAATGCAGCATCCCGCAGGCAACCGTGGCATTGGTCAGCTTGTCGATCAGGATGAAGCCGCCGAGCACGCGGTTCGGGGATCTACCCTCCACGGAATAAGCCTCGAACACGATCTCGCGGTCGGTTGCGATCTCTGCGACACCGATTGCGTTCAAGGCCAGGGTCGGCGCAGCGAGATGCTCGAGCGTGTTGACGTTGACCTCAAATTTCGGGTGCTGGACGGTCGCCGTGACGGTCTGCGTCGCGAGCTTCAGCCAATAGCCGCGGCCTGGGATCAGCTCCGGCTCGTCCATCCAGACCAAAGTTGCCTCAAACCGGTCGGCCGCTTCGGGCGCGTCCGCGGCGGCGGCAATGACATCGCCGCGCGAACAGTCGACCTCGTCGGCCAGCGTCAGCGTGACCGACTGCCCCGCGGCCGCCTTCTCGAGATCGCCGCCGGCGCTGACGATCCGTTCGACGCGCGTAAGTCGCCCCGACGGTAGAATCCGCACCTCGTCGCCTGGCGCGACATGCCCACTCGCGATCTCGCCGGCGAAACCGCGGAAGTCCTGGTTGGGCCGGTTGACCCATTGCACCGCCATCCGCAGCGGCTTTGCGGAATCCTCGGCCGCGTCGAGGGGAACGGTGTCGAGATGATCGAGCACGCTCGGGCCCTCGTACCAGGGCATGGCCGTACTGCGACTTGCGACATTGTCGCCCTTGAGTCCGGAGACGGGAATCGCCACCCATTCCGCGATGCCGGTCTTCTCCGCGAACGCGCGATAGTCGGCGGCAATCGCCTCGAACGCGCCCTGATCGTAATCGACCAGGTCCATTTTGTTCACCGCCAAGACGAAGCGGCGGATTCCGACCAGCTTAGCGAGATAGGAGTGCCGCCGCGTCTGGCTCAGAACGCCCTTGCGCGCATCGATCAGAAGCACGGCGAGATCGGCGGTCGACGCGCCGGTCACCATGTTGCGCGTATATTGCTCGTGTCCCGGCGTATCGGCGACGATATATTTGCGTCGCTCGCTCGCGAAATAACGGTAGGCGACGTCGATCGTGATACCCTGCTCGCGCTCGGCGCTAAGACCGTCAACCAGCAGCGCGAAATCGATCGCCTCGCCCTGCGTGCCATGGCGCTTGCTGTCCGCCTCAAGCGCGGCGAGCTGGTCGTCGAACACCTGCTGGGTCTCGAACAGCAGCCGGCCGATCAGGGTCGACTTGCCATCGTCGACACTGCCGCAGGTGATGAAGCGCAGCAGCTCCTTGCGCTCCTGCGCGGCGAGCCAGGATTTGATGTTGGCAGGGCGGTTCAAAAATAGCCCTCCTGCTTCTTCTTCTCCATGCTTGCGGAACCGCCGTCGCGGTCGATCACCCGGCCCTGCCGCTCAGAGGCGGACGAGGCGAGCATCTCGGCAACGATGTCCTCGACCGTCTCGGCGTCGCTCTCCACCGCTCCGGACAGCGGGTAGCAACCGAGGGTCCGGAAGCGCACCCGGCGCATCCGCGGCTGCTCGCCCGGCTCGAAGTGCATGCGCTCATCGTCGGCGACCAGGATGACGCCATCGCGCTCCACGGTTGGCCGCTCGGCGGCGAAGTAGAGCGGGACGATGGGGATGCTCTCACGCAAAATGTATTGCCACACGTCGAGCTCGGTCCAATTGGACAGCGGGAACACCCGCATCGTCTCGCCCTTGTTGAGCTTGGCGTTGTACAGCGACCACAGCTCCGGACGCTGGCGCTTGGGGTCCCAGCGGTGGTTCTTGTCCCGGAAGCTGAACACCCGCTCCTTGGCGCGGCTCTTCTCCTCGTCGCGGCGAGCACCGCCGAACGCCGCGTCGAAGCCGAACTTGTCGAGCGCCTGCTTGAGGCCCTCGGTCTTCCACATGTCGGTATGCAGTGGCCCGTGGTCGAACGGGTTGATGCCTTTGTCGAGCGCTTCCGCGTTCTTGTAGACGATGAGCTCGATCCCGCGCTCGGCGGCGACGCGCTCGCGCTCGGCGTACATGTCCTTGAACTTCCAGTTCGTGTCGACGTGGAGCAGCGGGAAGGGCAGGGTTCCGGGGTAAAACGCCTTGCGCGCCAGGTGCAGCATCACCGCCGAATCCTTGCCCATCGAGTAGAGCATCACCGGCTTCGCCGCCTCGGCGACGGTCTCACGCAGGATGAAGATGCTCTCAGCTTCGAGCCGGTCGAGGTGGGTCAGTTCGCGCGTCATTCGGCTGCCGTTTGCCCGCTCCATTGCCACTTGTCACTTGCGGCGCGGCGGCAGCAGCCTAGGTTGCCGGGCACATTCCCCGGGAGATCGACCGTGACCCGTTTCCAGATCCTAGCCTGCGCCGCCTTTGCAATGAGCAGTTCCGTGAGCGCCCAGAACGCACCACAGGCCATTTCCCGAGCGGCGTTCAATGCGAAGCTCGACGAGAACTTCAAAGCGGTGGACGCCAATCATGACGGGTTCCTCAGTGCGAGCGAACTTCAAGCCGCACAGGCTCGCGACCTGCAAAACGCGCAGGCGCAGGCGCGCGCGGCTATGCAGGCCCGTTTCAACCAGCTCGACACCAACAAGGATGGAAAGCTGAGCTTCGATGAGTTCGCGGCGATCGCGACGGTAAGGCCGAACGCGACGGCTACGCAGATCCTGCAGCAACTCGACACGAACCATGACGGCAAGGTGAGCGCGGAAGAATTCCGGGCGCCCAGGGTTGCCGCCTTCAACAAGGCTGACGCCAATCACGATGGCACCGTGACGCCGGCCGAGGCCCAGGCCGCGCAAGGCAAGTAGACGAGGCCACCGCGCCGCGCCTAAGGACGAATCTTCCCTGGGGTAGCGCTGACCGGCGCTTGAGAGGTTCGCACGAGCGAACGACCCATCGAACCTGACCCGGCTCATACCGGCGTAGGGAGAAGGAGAGTCCAATGGGTGATGTACCTGCACGTAGCGAGCTCCCCGAAGGCGGAGCCTTCAACGGCCGGGAGGCCGCCAAGCTAAGTGTCACCAAGGGCCCGATCCGCGGCTCGCGCAAGATCCACGTTGGCCGCCTCAACGTCGCCATGCGCGCTGTCGACCTGGAGCCCTCGTCAGGCGAACCGCCGGTCGTCCTCTATGACACCAGCGGGCCCTACACCGACCCGGCCACTCGCATCGACATCATGGCCGGGCTGCCCGAGCTTCGAGCGAAATGGATCCGGGCCCGCGGCGACGTCGAGGAAGTCGCCCAGCGCGAGGTCCGGCCGGAGGACAATGGCCAGCTCGGCCCCGACCGTTCGGGCGGCGTCCAGCCCTTCCCCAACGTCCGCAAGCGCGTCCTCCGCGCACGTCCCGGCGCCAACGTCAGCCAGATGTATTACGCCCGGCGCGGCATCATCACGCCCGAGATGGAATATGTCGCGGCCCGCGAGAATCTTGGCCGCGAGCAGCTCAAAGACTCCGCGCATGCCCTCGCGAAGGCGAGGGACGGCGAAAGCTTCGGCGCCGCCATCCCCGACTTCGTCACCCCCGAGTTCGTTCGAGATGAAGTGGCAAGAGGCCGCGCGATCATCCCCAACAACATCAACCACCCCGAGACGGAGCCGATGGCGATCGGGCGCAATTTCCTGGTCAAGATCAACGCCAATATCGGCAACAGCGCGGTCGCGTCGGACGTCGCCGCCGAGGTCGACAAGATGGTGTGGGCGATCCGCTGGGGTGCCGACACGGTCATGGACCTTTCGACCGGGCGCAACATCCACGACACGCGCGAATGGATCGTCCGCAACTCGCCCGTGCCGATCGGCACTGTCCCCATCTACCAGGCGCTGGAGAAAGTCGGCGGCGTCGCCGAGGACCTCAGCTGGGAAACTTACCGCGACACGTTGATCGAGCAGGCCGAGCAGGGCGTCGACTATTTCACCATCCACGCCGGGGTGCGCTTGCCCTACGTCCCTCTGACCGCGAAGCGCGTCACCGGCATCGTCAGCCGCGGCGGCTCGATCATGGCCAAATGGTGTCTCGCGCACCATCGCGAGAGCTTCCTCTACGAGCGCTTCGAAGAGATTTGCGAGATCATGAAGGCGTACGACATCGCCTTCAGCCTCGGCGACGGCCTTCGCCCCGGCTCGACCGCCGACGCCAATGACGAAGCCCAGTTCGCCGAGCTCTACACGCTTGGCGAGCTGACCAAGAAGGCCTGGGCCCACGACGTCCAGGTGATGATCGAGGGCCCCGGCCACGTGCCGATGCACAAGATCAAGGAGAATATGGACAAGCAGCTGGAAAGCTGCGGCGAGGCGCCTTTCTACACTTTGGGGCCGCTCGTGACCGACATTGCGCCGGGCTACGATCATATCACCAGCGGAATCGGCGCGGCGATGATCGGCTGGTTTGGCACGGCGATGCTTTGCTACGTCACCCCCAAGGAGCATCTCGGCCTGCCCGACCGCGACGACGTCAAGGTCGGGGTCGTCACCTACAAGCTCGCCGCCCACGCCGCCGACCTTGCCAAGGGCCACCCCGCAGCGCGCCTCCATGACGACGCGCTCAGCCGTGCGCGGTTCGATTTCCGCTGGCGCGACCAGTTCAACCTGTCGCTCGACCCCGAAACCGCGGAGCAATATCACGACCAGACGCTGCCTGCCGAAGGCGCCAAGACGGCGCACTTCTGCTCGATGTGCGGCCCCAAATTCTGCTCGATGAAGATCAGCCAGGAAGTCCGCGACTTCGCCCGCCTCAATCCTTCCCCTCTCTCGCAAGCGGGAGAGGGCGACTCGCCTTCGGCGAGCGGGGAGAGGGGGGTCGAGAGCTCGCGGGAAGCCGAGCAAGGCATGGCCGAGATGTCCAAGCGATTTCACGACGAGGGCGGGGAGCTCTACGTCCCGGCAGAGTAGCGTCGCTTCACCCGCTGATTGACACCCAGGCTACTGCGCCGCAGCATCCTTCTCGGGGGATGCCGATGAACAAGAACCGCGTCGAACTATTCAGCGACGGCGTCTTCGCGATCGTGCTGACATTGCTGGTCCTGAACCTGAAGGTGCCGGCAAGTCATGGGCTCGCGGCCCTGCGCGACATCACCCCCGCCTTGATCGTCCATGCTGCGACCTTCCTGCTCGTCGGCGTCATGTGGGTGGGCCATCACGGGGCTCTCGCTCGTGTGGACAAGATCACGCACCGGGCGCTCCTCTTCAACCTGCTCATCCTGTTCTGGGTGACCCTGTTACCGTTTGCCGCCGAGAATGCCGCCGACCGGCCCCTGGAGCCACTCGGCGCGAGCCTTCTCGCGTTCAGCTGCGGCGCGTTCTTCCTTTCCTATTTGGGTTTCAGGTTCAGCGTTCATTCGACGATCGACGATGTTGCCGAGATGCGGCGCTGGAGGCGGGTGCGCATCGTCATCGCCCTCGCGATGGTCGCCGGCAATTTCCTTTGCGCAGTTCTGGCCTGGTACTCGCCGTGGTTCGGCTATGCTGGCGCTCTGGCGACCGTGCTGCTGTTTCTCATCCTGCGCAGCCCGCCGGAATCGGAGGAAAAGTTTATCCGCGAAGCGAGAGCCCACGAGCCTACTCCGGCAATTCTCGAACAGGCTTAGGTCATCGCTGCCCACCGCGATCCGCGGGTCGAGCGAATATCGTATTTCGATCCCATGGCAGAATTAGCTGTAGTTCTGCCGTCATCCCTTTGATATTGCAGTTCCCAGGGTAATCCCCACCTTTCGCAAACCGACAATTCCTTAACGCATCGGTAGGCAAGCTCGCCCCGCAACGACGGGAACGAGGTCCTGTTCGCTTCATTGGCCCGAAAGTAGACCTGTATTGAATTCGCTACCCGACAAGACTCCGCACACCCAGGCGGACGACCACGCGCTTACAAACCCAGAGGCTCTCGGACCGATATTGTCGCGGCGATTCAAGGCTTATGGCGCCGACGCCAGGCGAAGTCTGTTTCAGCTAATCACGACCGCCGCTGCCTTCATGGCCTTGCTGGTCGTCATGGCGGCTCTATCTGATGGCCGATACTGGCTGACTCTGCTGCTGGCATTTCCGGCGGCGGGATTGCTGGTGCGCCTGTTCATCATTCAGCACGACTGCGGTCACGGTTCCTTCTTCAAATCGCGAGGCGCCAATGACTTGGTTGGGCGGGCGCTTTCCGTCCTGACGCTCACCCCTTACGGAAGCTGGAGCAAGGGCCACGCGGCGCATCATGCTTCCACCGGCAATCTCGACCGCCGTGGGCGCGGGGACGTGGATACGTGGACCGTTGCCGAATATGAAGCCGCAACGCCGCTCAAGAGGCTGCTTTATCGTCTCTATCGCCATCCGCTGGTGATGGTCGGCATCGGCGCCCCGATGAACTTCATCGTGCTGCAGCGATTGCCGACGGGGTTCGAGTTCCATGACCCTGACTCGCGCCGCAGCATCCTGTGGCTCGATCTTGCGTTGCTCGTGCTGTTCGGTCTTGCGTGCGCCGCCTTCGGCCCCCTTCGGGTGCTGGGGACGTATCTCCCGATGATGATTATCGCTGCCTGGGTCGGGAACTGGCTGTTTTACGTCCAGCACCAGTTCGACGGCGCCCATTGGCGGCGCGACGGCGACTGGAATTTCCACGCGGCGGCCCTGAGCGGCAGCTCATATTTCAAGCTGCCGGCGCTATTGCAGTGGTTCTCCGGGAACATCGGGCTGCACCATGTGCACCATCTGTGCAGCCGGGTGCCCAATTACCGGCTTCAGGCCTGCCTTGACGCCGCTCCTGAACTGCATCGCGTCGCCAAGGTCGTAACGCTGTGGGAGAGCCTGGGGTGCTGGCGGCTGGCGCTGTGGGACGAGCACGGCCGCTCGTTGATAAGGTTTCGGGATCTGAAGCCTCGGGCTGCTTAGCCGATACGTAAGCGACAGCGCGCGAACTCGGCCCCTCTCCCGCAAGCGGGAGAGGGCGACTCGCCTGCGGCGAGCGGGAGAGGGGGGTCGAGAACTCGCGGGCGCGCGACAACCGCAAGCCAGTTGGCAGCAGGCGGCCGCGGCGACCTCAGCCCCCTGACGGATCGCATTGCCGCCAGTCTCGTTTAACCGGCATTCGGCATCGAAGTGATTCGGTCTGTCGCAATCACATTGACGGGAAGGGCCCCGCTCTGCTGAATGGAGACAGGAGACGAAACATGAACGCGAAGCTACAGAAACTCATCGATGCATCGCGCAACCGTCAAATGACTCCGGAGGAGCAGGAGGCGCAGAGGCGCAGCTTCGCCTATGGCAATGCTCACATTGAAAACGAGCGGGTTACCCGAGAGATGGTCGATGAAGCTGCCGATAAGAGGCGGCGCGCGTAGCCAGATTGAGCGACGATCGGCATAGTAAGGCTGAAGACGCCGCACTCCTCTCTGATCCGGATGAAATAGCGCGTCGCGAATCCGAAAATGCGGTCGCGCAATTCGACCGCGTACATGATCTTGTCGAAGACGTAGTGCGGGCAGGTCGGCCCTTCCGGTTGCGGACTTCTATGATTCTCGACCTTCACCGCGCCGCACTTGATGGTCTCTCGCCATACGCGGGCAACTTCCGACCAGGCGCGGTTGAGATCGGCAAGTCGAAGCATGGGCCTCCTGCGGCCCACCTCGTGCCGGGCCTCGTCGAGGAAATGTGCGACTACGTAATGGACAACTTTGCGGACCAGACTGCTCTACATCTATGTGCCTACGTCATGTGGAGGTTGAACTGGATTCATCCGTTCACTGACGGAAATGGTCGCACCTCAAGAGCCCTCGCGTACTACGTTCTATGCGCGAAGGTGGGCTATCTGCTGCCCGGGCACGAAACTGTCCCCGAACAAATCGCGGCGGAAAAGACACCCTACTACGAAGCACTTGAAGCTGCTGACGAGGCGCTGGAGAATGACAACTTGGACTTGAGCGCACTTGAGAACATGCTCGATAGCCAAATAGCGGTGCAGCTGTTGTCGGCCTACGAGGACGCGAAGAACTCGGATGCTGGAGCAGCAAAGGAACGCAAGCTCCACTAACCCACGCGCACGATTTCCCTGTCCTACAGGACCCCATTTGTGATCCAAGCTCGCCGATGACATCGGCACGCTCAGACCTTGCGCCCAACGACGCCGCGCCTGCACGCACATGTCGCTGCCAACTTTGGCAACTTCGGGCAGCCGACGCTCGCCCCCTCGCGTACGCGTGCGTAGGGGCATGAATTTTATGAACTTCCGGCATCGATACCCGCGCCTTAGCTCTGCTGGAGTGCGCGATTGAGCTGGCGGCCAAACAGCAGAACGAGGAGGGCGCCCGCGGCGGCAATCGCCGCGTTCAGCGTCCAAAATGCCGTCGGGGTCATCTTCTCATAATAGCTGCCGACCCAGCCCATCAGGACATTGCCGACGAACAGCGCGAGATATGCCCCGCTGACCATGGTCGCATTGATGCTGGGCGGCGCGGTGCGGGAGATCAACGCAAGCAGCGGCGGCCAGTAATAGAGAAAGGCGATGCCCATGCCGACACAGGCGAGGACCGGATAGATCGCGCCGACCTTTCCGCCGCCCGCCAGCAAGATTCCGAGGACGATCAGTCCGGAGGACGCGGACGCAATGGCGGCGCCGATGCCGATCTTGGCGACGTCGCTCGGCTCGCTCCCGCGCCTTTGCTGCAGTATCCACAGATAGATGAGCGGCGGCACCGCGACGATGCTGACAAACGGATCGATCGAGTTGAACCACGGCACCGGGATGTGCCCGATCGGGGTCGCCAGATTCACGTGGGCGTCGATCCACACCAGCCCGACATTGTAGACCTGGTAGTAAGCGACCGACTGGAAAATCGTGATCGACGCCGCAAGGACGAGAAGCACGACGGTCCTCCGTTCGCTCTTGCTCAAGGGGGCTGGCGGCGCGCGGTCGCGTTTGCGCGGCCGTTGATCGGGCAGATGCCGTTGACCGGCGAGATAGGTGATTGTCGCCAGCAGCATCAGGACGCCCGCGCACCCGAATCCGATATGCCAGCCATAGAGCTGGGCGAGCAATCCGCAGACGAGCGGGCCGGTCGTGGCGCCGACGTTGATCCCGGTGCTGAAGATCGTGAACGCGCGCGTCCGCCGCGAGACGTCGTCGGGAGCGTAGAGGTGCCCGACCTGCGCCGCGATATTGCCCTTGAGGCAGCCCGAGCCAAGGATCAGCAGCAGCAGCGCGATGAGGAAGCTCTGGTCCAAGGCCATGGCGAAATGGCCGGCGCTCATCAGCAGCGCGCCGATGATCACGGTTCGTTTGACGCCGAGCAGGCGGTCGCCGATCCACCCGCCGAACAACGGCGTGAAATAGACGAGGCCGGTGTAAAAACCGAACGTCTGCGAGGCCAGCGCCTGGGGCGACATCGGGCCGAACACGGCTTCGAGGGCGGAACGATAGGCTGCCATGCCGGCGACATGTTCGATGTGCCCCGGCAGCAGCAGTTGCTGGACCATGTAGAGCACGACCAGCGCGGTCATCCCGTAATAGGAAAAGCGCTCCCACGCCTCGGTGAAGGCGAGGTAGGCGAGGCCCTTCGGATGGCCGAGGAACCCGCGGTCCTGGGTGCGGCTCAGTTGTTCCGCGGACGGCGGCAGCGCGGTCGTGGCCATGGCTCTCCTCTTCCCCTTGCGGGAGGATAGAGCCTTTCGCGCATTCCGCCACCGGCACGCGCATGGTCCTATAACAGTGTCTGCTTTCGACCGGTTGCGGACATTAGCCCTTCTGTTACGTTTCCGTAACCGAGAGGCGCCTGCAATGCATTTTCATCTACCCAAACCGCTGCACGGCTGGCGCGAGTTCGCGGGCGAGGTCGGCATCATCGTCATGGGCGTCCTCATTGCGCTTGGTGTCGAGCAGGTCGCATCAGCGATCCACGATCGCTCAAGCGAGCGCCAGGCGCATCTGGCCGTCGATGCCGAGATCAAGCAGAACCTGTCTTACATGAAGGCCCGAATGGCGACGCAGGGTTGCGTCGAACGCAGGCTGGACGAGATCGGAGCGCTGTTGGCAAAGGCCGGTGACGGCGCGCTATCGCCCCGGCCCAACTGGATCGGACAACCGGCGATCTGGTTCAATTCCGACGAGCGCTGGCAGGCGGCAACCGCCAGCGGCCGAGCAAGCCTGTTCAGTCCCGACGAACAAAGCCGTTTGGGCGGCGTTTACGTGGCTTCAAAGCAGTTTGTCGGCGCCGAGGAGCGAGAGCAGGACGCCTGGGCACAATTGAGGGGCCTCGAAAGCTGGACCGGGGCGCTTGGCCCCGCAGGGCGAGTGCACTTCATCTCTGCGTTGCAAGCGGCGCGGCTGGAGCTTTGGGAGACTGACATCGGAGCGAGAGTCGCCTTCCAGCGTGCGAAGGATCTTGGCATGGGAGACTTCAGCCCAGGAACAATGATCGAGGGATACGCCCTGCCGCACGCCGTGTGCCTGCCGATCGACACGCCGCGTGAACGGGCACTGGAAATTCTCGGCGGCAAGAATTCGATTGGGGATCAACCCAAATAAGCGAGCACCTGCCCATTCGGACATTGGTCAGAGCGCTATCCGGCTCCCAACGGCGGCGCTGTAAATGAGGCGAGGTCAGCTGTGCCAAGCCGTTGCTCGAGGCCCGCTACCTTGTCCACGGCCATATCGAAACCGTCGCCGCCGAACTCCCTGCGTTCAATGTCTTCGAACTGGTCGCCAAGTTGGTCGTAGCCTTTCGGGCCGACTACCTTCTTGAACGCGGGGAAGATGATCGTGTCCTCGCGCGCGGTATGCGGCTCGTACATTCGCGAGAAGGACGTCAGCGCCCTCGCCATCGGGGCGGCGTCACCGCTGCCGATACGGCCTGTCTTTGTCTTGTCGAGGATGTAAGCGGTGATCTCGCGGCCACGTGCGTGTTGGGCGAGGAGCGAGTCGACCAATCCAGCCGCCTCATCGCCGGCCTTCCGCACAAGCGGGAAGATGTGCTGCTCTTCCAGGAGCTGCTCGTGATAGCGCTCGCCGAACGCCTGGAAGAGCTTCGCGGCGCCGGCGAGCGCCGCAGCGTCAACGCTCGCCGCATTGGCAACCAACTTCGGCGAGACCTCGCGATAGATGATGAGAATGCGGCGCAGGACGCCATGCTCCCGCATCAGATCTTCGTTCGCCGTGACCTCGCCCTCGCCGCCGCCCTTTTGCCCGTGATCGCCATTGGACTTGCTGCATCCACCGAGCGCGAAGGCTGATCCCGCGATTGCGGCGCCTGCGAGCGAAACGAGTGCGGCCCTGCGGTCCTGGTGCTCCATTGCTGCTCCCTTCGTCGCCTCGATTGGTCCCGGTCGCGAGAACGCGCCAGTACCAGATCGGTCGCGGCGCTTCGATCGCGCCGGCGCAGCTGTTTGCAAATGCGCCAGCTTCAAAGCGACCTGGACGGGAGAGGCGAGCGGAAGCCGCAGTAGCGGGCGGCCGATCACAGCAGGCGGCACGTACCTTTGCGAAACTGCCAGCGGATGTTCGCTTTCGACCCATTGCGGACACAGCGGCGAGCGCTCGATTATAAGGACCAGTTGATCGGCGGGGTCCTAACCACGTCTTCGACCGGCTTTCCGTTTCGGTCTTTCGCAGGATAGAATTTAGCTCGCGTCGTCAGAATTGTGCATGTGGCCGTGTCGAGGACCGCATGGCCGCTACTCTCAACGATCACACACTTGGAAACACGGCCTTCCGGAGTGACCGTTAGATCGAAGATAACTGAACCTTCCCAGCCGGTTTGCCGTGCCTCGGCCGGATAATCGCTCTCAGAGAACAATGGTTGGCGATCGCCCTTGGGGTGCGTCACGGCCAAGGGGTTCTGGTTCACCGGAGCTAAGGCGAGCATGAGGAGCAGCACGTCGCTCAATCTGGGGAAAAAGAAAGACCAGGGCAAGTGCAGCGAAGGTCCGCGTTCCACCCAAAGCTGCCGCCGCAATATTAGCCTGTCCTACAGGCCACCAGTTGTGATCAAAGCCGGGGCATGCGCGTACGGGGTTCCTTGCAAAGCCGACAAAGCCGACACACCCCACCCCCCTTCGCATGCGCGCGCGTTGAGGGCGCAACTTTGGCAACTTCCGGCATCTCGATGCCCCCGCCGGACGCGCACTTGACCAGTCACACGCCTGACACTTGATGGCGCAAGCGAAGGACCCAAATCAGCTCCCATGATCGACATCCGCCCCTTCAATAGCCTCGGCCACGCCAACCACGGCTGGCTCGACGCGCGCCACCATTTCTCCTACGCCGATTATCACGACCCCAGGCGCATGGGCTGGGGCCGCATCCGCGTGTGGAACGACGACACGATCGGCGCGCAGAGCGGCTTTCCGCCGCACCCGCACCGCGACATGGAGATCGTGACCTACGTCCGCAGCGGCGCCATCACCCACCAGGATTCGATGGGCAACAAGGGCCGCACCGGCGCCGGCGACGTCCAGGTGATGAGCGCCGGAACCGGCGTCACCCACGCCGAATATAATCTCGAGGACGAGCCGACGACCCTGTTCCAGATCTGGATCGAGACCGACCGGCCGTCGGCTCCGCCAAGCTGGGGCGCCAGGCCGTTTCCGAAGGATTCGCGAGCTGGGCAGTTCCAGCTGCTGGCGAGTGGCGACAAGGATGACGGCGCACTCCCCATCAACGCCGACGCGCGCATCCTCGGCGCCACGGTCAAGGCCGGGGAAAAGATCGCGATCGACGCCTCGCCCGACCGCCACCTCTATCTCGTGCCGAGCGGACGAGTCCGCGTGAACGGTGTCGAGGCAAAGCCCCGCGACGGCGTCGCGATCACCGGCGAAACACGGGTCGAGATCGAGGCTGAGGACGACAGCGAGCTGGTGCTGGTCGACGCACGCTAGGGCGGCGGCGGATCGGGGTTTCGGCTCCGTTCATCCGCCAAGTGCTTGAAGTCAGGGCACGCGGCGGGCATTGGCGGGACGTCGCCGCGGGGGACAAATGCGGCGAATCATTTAAGAGTGGGAGCGGATGAGGGCGAATTTGCGCGTGTTGGCGGTGTTGCTGGCGGGAGCTGCATGGCTCACGCCCGCCGTCGCGCTCGCCCAGGCTGTGCCTCCGCAGACCACCACGAACACGCCCGCGACCGACAGCGTCGGCCCGGCGGGGCTGCAGGATTTCAGCCTCAAGGGCACGGTGACTCGCCCCGCCGACCAGCCGCCGCCGGCGGCTCCCGCACGGCCGCAAACCGCACCGGTTCGAACTCCGGTCGAGACTGCTTCGCCATCGAGCTCTTTGGCGCCTCGGCGCGCGGAGCGGCCTGCTCTGGCGACGCCGACACCTGCTCCTTCGAGCGCGGCTCGACAGGTGGTGACGACCACCCCAGCCCCGGCACCCCAGCCGGTCGCGCAGGCGCCTGTCCAGAGCGTGCCGCTCCAGGCCGCGCCGCCGCCCGCCCAGCTGGCGTCACCGGAGCCCGCCCCGCCGTCGGGCGACCCATTCGCTTTGTTCCGCGGTCTTCCGCTCTGGCCGTGGATCGCGGCGGCACTCGCGCTCGCCGCCGGCGGAGCCTTCCTGCTGTGGCGCCGCTGGCCGCGCGAACTGGCGGCGGCCGGGTCTCAGTTCGATTTGCTCGTTCCGGCACCGCCCGAACCCGAGCCCCGGCCTCAGCCCCGCCCGGAACCGCTGCAGCGAGCGCCTGCGCCAGCGCCTCGGCCTGAACCGCCTACGCCTGCACCTCGGCCGGAAGTGCCCGCCGGAATGGTCACGACGCGGCTGCGGCCTGCCGCGCCGTCGGGAATTGTCGCCTCACGGTTGCGGCCGGCGCTCGAGCTTGGCTTTCGTCCCCTGCGCTGCCGCGTCAACGACGAACACGTCACGCTCGAGTTCGAGCTTGAGCTGTTCAATGCCGGCGCTGCTCCGGCCCGGGCGGTGATCGCGGGTGCCAGCCTGCTCAACGCGGGCGCGACGCGCGAGGATGAGCTCGCCGCCTTCTTCGCCAATCCCAATGTCGTTGGCGAGCGCGTCGAGATGATCCCGCCGATGAAGCGGGTCAGCTTCGTGCGCGAGGTGATCGCTCCGCGCGGCGCGGTCGAGGAATATGAGCTTGCCGGCCGAAAGAGCTTCGTTCCGGTGATTGCGTTCAACGCGCTCTACGAGTGGAGCGGCGGCAAGGCACAGTCGTCCACCGCCTATCTCGTCGGCCGCGAAACCCAGAAGGACAAGCTCGGGCCGCTTCGCCTCGACCAGGGCGCGCGCGAATATGTCGGCCTCGGGGCGCGGCCGCTGCCGGTCGCGGTCAGGACCTAAAGAACGGCCGAATTATAGCTGTGCCAGGCGAGCACGGCGGCGGCTCCGCGATGCGGCCGCCAGGCTTCGGCGAGCTCACGCAGCTGCTTCTCGGTGGGTTTTTCGGGCAGGCCCAGCAAGCGTCCGATTTCGATCAGCACGGCGAGGTCCCCGGCCGGAAAGACGTCGCCGCGGCCCTCGGCAAAGAGGAGGTAGATTTCGGCCGACCAGCGCCCGATGCCCTTGATCTTGGTCAGGAGCTCGATCGCTTCCTCGTCGTCTTCTGGCAGGCTGTCGAGGTCGAGCTCGCCCGAGATGACGAGGCTCGCCAGGCTGCGGATGTATCCGGCCTTCTGTCGCGACATGCCGGCAGCCCGAAGCTCCTCGTCCGTTGCGGCAAGCAGCAGGTTGAGGTCGGGCGGCGAACCGAACGCCGCCTCGAGCTTGGCCCACATCGAGCGTGCGGCGGCGACGCTGACCTGCTGGCCGACAATCGTCCGGAGCAAGGTTTGTGCGCCGCGCTCGCTATTGCGCGGTTCGGGGACGCCATGCTTCTCGACGACCTTGGCGAATGCCGGTTCGCGGCTCGCCAACTCCTCCACATCGCGGCGGATGCTGCTCGTCGTCCTAACCATGGGTGGTTGCCGCATAGAGCGCCACAGCGGCGGCGTTCGAGACGTTGAGGCTCTCGACCGTGTCGCTGATCGGCAACCGGGCGAGGGCGTCGCAATGCTCGCGGCTGTTGTGCCTGAGGCCCGGACCCTCCGCGCCGAGCACGAGGGCAACACGCGACGGTCCAAGTGCATCCTTGAGGTCGGTGTCGGCTTCGCTAGTGAGGCCAATGCGCCAAAATCCCGCCTCGCCGATTTCGTCGAGGGCTCGGGCGAGGTTGACCACCCGCGCCCACGGCACGCGTTCGAGCGCTCCCGATGCTGCCTTGGCCAGCGCTCCGCTTTCAGGCGGAGAGTGACGGTCCTGGGTGACGATGCCGATCGCTCCGAAGGCTGCCGCCGATCGCAGGATCGCGCCGACATTGTGCGGGTCGGTGACCTGGTCGAGCACGAGCAGCACCGCGCGCTCGTCTGCGCTGCTCAGGATCTCGTCGAGCCACACTTCTTCGAGCGGTTCGACTTCGATGACGACGCCCTGATGTGGCGCATCGTGCGGCACGAGCCGCCCGAGATCGGCGACGTCGGCGAGGGTCACCGCCACTTCAGCCGGGAATTGCATGGAGGCCGCACCTTCGCGCGTGGCCCAGGCCTTCAAGACCTTGCGCTCCGAATTGTCGAGCGCGG
>JAZKBB010000015.1:0-2178 GCA_040388865.1 Pseudomonadota bacterium | reverse complement strand
ACCCGCGGCCTCGATAAGCTCATGACCGATTCCGGCGGCGACGGCATGCTTCCCCCACAGCCGCGGCCGGCTGGCCGTACCATGGCTTTGATGCGATTTCTTGCGCCGCGACATGGCGCTCCAATGGGGATGCGCCGCGGCCGGCGCAACCGTCGTTTACGCCAGCGTGCCGCTTTAGCCTTGCGCGCGGCGGTGTGAGCGCCAGGTGCCGATGGCGAGGATGAACAACATCGGCCACGCCCAGAAGAACAAAGCGGCTGCATAGGCGCGGGCAAAGAGGTGGATATCGACAAGTTTGAGGATGTGCCCGAGGATTGCCGTTAGCTGAAGCCCGGCGATCCATAATGGCCAGAAGCGGTCGGATCGGAGCGCTACCCACAGGAAGCCGGCGAACACCGCCAAATCGACCAGCATCAAATTCGTTTCGACACCTTCGTATCGGTCGCGGATTGGCGGAAGCACGAGTTCGCTCGCGATCACGCCAATTACGAAAACCACACCGACCTGCTGCTCGTCGCGCGTTCCACGAAGGATCGCGTAAAGCGCGACGAGCGCAAGCAGGACTCGGAATAGATTGGGTGCCATGTCGGTGTCGGTCGAGCAGCACGCCTGCGGCGTGCCGTCAATCGCTGAGTCTCAGGCAACCACCCGCAGATCGACCTGCGCCGATGCTGGCGGGCATTCGCTGTCGCCGATCGCAACCGTGCGCAGTCCCGGAATGGTCTTGCGGGTCTCGGCCAGGAAGGCGTGGCAATTGGCAATCCCGCCGCGGGCCGCGACGAGGCCTGTCGTGGTGGCCGCAAGTTGTTCGAACGCCGCGTGGGTCGCGGCAAAACCGGCTCCGGTCACGCAACGCGCGTTGACCATGCGGGTCTGGAGCTCGGCGAGTTCGACCAGCGCGGATTCAATACATTCTTCGACGGTACGGACCTGGACGGCGAGTTCGTGGGCGGCGGTTTCGATCATTTGTCTGCGCATGACTGCTCCTTCCCCGGCGCTCGACGCGCCGAAGTGATTGTCGGTCCGATCTGAAGGTCGGTCTCGGCTAGCTCTTGAGCAGCCTTGCGAGGCTTTCGAGTCCGGCGAGATACATGCCCGCCGAAAACGCCGCTCCGATCGCGATCGCCGCGACCCAGAACAGCCTCTGGCCGACATTCATCTCATTCCGGGGGTTGCTCCTCGTGGCGAACGGCAGTTGCAGGGAAGGCCAGAAAGAAGCAGATCTCTGCTCGGTAAGGAAACCGGCTCCCCCAGCCTCCCCTGCGCGATCAGCGTGCCGAATCTGATGACTGACCGCGGCTTCTGGGTGGCTGGGCTGGGCGTCGCCGGCAATGTACGGCGGTTGATGTATCAATCGTTGATACGGCCCCTTGTGGTGGGCAACGATCCGGGCGGCATGGGCCCGCCTGTCGACGCCAAGGGTCGCAAGCGCGTGGCGGATGCGCTGATCGACCGTGTGCGGTGAAATCTTGAGTTCGGCTGCAATCTCTTTCGACGACAGTAACTGATCGACCAGCAGCAGGCAGTCGAGTTGGCCGCTGCTCAGGCGGCCGACGCGTTCCGATATCTGATCACCATCGTCCATATTCGATACTTTACCGCGCACTTGTTGTGCATCGGCCCAAACATTGAATGCTAGCCCCGCCCCACGCGACATCTGCTTTCCCCTGAGCGATGAGTCCTCAAGTCATTATGACATCTAGTTTAGTTTAGCCAGATTTCCGCAGGTTCTGCGCCATTTTGGCATTAACCTTTGATTCCAGGCGGCGAACCATGTCGCACAGCGGCGATATTGGTCCAATTTGGACGATTGATTGGCGGCTTGGCCGCGCGACCCCGGCAGGCCTTTTCGAGCGTTGCCGGGTGGCGATGGTGGAGAGGGCTGGATTCGAACCAGCGTACGCTTGCGCGGGCAGATTTACAGTCTGCTGCCTTTAACCACTCGGCCACCTCTCCAGGGTCGGCGCGCGCAGACCGTCCGGAGATGGTCGAGCACGGCGAGCAGGCGCGCCATGTGGCGGCGGACCTCGGAAGTGTCAACGCGCGGGTCTGAGTTGAGTTGTGCCCGCTTCGCTGCGCTCAGCGCGCTGCAATTTCGAACCTGCCCCCGGCAGGTCGCGAAATTGGAGCGGGTGAAGGGAATCGAACCCTCGTCGTAAGCTTGGAAGGCTTCTGCTC
>JAZKBB010000014.1:97518-108389 GCA_040388865.1 Pseudomonadota bacterium | reverse complement strand
CCGCAGGTTCGCCTCGACCATCTCCTTCTTGGCGATGCGCGCCTCGCGCTCGCCCTTCTGGACCATGTTGACGATGCGCCGGAACTCGCCAAGCGACGTGCCGGTGGCGTTGGCGATGTCGCCGATCTCATTGCGGATGCGCTCGACCGTGTCGCGCTCGACCGTGGCGAAGGCGGCCCATTTCTTGTCGGTGCCGGAAACGCTGTCGAGCCACGCCTCGTCGAGCTCGTGGCCCATGTAGCTTTCGAGGAACGCGCGGCGCGGCACCTTGTGGCGCTCGGCCAGCCGCAGCATCTGCCCGCCAAGCGCGGTCAGGCGCTTGTTGTAGGTGTAAAGCGCGTCGACCAGCGCCTCGATCTTCGACCCATGGAACTGGACGCTTTCGACCTCGGCGGTCAGCTGCTCGCGCAGCTTGTGGTATTTCTTCTCCTCGCTGGCGGGGAAGTCGCTGCCGCCCTGGAGCGCTTCCATGCGGTGCGCCTGGACCTTGCTGAACTTCTTGAAGATCGAGGTGATCTCGGCGAATTTCTCGAGGGCCTGGGGCTTGAGGGTCTCTTCCATCTGGGCGAGCGACAACGTGTTGTCCTCGTCCTCTTCCTCGGCCTGGGGCGCGGTGCGGCGCTCGACCATGTCCTCGTCGTCTTCGTTGGCGCCGGCTTCGGGCTGGTCGGCGACCTCTTCCTCTTCCTTGATCGAGGGGCCGGCAACCTTCTCGCTGATCTCGCCTTCGCCGCCGCCTTCGCCGCCTTCCTCGGTCGCCGCGATCTGCTCGGCAGTCGGGCCCTTGCTAAGCATCGCCTCGAGGTCGAGGATTTCGCGCAGCTGCATGCGCCCTTCATTGAGGGCGTTCGACCAGCCGATGATCGCGTTGAATGTGATCGGGCTTTCGCACAGGCCCCAGATCATGATGTCCCGGCCGGCTTCGATGCGCTTGGCGATGGCGATCTCGCCTTCGCGGCTGAGGAGCTCCACCGCGCCCATTTCGCGCAGGTACATGCGGACCGGATCGTCGGTGCGGTCGGTCGGCTCTTTCTTGGTCGCCGCGGCGGGGCGGGGGCCGCCGTCGTCGAGCGGGTCGACCTCGTCCTCGATCGACGGCTCGGCGTCGGCTTCGCGCTCGCGCTGCTTCTCGCCATCGTCGTCGTCGCTGGCGTCGTCATCATTCTCGACGACCGTCACGCCGCGCTCGGACAGCTGCGACATGATGTCTTCGATCATCTCGTTCTGGTCGGCGGGGATGGCCGCGTTGATCTCATCAATGGTGATGATCCCGCGCTTCTGGGCGCGCTGCATCATCTTCTTGATCGATGCGTCGTTGAGGTCGATCAGCGGCGCATCGCCGTCCTCGACCGTATCGACATCCTGGGGTTCGTTTTTTGCCATGTTAATCCGCCGCTTAATCCGTGCCGGCGAGCTGCGCCAGCCTCTCTCTTAGTGTCTGCTGCGCCGCGATCAGGCGCTGCTGTTCGTCATATGCTTCATCGGACATGTTCTGCTTGAAGCGCTCGGTGGCTTCGAGAAGAGCACGTTCGACCTCGTCACTCGCCATCAGCGTGTCGATCGCCGCCGCCAGATCAGCTCTCGCACGATCGGGATTGGTATCCGGACGAGTGAATGAGAAACTCATGGCGCCGCGAGAAGGTGTCCCACTCGCAACTCCCAAGGTGCCGAATATGGGAATTAGCTTCTCACGATCAAGTTCCTCGCCTGCATAGACCTGATTGACGAGGTCGTCGCGGACCTTGAGCACCGTCGGGTCGTCGATCGGGAGTGCCGCGAGCTGTTCGGCATTGTCGGGCAGCGCCTCGGGGAAATTGACGAATCCGACGATGAGCGAACGCGCGGTGCGGGGGTCGATGCCGGTGCGGCCGATCGACCGCGATTGCTCGCCGACGGGCGGATCTGGGGGCGTCCAGCGGCCGTTCTTGAAAGTCTTGGCGAAGGCCCTGGCGAAGGGCGTGTTTCGCGCCCGCGCCGGCCGCCGCAGTTGATAGAAGCGCTCGAGCCAGTCCTCGCGGTACATCCGGGCGAGGTCGGCGTGGCCGATGACGCTAGCGTGGGCGATCAGCCGCTCCTTGAGGCCCGCCCAGGCTTCGGGTGTGCCGAGGTGCTCGGCCTCGAGCTCGTGGCGCCACAAGCGCCCGTCGAGGGGCTCCGGAGCGGCGAGGAGTGCTTCGAACGCCTCACGGCCTCCGGCATTGATCACGTCGTCGGGATCCTGGCCCGCCGGCAGCTCGACGAAGCGCAAGGTGCGGTCCGGGCGGAGCAGGGGCAAAGCGCGCGTCGCGGCGCGGATCGCGGCCTTGCGCCCGGCATTGTCGCCGTCGAAGCACAGGATGGGCGACGGATCGAGGCGCCACAGCCGCTCGAGCTGGCCTTCGGTGAGCGCAGTGCCATTGGGGGCGACCACCTCGGCTATGCCGGCGCGACCGAGCGCGATCACGTCCATGTAACCTTCGACGACGATCAGCCTTTTGGCGGTGCGGCTGGCGGGGGCGGCCCGGTCGAGATTGTAGAGCGTGCGGCCTTTGTCGAAGAGAACGGTCTGAGGCGAATTGAGGTACTTGGGCTCGCCGTCGCCGAGGATTCGACCGCCGAACCCGATCACCCGCCCGCGAGGGTCGCGGATCGGGATCATCAGCCGACCTCGGAAGCGGTCGTAGCTCTCCTTCTCGCCTTCGTCGGGCTGGATCAGCATGCCGGTGTCGATCAGCCTGTCCTCGCCGAGCTTCTTGCCCAGCGCGCGTTTCAGGGCGGTACGATTGTCCGGCGCGAGCCCGAGACCGAAACGTTGTGCCGTCGCCGCATCGATTCCGCGCCGCTTCAAATATTCGCGGGCATTCGCGCCGCCGAGGCCATTGAGCTGGTCGGAGTAATATTTGGCGACCTCCGCCATGACGTCGGTCAGCGATGCGGTTCGTTCCGCTTGCTCCTGGGCGCGCGGATCGGGGGCGGGGACATCCATGCCGGCCTTGGCGGCAAGCTCCTTGACCGCGTCCATGAACGGCATGCCGCGATTGTCGGTCAGGAAGCGGATCGCGTCGCCATGCGCGCCGCAGCCGAAGCAATGGTAGAAGCCCTTGTCATCGTTGACCGTGAAGCTCGGCGTCTTTTCGTTGTGGAAGGGGCAGCAGGCCTTCCACTCGCGCCCGGCGCGGACCAGCTTCACCGATGGCGCGATGACCGACGACAGCGTGGTCCGGGCGCGTAGTTCATCAAGCCATTGCGGTGAGAGAGTCACGGAAAGACCCTAGCGGTGCGTGATTCGCCTGCAACCATCGCAAGCGACTTATCCACAGCTGGCGAGTCGGGCGAAGCGCCAGCACGCGTGTGAATATTTGACGGCGCTCCTCAGGTCATTGATTTCGCACGATTCATTCCATGCGTGAAATGACCGTCTTTAGGGTTAATCTCGCTCCGTTCCGAAACGGCGGCGAAAGACCGCCTAAAGGAATCACAAGGGAGGGGTTTGATATGTTGATGAAGATCGGCGGGCTTGCCCGCGCTATCGCCATTGTCCTCGCGATCGTCGCCGGGTTCATGGCCCTGAACATGATGAATGTGCCGCTCGTGCTTGTCGTGCTCGGCCTCGTCGCAGGTCTCGCCATGCCCGAGGACCGCGTGATCGTGACCGCCGTGATGCTGATCGCCTTGCCGATCGTCGGCACGGCCCTGACGCAGATACCAAGCGTCGGCGCGCATCTCAACAGCGTGGCGCTCAACCTGCAAATGGCGATCGCCGGTTCGCTCGCGACGGTAATCGCGATACGCCTCTACCATATGACGATGGATGGCGTGATGGGCCTCACCGGCATGGCCGGCGGCACAGCAGCCGCAGCCGCCAGATAGAATTCGACCTAAATCTAAGGGCTCCGCCGCCTTGCGCGGCGGGGCCTTTTTCATGGGCTTAGCTTAGAGCCGCTTTGACCAGGCCTGATGCACGCGCCGGCTCGATCGAGCCGCCGAGCCGTTCCTTCACCAGCGCCATTACCCGGCCCATGTCCTTCATCGACGAAGCGCCGGTCTCGGCGACAATCGCGCGGATCTGCGCTTCGGCTTCGGAGTCACTGAGCTGCTTGGGCAAGAAGCGCTCGATCACCGCAATCTCGGCTTCCTCGACCTGGGCGCGGTCGTCGCGGCCGTTCTTGCGGTAGATGTCGGCGGACTCGCGCCGCTGCTTGACCATCTTCTGGAGCACTTCGGTGACAAGTTGATCGTCATTGGCCGGTGCGCCGCCGGTGCGAACCTCGATGTCGCGGTTCTTGACCGCGGCGGAGACCATCCGCAGCGTCGCCGTGGTCTCCTTGTCGCCGCCTTTCATCGCGGCGATGGTCGCGGCCTTGATGTCGTCGCGGATCATGGGGTTGCCCTAGCGTTGCATTTTAACGCTGGCCAGCGTTGACCTGACGGCCTGCGCACCCTAGCGACAATCCCTTAGCGACATCGCTGAATTTCACCCGCGGGAGCCTCTCTTGGCCGATCCTAGACCCACGTCTGCGCCCCAACCCAAGGGCGCGACGGGAGTCGTGGTGTTCGCCGACGGAAGGACGGTGTGGGGCCAGGGCTTTGGCGCCGAGGGCGAGGCGGTCGGGGAGCTGTGCTTCAACACCGCCATGACTGGCTACCAGGAGGTGATGACCGATCCTTCCTACGCCAAACAGGTCATCGCCTTCACCTTCCCGCACATCGGCAATGTTGGCGCCAACGACGAGGACGTCGAGGCGGGCGAAGCGCATGCGCTCGGCTGCCTGGTGCGCGAGGTGGTGACCGAGCCGTCGAACTATCGCGCGAGCCAGGGCTTTGCCGAATGGATGGCCAAATGGGGGCGGATCGGGATCGCTGGAGTCGACACACGGGCATTGACCAAGTTGGTGCGCGAGCAGGGGCCGCCGAACATCGCCATCGCGCATCGGGCCGACGGGCAGTTCGACCTCGAGAAGTTGCGGAGGATGGCGGCCGAGTGGCCGGGACTGGAGGGCATGGACCTGGCCAAGGAGGTCAGCCGCCTGCAGGTCGAGCGCTGGACCGGCGGCAAATGGGCGTGGGGGCAGGGCTATGAGCTTGGCGGCGACGACCAGAGCCGGCCGCACGTGGTCGCGGTCGACTATGGCAACAAGCGCAACATCTTCCGGCTGCTGGTCGAGGCCGGGGCGCGGGTGACCGTGGTGCCGGCGCAGGCGAGCTTCGAGGAGATCATGGCGCACGAGCCCGACGGCTTTTTCCTGTCGAACGGGCCGGGCGACCCGGCGGCGACGGGGGAATATGCGGTACCGGTCATCCAAGAGATGCTGGAGACGGAAAAGCCGTTGTTCGGCATCTGCCTCGGGCACCAGCTTCTCGCGCTGGCGGTTGGCGGCAAGACGTCGAAGATGTTCCAGGGCCACCGCGGCGCCAACCACCCGGTCAAGCGCCTAGCCGACGGCCGGGTCGAGATTACATCGATGAATCACGGCTTCGCGGTCGAGCGCCACGACATGCCGGAGAATGTGCGCGAGACGCATGTGTCGCTGTTCGACGGCAGCAATTGCGGGATCGAGCTCACCGACCGCCCCGCCTTCAGCGTGCAATATCACCCCGAGGCGAGCCCGGGGCCGATGGACAGCTTCTATTTGTTCGCGAAGTTCGTGGGGGCGATGAAGTGAGCGTTAGCGACTACAAGCGATACGTTGATGACATTCTTGTGGCGATCGCCGACAGGCAAACGGGGCCCAACCTCACGCCGATCAATCTTGATGATCTGCACCACGAGTTGTTTTCTGACCGGCCGTCGACTTGGCTTCAAACAATCATCGGTGAGCTAGTTCGCAACAGTTACGGGAGCGACTGGCAAACCATGAATGCGAGAGTCTTCATGATAAACGGTGCCGGCTTGGCTCGCGCCCAGGAGATTCGAGAAGAGCGGCGGGCGAAGACTCCTGTCGACTACATAAAAGGATTCAGCCGAAGCGATTGGATCGCGTTCGGGGCACTCCTAATTTCAGCGATTGCATTGTTAAAATGACAGTTCGCCGTCCCTCACGGGTATTCTTGTCCGGCTGTCTCGCGCTCTCGGCCTGCGCGACGCCGGCGCGGATGCATGACGAGGCGCAGCTCAACAGCGTCGCGCTCGGTTGCGGGCTCGCCATGGGCGAGCTCATCCAGGATGAGAGCGAGAAGCGCCTGCTGCTGACCATGCGCAGCGATCCCTCGTCCCGGCAGCGCGTGTGCGTCGCCCGCTGGGCGCGCGAGAACGGCCTGAAAGCCGTGTTCGTCAACATCCAGCTTCCGGCTGGCTGATGCCTAAGCGCACCGACATCTCATCGATCCTGATTATCGGCGCGGGCCCGATCGTTATCGGCCAGGCGGCGGAGTTCGACTATTCGGGAAGCCAGGCGGTCAAGGCGCTGAAATCCGAAGGTTATCGGGTGATTGTCGTCAATTCTAACCCCGCGACGATCATGACCGACCCCGATCTGTCGGACGCGACCTATATCGAACCGATCACCCCCGAGATCGTGGCCAAGATCTGCGAGAAGGAGCGGCCCGACGCTTTGCTCCCGACGATCGGGGGGCAAACGGCGCTCAATACCGCGCTGGCGCTCTACAAAGACGGGACGCTCGACCGGCTCGGGATCGAGCTGATCGGCGCCAACGCGCAGGCGATCGAGAAGGCGGAGGACCGGCTCAAGTTCCGCGAGGCGATGGACAAGATCGGGCTGGAATCGCCGCGCTCCGCCATCGTTCACAACATGGAGGAGGCCGCGACTGCGCTGGAGACTGTCGGTCTTCCAGCGGTGATCCGACCCAGCTTTACGCTTGGCGGCACCGGTGGCGGCATCGCCTACAACCGCGACGAATACGAGCATTTCGTGCGGACGGGACTGGAGGCATCGCCAACGACCGAAGTGCTGATCGACGAGAGCCTCGTCGGCTGGAAAGAATATGAGATGGAGGTGGTCCGCGATCGCGCGGACAACGCCATCATCATCTGCTCGATCGAGAATATCGATCCAATGGGGGTCCACACCGGCGACAGCATTACCGTTGCGCCGGCGCTGACCCTGACGGACAAGGAATATCAGCGCATGCGCTCGGCGAGCATCGCCGTGTTGCGCGAAATCGGCGTGGAAACAGGCGGTTCCAACGTCCAGTTCGCAGTCGATCCAAAGACTGGGCGGATGGTGGTGATCGAGATGAACCCGCGCGTGTCGCGGTCATCGGCGCTGGCGTCGAAGGCCACCGGCTTTCCCATCGCCAAGGTCGCGGCGCGGCTGGCCGTCGGCTACACGCTCGACGAGATCGCGAACGATATCACTGGCGGCGCGACCCCGGCGAGCTTCGAGCCGACGATCGACTACGTGGTGACCAAGATCCCGCGCTTCGCGTTCGAGAAGTTCAAAGGCGCCGAGGCGTTGCTGTCGACATCGATGAAGTCCGTCGGCGAGGTGATGGCAATCGGCCGTAACTTCGCAGAGAGCCTGCAGAAGGCGCTGCGGGGGCTCGAGACCGGGCTGTGCGGACTGGACCGCGTTCGGGCTCTGGAAGGAGCCGATCCGGCGGACATCGAAAGCGCACTGGCGCGGGCAACACCCGATCGGCTGCTGGTCGCGGCCGAGGCACTGCGCCAGGGTTTCACGGTCGAGCGGATCAACGAGATCGCGGGCTTCGATCCCTGGTTCCTCAAGAGGTTGCAGGAGATCGTGGACGCCGAAGAAGAAGTCCGGATCGAGGGCCTGCCGAGCGATGCCGCGGGCATGCGGCGCTTGAAGTCGATGGGCTTTTCCGACGGGCGGCTGGCGCAGCTGTCGCTTCGCTCGGCCCATGTCGAGCGCGGCATGAGCGAGGCCGTCGCCGCGGGCGGTTCCGGGGTGGTGCACAGCGCGATGACCGCGATGACCGGCGGGATTACCGAAGGCGAGGTGCGCGCGCATCGCGAGCGCCTCGGCGTCCGGCCGGTGTTCAAGCGCATCGACAGCTGCGCCGCGGAGTTCGATGCGGCCACGCCCTACCTTTATTCGACCTATGAAGCGCCATTGTTCGGCGAGCCCGAGGACGAGGCCGAAATCAGTGACCGCAAGAAGGTGATGATCCTCGGCGGCGGCCCCAACCGGATCGGGCAGGGCATCGAGTTCGATTATTGCTGCTGCCACGCCGCCTTCGCGCTCGGCCGCGACCGCGGAGAGCAGAGGGGCGCCGGCCTCGAAGTCATCATGGTCAATTGCAACCCGGAGACGGTGTCCACCGACCCTGACACGTCCGACCGGCTCTATTTCGAGCCGCTGACCGCCGAGGACGTGCTCGAGATCGTCCGCCGCGAGCAGGAGAGCGGCGAGCTGATCGGCGTGATCGTTCAGCTTGGCGGACAGACACCGCTGAAGCTGGCCGAGGAACTGCAGGAGGCCGGCGTGCCGATCCTCGGCACCTCGCCCGACAGTATTGATCTCGCCGAAGACCGCGAGCGCTTCGCCGCCCTGGTGCAGCGGCTGGGGCTAAAGCAGCCCGCAAACGGCATCGCGCGCAGCCGTGACGAGGCGATCCGCGTGGCCGAGCGGATCGGCTATCCGGTGCTGCTAAGGCCCTCCTACGTGCTCGGCGGGCGCGGGATGGAAGTGGTCGAGGGGCCGCAACAACTCGATCATTATATCGCGACCGCGGTCGAGGTATCGGGCAAGAGCCCGGTGCTGATCGACCGCTATCTACGCGACGCGATCGAGGTCGATGTCGACGCGATCTGCGACGGGACCGATGTCGCGGTGTGCGGCGTGCTCCAGCATATCGAGGAAGCGGGCGTCCACTCGGGCGACAGCGCCTGCTCGATCCCGCCCTACAGCCTGCCGAAGGAGATCATCGGCGAGATCGAGCGACAGACCAAGGAGCTTGCGCTGGCGCTCAAGGTCAAGGGGCTGATGAACGTCCAATATGCGGTCAAGGAGGGCGAGGTTTACCTGATCGAGGTGAACCCGCGCGCCAGCCGGACTGTGCCGTTCGTCGCCAAGGCGACCGGCGTTGCGGTCGCCAAGATCGCCGCGCGGGTGATGGCGGGCGAGCCGCTGGCGTCATTCGGCGAGGTCGGCCGGACGCTCGACTATGTTGCCGTCAAGGAGTCGGTGTTCCCGTTCGCGCGCTTCCCGGGAACCGATCCGGTGCTTGGTCCGGAAATGAAGAGCACCGGAGAAGTGATGGGAATTGCCGGAGAATTCGACATTGCGTTCGCCAAGGCATTGCTCGGTGCGGGAATGGCTGTCCCGCAGTCGGGGACGGCCTTCGTCTCGGTCAAGGATGCCGACAAGGACCATATCGTTCCGGCGGTCGAGAAGCTGGTCGAGCTCGGCTTTTCGATCATTGCGACAAGCGGCACCGCTGCGCACTTGCAATCGAAGGGATTGCCGGTGGAAACCGTCAACAAGGTCGCCCAGGGGAGGCCGCACATCGTCGACCGCCTGCTCGACGGCGACATTGCCCTGGTGTTCAACACGACCGAGGGCTGGCAGTCGCTCAAGGACAGTCATTCGATCCGCACGACGGCCCTAAATCGCAAGGTGCCGTACTTCACCACGGCGGCCGGGAGTCTCGCTGCGGCGCAGTCAATCGAGGCCGTGCGAACGCATGCGCTTGAAGTCGCCCCGCTCCAATCCTATTATTCCGCCTCCCAGGGCTAGGCTTCCACTTACAATTTGCCGGCAGAGCGGGCCACCAAGGCACGCCGCGGCAGGGTTTTGAAAAAGGGCTTTTCATATGGCGACTACAGCCGACAAGGTGCCGATGCTGGCCGAGGGCTTCCGCAAGCTGACGGATGACCTCAAGCGCCTCAAGGGCGAGCGGCCGTCGATCGTCGAGGCGATCGAGGAAGCGCGCGCGCACGGCGACCTTAGCGAGAACGCCGAATATCACGCCGCCAAGGAGCGCCAGGGCCAGATCGAGGCGACGATCGCCGATCTCGAGGATCAGCTCAGCCGGGCGATGGTGATCGACCCGACCACATTGTCGGGCAACAAGGTCGTGTTCGGCGCGACCGTGACTTTGCTCGACGAGGACGACAAGAAGGTGAAATACCAGCTCGTCGGGCAGGTCGAGGCGGACGCGAGCCATGGCCGGATTAGCTTCAATTCACCACTCGGCCGTGCCCTCATCGGGCGCGAAGTTGGCGAAGAAGTCGAAGTTTCGGCGCCCGCCGGGGACCGCTCGTACGAGATCAAGAAGGTCGAGTTCATTTAGTGGGGTCGCGCTTCCCGCGCACTGCAACCAACATCATCGTCGCGGTCACGGTGATCGCGTGGATTATCGCGATTGTCCTCGGCCGGGCTAACCAGGCCGCCTACTCATTAGGGTTCTTAGCGATTCGCGTGTCGCTGACGGCCTTGCCGTTCCCCGCCGTGCCGGTGTTCCTGACTCCGCTGACCGCGACGCTGGTTCATTCGAACCTGGTGCACCTCGGCTTCAACATGCTGATCCTGCTGTGGTGCGGATCGCAGGTCGAGCGCGTGATCGGTTGGGCGGGCCTGATCGTCCTTTATGTGGTCGGTGCCTATGCCGCCGCCGCCGCACAATGGGCCCTCGATCCGCTCGCTTCGGTGCCGGTGATCGGCGCCAGCGGCGCGATCAGCGCGATCATCGGCGCGTATGCGTTGAGCTTTGGCCGGGCGCGCGCATTCACTAACAACCTTCGCGTCAACCGCTGGATCAACGTCGTCTGGCTGATGATCGCCTGGGCCGTGCTTCAGGCGATGATGGGATGGCTGGGAAACCAACAGGGCTATCTGCTGGCGACGCCCGCGCACGTCGGTGGCTTCGCCGCGGGGCTCCTGCTGCAGCGCCCGCTGCTGCTGTGGCGCTACAGGAAGGCTTAGGCTGCCGACTGCTTCGGCCGCGCGATCCCGTCCGAGTCCGGCTCG
>JAZKBB010000014.1:92858-97508 GCA_040388865.1 Pseudomonadota bacterium | reverse complement strand
GGTGCACGATCACATACTTCATCTCGGCGTCGTCGACCGTGCCTTGGGCCTTGCCGCGCCAAGCCTCTTCGGCCGCGGCGTAGCTATCGTAAACACCGACGAGATCGATCGTGTTGAGATCGTAATCGAGGCCGCGCGGATCCTTGACCCGGCCGCCGAACACGAGGTGAAGCTTGCTCATTTAGCGCAGCTACATGATCCGGGCGTTTGCGTCAGCCCTGGTTCCGCACAGCGTCGACCGCGGCGTTCGCCGAAGCTTTGCCGGCGTCCGTCAGTCCGTCGAGCAGGTTGCGGATTGTCTCCTCACCCTTCTCCCGGCTGAGCCCAAGCTCGTCGAGGCGCTGCTTGCCGGTGTCGCGAGCGGCGTCGAGCGCAGCGCGGGCACTGTCCTTCACGCGGCGAGCAGTCGGTCGCACCAGCTTTGTCTCGGCTTCAGTCCTGGGAAGCAGCGCAGCGATCAGCGCCCCGGCAGCTATCCCGCCTGCAAGGGCGATCAGCGGCGCCTCACCGAGCGTGTCCGAAGCCCGTCCGCGTGCATCCTCATAGGCACTGATCGCACGCTGGCGGGGGCTCTGCGGCGCCTGAGCGGCGGTGTTGGACTGCTGGTTTTCGCGCTCAGTCATTGGCTTTCTCCGTACTTTGTTGTTTGGTTTCGGCCTTGCGGTTCTTCCGCGATTTTCGTTTTTCACCGACCCCGTCGACCATCCTGCCGGCGAGGTCGATCAGCGGCTCTCGGGCGAGAAACATGGTGATTGCCGCTACCACGCCTGTCGCGGTCAGCGGCCTTGCCCGCACCGCGTCGACGGCATCTTCAGCGAGTCCGGCGCCTTTTTCCTTCGCGCCCTGCCACGCATCCTTTGCCAGCACCCTGGGGCTCAGGCGTTCCTGAAGCTCATGTGCGGTCGCCATGACCCGCGCGCGGCTGCGGTCGACCTCGGCGCGGGCGGCCAGGATTGCGGGCGAATCCTTCACAGGTCGCGCTTCAGTCGGCTGTAGCCGGCCCAGCCAAGTAGTCCGGCGACGGCGGCGAAGATCAGCATGCCGACGAATCCGGCGGCCAGCGGGCCGATGAACGTCTCAAGCGCCAGAACGACGCCCACCGCCAGCGCGGTAATCGCGGCCAAAGCGCAGATGAAGGCCACGGCGAACATCGCGGCAGGAATGGCGAGAGCCTTGCCCTTGGCGGCGGCGATTGCCTTTCCCAGGCCGATCTCGGCGCGCGCGTAAGCCTTCCCGTTCTCGATCAGCTCGTGGACGAGCTCACCGATCGGCCGTTCGGGCGGCGGCGGTCCGGGATCGGCCGGCTTGAGCATCAATCCTCTTCGTTGGCGGCGTTGTTCGTCGCGAGCCCGGTCTTGAGCAGCCGCGCGACGACGAAGCCGACCACGGCCGCGCCGGCAAGAGCAATACCTGGGCTGTTGCGGACGAAGTTGCGGGTGTCGTCGATCAGCTCGTCGGGGTCCTTGGAGGCAATCTGGTTCGCGACATTCTCGATCGATCCAGCGGCGCGGCGGGCATATTCGCCATATTCGGGGCCAAGCCGTTCATCGATGCCTGCGGCGGTGTCCCCGATCGCCTTCGAGACGTGAGCGAGCGCTTCGGAGGTGCGATCGAGGCCCTGCGTAACGAGGCCGCGCGCCCGTTCGCCGGCCTTCCCCACAATTTGCTCGCGACCGCTACGCAGCCGATCGACCAGCCCGCCTTCGGGGCTTCCGCTGCCGCTGACCGGCCGCTCCGCATCGCCTTTGGGTGCCGGAATTTCACGTTCGGTGACCAAGGCAGTGTCCTCCACATTTATGGTGTCGCCGCCGCCGCTCTTGGCCGCGCCCTCAATCACCGTGTCGGTTCCGTCGGGGAGTTCGGCAGTCATCTCGTCAGTCCTCTGCTCTATCATCGGGCCAGTCCTCCTTCGCTGTCTTGAACCCGAAGGCTCATCCCTTCGTTCCGAGCGGCGAAGCCGAAAGTTGCACGGTCAAGCGCGCCGATTATAGGCGCTAATCCTGCGCCTATATTGTTACGCTGCCGCAAGAAGGAAAGCCATGACCGCCATCGTCGACGTCCATGCCCGCCAAATCCTCGACAGCCGTGGCAATCCCACGGTCGAGGTCGACGTCACGCTGGAGGACGGGAGCATGGGCCGGGCGGCGGTCCCGTCGGGCGCGTCTACCGGCGCCCACGAGGCCGTCGAGCTTCGTGACGGCGACAACAGCCGCTGGGGCGGCAAGGGCGTGATGAAGGCCGTCCAGGCCGCCAATGGCGAGATCGCTGAAGCCGTGGTGGGCCTAGAGGCCGAGGACCAGGCCGAGCTTGACCGGATCATGATCGATCTCGACGGCACCGAAAACAAGGGACGGCTCGGCGCAAATGCGATCCTGGGTGTGAGCCTGGCGACAGCCAAGGCGGCTGCGGACGCGGTCGGCCTGCCGCTCTATCGCTATGTCGGCGGCGTCGATGCGAATCTGTTGCCGGTGCCGATGATGAACATCGTGAACGGCGGGGTCCACGCCGACAACAGCATCGACTTCCAGGAATTCATGGTCATGCCGGCCGGCGCGCCAAGCTTCGCCGAGGCGCTACGGTGCGGCGCCGAGATCTTTCACGCGCTGAAGAGCGGCCTGCACCAGGCTGGACTCTCGACCGCGGTGGGCGACGAGGGTGGCTTTGCCCCGGCGATCAATTCGGCGCGCGAGGCCCTCGATTTCATAGACAAAGCCGTAAGCGCAGCGGGGTACAAGCTCGGCGGCGATGTGCTGCTGGCGATGGACCCGGCCGCGAGCGAGTTCTTCAAGGACGGCCGTTACGAACTCAAAGGCGAGGGCAAGAGCCTGACGCCGCTCGAGATGGCCGATTATTATGTCGCGCTCGCGACCGATTACCCGATCGCCTCGATCGAGGACGGCATGGCCGAGGACGATGCGGAAGGCTGGAAGGCGCTGACCGAGAAGATTGGCAACCGCGTGCAGCTGGTCGGCGACGACGCCTTCGTCACAAACGTGAAGCGGCTGCAGTGGGGCATCGACCACGACATCGCCAATTCGATCCTGATCAAGGTCAACCAGATCGGCACGCTGACGGAGACGATTGAAGCGGTGCGGCTGGCCCAGACCAACGCCTACACCGCGGTGATGTCGCACCGCTCGGGCGAGACCGAGGATTCGACCATCGCCGACCTCGCGGTCGCGCTCTCCTGCGGGCAGATCAAGACCGGCAGCCTGGCGCGGTCCGATCGTACCGCCAAATACAACCAGCTGCTCAGGATCGAAGAAGAACTGGGCGAAAGCGCGCGCTATCCGGGTCGGGCTGCGTTGAAGGCCTACAAGCCCGCCTGATCCACAACTTTATCCCCGCTTCATCCACCAAAGCATTCTTTTCACTTGCGTTCGTGACTCACTCGTGATTCTTCTAATGACGTCATGAAGCGTGCGCAGAAGAGCTTGGGATTGATCCGCCGCGCGGCCTGGCCGGCGCTGGCCCTGATCGTCGTCGGCACCTTCGCCGGTCACGCGATCGCCGGGCCGAACGGAATCCTCGCCTGGGGCAGCTATCACCGCGCTCTTCAACAGCGGCAGACCGAGCTTGCGGCTATCGAGCGTGACCATGCGGCGTTGAGGCACCGCTCCGACCTGCTCGATCCACGCAAGGCCGATCCCGACATTGCCGATGAGCTCGTGCGCAAGGACCTCGGGCTGGTCCGCCCCGACGAGGTGATCGTTCCGCTCGATTGACCTCGCGCGCGGCCAGTTGCCGCGCCGCTAACCGCCTCCTATAGACCCGCCGCTTACCCGAGGAGAGAGGTCGCACGTGGCGCGTTCCGCGAAGAAAGCCGCCGTTTCAGCAGTCCCCGAAACCCGCGGCGCGGACATCGAACGTCCGCCGCAGCCGCAGCGCTACAAGGCATCGAAGGACGAGCTGCTCAAATTCTATCGGAGCATGCTGCTCATCCGCCGCTTCGAGGAGCGCGCCGGGCAGCTGTACGGTCTCGGGCTGATCGGCGGCTTCTGTCACCTGTACATCGGCCAGGAGGCGGTAGCGGTGGGGCTTCAGTCGGCGATGACGGTCGGCAAGGACAGCGTCATCACCGGCTACCGCGACCATGGCCACATGCTCGCTTACGGGATCGACCCGAAGGTGATCATGGCCGAGCTGACCGGGAGGGAAGCGGGCATCTCGAAGGGCAAGGGCGGGTCGATGCACATGTTCAGCGTCGACCACGGCTTCTACGGCGGCCACGGCATCGTCGGTGCGCAGGTGCCGCTCGGCACCGGTCTCGCGTTCAAGCACAAATATACCGAGGATGGCGGGGTGTGCCTGACCTACATGGGTGACGGAGCGGTTAACCAGGGCCAGGTCTACGAAGCCTTCAACATGGCCAAGCTATGGGACCTGCCGATCATCTACGTGGTCGAGAACAACCAATATGCGATGGGCACATCGATCAAACGGTCGTCGGCTGAACCCGAGCTGTTCCGCCGCGGTCAGGCGCATCGGATCCCGGGCCTGCAGATCGACGGCATGGACGTGCTTGCGGTGCATGGCGCTGCTCAAGTCGCGCTCGAATGGACGCGGAGCGGCAAGGGGCCGATCCTGCTCGAGCTTCTGACCTATCGCTATCGCGGCCACTCCATGTCCGATCCGGCCAAGTACCGGAGC
>JAZKBB010000014.1:68038-92848 GCA_040388865.1 Pseudomonadota bacterium | reverse complement strand
ACCCGCGAGGAAGTGCAGGACGTGCGCGAACATAACGACCCGATCACCCATGCCGAGCGCGCGCTCGAGGCAATGGGAGTCAAGCAAGACGAGCTCAAGGCGATCGACAAGGAAATCAAGGATATCGTGGTCAACGCTGCCAAGTTTGCTGAAGATACGCCGGAGCCGGCGCCAGCCGAGCTCTACACCGACGTGCTGGTGGGGAGCTACTGATGGCGACCGAGCTCAAGATGCCCGCGCTTTCGCCCACCATGGAGGAGGGGACTCTCGCCAAATGGCTGGTGAAGGAAGGCGACGACGTCAAATCGGGCGACATCCTCGCCGAGATCGAGACAGACAAGGCGACGATGGAGTTCGAAGCCGTCGACGAGGGCAAGATCGCGAAGATCCTGGTTCCGGAAGGCACCGATGGCGTGAAGGTCGGCCAACCGATTGCGTTGCTCGCGGGTGATGGTGAGAGCGTCGACGCGCCCGCGGCCGCGCCGGTCGCCGATACGAAGGAGCAGCCCAAGCCGGCGATGACCGAGCAATCGTCGGTTCCGGCACCGGAATCGCAACAAGACGAAGCCACGCCGACCCCGCACGTCTTTGAAACGGCGGCCCGCGACCTCGTCGCCGATGTTACCAAGACTCACGACGATCCCGAAGTGCCCGAGGGAACGCCCGTCGTGTCGATGACGGTGCGCGAAGCGCTGCGCGACGCCATGGCCGAGGAGATGCGTGCCGACGAGCGTGTGTTCGTGATGGGCGAGGAGGTCGCCGAGTACCAGGGCGCCTACAAGGTCACCCAGAACCTGCTGCAGGAGTTTGGGCCCAAGCGAGTCGTCGATACGCCGATCACGGAATATGGCTTCGCGGGCGTCGGCACCGGAGCGGCGATGGGCGGCCTACGCCCGATCGTCGAGTTCATGACCTTCAACTTCGCGATGCAGGCGATCGATGCGATTGTGAACTCGGCGGCCAAGACCAATTACATGTCGGGCGGGCAGATGCGCTGCCCGATCGTGTTCCGCGGGCCCAATGGCGCCGCGGCGCGCGTTGCCGCCCAGCACAGCCAGAATTACGGACCATGGTACGCGCACGTTCCCGGCCTGATCGTGATCTGCCCGTACAGCGCCGCCGACGCTAAGGGCTTGCTCAAGGCCGCGATCCGGACCGACGACCCGGTCGTTTTCCTCGAGAACGAGTTGCTCTACGGCGAGCATTTCGACGTGCCGCAACTCGACGACTACGTCCTCCCCATTGGCAAGGCGCGGATCGTCCGCCCCGGCAAGGACGTGACCATCGTCAGCTACTCGATTGGAGTCGGCGTGGCGCTGGAAGCTGCGCAGGAACTCATGACGCAGGGCATCAATGCCGAGGTCATCGACCTCCGGACGCTGCGCCCGCTCGACAAGGCGACTGTGCTCGAGAGCCTGAAGCGCACCAACCGCATGGTCGTGGTCGAGGAAGGCTGGCCGGTCTGCTCGATCAGCTCGGAGATCATCGCCATCGCGATGACCGAGGGCTTCGACGACCTCGACGCGCCGGTGCTGCGCGTGACTGATATCGACGTCCCGCTGCCCTATGCCGCGAACCTGGAGAAGCTGGCGCTGATCAAGACGAGCCAGGTGGTCGAAGCGGTAAAGGCCGTCACCTATCGCTGAATTGCGCGACCGCGACCTAGTCCGGCTCTATTGGCCGGCCGAGCTGCGGCCCGCCTTCGACGCACTGTTCGATATTGATGATGCGATGGCCGACGTGGTCGTACGTTCGACGCAGCCGGCATTGGCGGCGATCAAGCTGGCGTGGTGGCGCGAGCGGTTGGAAGAACTCGACCAAGGAAAAGCTCCCGCCGAGCCAAGGCTGAAGGCCGCGGCAGCCGAGCTCCTGCCGCGCGGGATTAGCGGAGCGGAGCTGGCGGAACTGGAGGACGGGTGGGCCGCGTTGCTCGAGGAAACGCCCGATTTGGAGCGAGCGTTGAATTGCGGCGCGATACTGTTTGGGCTGGGCGCCCGGCTGATCGGCAGCGGCCCTCCGCTTCTGTTGGCTCCCGCTGGCCGCCTCTATGCAGCCGGGGTCCTTCATCGGCTCGGCCTCGTGCCAGCCGCGTCCTGGGCGGTTACCCCATCTGGGTCGGTGCCGGTTGCCTTCCGCCGCCTCACGGGCCTCGCCGTTCTGGCCAAGCGCGACCTGCATCGGCGTGGGCCCGAAGGCACGCCGGGCAGGGCCTGGGCGCTGTTGCGTCATCGTCTCACGGGGCGTTTTCCTCGATAGTTGACAGGAACGCCTCCGTTACGGAGGGTGCCGACGTGCCGAATCTCCTTGCGACAGGAGATTTACCTTGCTGCGTTTCCTCGCCGGCGCTGCCGCCTGCTTCATTCTGCTGACCGGGGCATTCCTTATCTGGCAGTCGCGCGCCGAACATTCGACCGGCTTCTCGGCGGCTCAAGGCGCACCCGGGGCAGGCGGTTCCCTGTTCGGCGGAACGCCCCTCCGGGCTCCCGAAGCGAGTGAAAAGACGCGCGAGGAAAAGCGCTTCAGCCGCTATGACAAGAACAAGGACGGCAAGGTCCAGGCCGACGAATATCTCGCGGCACGGCACCGCAACTTCGACAAGCTCGACCTCGACCACAATGGCGCGCTGTCGTTCCAGGAATATGCGGCCAAGGGTATCGAGAAGTTCAATGACGCGGGCGGACGCAAGGGCTGGCTCACCGCGGCCGAATTCGTCGCCACCGCGCCGCCCCAGGCGAAGAGGAAGAGCACGTGCAGTTGCAAGGTGAAACCTCCGGAGGTTCCTGACAATAACGAGGACAATAGCAATTAGGCCGGTTCGGCGACCTTTCGCTGTTCGAGCCACTCAGCGAGCGCTGCGCGCGCCCGGTCGGTATAGCCTTTCTTGCGGTCGGTGCGCTTCCAGCGGCCAGGGAGCGGGGGCATCAGCCCGAAATTGACGTTCATCGGCTGGAAGGTCTCGGCCTCGGCGCCGCCGGTGATGTGGGCCAGCAATGCGCCGAGTGCAGTTTCAACCGGAGGCGAAGGAACCGCGTCCCCGCGAAGCTCGGCGGTGGCGAAGCGGGCAGCGAGAATCCCCACGGCGGCGCTTTCGACGTAACCCTCGCAGCCGG
This sequence comes from Pseudomonadota bacterium, assembly GCA_040388865.1. Lineage (GTDB taxonomy): Bacteria > Pseudomonadota > Alphaproteobacteria > Sphingomonadales > Sphingomonadaceae > Sphingomicrobium. Next base: position 89,738 of record JAZKBB010000014.1, on the reverse strand, counting down.
TGATCTGGCCGGCGAAGCGAATGTTCGGCTTCGATTTCAGCCGCAGCTCGCGGTCCAGCAGCCGAGGCGAATTGATGAAGCTGTTGCGGTGTATCCCGCCGAGGCGCGCGAATTCGGCATTCTCGAGCCCGGGGATGGTGCGGAAAATGCGCATCTGCTCGCCGTGCTTCAGCTTGGTCTGGAAGCCGACCATGTTCCACAAGGTCCCGAGTTGGTTGTCCTGGCGCAGCTGGACCACGGCATAGGGCCAGCGGCCCGTGCGCGGATTGTCGAGGCCGACCGGCTTCATCGGCCCGTGGCGGAGGGTTTCAGGCCCGCGTTCGGCCATCACCTCGATCGGCATGCAGCCTTCGAAATAGGGTGTGTCCTTTTCCCAGTCGTGGAAGGGCATCTTGTCGCCCTCGACCAATGCGGCGACGAAATCCTCATATTGTGGCCGGTCGAGCGGGCAGTTGATGTAGTCCTTGCCGCCCTTATCCCAGCGCGCCGCCATCCACGCCTGGTCCATGTCGATGCTGTCGCGGTGGACGATCGGAGCGATGGCGTCGAAGAAGGCGAGGGCACCTTCGCCGGTTTCCGCAGCGATAGATTCCGCGAGCTTCGAACCAGTCAGCGGGCCGGTCGCGATGATCGTCGGGTAATCGGGAAGGGCGTCGATGCGCTCCCGGACGACCTTGATGTTCCGATGCTGTTCGATTGCGCGGGTTACCTCACTAGCGAAAGCTTCGCGGTCGACGGCCAGGGCGGATCCCGCCGGTACCCGGTGCTTGTCCCCGGCACGCATGATCAGTGACCCGAGCGCCCGCATCTCCTCGTGGAGCAGGCCGACGGCGTTGTGCTCGGCATCGTCGGAGCGGAAGCTGTTGGAGCAGACCATTTCGGCTAAGCGATCGCTTTCGTGAGCGGGCGTCGTGTCGCCACCGCCGCGCATCTCGCTGAGGCGCACGTGCAAACCCGCCTCGGCCAGCTGCCAAGCGGCTTCGGAACCGGCGAGCCCGCCGCCGATGATGTGGATGTCGAAGGACATGCGTGGCCTTTATCCTCGACGTCTCGACGGGTGAATGCGTAAATTGCCTCAATGAATTGCGATCGCCGAACTGCCGTCGTGGCATTCGCCTCGGCCTTGCTGCCCATCGGGAGATTGGAGGCGGCGCCGAGTTCCAAGACGCGCCTGATCCTGCTCGGAACCGCCGGGGGTGCGCGGGTTCGGCCGAATCGCGCCAACAGCGCACAAGCAATTGTCTCCGGCGGCCAGGTCTACATCGTCGACTGCGGTTATGGAGTCGTGCGCCAGATGGTGCTTGCCGGGCTGCCGCTGCCGAGGCTCGCAGAGGTCTTCATCACTCATCATCATTCCGATCACGACATCGACTTGGGTCCGCTGCTGCAACTCGCCTGGCTGTCCGGGCTCACCACGCCCGTCGGCTGCTGGGGTCCCGCGCCGTTAGAACGGATGCTGCGCGATTATTTGCGGTACGAAGCCTATGACATCGCAGTGCGAACCGCGGACGAGGGCCGCGTTCCTTTCGCACCGTTGATCCGTGCCCACGATCTGCACGGTGGTGGGCCCGTGATGGAGGATGCCAACCTGCGCGTCACCGCGGCCAAAGTCGATCATCCGCCGATAGACCTCGCGCTCGGCTATCGCTTCGATGCGCCTGATCGATCGATCGTCATTTCCGGCGACACGCGTCCCTCCGCGGAGCTGGTGAAGCTGGCAAAGGGCGCGGACGTGCTGGTCCATGAGGCTATGCTTCCGCAGTACGTTTCCCAGCTGGTGAGCACGGTACCCGGCCAGCGACAACTCGTTCGAAGCGTGCTGTCGCACCATACGACGGCCGAGCAGGCGGGACAGGTCGCCGCCGAGGCGGGCGTCAAAATGCTCGTTCTCTCGCATCTTGTTCCCGCGGGAGACCCCGACGTTCCGGATGCCGAATGGATCGCCGCCGCAGCTCGTCACTATTCGGGGCCAATCCTGATCGGGCGGGATCTCATGGAGATCTGAGGCGGATGCGTATCTTCACCATCGGCTACGAAGGGGCAACGGTTCCCGGGGTCCTTGCCGCATTGAGCGAGGCGGGAGTCGAGCGCTTGATCGATGTCCGCGCGCTGCCGCTGTCGCGCAGGCCTGGTTTCTCGAAGTCGCCGCTGCGGGCCGCGCTGGAGGAAGCGGGGATCGAATATGTCCATTTAAAGGCCTTGGGCACTCCAGCGGAGGGCCGCTCTGCAGCAAGGGCGGGGCGGCACGGGGACATGGCCCGCATCTATGCCGGCCAGCTGGAACTACCTGAGGCGATCGCGCAAGGCGCGAAGATGCTGGCACTGGCAGCCGAGTGCCCAAGCGCCTTGCTGTGCTTCGAGCGTGAGCCTGCGCACTGCCATCGAGCAATGTTGCTTGACGCCGTCGCCCCCAACGCCGAGGTGATCCACCTGTTCGCTTGATTAGCGTGCATCAACTGTCGGAACCGCGCGCGTCCTTGCCGGTTTCTCGTCCGCAACAATCACCCAAACCAAGGGAGAAGGGTCGATGAGGAAACTGGGGATTTTGCTCGGTGGAGCGCTGACGCTCGCCGCTTGTGCTTCGCGCACGCCGCCGCCGCCGCCCGATTTGAACAACGTGCTCCTGGCTCCGGGCTTCCTGGCGCACGCCAGTAGCGCGAACCAGTTTGAGCTCGAATCGGCGCAGCTCGCGCTTCAGGCTTCGCAAAATCCCGCCGTGCGGAATTTCGCCAATGTCCTGATCACCGACCACACGATGATGGGACAGCAGGTGGGTGCCGCTGCCGCGGCTGCGCGCGTGGGGCCTCCGCCGATCGCCCTTCTTCCGCCCGAGCAGGCGATGCTTGACCAGCTGCGGTCGGCTGGAACCGGCTACAGCTTCGATCAGGCGTTCCAGCAGGATCAGATTCAGGCGCATCAGCAGGGTATTGCGCTGATGCAGAATTACTCGACCGGTGGGGACTTGCCGCCACTCCGTGCTGTCGCCGCGCAGGCGATTCCGGTGATGCAAAAGCACCTCGCCATGGCGCAGTCGCTGGTGGTAACGCCGCCACCACCTCCGCCGCCACCTCCACCTCCTCCGCCGCCGGTCCGGCGTTCGGGCGAGCGCGGTTAAGCGTTAGTCTGGGAGAAAGAGAAGGGCCCGGTGGCGACGCCGGGCCCTTTCATTGTCAGGTGGTCGGCAGATCTTCGGCTGAGGTCTTGCTGTCGAGCAATGCCTCGATGTCGGGGATCGGCCTGCCGCTCATTTCCTTGTTGATCGTGCAGACGATGCGCTTCTCGACCTCCTTGTGCAGGCACTTCTTGAGCACACCCAGCGCCTTCGGGGGCGCAACGATTGCGAGCGCCTCGAAATCACCGCGAAGGACACGGGCCTTCAGTTCATCGGCCGCTTCCTTGATCCAGCGATCCTCCTCGAGCTGGTGGAAGTCGGTCTCCTCGTAAGTTGAGCGGCCGTAGCCAAAGCTCTGCTTTTCCGTCCCCGGCGCATCAGTCTTGAAGTCGCGGTCCTTCCGGTCTTGTCGCGCATCGTGAGACTCGGTGCGGAGGTCGATTTGGTTCTCATCCCCGTGATTGCGAAAGAACAGCATTTTGCGGCCGTCGGCGACGAGGACCAGCGCATCGTGGGGAAGGGGCATGGCGACATTTTCTCCTTAGGTCTGGATGAGGAGAACGCAGGCCCTTCCTAGGAGGTTTCAGTGGCTGGTCGCAGCCCGACTTTATTCGGGCTCCGGGTCCGACGGCTTGTCGAGCTCGCTTTCGCCCACGATCGCGTCGGGGACCGGAGCGATCTCGTCGCCGCCGTCGATCTCGATCTCCTCCTCTTCCGCTTCTTCGATCTTGGCGACGCTGACGACATGCTCGTTATCGGCGACGCGGAAGATGGTCACGCCCTGGGTGTTGCGGCCCATCACCCGGATGTCCCCGACGGTCGTGCGGATCATTTTGCCCTGATCGGTGACCAGCATCAGCGCTTCGCCCTGGTGCGCCGGGAAGCTGGCGACGACGCAGCCGTTTCGGGTCGACGTGTCGATATTGGTGATCCCCTGGCCGCCGCGGTTGGTACGGCGATATTCATAGGCGCTGCTGCGCTTGCCATAGCCGTTCTCGGTAATGGTCAGGATGAACTGCTCGTTCTCCTGCAGCTCGGCGTAGCGTTCGGAGGCAAGCGTGCATTCGACATCGTCGCGCTCACGCCACGGCGGGCATTTGAGGTAGGCCTCGCGCTCCTCCTGCGTGGTGCCGACGCGATGCAGGATCGACATCGAGATGACCTCGTCGCCGGGCTGCAAGCGGACTCCGCGAACGCCCGTCGAGGTGCGCGACTGGAATTCGCGAACGTCGGTGGCTTTGAAGCGGATTGCCTTGCCGTTGCGGCTGGCAAGCAAAACGTCGTCGCCTTCGGTCAGCAGCTCGACGCCGATCAGCCGGTCGGTCGGATCCGCCTGCTCGTCCCCATCAGCATTTGGGCTGTCGTCCGTGCTTTCCGTCTCATCGCCGGCAACGGTACCAAAGCGCATCGCGATCTTGCCGGCGGTGGGCACGTTGGTGAAGGCCGCCATGCTGTTGCGCCGGACCGTGCCGTGGGCAGTCGCGAACATGATGTGGAGCTTGCCCCACTCTGTTTCGTCCTCCGGTAGCGGGAGTACGGTCGAGATGGTCTCGCCCTCGGCCAGCGGCAGCAGGTTGACCATCGGCCGGCCCTTGGTGTTTGGCCCGCCCTCGGGCAGCTTCCACACCTTCAAGCGGTAAACGCGGCCGAGGTTGGAGAAGAACAGCACCGGATTGTGCGTAGAGGTCACGAACAAGGTGGTGACCGCATCCTCTTCCTTCGTCGCCATTCCGGCGCGGCCCTTGCCGCCGCGCTTTTGTTCGCGGAACACGGCGAGCGGCGAGCGCTTGATGTAGCCGGCCATGGTCACGGTCACGACCATGTCCTCGCGCTCGATCAGGTCCTCGTCCTCGATGCCGTCGGCGGCCGCGGCGAGCTCGCTCCTCCGCGGCGTGGCGAATTCGGCTTCGACGTCGTCGAACTCCTCGCGCATCACCTCGTAGAGGCGGACGCGGTTGGCGAGGATTTCGAGCAGCTCGCCGATGTTCGTGGCAAGGCCCTGAAGCTCGTTTCCGATCTCGTCGCGGCCCAGCGCAGTGAGACGGTGCAGGCGAAGCTCGAGGATCGCCTTCACCTGCGCTTCCGACAGCTTGTACTTCTCGCGCTTGGCCTGCGGCTCGACCGCCTCGACCAGCTGGATGTAGGGACGGATTTGCTCGCCCGGCCATTCGCGCTCGAGCAGCTTTTCGCGGGCCACTGCGGGGCTCGCCGATCCGCGGATCAGCTTCACCACCTCGTCGAGGTTGGTCACTGCGACGACCAGTCCGAGCAGGATGTGGGCGCGCTCGCGGGCCTTGAGCAGCTCGTACTTCGAACGCCTGGTGATCACTTCCTCGCGGAAGCGAATGAACGCCTCGATGAAGTCGCGCAGGGTCAGCGTCTCGGGGCGGCCGCTGCGGATCGCGAGCATGTTCGCGGGGAAGCTCGACTGCGCCGGCGTGTGCCGCCACAGCTGGTTCAGGACGACCTCTGGCGTGGCGTCACGCTTGAGGTCGATGACGATGCGGACGCCGAGGCGGTTGGACTCGTCGCGAATGTCGGACACGCCCTCGATGCGCTTGTCCTTGGCGGCTTCGGCGATCTTCTCGACCAGGCCGTTCTTGCCGACCTGATACGGGATCTCGGTGAGCACGATCGAGCGGCGGTCGCCTCGGCCTTCCTCTACGTGATGGCGCGAGCGCATCATGATCGATCCGCGGCCGGTCGTGTAGGCGCTGCGGATTCCGGAAAGACCGAGGATCAAGCCGCCGGTGGGAAAGTCCGGTCCTTTGACGTGCTCCATCAACCCTTCGGAGCTGATCGCCGGATCGTCCATGTACGCGCGGCAGGCGGCGAGGACTTCGCCGAGATTATGGGGCGGAATGTTGGTCGCCATGCCGACCGCGATGCCGCCGGCGCCGTTGACCAGCAGGTTCGGGAAGCGCGCGGGCAGGACCTGCGGCTCGCGTTCGGACGCGTCGTAATTGGGGGTGAAGTCGACGGTGTCGCGGTCAATATCGCCGAGCAGGAAATTGGCGACCTTTGCCAGCCGCGCCTCGGTGTAGCGCATTGCCGCCGGCGGATCGGGGTCCATGGAGCCGAAATTGCCCTGGCCGTCGATCAGCGGGACGCGCATGGACCAATCCTGGGTCATGCGGGCCAAGGCGTCGTAGATCGCGCTGTCGCCATGCGGGTGATACTTACCCATGACGTCGCCGACGATGCGGCTCGACTTGCGATATGGGCGCCCGGCTACGTAGCCCGCCTCCTGGCAGGCATAAAGGATGCGGCGGTGAACGGGCTTTAGGCCGTCGCGCACGTCGGGCAGCGCGCGGCTGACGATGACGCTCATCGCATAGTCGAGATAGGAGGTCTTCATCTCCTCGACGATGGAGATCGGCGCAATGTCCCTGTCGGCGGGAGGTGGTGGGGTGGTTTCGTCGATGGGGGGCTGAGTGGCCAAGAAATGGTCCTGCTAGTATTGATGATTCGCGGAGAGATTGCGGCAACGACCGCACGCCTCCCCTGGGCACCTACGTAAGCATTCTTTGGCCGCCGCGCCACCCCGCGCGCATACGCGCGCGCGAAGGCGATGTTTCGCTGCCTGGGTTCGGTTGGCCCAAATTCGTGAGCAAAACCAGATGGTTCAAAGCAGGTTCACTCGGGATGGGCCAGATAGCTTGGCCTCGCACATTTCCAGGTCTAATGCGCCGCCGACATTTCTCTTCGGCGCGATTCGGCGCGATTCCGCCGAAACAGGAGAGCACGCCCCATGAAGCCGATCATCACCACCGCGCTCGCCCTCGTCATGACCGCAGCGACTGTGCCTGCCGTCGCCCAATATGGCATGAGCAGCGCGCCGCCCGCTTCGCCGAGCACGCCGCAAAGTCAGCCGGCCGCGGCCGGGCCTCAACAGCAGACCATCAAGCCATCGGCGAAAGCCCTCAAGGCGGTGATGGACCTGCAAGATGCCGTCACCAAGAACGACTTTGCGAGCATTCCAGCGAAAGTTGCAGCGGCGGAGGCGGTCGCGCAGACGAAGGAAGACCGCTACCTGATCGCGAGCTTGCAACTTAAGGCAGCTGCAGCGGCAAAGGACAAAGCGGCGGTTGCCGCGGCGATTGACGCTATCGCCGCTTCAAACTCCCTGGACCCTGCGCACTTGAGCAATTTCTACGTGGCTCTTGCCGGCTCCTACTATAACGACAAGGAATATCCGCAGGCCATTGCCACCTACCAGAAAGCGTTGAGCATCGATCCGCAGAACGCGGAAGCGGCGAATATGGTCGGAGAGGCGATGCTCGGGGCGGGACAAAAGGCCGAAGCCGCCGCTACTTTTCAGCGCCTTCTTCAGGCGCGTGCCGCCGCCGGTCAAAAGCCGGAAGAGAATTTATACAAGAAGGCTGTCGCCATCGCCTATGACGCCAAGTCGCCGGCAGCTACGGACCTCGCGCTGGCCTGGGTCGCGGCCTATCCCGCGCCGTCGAGCTGGAGCGACGCGATCGCCATCTACAGAAATCTCAATTTGGGCGACGATGAGACAAACATTGACCTGCTTCGCCTGAAGCAGGCGATGGGCATCATGACCGGCGGCGAATATGCGCAGCTCGCGGTAAAAGCGTCCAATCAACTGGTCTTCGGGGAAGCGCGGGCGGCAGTCGACGCCGGAATCGCTGCGAACAAGATTGACCCGTCAAGTCCCGATTACCGCGATCTCGTCGCGGCGGCCAGGGCTCGGGCCAAGCCAACGCCGGCGGACCTGGCGACGGCGATGAAGGCGGCGGCCAACGGCAAGGCGCTGATGCGGATCGGCGACAATTATGCCGCGATCGGTGACTATTCGAACGCGGTTCAGGCGTACAAGCTGGCGATGGCCAGGCCGGACGGCGATGCCGCTGTGGCCAATCTCCACATCGGCATTGCTCTCGCGCAAGCCGGTGACAAGGCCGGGGCGACGGCAGCCTTCAAGTCCGTAACCGGGGCTCGCGCGGAGATCGCGAAATACTGGCTAACCTACCTCGCCCAGAAGGCCTGATTCCGTCTTCTAATTTGGGAGCACCGGGCAGCGGTCGCCTTCCAAAAAAACGCCTGTCTCGTTTCGGGATGGTTAAGCCGTTTCCTCTTAGCGCATAGTAAATGCCGGCGTAGGGCCCTGTAAGGGTTCGGCGCAAGGAAACGAGTATCTAGTGCGGTTCGACGATCGTCTGCTGACCGTCCTCAACCAACCGGCGGAGGACCGCCATGACGCCGCCGTACGGTGGCGCCAGCTGGTTGACCTCGTCGCCCGCGCCGGGGCGAACAGCACCAGTTCCGTGACAGCCGAGGCGCTCGAGGCGATCCGCAAAGAAGCGCCGCGCGTCGATGAGGCAATCCGCGCCGCGACGGCCCGCGCCGTGGCAGCGCTTCCGCTGCCGCTCCCTCTGCTGGAATATTTCGCATCTGATACCCTGAGCGTGGCCGCGCCAGTCCTTGCTGCAGCGACGCTCGACCAGCAGCAATGGCGAGCGCTCACCGCTGTTGCTGACGATGAGACCAAGGCGTTCATCGCGACACTCCATCCGGATACCAGGCCCGAACCGCAAAATGATTTGGCCGTGTCCCAGTCGGCACTGGCCGCCGCCGTTGCCGGCGACGTGGAGGCCGCGCCGCCGTTCGTTCCATCCTCGTCGCTGCAGGATGTGATCGACCGCATCGAACGGCGTCGCCGGCTGCGCTCCGGCCAGGCGACGGAGCCAGCGGTGAGCTTATCGCAGCCCGCGGGCTCGCCGGCGTTGTTCCGTTGGGAATGCGGGGCAGGAGGCGAGATCGCCTGGGTGGAAGGGGCGCCGCGCGGTCCCCTCATCGGACGCTCGATCGCGCGGCAGCAGGAGAATGATGGGGACCGCGTGGATGCTGATGTCGTCCGCGCCTTTGCGGTTCGCGCGCCATTCCGCGACGCCTTGCTCCGCGTGGGAGGCGCCGGGCCCGTAACGGGGGACTGGAAAATCAGCGGCGTGCCGGCGTTCGAGCCAAGCGACGGCCGCTTCGCCGGCTATCGCGGCGTGGCCTTGCGTGATGTTCCGGCAGCGCCCGTCGCGACGGCGCCTCGGCAAGGCGTTCCGGATGTTCTGTCCGACCCCAATTCGCTGCGTGAATTGGTCCACGAGATCAAGACACCGCTCAATGCGATCATGGGGTTCGCGGAGATCATCGAAGGGCAATATCTCGGACCGGCCGACCGCGGCTATCGCGAGCGCGCTGCCGAGATCGGACGCCAGGCACGCCTGCTTCTGACGGCGATCGACGACCTGGACTTTACGGCCAAAGTCCATTCGGCAAAGGGCTCGGGTCGCGAACGCGTCGACCTCGGTGCTCTGGTGGACCGCGCCGCCAGCGAGTTGCGCGAAATCGCCCGTAAGCGCGGAGTGGAGGTCGCGGTCCTGCCGACCCGAGGCGAAGTCGCCGGGGCGGTTGAACCCGAACTCGCCGACCGGCTTCTGTTCCGGCTGTTTGGAGCGCTCGCCGACGCGGCCGGGCAGGGGGAACGACTACAAGTCTCGACCGAGCTCGCGGGCGGTGGGACGCGAATTTCCATCAGCCGACCCGAGGCATTCAAGGGCGTTAGTGATGTTGAGCTCTTTGAGAGCGTTGGATCGGACGGTGTCGAGGGCGGCTTCTCGCTAAGACTTGCGCGCGGGCTGGCCCGCATTGCCGGCGGCGATCTCGTCAGCAGCCGCGACGCCTTCGCCTTGCTGTTCCCGAGATCCTAATCGGCGAGCAAGCCCGTTGCGCCTTGGCGCGACGCAAGCCTTTGTCTATCTCGCTTGGCACCGGAGAGGGCCTGTAGCTCAACGGTAGAGCTGGCCGCTCATAACGGCTAGGTTGTAGGTTCGAATCCTGCCGGGCCCACCATCGCGACGAAGAGCCGATCCGGGGGATTGGCGAGCATCGCGATCCGCTTTAGGGGCGGCAATCGTCGGGGAGTGGCGCAGCCTGGTAGCGCATCTGCTTTGGGAGCAGAGGGTCGCAGGTTCGAATCCTGTCTCCCCGACCACCTTTTTAGCAATCTCCCCAAGGCTACCGATCAGATCGTCAGGCGCCGTTGTCCTAATCAAGATCGGACATCCTTTCTTTGGCCGCCTCCCTGGCCCGTGGATCGGGATCAGTCGCCATCACGACCTTCAATATTTCAATTTGAGCCGTGTTCAGGGCATTCCTTTCCGAAGAGGGCAGATCGGGCAGGACACCCTTCTTCTGCCAGTTGGTATGCGTAATCGGGTTGATGGCCTGACCCGTGGGCACGAACATCATGAAGTGGGCGTTCAACCGCCGTGGTTGTCCCGGGTGCGCTCCGCCGCCCTGGGTCGGCGCTCCAACAATCGTCGCCCGCCCGCTGACTTTCATGGCATATGCGAAATCCTCAGCCGCCGAGAATGTATCTCCGCCCGTCAGGACATAGACCTTGCGCGCGGCGCCATATCTTGTGCCCTGCACAGTCGCCGGCGTCCACCGCCGTTCGACGCGGTTCTGGTCGCGCCAGTAGATATCATTGAGGTGCGTTGGCTTGTCGAAGAAATAGCCTGCGAGCAGCATGACTGTTTCGGGATCGCCGCCGCCGCATTTGCGGAGATCGATGATGAGCGCGCGGGTGTCGCTTACCAAAGTCATAGCTGCAGCGATCTTCGCCGCCGCATATTGGGGCCGGCCGAACGCCCGCAGATCGATATATCCGATGTTCGACTTCAGGCGTGACACCGTTTCGAAGCCGTAGTTCAGGCGCTTCTGAGTACTTTCTTCATCGGCCTTCTCCTCGGCAGTCTGGTCCTGGCCGGGCGGCAGTTCGGCGATCGGCTGTTCAAAATAGCGCACCTCGAGATGTTCATCGCCCGTATCCTTCTGGAGACGGTCGGTCAGCGTCTCCGCCAGCGCTTCCGCGCTGGTAATCGAATCGAAGTCGCCATTGCGCATCCTGTCCCGCAGGTGCTTCGCGACCTCAGCCGCGGTGGCGGGGAACACATAATAGCGTTCCATCACGTCGATCGCAGCGTCGATCGTTGCCGTCCGTGCGGCACGATCGATCGTCATGTCGGCCTGTGGCGGCGCGAACGGTCCCCAGCCCAGCCGATAAGCAGCGAACCCGGCGACGCCGCCGGCAACGCCAAGCGTCGCGATCACCGCGGTGCTGATGACCAGCGCTCTTTTCCAGCCGCGCTTCCAGCTCATCGTCTGTCTCCTCATCCATTGCCTGAACAACGGCATGGCTAGAGACGCATTGTGGAGGCAGTGTGGAGGCTCTCTACAACTCCACGCGATACCCCACGCCATAGACGGACTGGATGATGTCGGCGTCGGGAAACACCGCGGCTACCTTGCGGCGGAGGTTCTTGACGTGGCTGTCGATCGACCGGTCGGTCACGTCCAGATTGTCGCCCCCTGCGACCTCCAACAAGTGCGCGCGCGAATGGATCACGCCAGGCCGCTTCGCCATCGCCGCGAATAGCCGGTATTCGGTCGGCGTGAGGTCCACGCGCCGAGAGCTGATGCGTACGGTCTGGGCTGCCTCGTCGATGTCGACCAGTGAAGCAGGTCCACCGCCGCCGGCGAGCCTGCGCAGAATGGCTTTGATCCGCGCCACGAGTTCGCGGGGACTGAACGGCTTGCACAGGTAGTCGTCGGCACCGACCTCCAGCCCGAGCAGTCGGTCGATTTCCTCGACCCGAGCCGTGACCATGATGATCGGCACCCGTGAACGCTCGCGCACCGCCCGGCACAGCGCAATGCCGTCAAGGCCCGGAAGGACCAAGTCGAGAACGATCAGTCGGGGGGCCTGCTGTCGGATATGGGCAAGCGCCTCCTTGCCATCGGCAATGATCTCTACCGGATAGCCGGCCGCGCCGACGTAGTCAGAGATCAGCGCCGCCAAGTCGGGTTCGTCCTCGACGATAAGGATGGTGTCGTTCACGCCGGTGCCAGCGGCAGGCTGATCCTGACCTGCAGCCCTCCCAGGCTGGACGCGGCGAATTCCAGGCGTCCGCCATGCCCCTCGACGATCTTGCTCGCGAGCGCCAGACCGAGGCCGGCGCCGCCATAGGGGCCGGCGCGCGCGCCATCGCTGCGAAAGAAGCGCTCTCCCAGTCGGCCAAGCGCCTGCGCTGGTACGCCGGGCGCCGTATCATCGATGGTGACCAGCATCGTTGTGTCCGCCGATTGCCCCCGGATCAGAATGCGTCCGCCAGCATCCGTATATCGCACTGCGTTTTCCATTAGGTTGACCAGCACCTGCCGCATGCGATCCACGTCGCAGACGATGGTCGACAGGGATGGGCCGGTATCGCTCTCGATGGCCAAGCCCATCGCCGCCGCTCGATCCCGAAAGCTATCGATAGCCCCCTGAACCACCGGCCAAAGGTCGATCTGCTGCATGCTGAACTGCAATTGTGCCATGTCTGCACGCGCGAGCTCATAGAGATCGTCGACGCGCCGGGTCATGGTTTCCACATGCGCCAGCGTCAGTGCGAAACTTTGGGGCGTCGGTGAGCGAATGCCATCCTGCAGGCTTTCGATCTGGGCTCGCAGAACGGCTAGTGGCGTGCGCAATTCGTGCGATGTATCCGCTACCCACTGCCGGCGACCCAGCTCTGAGCGTTCCAACCGGGCGGCGAGGTGGTTGAAGATTCGTGCAAGTTCGCCAAGCTCGTCGCTCCGGCGGTCGTCCATCCGGGTGTCGAAACAACCGCGCTCGAGCTTTCGCGCGCCATCCGCCAGCTTCCCGATCGGCCTGCGAAAATGGTCCGCCAGAAGAACGGACAGCGCGATGGCGAGCAGGAACCCGATCGCGGTGATCACACCAAGTCGGCCGCGTTCCTGAAGCAGGAATGCCACCGCCAGCTGGTCGTCGGCAGTGGCTGCATCGGCGATGAGCAGATAGCCGACCGTTCGATGGCCGACGATCAACGGCAGCCGCCGCGTGTCGATCGAACCGATCGCCCGTAACAAATGTCCGGGCACCACACCGCTAAGGGATTGCCCGTCCGCGTCGACAAGCGCGATGCGATCGCCGTACGTGCCCGAGGTAGCGATGGTCGCGCCAGGGCCGTCCGCCGCGAGCATCCCGGCCCATAACCTTCGCAGCCATCGGGAGCGATCTTCCGCGGCGGTGGGCAGGAAGGCCCAGCTGCCATGGCTACCGTAAGCCATTTCCAGCGCGTGGATCAGTTTACCGTTATCCGGATCGTTCGCACCGGACGAAGCGGAATGGCTGCCACCCAAGCTCCATCGGGTCGTAACGACTCCGGCAATGCCGAGCACGGCCAAGGAGAGCAAAGCTGCCACGAAGAGGCGAGGGCCGATCCCAAATTTCACTATTCGCTCCGCCATCCAGACCGTACTTGTCACCCAAGCCTTCCTGAAGGCCAGATCAGCAAGCAGTTGAAAGCAAATGTCCAATGTTTGTTGAAGAACGGCAGCTTTCGTCTCAAGCGATCTGAAAGCGCACGATCGGCGTTTGTAGCAGACGAGGCTGGGCACATCACCGGCGGGGCCAGTCACGAGTGCGGCACGCTTCGCCGAAAGCCATGCAGAAGCCCTTTGTTTCAGGCGTTTAGCGGCGGCGAGCAGGCAATCCCTGCCGGCCCGCAAATCCCGGAATTCGGAGGCCTCAGATCATGCAGGACCAAGCACACGGACAGCAGCAAACCGGTACGCGCAACGAAACCTACAACGTCATCGCGATCCTCTATCACGCGCTCCAGGGCGCCGAGAATTGCCAGACCTACCTGCAGGACGCGCAGGAGGGCGAAGTGCGCAACCTTATCCAGCATGCGCTTCAAACGCAGCGCCAGCTTGCCGACCAGGGTAAGCAGGTGCTGCAGCAATGCCTGCAGCAGGACACTGGCGGGAACAGCGCCTTCGGCTGGCAACAAAGCCAAGGTTCCAGCCAGACCAGCGGTAGCTTTGGTGACGCCGGCAATCAGACGCAGCGACGCTTCGCGGATTAGGGCGGCAGTCAGGATTCGAGCGGCAGCTCCTTCTGACGATTGGCCGCCCGGCACAGCCGGGGCAGCTATCTGAGAGCTTTGAGGGTGGCTGCTACTTCGACTTCTTCTCGGTCGTTGTCGTGGTCGTCGTTGTGGTCTTGGACGCACCACCGGTGTGTTCATCCTTGCCGACCTTGACGGTGACGTCGGTGTTGCCGACCTTGTTCTCAAGCTTGTCGCCGGTTTTCTGAACGTCGTTGCCAATGTCGGTGGCGATGTTCTGGGCGGCGTTGCCTACGTCCGCCGCCGTATTCTCGGCGGTGTTCTGATCATATTGGACGGTGACGGCATTGCCCTCCTTGGAGACGTTGCAGGCACCGAGCAACAATAGTGGAATGGCGAAAGCGATGCGCATGGAGTTCCTCCCTTGTTTTGGGAGGCTCAACGCCGCTTTGGCTGTTTCGCTCCCGATTCGATTCCGCCTGAAAGCACAGCGAGCATGGTCGTCCACGCAGCGACATTCTGCCTCAGCTGCACCGGATCGATCTTGTCGAGCGTGTCGTCGGGCGTGTGGTGCCAGTCGAAATAGCGCGTGCCATCCTGGTTAAGCGACACCCACGGGGCACCTGCGGCGATGATTGGTTCGACATCGGTCCCGTCGGCTTCACCTTTGTCGTTCCTGGTAATGCCGAGCGGCGCCAGCGACGCGGCGAGCCGGGCGTAGGCCGCGGGATCGCTCTTCATCAGCTGAGAACTGAAGCGCCAGACGCGGTCCGCGCCGAAATCGCTTTCGCCGGCGATCGCGTGCGGCTCCTTGCCATGGGCGGCGGCATAGCTTTTGCCGCCAAGGCCACCGGGCTCCTCCGCTCCAAACCAGACGATCCGAATAGTCCGCAGCGGACGTCCAGCTTCCATGATGCGCTTGGCCGCGGCGGTGGTGATCGCGACGCCGGAAGCATCGTCGATGGCGCCGGTAGCGAGATCCCAGCTGTCGAGATGGCCGCCGACAAGCAGGATCGGCGCCTTGGGATCGCGCCCCGGTACCTCTGCTATGACATTGCCTGATTGGCCGCCCTCGCTCTTCTGGCTGACCAGCGTCAGATGCATCGTGACGGGCAGGCCGCGCTTGAGGATGCGGATCAGCTGCTCGGCGTCGGGAATGCTGAGCGCCCCCGCGGGAATCAGTTTCGCTCCATTGGTGAAATATTGGACGCCGGTGTGCGGATTGCGGTGGTGGTCGGTGCCGATCGATCGGATGACGATCCCGCTTGCGCCCTTGAGGGAAGCAATAGTCGGCCCTTGCCGCCGCGGAGCGCCGAATTGGCCGTAGCCTGACCCGTCCTGAGCCGGCATCATGTTGTGGTCGATGAAGACGATCTTGCCGCGAACCGCACTGTCCGGCGCGAGACGAAGCGCGTCGACGCTGTCAAAATAGATGATCTGGCCGGTGATCCCGCCTGGTCCTGTCGAGCCGCTGTAGCCCAATGCCGCCACGGCGAGTTTCTGCGGGAAAGGAGCAACGATCTCGGCGCTTTCGGCACCGCGGGTCCAGACGGGCATCGTGAACGGCTCGACATGGACATTGGCAAAACCCATCGCGGTCAGCCGACGGACCGCCCAGTCGCGGGCGCGCGCCTCCGCCTCGGTCGCGGCCAGCCGCTGCCCGACCTCGGTCGTGAGCCCCTCGGCGATGTCCCATGCGTAATGGTCGTTGGTCAGCGCATCATCGCGAAGCGCCGCAACGCGGGGATCGGCGACGACGGGCGGGGGCAGCGTGGCGATCGACTGCTGCGCCAGGGCCGGAGCAGAGGCGGATAGAAGCACGGCCGCAAGGAGAGTTCGGTTCATGGCGACTGGCCTAAGCAGGGAAGGGCGGCCAAGTCACTGCCGTGGATCGACAAAATTCACGCACTGGTCGATCAAAGCAGGCGCATCTGCCTGCCCTCTGGAGGCCGAAACAAATCGGTGCGCAGTGGGAACTTCGCCTGCCTCAGACCATAGCGCTTGCACGCGATCTCGAAGCGCGTGCGAAGCAAATCGGCCCACGGTCCCTGGCCGCGCATCCGGCTGAAGAAATCGGGGTCGTTGTCGCGGCCGCCGCGGATCGAGCGGATCGTCGCCATGACCTTGGCCGCCCGATCGGGAAAATGTTCATCGAGCCAGGCGCGGAACAGCGGCGCGACCTCGTGCGGAAGACGCACCGGAAGATAGAAACCGCCAGGCGCACCGGCGGCGACGGCCGCTTCGACGATATGTTCGAGTTCGTGGTCGGTAATTTGCGGAACGACCGGGGCGATAGCGGCAAAGCAGGGGATTCCAGCGTCGTTCAGCGCCTTCATGGCGGCCAGGCGCTTTCGTGGCCGGGGCGCGCGCGGCTCGAGCGTCCGCGCAATCTTCGAGTCGAGCGAGGTGACGGATAGTGCGACCGAGGCGATGCGCAATTCGGCGGCCTGCTTCAACAGGTCGAGATCACGAAGCACCCGGTCGGACTTGGTGGTGATGGTGAAGGGGTGCCGCGTCTCCAGCAGGAGCTCGATCACGGATCGGGTGATCCGCCAGTTTTGCTCGATGGGCTGGTAGGGATCGGTGTTGGTTCCCATGGCGATCGGGCGGCATTCGTATCCCGGTCGCGAGAGGGCCGCATGGAGCAGCTGGGCCGCGGTCGGCTTGACGAACAGGCGGGATTCAAAATCCACGCCTGGCGAAAGGTCGTGATAGGCATGGGTTGGCCGCGCGAAGCAGTAGATGCAGCCGTGTTCGCACCCGCGAAAGGCGTTGATCGAGCGATCGAAGCCGATGTCAGGGGAATTGTTGCGGGTGAGGATCGATTTGGGGTGCTCGATCGTCACCGTGGTCCTGCGCCTGGGCACGCCGTCCAGTGCTTCGACCTGGTCGAGCCATTCGCCTTCGGCAACGCGCTCCTTGAGGTTGAAGCGGGTCGGCGTGGAATTGCGCGTTGCCCCGCGACCGTGGTTCGACTCGACAGGCATTCATCCAGACTAATCTGATTCTGGAACAAATCAAGAACGATCAATGATCCAGTGAACCAAACCTGTCTCAATCATGAATTTTGAAGTCCAATGCACCGCAACAAACAACAATAAGACGCGCGGCATACCGCCATTCGCGAATTGCAACGTGAATTCAGAAGCATAGAGTTACGTCGTTGAAGTTCAGCTGTTGCATGGCTGCAACAGGTTCCACCGATTGAGGCGCTTCGTGCGCACGAGTTCGCAACTTTATCGGCCCGGGCCGGTTTGCTCGCCATCTTCAACCAAAAGGAGCCATCGAATGATGCGCAAACTCTTGCTCGCAACAGTAGCCGCGGTAATCGCGACACCTGCCGCGGCTGCCGACAATTCTCCGTACGTCGAACTGGATGCGGGCATTTTGTTCCCGCAGCACATGAACGGCGCGTTCACGTCGACCTACACGCAAACCGCTCAAAGTCCGGCCGCTGGCACACCATCGACGACGGCGGGCGAGAACGTGGGCACGTTGCCAACGGTCTTTACCACCATTCCTGCGGCCACGGTTGGCGGCTCCGAAGCGCGCTTCAAGCAGGGCTACGACATTGACGCAATCGCCGGCTATGACTTCGGCATGTTCCGGCTCGAAGGCGAGCTCGGGTACAAGCGGGCGAACGTCAAGTCGTTCACCCAGGATACGGCCTTCGCTACTACGGTCACTACGGCGCTAAATCCGGCCGGCGCGACCCAGACGACGACGTTCGTGTATCCGACCGGCAATCTCAGCACCTTCAACCTCGGCAATAACGTTAGCGTCTGGTCGGGGATGATCAACGGCCTGCTCGACTTCGGCAACGCCAATGGCCTGTCATTCCAGGTTGGTGCCGGTATCGGACGCGCGCGTGTCAAAACCTTCAATATCAGTGACAGCGCATGGGCCTATCAGGGAATTGCCGGACTCCGCTACGGCCTCGGCGGTGGGTTCGACATCGGGCTGAAGTACAAGTATTTCCGCACGGCCAATCTCGACTTCGTACCGGGCGCCACGACGTTCACGACGACCAATACGGTCCCGGTCCAGAACGTCCTGGCAGCCGGCGGCGGTGCTGGTACGGGAACGACGAACGTGTCGTTCGTCAGGACCGCGAATGTGGTCGGCGACTTCCACGACCATTTCTCGTCGCACAGCCTGTTGCTTACCCTCGCGTACAACTTCGGTGGGGCAGTAGCCGCGCCGCCTCCACCTCCGCCTCCGCCGCCACCGCCGCCTCCGGCCCCTCCGGCGACGCAGACTTGTCCGGACGGTAGCGTGATCGACGCCACGGCAACCTGCCCGGCGCCGCCCCCGCCGCCTCCGCCTCCGCCGCCGCCGGCGACCAGGGGCGAGCGCGGCTAAGCGTAAGCTTCACGGATGGAGAAGAGCCTCCCGGGACCAGTGCCCGGGAGGCTTTTTCTTTGCCCGCTCGTTTATCGGTTGAGGGCCGTCACGCCAGTCGGAAATGTCGGCCAGCGATGCTGTGCAATAGCGATCAGGCTCGACCGGTCTTCATTGTCGAGGCCCTCGTACACCCACATGTTCCGCAGCACGGCGGGCACATAATAGCGCGTCTCCCAATAAGGGATGCTCTCGATCCACAGCAGGGGATCGCCTTTGTCGTTGATCCCGGCCCACCTGGCGACGGGAAGCGGGCCGGCGTTGTAGGACGCAATCACGCGCGGGAGTTGTCCCGCCGTGCCCGGGTCGACCCGCATCATCTCAATGAAGCTCTGGCCATATTCCAGATTATAGGTCGGGTTGGTCAGCGCCGAGCGGGTGTAGGGCACGCCCCGATTGCGCGAAACCAGCTGCGCGGTCACTGGAAGCACTTGCATCAGCCCGACAGCACCGGCCTGGCTGACCGCCGTGCGACGAAAGGCGGACTCCTGCACGATGTGTCCGAACGCCAGCGCCGGGTCGACGCGCCAGCCGTTGAGCGGGCGCCACGACGGATTGGGATAGCGATCGGTCGCGTCTGACCGCGCGCCCCACTGGCCGTTATCGGCGAGCCACAATTGCGCGGCCGGCAGATCGAGCCGCTTCGCGAGCTGGATCAAGGCGTGATGCTCGCCCACTGCTCCGATCTTGGCCTGGTGCCGGAGAAGTTCCTCGGCGCGCGCGGGTTCGCCGATTTTCGCAAGTTCGACCGCACGTTCGACGTTTGGATATTGATCGATGCTCGGATCGGTGCCGGTAAACGGATCCGCCGCGAGGCGGGTTGGCATGCCGAGCGTCTCGCGAGCAACCAGCCCGTAGAAGCTCTCGGTCGCCTCGTCGGTGCTCGCGGCAGCCTTGAGCAGCCGCTGAACCGAAGCGGGCCGGCCGGCCGCCTGTTCGGCGCGCGCCGCCCAATAATAGCCGCCGGCGCGAAGCTCGCGCTGCTGGGCGAGCTGAGCAACCTGCTGGAATGCGATCGACGCGGCGTTCCAGTCGCTGAGCCGCCATGAGGCGATGGCCGAGATCCAGGCCGCCTGACTGGCCCATTCGCCGGATGCGCCGACCCGCCAGGTGTCGGCGACACGGCGGGCATCGGCGTCCTGCCCCAGGACATAGAAGATGAACGCAACCCTCGTCGCAGCCTCGGCCCGCGCCTCGACCGAGAGCTGAGGGGCGTAAAGGAGCAGCTGCGCTTCGGCGCCGGCTGCATCGTCGGCCTTGACCAATGGATCGATCAGCGAGCGAAGCTGATCCGCATAGGGTTCGCCCTGCACCGGCTTGGCCTTGTAGCGGTACGGTGCCGAACCGATGCTGTAGATCGGCTTTTCGGGGATGATCGCTGGTGGCGTCAGCGCCCCGCGCCTGATCGCCATCGTCGCCAGTTGCTCTGCCTGCGGAAGCTCCGGCGCCTCGGCGAGCAGCGACGGGAGCGAATTGATGTCGGCCACCGGTGAACCTCTGGCGGTATAGAGCTCGGCCTTGGCGAGCGGCGTTAGGATGCCGCGCGGCAGAGCGGCAATCCCGGCCTGGGCTGCAGCCCAATTGCCCGAGTCGATCGCGTCGAACACACCGCGCCAGTCGGTAGGAACAGCCGCGGTCGGCACCGCCGGTTGGGTAGTCGCGAGCGGGATCTGCGTAAACGTGGCGGAGGAGTGGCGGGCCGGCTTCGTCGCCTCTTTGGAGACCGGGGCGGGTTGCTGTTGCACGGCGGGTGTCGGGACAAAGCCAGTCGGTGGCGGAGCTTGGTCCGGCGGCGGAGGGGCCGACGGAAGCGGCGCGAGCGGGTCAGGCACGGCCTGCGCCAGCAGCGGCGCTGTCCAGGTCAAAGCTCCGAAGGCGAGCAGTCCCAACTTCAAGCTTCGTCCTCCATCAGCAGCAACAAATCCTTCCATGCCAACGACTTGTTTGAGGGCTGATTAATCAGGGACCGCGGGTGAAAGGTCGCGACCGTCCTCACGCCCTCGATCTTGTGAGCGTGGCCGCGCGCCTGGGCGATCGGCTTGCCGATCAACGCCTGCGCAGGACCGTCGCCGAGCAGGAGCAGCCGCTTGGGTTTGACGAGCTTGATGTGCTTGCGGGCGATTTCGGCGCACGCCGCGCGATCGGCCGGCGACATCTTGCTGCCGGGAAGATGAAGGCAGGAGAGGGAGGCGCTGTAAGCCTGCTCCACCGAAATCCCGATTGCGGCCAGCATGCGCTTGGTAAGCTGCCACGCCTCTCCACCAATCGGCTGACCGGCGGCCGAATCCTCGAAAGTTGGAGCATCGCTCAGCAGCATGATCGCTGCGTCCTCGGGGCCGTGCGGAAGGATGCGCCTGGCAGTCGCAGTGGCGAGCGGGAGCTGCATGCTGCTCGAAAGCCAGTGCTGAAGCTCGGCCAGTGTATCGTGGGCCGGTTCGACGACGTTCGGCGGCGGTTCCGATGTTTTCGCCTGAGACTTTGGTGGCGGCGCTTTCAGCCAGTCGCGGGGTTCCTCCTGCAGGAGCGCATCGACGCCTGCGTCGAGCCACCACGCCAATGCGCTGCGTGCCTCGGCAACACCGATCTGAACCGCTTCCCCACCCATGATTGCATGTGTCGCTCGGCATTGACGCCGTGGTCAAGGAATTGGCAGGGCAATTGAGTCGAATTGTGTTCCGGCCGCGACAGGACGAAGGGAAGCGGATGACCAGCCGAGAATCCATGGCCTATGACGTAGTGATCGTCGGTGCGGGGCCGGCGGGTCTCAGCGCCGCGATCCGCCTGAAACAACTGGCGACGGCGGCGGGACGCGAGCTTTCCGTCTGCATCCTCGAGAAGGGCAGTGAAGTCGGAGCGCACATCCTGTCGGGAGCGGTAATCGACCCCAGGGCGCTCAATGAACTGATCCCGGATTGGAAGGACAAGGGTGCGCCGCTGACGGTGCCGGTCACCGAGAACCATCATTGGGTGCTGACGAGCAAAGGCAAGTTCGGGATTCCCGACATGCTGATGCCGCCGTTCATGCGCAATCGGGGGACCTACACGCTCAGCCTCGGCAACCTGTGCCGCTGGCTGGCGGGGCAGGCCGAGGAGCTGGGAGTCGAGATTTTCCCCGGCTTTCCCGCTTCGGAGATCCTGTTCAACGAGAATGGATCGGTGAAGGGCGTGGCGACGGGTGATATGGGCATCGCGCGCGACGGATCGCATCGTCCCGACTACCAGCCGGGGATGGAGTTGCACGCCCGCTACA